>CALMJH010000034.1 GCA_937864175.1 uncultured Burkholderiales bacterium
ACCGAGAGTGAGAACTCCCACTGAAAGGCCGCAAAAAAGCCCACAATAATCACCACGTCGTGCAGGTTGGCGATGATGGCTGCGACCGCAAACTTCCACTCAAAGCGAAGCGCCAGGTAAATCATGATGCCTACAATCACAAACGCCAGGGCAATCAGACCATCCGAAGCCAACTCCGCACCCACCTGTGGGCCCACAAACTCCACACGTCGCAATTGAGCGGGGTTGTTGGTCTCTAGGTTTTGCAGGGCTGCAAACACCATTTGAGCCTGGGCGTTGCTGTCTTGGCCACGCAGGGGCAGGCGAATCAGAACGTCCTTAGAGCTACCAAACTTCTGGACTTGAGCGTCTGCGTAGCCAAGCTTTTCGACAACCGACCGGACCTTTTCCACGGGGGCAACCTGAACATAGCTCACCTCCATGACCGTACCGCCGGTGAACTCGATGCTCAAGGCCAGGCCCCGCCAGCCAATGAAGGCCACAGCAGCCAAGAAGGTGAGTAGCGAGATGGCATTGAGCAGCTTGGCATGCCGCATAAACGGCACGTCTTTTTTTATCTTGAAAAATTCCATTTTGGCGCCTCCCGTCTAGCCGACTGACAGTGTCTTGACCTTGCGGCCGCCGTACCAGAGGTTCACCAGGCCACGGCTAAAGAAGACCGCCGAGAACATGCTGGTCAGAATGCCCAACACGTGGACTACTGCAAAGCCACGAACCGGGCCAGAGCCAAAGGCCAGCAACGCTATACCCGCGATCAGGGTGGTGATATTGGAGTCGAGAATCGTCGCCCAGGCCTTGTCATAGCCCGTAGCAATGGCCGCCTGCGGACTTGCGCCTTCTCGTAGCTCCTCTCGAACTCGCTCGTTGATCAGCACGTTGGCGTCGACGGCCATACCCAGCGTCAGGGCGATGGCGGCAATCCCGGGCAGGGTCAGGGTGGCCTGCATCAGGGACAACAGCGCAAAGAGCAAGAGTAGATTGAGCGTCAGGGCCAAGACCGAGACCACTCCAAACAGGCTGTAGTAGGCGGCCATAAAGATAGCAATGACCAAAAAGCCATAGAGGGTCGAGTTAAAACCTTTGGCGATGTTCTCGGCGCCCAGACTTGGGCCGATCAAGCGCTCTTCAATGATGTCCATTGGCGCTGCCAATGAGCCAGCCCGCAGTAGCAGGGCGGTATCGGCGGCCTCTAGAGTGGTCATGCTGCCTGAGATCTGGACTCGGCCGCCCGGAATTTCTGAGCGAATCACGGGCGCCGTCACCACTTCGCCCCGACCTTTTTCAATCAGCAGAATAGCCATCCGCTTGCCGATGTTGTCGCGGGTGACATCCCGGAATATTCTGGCGCCTTTGCCGTCTAGGGTTAGGTGTACAGCGGCCTCTCCTGGGTTTTGGGAGTCAAAGCCAGCCTGGGCGTCGGTCAGGTTCTCCCCCGTGAGCACCACTTCTTTCTTAAGCAGCAGGGCTCGCCCACCTCGCTCCTGGTAGAGGTCGAGTCCGGGCAGACTGCGACCAGCCGCCAGGGCGGACTGGGCCTCGGGGCTATCGTCCACCATGCGGATTTCCAGGGTGGCGGTGCGACCAAGGATGTCTTTGGCTTTTGCAGTGTCTTGTACGCCAGGCAGTTGCACCACGATTCGGTCGGCGCCCTGCTGTTGAACGATGGGTTCCGCCACGCCCAACTCATTAATTCGATTGCCCAGGGTGCTGATGTTTTGTTTCAGCGCAAA
>CALMJH010000035.1 GCA_937864175.1 uncultured Burkholderiales bacterium
ACGCTGTTAGCCAAGGCCTGCGGGATGTCGGCAAAACGCTCGGCCATCTCAGCCTGGCTGGCCAGGTATTGCTGATCGGTGAAGTCGCGCCGACGACGCGGGTTGCCAAGGGTCTCCCCACCGGCAATGCAGACCCTTGCCTCATGAGACTGGAAATCTTCCTTGTCCAAAAACTGAACGGGGTGAGTCGCCACCACCGGCATCTTTTGTTCGGCCGCAACCCGAAGGGCCGACCGCACGTAGACGTCCTCGCCGGGCAGCCCAGCGCGCTGCAGTTCGATGAAGAAGCGGTCTTTAAAAATCTGTTGATAGCGACTGGCCGCCTGCAGAGCCTCTTCAAGGCCCTGGTCGGTCTGCTTGAGCAGCGCCTGACCGATCTCACCCTTCTGAGCGCCCGAGAGGCAGATCAGGCCCTCCGAATAGTCTGGCAGCCAGGCAAAGTCGATCTCGCCGCGATCCCGATGAACATTGCTGAGCCAAGCCTTAGAAAGAAGCTCGCAAAGGTTTCTATAGCCCTGGTCGTTCTGGATCAGCAGCAACGCCCGAAACGGGCTGTCGCGGTCGGCTGAGTTGGCAATAAAGACATCGGCGCCCAAGATAGGCTTCACGCCCCTGCCGCGGGCGGCCTTGTAAAACTTTACAAAGCCAAAGGTGTTGCCCAGATCCGTCAGACCCAGTGCAGTCTGGCCATCGGCCTTGGCCTTGGCCACCGCACCGTCCAGCCGGGTGATGCCATCGACAATCGAAAACTCCGAGTGCAGGCGCAGATGGACGAACTGGGGGGCTGACGACATGGGTAGATTTTCTCATCAATTGGGCCTGGCCAACATCCGTATCATGGAGCCATGCTTGCCGACAGCTTTTCCGTGAAATCTCGCGTTCTGGGCGCCCTGCTGCTGGGGCTGTTCGCCTTGGTACTCGCTCGAGTAGTCATGGCCTGGGTCTGGCCAGTGCCCCTGTCGGTGGACGAAGCGCAATACCTGGTCTGGTCACGTGAGTTGCAGTTTGGCTACTACTCAAAGCCCCCATTTATCGCCTGGGCACTATCCGCGGCCACCCTGGCCTGCCCAGACCCAGGTTCAGCCTCGAGCGGACTGTTTAGTCGGGAAGGCTGTGTGCGCTGGCTGCAACCGCTGGCACTGGGCGGTGCAGCATTTTTTGTCTACGCAACTGCGCGAGCTTTGTTCCATCGAGCGCAGATTGGCGTCTGGGCTGC
>CALMJH010000036.1 GCA_937864175.1 uncultured Burkholderiales bacterium
TCGCATCACTGGCGGCGCCGAGGCCCGCTAGTTCACCTAGTTCGCTAGACCCGCCCAGAAGTTTTAAGAGAGGACCAAGAGCGCAGGAGACTGCGCTGCTTGGTCTTGTCGCGGACGACCAGCCCCCTTGCGAGCTGGTTTGTTCATTTCTCCAATGACCGCTGCCTGCTCAAATCCCTCTGTCTGCAAGAGCCTGAGAAGTTTGCTGGTCTGGTCTTTGGCACAGGTGATGAGCAGGCCCCCGCTGGTCTGGGGATCGGTGAGCAGGGCTTGGGCATGCGGGGGAAGGTCTGCAGACAACTGGACCTGATGGCCGTAGGCACTCCAGTTGCGCTCCGACGCCCCGGTTATGCAGCCTTGAGCCATCAGGCTCTCTACCGAGGCAATCTTGGGAACAGACGACCACTGAACCTGGGCCTGCAGGCCGCTGCCCCTGGCGACTTCTAGTAAGTGGCCAGCCAGCCCAAAGCCTGTGATGTCGGTCATGGCATGGACACCAGCCCGCTGGGCCAGCGTAGCACCCGGCTTGTTGAGCCGCGTGGTCAAGTCGATCATGGTCCGGTAGCCGTTCTCATCGAGCAGGGATTTTTTGAGCGCAGCCGACAAGACCCCAATGCCCAGGGGCTTGGAGAGAATGATGTCGTCACCTGCTTTGGCCGACGCATTGCGGCGGACATGGTCAGGATGGGCAAGGCCCATGACCACCAGGCCATAGATAGGCTCGACTGAGTCGATGGTGTGGCCACCCGCAATGGGAATGCCCGCCTCTTTGCAGACCGCCTGACCGCCCGACAAGATGGCGCCAATGGTCTCTTTGGACAAAACCGATATGGGCATGCCCACGATGGCCAGGGCCATGATGGGCTTGCCCCCCATGGCATAGACATCTGAGATGGCATTGGTGGCCGCGATACGCCCGAAGTCGAAGGGGTCGTCCACGATGGGCATGAAGAAGTCGGTGGTGGCAATGAGAGCCAGCTCTGGAGTCAGTTGGTAGACGGCTGCGTCGTCGGCTGTGTCGATGCCGACCAGGAGCTCTGGCGGAACAGGCAGGTTGGTGCTGGACTGAAGAATCTCGGCCAGGACGCCGGGCGCGATCTTGCAGCCGCAACCGCCGCCGTGGGAGAGGCTGGTGAGAGGGGGTTCTTTGGGGGAAACCATTTGCAGCAAACTTTTAGTGGGCTTATAGTGCACTGTGTTAGCGCAGTTGGAAGACTACGCATCGTAAGACAAAAACTACTCGAGATGCCCCTAGGAAGGAGTTTTGAATGAAATCCATCGTTGTTGCAGCGATTGCCGCCCTTACTCTGGCCGGTTGTGCCACCCAACAAGCCTCAACTTCCGCCCCCGTTGATTCGGCCAAAGCCGCTTCAGATGCAGCCGCCAAAGCAGCAGCGGACGCCCTTGCCTTGGCCAAGAAGCGTCTCGGTAGTGTCGAGTCCGCCGTCTACTTCGACTACGACAAATTCGATATCAAGAAGCAGTATCACGCCACCGTCTCCGCCTATGGCAACTACCTGGCCCTGGACAAGTCTGCCAAGGTTCGCATTGAAGGCAATGCCGACGAGCGTGGCACGGTTGAGTACAACCTGGCCCTGGGCAATCGCCGCGCCGAAGCTGTGAGCATCGGCCTTCAGGCCCTGGGTGCCGATGGCGCCCGCATTGAGACCGTCAGCAACGGTGAAGAGAAGCCCCGCAACAAGGGCAAGACCGAGGCGGCCTACGCAGAGAACCGCCGGGCCGACCTGCTGATCGCCAAGTAAGTCTCGTCTGCTCCGAACCATCCCGCCCCGTGCGCAAGCACTCGGCGGGATTTTTCATTCCCCAGCGAGTTCGGTCAGTTCGTAGTGGGTGGTGATCTCGGCCGTGAGGCCCAGCATTTTTGTAGCAGAGCAGTATTTCTCGTGGGACAGGGCGATCGCCCGCTCGACCAGGCTTGCTTTGAGTTGTCGGCCAGAAATCCGAAACGTGAGCACGATCTTGGTGAAGACCTTGGGGTCTGTCTGGGCCCGTTCAGCCTGGGCGCTGACCGTGCAGGCCTGGATGTCCATGCCACTTTTTCGCAAAATCAGGACCACATCGTAGGCCGTGCAGGCTGCGCTGCCTGACAAGACCACCTCCATGGGCCGGGGCCCAAGGTTGCGTCCCCCACCGTCTGGGGCGCCATCCATGACAAATGCGTGACCAGAGCCGGTCTCGGCTACAAAGGACATGGTGTCTGGGCCAGTCCAGCGAATCAGCGTCTCCATAGCTTTTTTCCTATCAAAGGTGGGGTGTCTTCCGATAACATGGGCGCCATGACTCGCTCCATGCCCATTCCGCCAGCAGAGCAACTCAAGGCCATAGGCCAGAGATTACAAGATGCGCGACTGGCCCAGAACCTGTCGGTGGAGTCGATGACCCGCGAACTCAGGGCCAACCGAATCCAGATCGCAGGCATTGAGGCCGGGGATATGCGCAGCTTTTATAACCCCCTGTTTTACCTCGACCTGGTGGAGCGGTATGCCCGCATGCTGCATTTCTCCGAGTCCGCCATTTCCAAGATGCTCGCGCTGCCCAATGAGCCGGCCGTTGAGACTCCGACGGTCCCGCCTTCTGTAGGGGCTCCGCAGCAAGACCTATCCGTTCAGGGCGCCCCCGCGCCTGAGCCAAACCCGCCGGCCTCCTCCCCTGAGGTGGCGACTCCTGAGGTGGCGACTCCTGGGGTGGCACCTCCAGTGGAGCCTGCCGTGATGGCCGCCAGCCAGGCCGCCCACTTGCAGGTCAGCACCCCGGTCAGCATCCCGGCCGGCATCCCGGCCAGTTTCCCGCAAGCCAGCAGTCTGCAGACTGGTCGACAGAGGGCCCTGGTGGGCCGTCTAGCCGTGGGG
>CALMJH010000037.1 GCA_937864175.1 uncultured Burkholderiales bacterium
GGCCTCTGGCCTTAAGCCGCCAGATCAAAGACCAGGACCTCGGCACCCTGCCCAGACGAGACCTGCACCTGGGGCTCATCCACCAGCTTCAGGGCATCGCCGGCCTTCAGGGTCTGGCCGTTCACCTCAAGCGCTCCTCTGGCCACGTGCACATAGCCCAGCCGCCCCGCCCCTAGCGCAAGGCTGGCGGACTCGCTTCCATCAAAGAGCCCCGCGTAAATCTTGGCATCAGCGGAAAACGAGACAGAGCCTTGATCGCCATCGGGTGAGGCCACCAGCCGAAGGCGACCACGCTTTTCCTCGGTGCCAAAGGCTTTTTGCTCATAGCCCGGCGCAACACCCCGCTGACTCGGATGAATCCAGATCTGCAGCAGATGCGTAGTCTCGGATCGGCTGTGGTTGTATTCGCTATGGGCAATGCCCGTGCCCGCACTCATGCGCTGGACTTCTCCCGGCAAGATGGCTGCGCCATTGCCCAGAGAGTCCTTGTGGGCCAGGGCCCCCTCCAAGACATAGGTGACAATCTCCATGTCGCGGTGCGGGTGCGTTCCAAAGCCCATGCCCGGAGCAATCCAGTCTTCGTTGATGACCCGAAGGTTTCCAAACTGGACATGGGCTGGGTCGTAATAGTCGGCAAACGAAAAACTATGAAAAGACTTCAGCCACCCATGCTCGGCATAGCCCCGTTGTAATGCTGGACGCAGTTCAATCATGAGAGACTCCTGTCTGGGCAGGCCCCTTGCGAGCAGCCTGGTTGCGGTCTGACTGGCCTGATGGTCTGTATTCTGATCGGGCCAGTGCCACCACAGGTCTTGGCCTTTGACCACAGCATTCAAATTGACTGAAAGAAACCTGCCGCTGCATGACCACTGCACACCTGGCCCTGTTCTTTAATGCCTTTATCTGGGGCATCTCCTGGCTGCCCTACAAGTGGCTTGAGGCCCAGGGCCTGTCCATCCTCTGGGCTACAGCCTTCTCCTACATGCTGGCGTCCTCGGCGCTGGCTGCCGCCAGGCCTGCCGACTTTCGCAGACTGGTCGGAGGCCAGATGGGCCAGGGGCTCTGGGTCATGGGCCTCTTCTACGGTCTGACCAACACCTGCTTTAACTGGGCCCTGGCCCTGGGCGATGTGGTTCGGGTGGTCCTGCTTTTTTATCTGATGCCGCTGTGGTCTGCCCTCTTTGCCCGCCTGCTGCTCAAAGAGCAACTCAGCCCCGAGGGAGTGGCACGGCTGGTGCTGGCCTTGGCGGGTGCAGCAGTGGTGCTGGGCTGGTCGCTGCTCTTTGAGCCCTCCGCCCAGCAGCCAGTCGCGCAGAACCCTGCTGGTCGGGCCTTGCTCGCCGACCTGCTGTCGATCGCGGGTGGTCTCTTCTTTGGACTCGCCAATGTCTATCTGCGTAAATTTGAGTCGGCCACGGCCTACCAACGCACACTCACCATGTACCTGGGCTCTGGGGTGGTGCCGCTCTCCGTGCTGGGCTTGATGGCCCTGGTCAACCTGCTGGTCTTCCAAAACAGCATGGAATTCCCCTCGCTCTCCTCCCCGTTGCAGGCCAGCGCCCAGGCCTGGTGGCTGGTGCCTGTTCTGGCCCTGGGCCTGGCCCTGGCCAACTACAGCCTGCAATACGGGGGCTCGCGGCTGCCCACCCAGGTCACCAGTCTGATCATGCTCAGTGAGATCGTCTTTGCAGCCCTCTCAGCCGCCTGGTTTGCGGGCAAGGTGCTTACAGCCTCGGAGTGGATTGGCGGCGGCATGATCGTCACAGCAGCCATCTGGGCCAGTCTGCGGCCACCTTCAAAGCCTCAGCCCACATGATCGATTTAGGCATCCACAGCTTCTGGCAGTTCCTCATCGGCACGGTCATCATTGTCTTGCTGCCAGGTCCCAACTCCTTGTATGTCATCACTGCGGCTGCAAGGCATGGTCATGCGGGTGGGTGGCTGGCCGCCTGGGGCATCTTCACGGGGGACACCATTCTGATGGTGGCCACCGCCTCGGGCGCAGCCTCCCTGATGGTGCTCTTCCCGACTGCCTTTCTTGTGGTCAAGGCCATCGGTGCGGTCTACCTGGGTTGGATTGGTCTTCAACTCATGCGCGAGGCATTCTCACGCTGGCGGGCACCAACTGCCCTGGATGAAGACCAGGTCTTGGCAGAGACCGAGGGCGATGCCCACCAGACACTGGCTACCAGCATCCCAGCCGGTGACTCACCGCACACGCACCTGCACCCGCAACCCCAACCGTATTGGCGGGCCTTGACCTTGTCGCTCACCAACCCAAAGGCCATCTTGTTTTTCTTGGCCTTCTTCACCCAGTTTGTCAGGACCGACGCACCATCGGTGGCGCTGGCCTACGTCAGTCTTGGGGTTGTCGTGCAGATCTGCAGCCTGCTCTACCTATGGATGCTGATTGTGGCCGGCGTTGGACTGCGCCGACAGTTTGAAGATCACCCGCGCTGGGCTGCCACCGGGATGGGGCTCGTGGGCGTCTTCTTCTTAGGCTTTGCGGTAAAAATGCTGGTGGGCTAGAGCTTAATCTTGAGTCGGTGGGCGATCTCACCCACAATGCCGCGACGGAAGGCCAGCACGCAGATCACAAAGATCGCACCCATGGTGATGGTGCTCCAGCCACCCAGGTTGGCCAGGTAGTTGTTTAGGTTCACCACAATGGCAGCACCAGCCACAGGGCCCCAGAGAGTGCCGATGCCCCCCAGAATGGTCATTAGGACCACCTCGCCAGAGGTGTGCCAGTGGACATCGCTGAGTGAGGCCAGCTGCAGCACGTAAGCCTTTAGACCTCCAGCCAGACCGGCAAATCCAGCCGACAAAACAAAGGCCACCAGCTTGTAGCGATCCACATCAAAACCCAGTGAGATGGCCCGGGGCTCGTTCTCACGAATGGACTTCAGAACCTGCCCAAAGGGTGAGTTCACGATCCGACGAATCAACAAGAAGGCCAGCGCAAAGACCGCCAGACTGAAGTAATACATGGGGGTGCTATTGGTCAGGTCGATGAGCCCAAACAAGGCCCCACGTGGCACGCCCTGAATGCCATCCTCGCCGTTGGTAAACGGCATCTGCGTGGCCAAGAAGTAAATCACCTGAGCCAGCGCCAGGGTGATCATGGCGAAGTAGATGCCCTGACGCCGAATGGCCAGCGACCCAAAGACGTAGCCCAGCCCGGCCGAGACAGCAACCCCCACCAGCAAGCCGAGCTCTGGCGTGAGGCCCCACTCCTTCACGGCATGGGAGGTGACGTAGGCGGCCGAGCCAAAGAAAGCCGCATGGCCAAATGAGAGCAGACCCGTGTAGCCCAGCAGCAGGTTGAGCGACATGGCAAAGATGGCAAAGCAGAAGACCTTCATCATGAAGAGGTCGTAGACAAAGCTCTGCAGGGGCACCAACGCAAGTAGGGCCAAAATCACAATGGTGGTCTTGTCTAGACCGAAGGGCATTGGCTTGGTCAGCATGGCTTAGCGAACCTTTCCAAAGAGGCCCGCGGGCTTAAAGAGCAGCACCAGAATCATGATGACGAAGATGGAAACTGAAGAGGCCTCTGGGTAGAAGACTTTGGTCAGGCCCTCGATAACCCCCAGGGCCAGTCCCGTCACAATCGAGCCGGCAATAGAGCCCATTCCTCCAATGACCACCACAGCAAAGACCACGATAATCAGATTCGAGCCCATGACAGCCGTCACCTGATAAATCGGAGCAGCCAGAACCCCGGCGAAAGCCGCCAGGGCGCAGCCCGCACCATAGGTCAGGGTGATCATCAGGGGGACGTTCACCCCAAAAGCCTGCAGCAGTTTAGGGTTCTCTGTTCCAGCCCGCAGCATGCTGCCCAGCTTGGTTCTCTCAATGAAGTACCAGGTTCCAAAGCAGACAATCAGGGCCAGGGCCACGACCCAGAGACGGTAGTAGGGAAGATAGAGACCGGAGACACGCAGCCCACCCTCGAGCATTTCGGGTACCGGGTAGGACTCACCGAGCACACCATACCAATGGCGAAAGAGGCCTTCGATCACCAGGGCGCAGCCGAAGGTCAGCAGCAGGCCATACAAGTGATCCAGGTGATACAGGCGCTTGAGCATAGTCTTCTCAAGCACAATCGAGAAGGCACCCACCAACAGGGGCGCCACGAGCAGCATGACAAAGTAACTGACCTGGAATCCATCCTCGATTCCGAGCCAGTTACCCAACTCATTCAGACCAATCCAGGTCAGCATGGCGCCCAGCATGTACTGAGCGCCATGGGTGAAGTTGATCACGTTGAGCAATCCAAAGATCACCGCCAGCCCCAGGCTCAGCAGCGCATAGAAAGACCCGTTAATCAGGCCAATCAGCAGCTGCGCCACCAGTGACTGCGGGGTGATCCCCAGAAGCTCAAACATGATCGATCCTCGTTCCTAGACCTGGTACTGGCTTACTTCTTGACCAGCTTGCACTTGGACTCAGACAAGGGCAGCGTGGCGTCCTTGGCGGCAATGACTTTCACCACCTTGGCCACGTCGTTCTTGTTCTTGGACTCGTTAGGAGCCTTCACCTGCAGCAAGTACATGTCGTGCTCGAACTTTCCGTCCTCACGAATCTTGCCCTTGAACAGCCCGTCATCGATGTTGATGGACTTTAGATGCTTCATAACTGCAGCCGCATCGTCGGTCTTGGTGGCTTCGATGGCCTTCAGGTACTGCATGGTCGAGGAGTAGACACCAGCCTGAACAGACGTCGGAGCCTTGCCACCAAACTCCTTCATGAAGCGCTGGGCAAACTTACGGTTGTTGTCGTTGAAGTCCCAGTACCAGCCCACGGTGAAGTTCATGCCGGCGGTGGCCTTCAGACCGAGGGCCTGCACATCCGAGATGAACATCAGCAGGGGCACAACGGTCTGCTTGGAGCCCATGATGCCCAGTTCTGCAGCCTGCTTCACCGAGCCGATGGTGTCGCCACCCGCGTTGGCCAGCGCAATGACGTCAGCCTTGGAAGCCTGGGCCTGTGCCATGAAGCTAGAGAAATCCTGGGTGCTGATGGGGTGCTTGACCGAGCCCAGCACTTTTCCGCCGCTGGCATTGATCACCTCAGTAGTGTCACGCTCCAGGGTGTGACCAAAAGCGTAGTCGGCAGTCACAAAGAACCAGGTCTTCTTCCCCGTGTCGACCACGGCCTTGCCGGTACCACGGGACAAGGCATAGGTGTCATAGACATAGTGAATATTGGTGGCGTGGCACTTCTCGTTGGTGATGGGCAGCGAGGCGGCACCGGTCACGATCGAGATCTTGCCCTTCTGCTCAGCAACCTCCATGGCAGCCAGAGCGGATGCGGTGGATACGTTACCGACAATCATGTCGACCTTGTCTTTTTCGAACATCTCACGGGCTTTGGAGCCAGAGAGGTCGGCCTTGGACTGGGTATCCGCCGAGGTCACGACAATGTTCTTGCCCAGGACCTTGCCGCCAAAGTCTTTCACGGCCATCTTGGCGGCCGTCACAGCGCCGGGGCCCTCAATGGCGGAGTAGATACCCGAGAGGTCGGTCAATACGCCAATGCGGACTTCGTTATCAGAGATGGAGGCCTGCGCGCCGCCAAAACCGGCTACCAGGCTGGCAGCCACCAGCTTTGCAATCATCGTCTTCTTCATACTGTCTGTCTCCTTGACAAAAAGCGGTTGTTGAAAAGGTTAGACCACTAGACGCCAAGCAGGCTTTTCAGCTCGTCTTGGCTGGCCTCAAGGTCTTCCCTTGCGACCACCTTCACGACCTGCCCGTGCTCAATCACGTAATTACGATCAGCGAGCTTGGAGGCAAATCGGAAATTCTGTTCCACCAACACAATCGTGAAGCCACGGTCGCGCAGGGCCCCAACGACCTGGCCCAGTTTCTGGACAATGACCGGCGCAAGGCCCTCGGTAATCTCATCGAGCAGCAGCAGGTTGGCGCCGGTTCTTAAAATTCGGGCAATGGCCAGCATCTGCTGCTCACCACCAGACAGCCGTCCACCCGGGCTGTTGCGACGCTCGAGCAGGTTGGGAAACATCTGGTAGATCTCATCAAGGGTCAGGGCCGTACCCTCACCAACCTTGGGGGGCAGCAGCAGATTCTGCTCGCAAGTCAGGCTGGCAAAGACTCCGCGCTCCTCGGGGCAGTAGCCGATGCCCAGTTGGGCCACCTGGTGGGTGGGCATGCCAATGACCTCCTGGCCATTGACCTTGATGGATCCCGTTCGCTGGCCAGTCAGGCCCATGACCGCCCGAAGCGTGGAGGTGCGGCCCGCGCCATTGCGGCCCAGAAGACAGACCACCTCGCCCTTGGCCACCGACAAGTCAATGCCATGCAGGACGTGCGACTCGCCGTACCAGGCATTCAGGTTCGAGACTTCGAGGACCGGCTGTGACATGCGTTGAGAATCTTCTTTGTTTTTAAATTAGTGACCAGCCAATTCCGCATCGGCAGAGCCCATGTAGGCCTCCATCACCTGCGGATTATTGGAGACGGTCTGGTAGTTGCCTTCGGCAATCAACTCGCCGCGCTGCAAGACACTAATCGTGTCTGCAATGTTGGCCACCACCTTCATGTTGTGCTCCACCATGATAACGGTCCGCCCCTCGGAGACTTTCTTAATGAGCTGCGTGACACGGTCGACGTCCTCATGGCCCATGCCCTGGGTGGGCTCGTCGAGCAGCATCACCTCGGGGTTCATGGCCACGGTGGTGGCAATCTCAAGGGCGCGCTTGCGGCCATAGGGCAGGTTCACAGCGAGTTCGTCAGCGAAATCCTGCAGACCCACCCGCTCCAGGGCGTCCATGGCCCGGTCATTCAGAATGCCCAGAGTCTTGTCGCTCTTCCAGAAATGAAACGAAGTGCCCAGCCGGCGCTGCAGACCGATGCGGACGTTCTCCAGGGCAGACATATGCGGAAAGACCGCCGAAATCTGAAATGAGCGCACCACCCCCTCGCGGGCAATCTGCGAGGGGCTGTGGCCGGTGATGTCATTGCCATTGAACAGAATGCGGCCACGCGTTGGCGGATGAAATTTGGTGATCAGGTTAAAGCAGGTACTCTTGCCTGCTCCGTTTGGCCCGATGATGGCGTGAATGGTGTGGCGACGCACCTTCAGATTGACGTCATTCACGGCCACAAAACCCAAAAATTCCTTGGTCAGGTTCTGGGTCTCGATGACGAATTCGGTGGCGTGCGACATGCCTGCCTTTATACCCTGAGAAGGCCAGCGGTTTGCCTGGGCGGTACTCAGGACAAACCCCAGAGCCGTCTTTGGCCTGGGCTAGCCTTTAAATGACCAGACCTGTAAGTCGGCGACGAGGTCGTCGAGGGCCTGGGAGGTAAAAGGGGCCTCAATGCCGGATGCTGGAACCAAGGGCTTGGCCTGTCGGGCTGCCAGGGCCAGGCGTCCCCGAGCCAGCCGAATGGCATTGGCGGCCATCACCGCGCTGTATTTGCCGGATCCCGAGAGCTGGGCACCCAGATGCTGACGAAGGTGCAAGGCGGCCTCTTTCAAGAGCCGGTCTGCGGTCGATGCAGGCTGGGTCATGGTGGCTCCAGGTGACACGGCTGGCGCAGCCGCCAGCTGAGCCAGGGACAGCCCCGTGTAGTGGGACACCACAGGCTCGACCAGACTCGCAGACATGGCGCCGGTGATGGTTAATTCCAAGGCCTCGGCATCTCCGCTGACCACCCGTTCACCCTGCTGCGCAGCAATGATGGC
The DNA here is from genome assembly GCA_937864175.1 of uncultured Burkholderiales bacterium. Classification (GTDB taxonomy): domain Bacteria; phylum Pseudomonadota; class Gammaproteobacteria; order Burkholderiales; family Burkholderiaceae_A; genus Hahnella. The sequence continues at coordinate 7,717 of CALMJH010000037.1, forward strand.
CCAGCGCAGGTGGGCAAATCGCTGCCAGAAGGCCAACTCGACCGGCAGGCGGCTGCGCAGCGCCTGGGTCTGGTGGGCCTCAAGCGTCTGGGCCAGCCCGTCGACCAAGTCCTCTAGCTGCCCAAAGCCCGCGACCGGCTGCTGACCGCCAAACCGCCAGCAGGCGGCCGACAACCAGCCCACATCCGCCAACAGATCGCCCCAGGCCGCAAACTCCCAGTCCAGGACAGCCGTCAGCTGACCACTCTCGGGGTGGGCCATCAGGTTGCCCAGACGAAAGTCGTTGTGGCAGACCGTGGCCGGGGTGGGTTTGCCCACGCCAGCGGCCAGTTGTTGGCCCTCGGCCAAGACCGCCTGGGCCGCCTGGGTCAGATAGGCCGCTGGCTGCCTGACCGCAGCCAGGCTCTTCTCTAATAGGGTCATGGCTGCCAAGACGGCATTGTCGGGACGTGGCCCCAGGACATCGACTAGTCTCGTGGCGGCCCGATCGCTGGCGCTGGCCTGGTGAAGCCGACCCAGCTCGCAACCCAACTGCCGGGTGAGTGTACGAGCCGCTGTGGGGTTGCTGGCCATCGACTGCATCAGCCGGCGGCCATCGGCCTGGCCCTCGCAAAACTCAAAAAAGCTCACTGGCCCCTCGTCGGTCTGCACTAATGCAAGGGGCCTGGGCAAGGTGAGCCCCAGACTGAAGGCAAACTCGCAGAGGGCGAATTCCTGGGTCCTGCCATGGGTTCCCGGAATGCCGGCACTCTGACCACGGCGCAAGACCCACCGGATGGTTCGGCCCTGCTCATCATTCAGCTCAACCAGAAAGTTCTGGTTAATCGCACCACCCGACAGGCGTCTGGCAGAGACCAGACGCCAGGCCGTCCGGTCCAGTTGGGCCAATTGGTCCAGTTGCTCCATTTGGGCAAGCGCTGCCTCAACCGCTGCAGTCACCCTCACATCCAGTTGCTCTTGACTCATGGGCTTGTCAGGCCTGCGCCGTTAATCATGCCCAAGGCCCCAGGCAAAGAAATCCTGGCCCTTGGTCTGGGCACCCTGGTAGGCCCTGCTGATCACCATCTGGTGGACCTCGCTGGCACCATCGACCAGTCGGGCCTGACGGGCGTAACGGTAAATCCACTCCAGCTTGGTGTCTTGGCTGTACCCCAGGGCCCCGCAGAGCTGAATGGCCGTGTCCGCAGCCAGGTGCAGGGTGTCAGCCACCTGAATCTTGGCCATGGAAATGTCGGGCCTTGCCTTTTGGCCCTGCTCCAGACGCCAGGCCGCCCGCATGGTGAGCAGCCGACCTGTGTCGATGGCCATGGCGACCCGACCCAGCTGCATCTGAACGCTCTCGCGATCAGCCAGCTTGATGCCAAAGCCCTCGCGCTTGGCCACATAGGCATTGGCAATCTCCATACACCGCTGGGCCAGGCCCAGCCACCGCATGCAGTGGGTCAGGCGCGCCAGACCCAGACGAATCTGGGTGAGCTTTAAGCCCTGGCCGACTTCCATCAGGCGGTTCTCGTCTGGGATCTCCAGGCCATCGAAGCGCAGTTCGCAATGACCACCGTGTTCCTCGGGCCCCATGATGGGAATGCGCCGAACGATCTGCCAGCCGGGGTCGTTCTTGTGGAAGGCAAAGGCGGTGAGACCGTCTCGCGAGCCCTCACCAGTTTTGGCAATCAGAATGAAGTGGCTCGCCGCACCTGCCCCAGTGATGTACCACTTGTGGCCATGGACCACCCATCGATCACCCTTCTTCTCGGCCCGCGTACGAATCATGCCTGGGTCTGATCCGCCGCCAGGGTGTGGCTCGGTCATCACAAACGAGGAACGGACCTGGCCTTCAATAATGGGCTGAAGCCACCGGTCTTTCTGGGTCTCGGTCGCCACTTTAGAGAGCACCGACATGTTGCCGTCATCTGGGGCCGCGCAGTTAAAGCAGACCGGCCCAAAGATGGATCGGTTCATGCGCTCATAAAGCAAGGCCTGACCAACAGGCCCTAGGCCCAGCCCTCCGCGCTCACGCGGCATCTGCGGTGAAAAAAGGCCCATAGCCTTTACCTCGGCCCGCAAGACCTGGAGCAGGTCCTCCCGAATGTTCTCGTGCTCATCAAAGCTGGCGGGGTCTGCCTCGAGTGGCAGCAGTCGATAGGCCACAAAGGCCTCTACCTGGGCCATTAACTTTTGATGGTCGGGGGAGACGTTGAAATCCATAGTGATCCTGTCTTGATTCTGTGTTCGCTTAGAGTCCCGCGCTCATGCCACCGTCCACCACCAGGACCGAGCCGGTCATGTAGCGGTTCGATGGATCTAGAAGGCAGCACAGCGGTGCGTCGAGGTCAGCCAATTCTGCAAACCGTCGCAACGGGGTCTTCTTTTTGAGGGCCTCCCCCGCAGGTCCATCGAGCAGTTCGGCATTCAGGTCTGTGCGGACATAGCCCGGTGCCAGCGCGTTGACACGAATGCCCTCTCGGGCGAGTTCAATCGCACTCGATCGGGTCATCTGAATGACCGCAGCCTTGGTCGCGGCATAGGTGGCGACGTTCTTCAAGGGGCGCAAGCCCAGGACCGAGGCCACGTTCACAATCACGGCTCCATCCGCTGACCCCTTGGCGGTCGCCTGCAAGTAGGGCACCAGTGCGCGCGTCAGGTTGGTCGTACCCACTAGGTTGGTGGCCAGCACTCTGGCCTCATCTTCGGGCGTCGTCTCGTGTAAGGCGGCGGTCACGGCCACACCGGCGTTGTTAATAAGGCCATAGACGGCCTCACCGGAGCCCGGTTCGCCCAGCGCAGCATGAATGGCCTGGGCTACTGATTGGGCATCGCTAACGTCTGCGGCGATGGCCAGGTCGATGTCGGGATTCGTACGGAGGTCCCGACGGGCTAGGCCAATAACGCGGGCGCCTTGCGATTTGAGGTAGGAGCAGAAATGGGCCCCCAGGCCGCTGGATGCGCCAGTGACTAGGATGGTTTTACCCGTTAATAAAGTTGCCGATTTCATACCAACTTAGCCCCGAATTTGTATCTTTTCACTGAGCGCTTGATTTTGATTCATCATCACCCACAATAACAAAAATGACCCAACTCACCCCGCACCCCGAAGAGATCTTCCTGCAGGCCACGCCCTTTGAGGCTCGGGCTGTTCGCCTGATTCAGGGTGTGGTCCAGGAGATCGAGGTCGAGCGCACACTACAGCGGGGTGCGGTGGGCAACATCGTCGTGGGCCGTGTGAGCAGGGTGTTACCCGGGATGCAGGCGGCTTTCATTGATGCTGGATTTTCCCGTACCGGCTTTTTGCATGTCGCCGACGTCTGGCAGGCGAAACTATTAGAGGGACAACGTCTGGAGACGCCGCGACCCATCGAAAAGGTGCTCTACGACGGCCAGCAGTTCATGGTTCAGGTGCTCAAGGATCCCGTGGGCAGCAAAGGGGCTCGACTCTCAACACAGCTCTCCATCGCAGGGCGTTATCTGGTCTACCTTCCCTATGACACCAAGCCCGACCCCACCAGCACCGAGCCCAGGGTGGGTATCAGTCAGCGCATTGAGGACCCAGAGGCTCGTGAAGTTCTGAAGGCTCGACTCTTGGAGCTTATTCCCCATGATGAGCAGGGCAGTTTTATTGCCCGTACCCAGGCAGAAGATGCCAGCCAAGAGGCGCTCGCCAACGATATTCAGTACCTCAAACAGCGGTGGGAAGAGATTCTGGCCGCAAGCAAGTCGGCCACGCCCGGCACGGTGCTCTACCGGGAGCTCAACCTGGCCCAGCGCGTGCTGCGAGACTGGGTGGGCGATCGCACTAGCCGAGTCCTGGTGGACGATCCATACCGCATCGACGGCCTGCGAAGCTTCGCTCAGCAATACATGCCCGGTGTGATGGCCCGGATAGAAAACTTCGTAGGCGAGCGGCCTCTCTTTGAACTCCACAACATCGAGGAGGAGATTGCGGCAGCGCTCAAGCGACGCGTCGACCTAAAAAGTGGGGGCTATCTCATCATCGATCACACCGAGGCCATGACTACCATTGACGTCAACACAGGCGGCTATGTCTCGGGTAAAAGTTTTTCAGACACCATCTTCAAGACAAACCTCGAGGCAGCCCAGGCCATTGCCCGTCAGCTGCGACTGCGCAACATCGGCGGCATTGTGCTGGTTGACTTTATCGACATGCAGGACGAAGACCACAAAAGCCAAGTCCACCAGGAACTCGATCAGGCTCTGCAAGACGACCGCACCAAGGTGCGCATCAGTGGGTTCACCTCACTTGGCTTGGTCGAACTCACCCGCAAGCGAACACGGGATTCTCTGGCCCAGCAACTCATGCAGTCCTGCCCGACCTGCGATGGCCAGGGTCGGATCAAGACAGCCCAGACTACCTGCTACGAGATTCTTCGCGAGATTGCCCGCATGGCCAAGCAATTCCATCCCAAGGAATTTCGCATCATGGCTGGGCCCGAGATCATCGAACGTTTCCTCGAAGAAGAGGCCAGTTTTCTTAATGCCCTGATTGACGAGGTTGAAAAGCCCATCACCCTGTCGGTCGAGGGCGAGTACCCACCTGGTGGGTACGACATCGCACTGCTTTAAACCTTAGAGGGTCGCGAGCTTCTCGAAAAACAAATCCCGCCCTCGGTGGACATTGGTCTCCCAATGGTCACCGGAGTCTTCATTGGCATCGTCGGTGATGAACTTAAAAGACCGCCAGGCCACGCCGGCGCGCTCGCAGGCTGCGGCAATCGCAAAGAGTTCCATGTCGACCACGTCCACGCCCTGCTCGACCAGCCATGGGTCGCGACTGGTCACAAAGCTGTCACCGGTTGCGCAGACCACACCGTTCTGGCCAGAGACAAAGCTGTGGCGGTCCTCCTGAAAGGGCGTCATGCCACGGGGGGCCAGAGGCTCGGCATTCATATCCCGCTGGACAACGCTTGCCACCTCAACCAGGCCGTGGACCCGGTCTGAGACGCGCCCGGCTGTTCCGAAATTAATGATCAATCGGGGTCGGTAGACCGCAATCGCGTCCAAGACGGCTAGCGCTGCATTGACCTTACCAACCCCTGTGAATGCAACGGGTAGGTCATTCGGTGGCAGACTGTCATCCAGTTCCTGCGGCAGCGCCGTCACGATCAATATCGAACCAGACATCGGGTGACCTCCATGAATTTGCTTGATTACATTCCCATTGTCCAAGACTTTCCAAAGCCGGGTGTGGGCTTTCGGGACGTCTCCCCTCTGCTGGCCAACCCGGCTGCCTTTTCCAAGGCGCTAGATCTTCTTAATGACCAGTTCGCGCAATCTGACTATGACGTCATCGCCGGCATTGATTCACGCGGGTTTATTTTTGGGACAGCCCTGGCCCGCCTGACAGGCAAGCCTTTTGTGATGATTCGCAAGGCCAACAAGCTGCCGCCGGAGACCCTGCGGGTCAGTTACGAGCTGGAGTACGGCAGTGACCACCTTGAAATCCGAAAGGGGCTTCTTCGGCCCGCCGACCGGGTCTTAATCGTCGACGATGTGCTGGCCACAGGCGGCACGCTGCTAGCTAGCAAACAGCTCATTGAAATGGCCGGGGCCAGAGTCTGCGGTGCGCTCACTTTGTTGGAGATCGCATTTCTAGACGGCTCAAAAAAGCTGGCACAACAAAACCTACCCTTTAGAGCGGCACTTTGCGTTTAGGCTGAATTTGATTTCTTTGCAGATTAATTTAGGAGGCAA
>CALMJH010000038.1 GCA_937864175.1 uncultured Burkholderiales bacterium
ATCCTTTGTTTCAAGCCTTCTCCGCCGGCAGTCAGCCCAAGGGCGAGGTCAATCCCAATGCCATCAAAATCCTGCAAAACAACCACGTGAACGTTGAAGGCCTGCGCAGCAAAGACTGGAACGAGTTCTCTGGCCCCAATGCACAACACCTGGACTTTGTCTTCACCGTCTGTGACAAGGCTGCCGGCGAGGCCTGCCCTGTCTGGCCAGGACAGCCCATGACCGCACACTGGGGTGTGGAAGAGCCCAGCGTCAAGCCCGGCGAGAACATCACGCTGGACCAGAAGTTCCTAGAGGTGGCAACGGTCCTGCGCCGTCGCATCGAGCTCTTGCTGGCCCTGCCGATCGACAAACTCGACAAGCTGGCGTTGCAAGACTCTCTGCACCAGATTGGGCAGTCTTAAAATCGACACCCCAGCATGAACAATCAAGCCGCCACCGCTGCCTTCAGTGCACTGAGTCATGAGCTCAGGCTCAACCTCTTACGTCTGCTGGTGCAGCGGGCCCCGGCTGGTATGACCCCCTCAGAACTCACAGAGCTATTGGGTATTCCTGCCGCCACCCTGTCTTTTCATCTGAGAGAACTCACCCAGGCTGGACTCATTACCCAGACCCGCCAGGGTCGTCATCTGGTCTATCAACCGGCCATGCGAACCATGGCAGACCTAATCGACTTTCTCACCAGTCAATGCTGCCAAGGTGAACCCTGCGAAGTCAGCGATGCCGCCAAGCGGTCCGACTGCCGAAAAGCATGAGTGTTTTTGAACGCTGGCTGAGCCTCTGGGTAGGCCTGGCCATTGTCGGTGGTGTCGCAGCAGGGCTGCTGGTTCCAGAGCCATTTGCCTGGATTGCCCAGCAGTCCATCGCAGAGGTCAACCTGGTGATCGCGGCTCTGATCTGGGCCATGATCTATCCCATGATGGTTCAGGTGGACTGGGCCTCTGTTACGCAGGCCAGTCGTGAGCCAAAGGGCCTTGGGCTGACCCTGGTGGTGAACTGGCTCATCAAACCACTGACCATGGCCGGTATGGGCGTGCTGTTCTTTGACCTGGTTTATGCCGACTGGGTGGATGCCAAGACTGCACAGGAAGTGATCGCCGGCATGATCCTGCTGGGTGTCGCACCCTGCACCGCCATGGTCTTCGTCTGGAGCCAACTGGTTCGAGGGCATGCCGCTTACACGGTCGTTCAAGTGTCGATCAACGACCTGGTCTTGATCCTGGCCTTCGCACCCATTGCAGGGTTGCTCTTGGGCGTGACCGACGTTACCGTTCCCTGGCAGACCCTGTTGCTCTCGACCCTGCTCTTCGTGGCCCTGCCATTGGTGGCGGGCGTCCTGACGCGCCTGTGGCTGCTCAAGGCCGGGCGAGACTCGGGGTCCACCGCAGAGCAAAGCTCAGGTTCGAGCGCAGATTCAAAACTGGAGCGCTTCCTGCAAGTCATCAAACCGTTTTCGATGCTCGGGCTCATCCTGACGGTGCTCATTCTGTTTGGGCTGCAGGCCGAGACCATTCTGGCCCAGCCCCTGCTGATGGCCCTCATTGCCCTGCCCCTGATTCTGCAGACCTATGGGATCTTTTTTCTATCGTGGTTCATGGCCAAGCGACTGCGATTGGCCCACCCGATTGCTGGTCCGGCCTGCCTCATTGGCACCTCGAACTTTTTTGAATTGGCTGTTGCAGTGGCCATCTCACTGTTTGGACTGCAGTCGGCTGCCGCACTGGCAACGGTCGTCGGTGTCTTGGTAGAGGTGCCGGTCATGCTGACCCTAGTGGCCCTGGTCAATCGTTGGCGACCAGCCGATCAGACCTGACCAACCCCTTTAAGACAAGCCCTTCAGCACCCGTAAAGCGTCGACCGTCTGACGTACATCGTGAACACGGACGACTCGAGCACCGGCCTGCGCGGCCAAGACAGCTCCTGCAATGCTGCCGCCCAGTCGGTCGGCTGCTCGGTCCTCTCCACGGCCCGACAGCTGGCCAATCATGCGCTTGCGAGACACACCAATGAGCAGGGGTAACGCCGTGCTGTGTTGTGCAATCGCGCCAAACAAGGCCTGGTTGTGGGCCAGGGTCTTGCCAAAACCAAAGCCCGGATCCAGC
>CALMJH010000039.1 GCA_937864175.1 uncultured Burkholderiales bacterium
GTCTGCGCTCAGAAGCCACTCCGACCAACGTCGGGAGCTGAGACCAGCATAGGCCTGTCTCACCGCCTGCCCATTCGCTGGATTTAAGTGCTCTAGATGGATCCTGCCTGTCTCGGAAACGCTGAGGCCTTGGCTCCATTTGAGTTGTTGAAGCTGTCGGCCGAAGAAAGTCTCGTAGACCCGCTCGTTGGGGCCCAGCAGAAGTGGGGAGTGGGTCCAGGGCAGAGAGACCAGTTGCCGCTGGCCGTCAGCCCCCAGGACTTCCACCTGAAGCAGGCCAGGACCAGGGCTCCCCACCGGCCCCGAGACCTGGTACTGGCCCGTTCCGAGCAGGCTGGTTGTGTAGAGCGCCTGTCCATTGGGATCTAAAAAACGAAGCCGTGCGGGCGAACTCAACAGCAGGCTTGAGTGGGTCTGCGACTGGCGCAGCGGCTGCGCGCGATTGGTGTAGGAGAGGCCACGTTGGGTGGTTGGTGCCTGAGGAAGTCCTAGACCCAAGACCTGGTCTCCAAGGGAGAGCAGACCCCCTTGGCCAAGAAAGGTCTCGGCGGCCCAGTTGGTGCTCGAGGCGGTAGGGCTCTGTGTTCGTTGCAAGGACCACTGGGCCTGGCGGTAGCTGGCCGTGAGCCCAAGGGTCTGATTCTGTTGTCCTGCAAGGAGATCCAGGGCCAGGCTCGGCAGGGTGGAGACCCTGGGGTCTTGGTTTTGCAGGAGTGCCAAGCCTGCGGACCAGTCTGGCAGGCGGCCAATCTGCAGAGGTCTCGGTCTAAGAAGCTCTGGAGCAAGGTTGAGCTTCGCAATTCCTGCAGCTGCATCGATTCGACACTCAACCCCTTCGCCAGAGAGGTCCTCGTAGACCAGTTCTTGGTGGGTGCGCTGGCGAAGTCTTCCTGGCAATACCTGCGCCTGAAGCTCGGGTAGGTGGATCAGGCAGGACGATGGGCCAGTGACCAAGACCTCTGTCCCACGGGAGAGCTGTTGGCCATTGAGTTCAACGGCCAACAGCAGGCTGGCCAGTATCACGGCTGTAAGGCGGTCTGGGTGCTTCGGCAGAGTTCGGTGGTCTCGCCCGGTAGCAGGGTGAGGGGGCCTTGCAGATCTGACGACAGCAGCAGACGAACGGCGAGCGGCTCTGGATTCTTGAAGGGATGACAGCCAGGTGTGGCTGGCAGGCTTGGACGAAACGCCACAGGCTCCTGCGCCTGCCGGTAGACCGGAAGGCTAAATCTGAAGCGAAATGCCAAGCCCTGGCCAAGCCCCTCTTGATCTGGAAGTTGCTCGACCAGTACTCGGTGATAGGCGGACTTGTTCTGGACCCGCGCACGTATCACCTGCCGACCCCCAGCCTCTAGACCAAAGAAGCGGGGCGAGACCTCTCCGGCGGCGGGTGTGGGCTCGGGCTGGCCCGGCTCCCAGTAGACGAGGCGTACGGACCACCTTGAGTGGGAGCTGAGGCTTGAGCGGACCTCGGTGACGATAATGCCGCCGGGGTCTGGATGGAGTTGGGGTGGCGTAATGGCCAGTGCTGACCAGGCCAGCTGGGGGACAAGTACCAGGCTGGCCAGGGTCAGACTGACGCGCCACAGACAAGGGCGGCGCGCCATGCTAGTAGGTCACTGTGGCGACAATGGTGTCGGCGTAGGAACCGGTATTCGTAATGCTCTGTCCCGCGAACACGCGTCCATAGACAGGAATTTTTTGCAGGGAGCCAGTGCCGGTTCCTGAGACTGTGTTTGAAGAGTCCCACGCCGATGTTCTTGCTGCATTAGAGAATAGTCCGTAGCTAACGTAGCTGGCACCCCAAGCCATCCGCCGAGTCTGATTAAAGTTTGCCCCATTGCTCAGAGCCACCTGATACGTTGTGCCAGAGGAGCAGTCGACAGAGAGCTCCGAGGTGCTGTCCACATTTGATGTGGTGCCAGTAGTGATGGCATCAAAGGCTAAATCTGTTCCGCTGATGGTGCAGGACGCATTGACCTGAATACGTGAGTCAAATGTCGAGGACCTCGTTTCAGCCCAGGCTGCGCCCGAAGCGAGGCCCGCTGCCAGTGCAGTCACCAGAATGCGTTTTTGAAGGATCTTCATGGTCTCTCCTGAAAGGGACCAGCCCGGGATGGGCTGGCTCAGGCGAGACTCTGCCGAGCGGTCGACCGATCGGGCAGCCGGTCAAATGGCCAGTGTCAGCATTTCCAACAGGGGCCCTTGCGAACTTATTCGGCTGGACGGACGATCCCGAAACGTTTCATGAAGTAATAGAGATTTTCTCGGTTGATATTGAGCCGGCGGGAGGTCTCGGAGACATTAAATTCAGCCTCGTTCAGGGTATTTCGTATGAGTTTTTCCATGAGGGCCTCGCGGGCCTGCTTCAGCCCCTCCTCGGTGGAGGTGTCTGCCACCACCATGACGGAGAACTTCTGGTCCTCGAGCCGCAGCTTTTTCTCGTTGCGGAGCCAGAGTTCGGCCTGGTTAATGGCGAACTCCAGGTGGTCCCTCTTAAAGGGCTTGGTGAGCATGCTCATGGCCCCAAACTCCACCACGCATTTCTGGGCCTCTTCGTGGCTCTGGCCCGAGAGAACGATGACCTTTCGCAGGCTATTCCAGGTCTGGACTGCCGTGAGGAATCGCAGGCCCTCGGAGATGTCCTGTGGAGCGGGGGGGAGCCCCAGGTCTAGCAACACCAACTCGAGTTCTGGGTCTCCTTGGAGCATGGCCAGTGCATCGCTGGCGTTATCGGCCTCGTCGACCGAATGTCCAAGCGATTCCACCAGGTCTCGCAGCATTTGCCGCAGGGAGACGTCGTCTTCAACAATCAAAATTCTCATACGGAAATGGTAGCCAAAGATGCATGAGTTGAGTCACCAGACCTCTGTGGTCATCTTGTCCTTGTTCGTCGCGGTCTTCTCCTCGGCAGTCTCGTATCTTCTTGCCAGCCGCGGTGCTCTTGGCCAGATCCGCAACCATCGGCTCTGGATCATCGGATCCGCCCTCTGTCTGGCCGTTGGACTCTGGTCCATGCATTTCCTGGGCATCCTGGCCTTGCGCATACCCATTCGTCTTCATCTCGACCCCTGGCTGACTGCGGCTTCTTTTCTCCCGGCGGTCTTGGGCGCTTGGGCCCTACTGGCTAGCGCCCGGCAGCCCCTGGTTCGGCCTGGTCCAATGTTGTTGGGCTCAGGTGGCCTCGCATCCGGTGTGGTCTGCATGCACTACCTGGGTATGGCGGCGATTGACCATCAGCCCGCACCGACGTTCTCACTGGTTAGCATTTGGATGGCGGTGGCCTGGGCCTGGTTGGCAAGTCTGGTGGCCTATCGTGCTTACCAGAGGCTGCTCTCTTCGAAAGTTGCGTCTACGGCCCGGCAGGTTACTTTCACAAGCTCGTTGATGGGCTTGGCGATTACGGGCATGCATTACCTGGCCATGAGTGGGACCAGTCTGGGGGCACAGGGCCTCTGCCTCACATCAAGCCTGGTCTCCGGGTCGGCGAGCCCTGCGGGAGACCTGCAGGGACTACAGGTGGCAGCCGAAAACCTCTGGCTGGCGGCGATAATTTTTTTACTGCTCATGGTGGTCCAGGTTGCAGGGCTTCTGGCGGCCATCTATGACGCGCGACTGGAGGACCAGCACATGCGACAGGTTCGCGCGTTGGCCTCCGAAAACCGTCGGCTAGATGAGCGCGCAGACGATTTGTCGGCCAGGCTCACCCATGAGCAGTCTATTCATCGGGCAGCACTGGATGCCACCCAAGATGTCATCTTCGCCTGGTGCGGCTTTGAGCGGACCTTCTTTGTCTCACCGGCGGTGCATGCGCTTTGGGGCTTGCCATCGGATCATGCCCTACACGCACTGGAGGACCTTCAGGCCTTCATGGTTCCTGCGGATCGCCTTAACTTTGAAGAGGCGATTGCTGCGATGGTGTCCGGTGAGCGAGCGGATCACTCACAGACTCTGGAGATTCGGCGTGGTGACGGTCAGCAGCGCTGGCTGAGCGTTCGGGCCCGAGTCACCACCCGGACCCGTCGCCCCATGATTGTGGGCGCCTTTACGGACATCACAGCGCTTAAGCAAAGAGAGTTAGAGGCCCTTGCGGTGGCCGATCAACAGCGGGAACTGGCTGCCTTTCGGGGGCAGATTGTGCGCATCGTTAGCCATGAACTTAGAACGCCTCTCACGGTGTTGGCTACGGGCACCGAGCTGCTTCGGTCTCGTTGCCAGCCAAGTCCTGGGCTACCCCCCGAGAAGATGGCCAGCTACTTTCAGAACATGGACGATGCCTTGGAGCAGGTGAAGGCGGTCTTGGCCGAGGTCCTGCAGTACAACAAGCTCGAGACCGGTGAACTGGTCAACACGCCGCGTTGCCTCGATTTGCTTGGCCAGATTGATCAGACGGTGAAGATGGTCTGCAAGGGGGCCCAAGTGCCTCTGGAACGAGTCCGTCTGTCGGTTGATGTACAGACCAGCCAGTTGATGTGCGATCCGTTTCTGCTGGAGCAGGTCTTAAGAAACCTGCTGACCAATGCGGTGAAGTACGGCCTGGGAAAGCCCGTCTTTCTTCGGGCGGTGGCCGATGAGGACCGCCTGTCGATTGAGGTGGAGGACCAGGGGCTCGGCGTCTCAGATGATCTCCTGGAGCGGCTCTTTCAGCCCTTTGCCCGTGGGGCCAATGCGGCCCACCTGCCTGGCACGGGGCTGGGCCTGTCCATTGCCCATCGAGCTGCTAGCGTCATGGGTGGTGAGTTACGGCTGCTGCGCAGCAACAATACCGGGAGTGTCTTTGGTCTGAGCCTGCCGGTTCAGCCCTGCTCGCCCGGGCCCATCTAGTCGTGGGGCCACTGCTGCGGGGATTGTCATACGCCTGCGCCATAATGCAACCATGAACCTGCATGATCTTTTTGCTGACCAACGACTGGCCGACTTCAAAACTATTCGGCGGGATCTCCATGCCCATCCCGAACTGAAGTTCGAAGAGTTTCGGACTGCACGGCTGGTGGCCGACCAGCTGCGCCTCATGGGAGTGGATGAAGTCCACGAAGGCATCGGGGGCACCGGTGTGGTGGGCCTGGTTCGGGGACAGAGGGCCAGCGACCGCATGATTGGCCTTCGGGCTGACATGGATGCGCTTCCTATTACCGAGTCCAACAGCTTTGCCCACAGCAGCCGCCATCTGGGCAAGATGCATGCCTGTGGTCACGATGGCCATACCGCCATGCTGCTCGCTGGCGCACGACTCCTGGTGGAGTCTCGGGCCTTCGCCGGAACTGTTGCCCTGATTTTTCAGCCGGCCGAGGAGGGCGGTGGTGGCGCCAAGGCCATGATTGACGATGGCCTCTTTGCAAGGTTTAACTGCCAGGAAGTCTACGCAATCCACAACTGGCCAGGCCTTCGAGAGGGTGAGTTTGGATTCAACCCAGGCCCCATGATGGCTTCGAGCAATCAGTTTCATGTGGTGATCGAGGGCAAGGGGGCCCATGCGGCCATGCCCCATCTGGGCGTCGACCCAGTGCTAGTGGCCAGTCACCTGGTGCAGGCTTTTCAGTCTGTCGTTACGCGAACGAGTAAGCCGATTGATTCGGTGGTCTTGTCTGTGACGCAGATTCAGGCGGGTGAGGCGATTAATGTCATCCCCAACACCTGCACCCTTCGAGGTACCGTGAGGACCTTCAGCCTCGCAGCACTCGATGTCGTAGAGACGGCCATGGCAAGGATTTGTGACCAGTTGCCACTGGCATTTGGAGCCCATGCCCAGTTCAGTTTTGAGCGCCAGTACCCGCCGACCATCAACCACGAGGGACCAACCCAGGCTGCGGCAGAGGTGGCCCGGTCACTTCTGGGGCCAGACCTGGTGGTGATGCCGGTCGAGCCCACTATGGGCGCAGAAGATTTTGCTTACATGCTGCTCGAGCGTCCCGGGAGCTATATCTTCTTGGGCAATGGGGACTTCAGTGGGGCCCACCGTGACCAAGGCCATGGGCTTGGTCCGTGTGCGCTTCACAACCCAAGTTACGACTTCAACGACCGCCTCATTCCTATTGGGGCCCACTACTGGCTGGCTCTGGCACAGGCCCGCCTGGCCTAGTCAGCATCAGCAGGTTTCAAGAGCCGCCCGCAGACTTCGGTCATATCGGCCGACAAGGGGGACTGCTGGGCAAGAGATTGGATGGCGGCCTGCATGGCGGCCTGTCTGGCTGGCTCGTAGGCCCGCCAGCGATCCAGTGACCGGGCGAGTCGGGCGGCGAGTTGGCCGTTGCGTTGGTCGAGGCGCCCTAATTCTTGAGACCAGAGTGCATATCCACGACCATCGGCCTGGTGAAAGCCTGCGAGATTTCCGGCGAAGAAGGCGCCGAGGACCGCTCGAACACGATTGGGATTGCCAATGTCGTAGCGAGGGTCTGCCAGCAGCGACTGAACGAGACTGGTGGTCTGCTGGCCCTGCACGTCGTTTAGCCTTACGGCCGTGATCTGGACACTAAACCACTTGTCCATGGCCAAGGCGTTGTCCGCAAATCGCTGGGCGAACTCCGCCAAGGCGGTGTCGAGTGCTTGGATAGTCCCATTGCCAAGGGCGACCAATCCCCCCAAGTGGGCCATTCGGGCGGTCATGTTGTTACAGCCCTGGTAACGGTCTAAAAGGCGCTGACGTCTCTGGTCCGACTGGTCCAGCAGGTTGATGAGGGACTGGGCGAGGTGCACGAGTCCTCGGCGGCCAGCGCTTGCGGCATCTGGGATATACGGCTGGTGGAGGTCGCTGTCGATCGTGGCATCGAGCAGAGCGAGGGTCGGTTGAGCAGCCTGCGCCAGACTCTGTTGAAGAGACAAGATCCGTTGACGAATCTGGGTGGGATCGATGGGCTGTCCCTGTTGGGCCCAGGCCTCTGCAACCACAGGCTCGGACGGCAAGGTCCAGCACTGCGTCTTGAAACCTGCCGACAGACTCTCGTCGGTCAGAATCGCTCGAAGGCTCTGGGCAACCGATGCATGGTCGACGGTGGGTGTTGGGAGCAGGCTTCCCATGATGAGCCGTTGACAGGCGTCCCAGCGGTTGAAGGCATCGGCGTCGAATTGGGCGAGGGTCTGGAGTTGACCAACGGTGTAGGGAAAATTGACCAAGACCGGCGCACTAAAGCCCTGAAGGAGTGAGGGCACCGGGCGATCTTGAGCCAGGCCCTGCAAGTCGGCGGGGCCTAGCGAGACGCTGAGTCTGGTGGTTTTTTCCGTCAGCAGCAGTCTCTTCGGGAGATCGGCGAGGTCGAGGGGCTGGCCGTCGGGTCTGAGTAGACCGAGGGACATGGGAATCGGCAGTGGCGCTTGCTGCGGGCTCTTGGGCGACAGCTCCTGCTCAAAGACCAGGGTGTAGCGGCCACTTTGGGCATCGAATTCGTCACGGACGTGAACCACCGGCGTGCCTGGCGTCTCGTACCACCGCATGAAAGCCGGTAGCAGTTCTGCCTGGTCATTGGCGTCCAGAATCGACGAGACAAAGTCTTCGCAGCTTGCAGCCGTGCCGTCGTGGCGAGCGAAATAGAGATCCATGCCCTTGCGAAATCCATCGATGCCCAGAATTGTCTGGAGCATTCGAATGACCTCAGCTCCTTTTTCGTAGACCGTCGCGGTGTAGAAGTTGCGTATTTCTTGGTATTCGGCAGGCCGAATAGGGTGGGCCATGGGGCCTGCATCCTCTGGGAACTGATGGGCTCTGAGGGTCCGGACGTCATCGATGCGTTTAACGGCCCTGGCACTGGCGGCCTGTGCCTGGGGCAGGCCGTGGGCCAGCATGTCGGCGGTAAATTCCTGGTCACGAAAGACGGTGAGCCCCTCTTTTAGAGTGAGCTGAAACCAGTCTCGACAGGTGATCCGGTTGCCGGTCCAGTTGTGAAAGTATTCGTGACCAATGACGGCCTCTACCAACTCATGGTCGCGGTCGGTGGCAGTCTGGGGGTCGGCCAGCACGTATTTGGTGTTAAAGAGATTAAGGCCCTTGTTCTCCATGGCGCCGGAGTTGAAGTCGGGCACCGCCACAATCATGAATCGCTCTAGATCGAGCTCGAGTCCAAAGCGCTTTTCATCCCAGAAGACCGCATGCTTCAGACTCTGCAGTGCAAAGTCGGCGCGACCGATGTCCTGGGCCTTGGTGTAGACCTGCAAAAGCTTCTGGGCTCCGCTGGCGCTGGTGATCGTCTCCTCAATGCACTGAAGATCAGCGGCCACCAGGGCAAAGAGGTAACTGGGCTTGGGGAAGGGGTCGTGCCAGGTGCAGACCAGCTGATCGCCGTCGCTTGTCTGTCGGATGAGGTTGCCGTTGGAGAGCAGCGTTGGAAACTCGCTGGCCTTGCCACGCAGAGTGACCGTGTAGACCGAGAGCACGTCGGGCCGGTCGAGAAAGTAGGTGATTCTTCGAAAGCCCTGAGACTCGCATTGGGTGTAGAGGCCACCCTGAGATGCATAGAGCCCCATAAGCTCGGTATTGGCCGTTGGGTTGAGCCGGGTCTGAACCGTGAGTCGACCCTCCTGACCGGCCACCGCTGCAGGCAGCCGCAACTGGTGCTCGTTGACCTCGAAGTCTGAGGCCTGCAGTGGCCGACCATTGAACCAGGCCCTAACAAAGACCAGTTCGTCGCCCTCTAGGACCAGGTCCACGGCCTGACCCGACCGGCTGATGTAGGCGAATTCGCTGGTGACCAGGGTCTCTGTGAGGCCCAGCTCAAATTGGAGCGCGACGGTCGGAATCTGGTGGCTGGGTGGCGTGTAGTCCAGCCTGCGAATAGTGGGCAGGCTGTTGGCGGTAGCGGGCTGGAGGCTGTCTTTCATAGTCTGCAATGGTATACTTCACGGCTGTCTGCAAGGCCTGCAACCCGTGTTTTACCTGGGGACATGGCCCGATCAAGCGGTGATGTAGCTCAGTCGGTTAGAGCGTGGGATTCATAACCCCAAGGTCGGCAGTTCGATTCTGCCCATCACCACCATCATCTCGCAAACGGTGCAACCCCAATTAGTAGCAAGTGGCCCTGGAACGCAAACCAGGCCCATGCGCCTATTCCAATGGCCAGCGTGGCCAGTGTACCCAGCAGGCTTGAAGGCTTGCTGGCAATGACGGCCGGCAGGCCATCGGCGAGGCTTGGTTCGAGGAGCACTGGGCGCCTGCGAGCGCTTCGAAAGACCAGAATGGCCCAGACCAGAAAACTGCCAAACAGCAGCAGGTCATGTAGACCCCCGTTGGCCAGAAGGTGGCCGAAGGCCCAAGTCTTGACGGCGAGCGTCATGGGGTGCTTGAGGCGAAGCAAGAACCAGTTGCCCGGCACGTAGGCTGCGACCAGCAGCACAAAAGCCACCAGTGTGAAGAGCGAGGCTGCATGGGCCAGTCCGGCTGGGGGCGTGTAGAGGACGATGGGCTCAGCTCTGGCGGCCGCATAACCCGCTACGATCAGAATAAGACCCACCACAGAGACAATGCTGTAGGTGCCTTTGTAGGCCAAGACGCCATAGGTCTGAAGAAGCCTGGCCCGCTGGTCTTCTGACAAGGCGCGCAGCAGGTGGACCCCTAAAAAGACAACCAGACCAGCAACCAGTAGCCCCATGACGGAAACCTTTCAAAAGTAAGATGGCTCTATGAGTTTGCATTCAACCACAGGTTCCGCCGCGAACCCACCTTCGCCGTCGATACGCCCACTGATTGGGATGGCTCTTCGCTACCGATGGCGTTGGTTTCTGGCCCTCGTCTTCCTGGCCCTTGCCGCCGCCTCTACCCTGATGGTGCCTCTGGCCTTTCGAGACCTGATCGACCGAGGGCTCTCGCAGATCAACGAACCTTTTGCCTGGCTCATGGCCCTCTCGGTGCTGGTGGCCCTGACCACAGCTGCTCGCTTCTACACCATGAGTTGGCTGGGTGAGCGCGTGGTGGCAGACCTGCGTCAGCGGGTCTATGGCCGAGTGCTAATGCAGCCGCCAGCCTACTTCGAGACCCTGCAGGTCGGTGAGGTCTTGTCGCGCCTGACGGCTGACACCACCCTGATCCAGACGCTGGTCGGTACCAGCGTCTCTATGGCCCTTCGCAGTGGAGTGATGTTTGCGGGTGGGGTCGGGATGATGCTGATCACCAGCCCTGTGCTGGCCGGCCTGATGGTGGGGCTGCTGATTGCCGTGATCTTGCCGGTGCTGGCTCTGGGCCGGCGAGTGCGAAAAGTCGCCAAGGCCAGTCAGGACCGCGTGGCGGACACCAGTGCGCTGGCTGGCGAGATGCTGCAGGCAATTTCGACAGTCCAGGCCTTTGGGCGTGAGCAACATGAGGCGGAGCGCTACGACCGTGAGGTGGAGCGGGCGTTTGACACCGCTCGCAGGCGTATCTGGAGCCGCTCCCTGCTGACCGCTGTGGCCATTGTCTTGGCTTTTGGTGTGATTGTCTTTGTCTTGTGGATGGGCGCCCGCGAGGTGGTCGCAGGCCGAATGACAGCGGGTGAATTGGCCCAGTTTGTTCTGTATGCCACCTTCACCGCAGGCTCGATTGCTGCCCTGTCCGAGGTCTGGGGCGATCTGCAGAGGGCCCTGGGCGCCACCGACCGCCTCATGGCCCTGCTGGCCTTGTCCGATCCAGCGGTCACGTCGCCCAGACAGACACCACCACCGGCGCCACGCCCCGAGGGTCGTCGGGTCTGCATAGAGTTTCAGGAGGTCTGGTTTGCCTATCCCTCGCGGCCGAATGACTGGGTTCTGAAGGGCTTGAGTTTTCGCCTGAACCCGGGAGAGGTCCTGGCCTTGGTGGGCCCGTCCGGTGCTGGCAAGACCACCGTCTTTCAATTGCTCATGGGTTTCTACAAGCCCCAACGCGGGCAAATTCTGATCAATGGCCAACGCTGGGACGACTGGGGCCCCCAGGCGGTGCGGTCGACTATTGGCCTGGTTCCGCAGGACCCCGTGGTCTTCTCGGACGATGCCTTCAACAACATCCGATACGGAGACCTAGAGGCCAGCCCAGAGCAGGTGCACCAGGCGGCCAAGGCGGCCCATGCCCACGCCTTCATTGAGCAACTTCCGCAGGGCTACCAGACCTTTCTTGGTGAGCGTGGCCTTCGACTCTCTGGCGGGCAGCGTCAACGCATGGCCATTGCTCGGGCCATTCTGCGAAACCCACCAGTCTTGCTATTGGACGAGGCCACATCGGCCTTGGACACTCTCTCCGAACGTGCCGTTCAGCAGGCTCTGGAAGAGCTTCTACCGGGCAGAACCGCCATGGTCATTGCTCACCGCCTGTCGACGGTTCGCAAGGCCAGCCAGATTGCCCTGCTGGACCATGGAGAGCTGGTCGACCTCGCCCCTCACGAGGTCCTGATGAAGACCAGCAGTCTGTATCAATCCCTGGCCGAGCAGCAGTTCGTGGACCGGCAGGAGACCGCCTAATGTGGTCTGTGGGACTCGACTTGGGCGGCACCAAGACCGAGGCGGTGGTCTTGTCAGACTCTGGCCAGATTCTGGCCCGCCATCGCGTCGCCACGCCCGCTGAGCAGGGCCCTGCAGCCATTGTTCAGACCCTTGCAGACCTCAAAGACTTGGTCTTGGCCCAGGCAGCAAGTGTTACTGGTGGTCAGGTGCCGAAGGCCTATGGCATCGGCTTGGCCACCCCGGGGTCCTTGGACCCAAGGACGGGTCTGCTGCGCAATTCCAACACCACCTGCCTCAATGGCCAGGACCTGCAGTCCATGGTGAATGCGGCCATGGGCCAGTCGGTGAGGTTGGAAAACGATGCCAATTGTTTTGCACTGGCCGAGGCAAGAGCGGGGGCAGGCCGCGGGTTTGGTCTGGTCTTGGGACTCATCATGGGCACGGGGTGTGGCGCGGGATGGGTCCACAACGGCCAACTTCATGCCGGACCGAATCGGGTCGCTGGCGAATGGGGCCATATTAGTCTGGACCCCACGGGCCCCTCGTGTTGGTGTGGGCAACGCGGCTGTGTCGAGACTTGGCTGTCGGGCAGTGGCCTGCGGGCTCGGTATCTGGAGTTGACGGGACGATCGAGAGACGCCCGGGACATCTTGATGGATCAGAGCGAGCCAGAAGCCCGAACTCTGCAGGAGACTTTTGATTGGGCGTTGGCCCAGGGCTTGTCTCGAGTGATTCAGGTCCTGGACCCTGACGTCGTGGTCTTGGGTGGCGGACTCTCGAATCTCTCTGGCCTGGCGGACCGATGCGCAAGGGGGCTAGAGCAGACCGTCTTTGGAGGCTGTTTTCAGACGCCAGTCGTGGTCAATCAGCTGGGAGATTCAGCCGGCGTCATTGGTGCGGCCTGGCTTGGCCTGAATCAGGGCGAGCCCCAAAAAGACTAGCCCAATGCCCAGCCACTTGGCGGGACTCAGGGTCTCACCTAGCAGCAGGGCTGAGGAGCCAAGACCAAAGACAGGCACTAGTAGAGTAAAGGGGGCGACCTGCGAGGCTGGGTGACGACGCAGCAACCAAGACCAGCCGCTGTAGCCAATGAGACTTGCCCCAAAGGCGTTGACCAGCAGGCAGACCCAGAGCAAGAGACTGGGGTCGGTGAGGGACACCCAGGCGGCCTGCCATCCAGCGGTCCCCTCCAATACCAGCGAGAGTGGGAGCAGTGCGATGGCCGCAATCAGTGAGCCCCAGGTGACCATCGGCACGGCCGCGGTCTGGCCCATCGCCTTGATAAACATGTTTCCACTGGCCCAGGAGGCTGCCGCGGCGACGGTCATGAAAAATCCAAGCAGGCTCGTGGTCTGACCGAGGTCCAGGGCAACCACGCCAATGCCGAGAAGGCCCAGACAGACGCCAACGATCTGCACCAGATGAGGCCGCTCCGAGTACCAGAGCACCGCAAACAACAGCGTGAAAAAGACCTGACTCTGAATGACTAGAGAGGCGAGTCCTGCTGGCATACCAGCCGCGATGGCGCCAAAGAGCAGGGCAAACTGCGAAAAAAATGAGAAGAGTCCGTATCCCAGAAGCAGACGGGTGGGCACCCTTGGCCGGGGCACGACAAGCACCAGACAGAGCGAGACGGTTGCAAATCGAAGCGTCGCGAAGGTGATCGGGGGCACCAGGTCGACGGCCCAGCGCATGAAGACAAAGTTGGTTCCCCAGATGCCCATTACCAGCAGGACCAGCAGCAGGTGACTAACCGGAAGCCGTTGGTGCTTCACTACTGACGGATGCACCAGCCGATGGCCAGTAGGCGGTGTGTCAGACCGATGAGGCCCAAGGCCACCAGACCAGAGACGGCCAGACTGAGCCACGGCGAGACATCTCCGGCACCAAAGACCCCAAATCGAAATCCGTCGATGAGGTAGAAGAATGGGTTGAAGTGGGTCAGGGTCTGAAAACCGGCCGGCAGGTTGTGCACGCTGTAGAAGACGCCGGCCATGAAGGTGAGGGGGTTGATAAGGAAGTTCTGAAAGGCTGCGACATGGTCCCATTTCTCAGCCCATAGCGCCGCGATGAGCCCCAGACTACCCATGATGAGGCTGGCGAGCACGGCGAAGGCCAGGGTGAGCAGTAGGTTGTCAACCGGGGTCGGCACAAATGGCAAGGCGACGAGCCAGACGACGCCGCCACAGGCCAGGCCGCGGGCCAGAGCACCTCCCAGATAGCCCACCAACCACTCCCAGGGCCGCATAGGCGAGAGCATCAGAAAGACCAGATTGCCTGTGATCTTGCTCTGGGTCAGGCTGGAACTGGAGTTGGCAAAGGCATTTTGTTGGAGCGTCATCATGACCAGGCCTGGCACCAGGAACTGGCTGTAGCTCACGCCTGGGAAGGGCTCGAGACGCCCCTCTAACAACAGGGCAAAGATCACCAAAAACAACATGGACGAGACGACTGGAGCCAGGATGGTCTGGACCGAGACCTTGGTGAAGCGGCGAATCTCCTTGGCCAACAGGGCCCAGGCTCCAACGCCAACCGGGCCAGACCAGACGCCATCGATCAGGGTAGGGTGTTGGGGGTTAGCCTGCGACATGGGCAATGGCGAGCTGAGTCTTTTGGGCTTCAGCCTGAGCGGCGGCGGCCCAGTCAGGCCCACTGCTTGCATAGAGAATGGCCCGAGAGGAGTTGATGAAGAGCCCGGTCTGTCTGGCTGTCTGGAGGGCCTTGGTCATCTGACCCGCAAGAACAGTGGCCACCAGGTCTCCACCCTGGGCCCCGATGCCTGGGACCAGCAACGGAAGATCGGGGGCAATGGCCCGAACCTTTGAAAGCTCAGCGGGGTAGGTGGCTCCAACGACGAGGCCTAGTTGGCCCTGCCGATTCCACTGGTGTTGGGCTGTTGCGGCAACCTTCTCGAAGAGACGCTCTCCGCTGGCCAGGGTCTGCATCTGAAAGTCGTCTCCACCCGGATTGCTGGTTCGGCAGAGAACAAAGAGGCCCTTGTCGGCTCGGTCTAAGAAAGGCTGCAGGCTGTCGGTTCCCATATAGGGGTTGAGGGTGACCGCGTCGGCCTGGTAGCGATTGAAAGCCTCGGTGGCGTAATGTTGAGCAGTCGAACCGATGTCCCCACGTTTGCTGTCGAGAATCAGCAGGTGTTGCGGATGGTGGTCTTTGATATAGGCACAGACCTCTGCGAGAACTGACTCTGCTCCAAGAGCAGCAAAGTGGGCGATCTGGGGCTTGAAGGCGCAGGCATGGTCGGCCGTGGCCTTGATGATGCCAATACAGAATTCGCGGATCTGCTCTAGGGGGGTGCCTTTGTGCTGGAGGGACGACGGTAGTCTGCTGAGCTCTGGGTCTAGGCCAACGCAGAGAAGGCTGTCTTGCTGTTGCCAGGCCAGATGGCAGCGTTCAATGAAAGTCATGGCCCTCATTCTGACATGCGCAGTCAAAAAAAATCCCGGCTGTGACGCAAGGCCAGAGCCGGGATCTTGGCGCTCTGGCGGGGTCATCTCCCCGCCAGTCGGCCCATGAGCAATTACATGCCCATGTCGCCCATGCCACCCATACCGCCCATCCCACCAGGCATGCCACCGGCAGGCTTGTCCTCGGCCAACTCACCGATCATGCAGTCGGTCGTCAGCATCAGGCCAGCCACCGAGGCGGCGTTTTGCAGAGCCGTGCGGGTGACCTTGGTGGGGTCGACCACGCCCATCTGGAGCATGTCACCGAACTCGCTGGAGGCAGCGTTGTAGCCCTGGGCACCTTTGAGCTCGAGGACCTTGTTGACGATGACGCTGGGCTCGTCGCCGCAGTTGGCCACGATCTGACGCAGGGGCTCTTCCACCGCGCGCATCACGATCTTGATGCCGGCTTCCTGGTCGGGGTTGTCGCCCTTGACCTTGGCGGATGCACGAGCACGCAGCAGGGCTACGCCACCACCGGCCACGATGCCTTCTTCGACGGCAGCACGGGTGGCGTGCAGCGCGTCTTCAACACGGGCCTTCTTCTCTTTCATCTCGACTTCGGTAGCAGCACCGACGCGGATCACGGCAACACCACCAGCCAGTTTGGCCACGCGCTCTTGCAGCTTTTCTTTGTCGTAGTCGCTGGTGGCCTCTTCGATCTGAACGCGGATCTGCTTGACCCGAGCTTCGATGGCCTTGGAGTCACCGGCGCCATCAATGATGGTGGTGTTCTCTTTGGCGATCTCGACGGTCTTGGCCTGGCCGAGTTCAGCCAGGGTGGCTTTCTCCAGGGTCATGCCGGTCTCTTCCGAGATCACGGTGCCGCCGGTCAGGATGGCCATGTCTTCGAGCATGGCCTTGCGACGGTCGCCGAAGCCGGGGGCCTTGACGGCAACGGTCTTCAGGATGCCGCGGATGTTGTTGACGACCAGGGTGGCCAGGGCCTCGCCCTCTACGTCTTCTGCAACGATCAGAAGGGGACGACCTGCCTTGGCGACTTGCTCCAGGACGGGCAGCAACTCACGGATGTTGGAGACCTTCTTGTCGTGCAGCAGGATGAAGGGGTTGTCCAGCAGGGCCACTTGCTTTTCGGGGTTGTTGATGAAGTAGGGCGACAAGTAGCCACGGTCAAACTGCATGCCTTCCACGACGTCCAGCTCGTTGTTCAGGGACTTGCCGTCCTCGACGGTGATCACACCTTCTTTGCCGACCTTCTCCATGGCCTGCGAGATGATCTCGCCGATTTCGGTGTCGGAGTTGGCGGAGATGGAGCCAACCTGAGCGATTTCCTTGGTGGTGGTGCATGGTTTGGAGATCTTTGCGAGTTCTTCGACGATGGCGGTGGTGGCCTTGTCAATGCCACGCTTGAGGTCCATCGGGTTCATACCAGCCGCCACGTACTTCATGCCCTCGCGGACAACGGCCTGGGCCAGTACGGTTGCGGTGGTGGTGCCATCACCGGCGTTGTCGGCGGTCTTGGAGGCGACTTCTTTGACCATCTGGGCACCCATGTTCTCGAACTTGTCTTTGAGTTCGATCTCTTTGGCGACCGAGACACCGTCCTTGGTGACGGTGGGCGCGCCAAAAGAACGCTCCAGAACGACATTGCGGCCTTTGGGGCCCAGGGTTACTTTGACGGCGTTGGCCAGAATGTTGATGCCGTTGACCATCTTCTGGCGGGCGTCATCGCCAAACATCACTTGTTTTGCTGCCATGTTTATTTACTCCTTGGAATTCGTTGTGGGAGGTGGGGGCTTACTCGATGACGGCCATCACGTCGTCTTCGCGCAGAACCAGGAGTTCTTCGCCGTCGACTTTGACGGTCTGACCGGAGTATTTGCCAAACAGAACGCGGTTACCGACTTTGACGTCTAGGGCGCGTTGCTTACCGTCTTCCAGAATCTTGCCGTTGCCGACGGCCAGCACTTCACCCTGGTCGGGCTTTTCGGCGGCGTTGTCGGGGATCACGATGCCAGAAGCAGTTTTCCGCTCGTTGTCGAGGCGCTTGACCACAAGGCGGTCGTGCAGGGGACGCAGTTTCATACTGAGTTCACTCCATAAGTGTTTAACGGTTAGAGGAAAGGCTTTGTTGCCGGGGGCTTGGTGCTAGTGGGTCAAGCCAACGAGCCTAGACCTTATTAGCACTCAACTCCCTTGAGTGCTAATAGTAGGGGCAGGACTGGACCTTTTCAAGTCCCGAAGAGGGTTCGGGTTTACCCGAAGATTCGGCTTTGCTTCTCTTTAAGGGTCTGGCAGTCGATGCAGCGGATTTTGCCGAGCTTGAGCCGGGCCGCCATGATCTTCTCGCCACAGTCTATGCAGTGAACACCGTCAAAATCGGGGCTGGTCTCTGGCGCGATCTTCCTTCGGGCTTCCTCGAGCGCATCTTCGTTAAATTGGGCCTCGATTGCGGAGGCTCGGTCGCTCTCGTCGGTGAGTTCGAAGTAGTTTTCGTTCTTCTCTAATGCCATGTTGCTCGTCTCGGTTCGGGTTTTGATGATTCACCCCTGGGTCCAGAGGCGGCGGCTTATGATTGCCGTACTTGGTGACAATAGCATTTAGATTCAACAGACCTGAAGCGAAAAAGTGAAATTCTTGGGCTCCTTGGCCAGCCGATTAGGGTTTTTATTGTGTGCGTCCACTAACTTATTGGTGGGGCCTGCCGTTGCAGCATCGCTAGCCGAGGAGTGGCTCGGTCCATTCCGGGCGGTCGGCCTCCCGGCAGAGGCGGTGAGTTTCAGTGTCCTGGTGATGCCGGCCGACAAGGGGCTCGGCGCTAGACCACTGGTGGCTTTTGGTCATCGCGACCGGGTGGCCATGAACCCAGCCTCGACCATCAAGCTCGTCACCACCGCGGCCGCCCTGGACCTTCTTGGCCCTGACTACCGCCCCGTGACCAAGTTTTTTGCCTTGGGCCCGGTGAGCAAGGGCGTTCTTAAGGGGGGCTTGGGTATTTTGGGGGGTGGAGATCCCAAATTTGTCGTGGAGGACCTTCGGGCGGTCATCGGCCAACTCCGGGCCCAGGGCATTCGACGTATTGAGGGCCGCTTTGTCTTGGATGGCAGCCGTTACCAGGAACCCACCCCCGACCCCTCCGCCTTTGATGGCCAGCCGCTGAAGCCCTACAACGTACCCCCGCACGCAGCAATGATGAACTTCAAGGCGGTTCGCCTTGGGCTGTCTACAGATCAGGGGCGTCTTTCACTGACCATGGAGCCGGTCCTCGCAGACTTGCGGCTGGAGTCAAAAGTCCGTCTGGTGAAGGGGGGATGCGAGAAAAACCGCTTCGACTTCCGCCAGGCTTCTCTGAACACCCTCGAGGTCAGCGGACTCATGGGTCAGAAGTGCGAGGGATTTGAGCGCTATCTGGCGATCTATGACCATGCGCAGTTTGCCTACCGACTCTTCGCAAAAGCTTGGCGAGATGCCGGTGGGTCCATCGCAGCCAAGCCCGAAAAGGCAGTGATTCCGCCCCAGGCGAAGCTGCTGCTGGCCTGGACCTCACCGCGACCGCTGTTGGAGATCCTGGGAGAGATCAACAAGCGCAGTAATAACCCTATGGCTAGAACGGTTTTTCTGGAGCTCTCCGCCTCGGCTCAGGGCGATGGCACCCGCACTGATGCCTCCGAGCGCGTGAAGCAATGGCTCACCTCCAAAGGACTCCCCATGCCCGAGTTGGTCATCGAGAACGGGTCTGGCCTGAGTCGCCGTGAGAGAATTTCGACAGGAGGGCTGACCGCCTTGCTGGCCCAGCGGCTCTCCCAGCCAGATCCCTTTCCATGGATTGAGACCCTGGCGCTTGCGGGCCTAGAGGGCACGGTGCGAAAGCGGCTCGGAGCGGACTCCACGGTCGGCCGGGCCTGGATCAAGACGGGCTCCCTAGAGGACGTCAGATCGATTGCGGGTTATGCACTGAGTGACAGCGGACGTTGGGTTGTTTTCTCGGTCTTTGTGAACCATCCCCAGGCGGGACTCTCCAAACCTGTGTTGGACCAGTTTGTTGAGAAGTTGGTGGGCACTTATTAATGATTCAGACAAAACATAACGAGATGGACTCTTCCCTCTCCTCTTCGCAGCCGGCCAGGGCCATGCCCAGGGTTGGGCTCTCAGTTCCTTCCCCTCGGGAGGTCATGCACCGGCATGGGGTCGTGGTGGTGGTAGCGAGCCTGCTTGGCCTCTCCGTCATCCTGACCCCAGCGGGTCGGGACCGCCTACAGGGATGGGTTCGCGTCGTGGACGGTGCCCTGTCTCCCACCAGTGCGGATTCCGTCTTCACCGCGCTACCCACCTCGCTGACTCCCGAACAGGCCCGCACTGCTCGTTGGATCGCAAAACGGCACCGAGTCTCCCGTGGCGCTACCGAACAGATCGTGGCAGCTGCATTCGAGACCGCTAAGCTCATGCGACTCGACCCCTATCTCTTACTGGCTGTCATCTCCGTGGAGTCCGGATTTAATCCTCTGGCCGAGAGCCGCGTCGGCGCCAAGGGGCTGATGCAGGTCATACCCGAGGTCCACAAGGAGAAATTCGATAGCCATGGGGGTGTTAATGCGGCGCTTCACCCCTGGGCCAATATTCAGGCCGGTGCCGCGGTCCTGCGCGAATACCTCGACCGGTTCAAGTCTGTTGAGGCGGCTCTTCTAGCCTATGTCGGGGCAGGGCCTACCGGCGTCTCCGACTATCCCTCCAAGGTGATTGGCATCCGTGACCGACTAAGGGCGGCCTCCCAGGGTCGCGTGCTGGCTCAGTTCGATGGAGACCCGACTGCCCCGCAGGCCATCAGAGCCTTGACCTCGTCAGCGCTGTAGCCGAATTCGCTCAAGATTTCGAAGGCATGCTCGCTGAGCATCGGAGCAGGACAACTTTGGTCAGAGCTGGGATGCGACGAGAACTTCACGGGGTGGCCAACTCCCTTTACGTGACCAGCCTTAGAATGCTGAGACGTCACCACCATGTGTCGGGCCAGGGTCTGTTCGTGACTTAAGGCCTGTTCGACAGAGTGCACTGGCCCAGCGGGTACACCAGCCGCATCAAATTTCGCCTGCCAAAATGCCACTGACTGATGCGCGGTCACCGCTTCGATGGCATTGACAAGGGCCTCTCGATTGGCCATCCGGTTCGAGTTGGTGGCAAAGGCAGGATTAGTCTTCCACTCTGGATGGCCTAGAACATCTGCAATGCGTTCCCAGTTGGCCTGGTTTGCGCCACCAATGTTGATGAAGCCATCGGTGCAGGCAAAGGCCTGATAGGGCGCGGTGAGCGTGTGGGCTGAACCGAGAGGCTTGGCCGATTCGCCGGTGGCAAAGAAGACGGCTGCCTGCCAGTAGGTCTGCTGGATGGCAGCCTCCATGAGCGAGGTCTCGACCAATTGGCCCAGACCGGTGCGGCCCCTCTCAAAGAGGGCGGCAAGAATACCGACCGCTGCCAGAATGCCAGCATTGATATCAGCGATGGAGTTCCCTGTCTTTGCGGGAGGCGTGTTGGGATGGCCAGTAAAACTCATCAGCCCAGAAAAGCCTTGGGCGATAAGGTCAAAGCCCGCTGCGTCGGCCATTGGGCCGGTGCGACCGTAGCCAGAGACTGCACAGTAAATCAGCTTTGGATTAATGGCCTTCAGGCTCTCGTAGCCAAGACCTAACTTCTCCAGCGTGCCCTTCCGGTAGTTTTCAGTCAGGACATCGCTGCTGGCCACCATGCGTCGCAGAACCTCCTTGGCTGCGGGGTCTTTGAGATTAAGTGCAATGCCGCGCTTGTTTCGGTTGAGCACCAGAAACGGGGCAGAGACACCATTGATGAGCGGTTCTCGGTAGCCGCGTGAGTCGTCTCCCCCGGGCAGCTTCTCAACTTTGATGACGTCTGCCCCCATGTCGGCCAGCATCATCCCGCAGGTGGGGCCAGCCATGATCTGGGCGAGCTCTAGGACCCGAAGGCCCGACAGCGGCCCCCTGCTTGGCTTCCCATCACCTCGCGGCCGTTCATCAGCCATGTCTACTGTCCCTTAAAGTGCGGTGTCGACTTGGCCAGAAAGGCCTCGACCCCGATCTGAAAATCCTGCGTGTCGAAGCAGTCGAAGCACTCCTCTCGCTCTGCCTCGGTCAACGGCCGCGGATCTTGAAGGCGTCGTGTGAATTTCTTGTGCCACCTCGCTACCAGCGGAGCCCCCGTTGAGATTCTTCGGGCGGTCTCCCTCGCCTCTGCCTCCACTTGGTGGTCCTCGACTACCCGCGAGACAAACCCAATCTGCAGGGCCTCCTGGGCATCGAAGATTCGTCCTTCTAGCAGGATCTCAAGTGCCTTGGCGGGGCCGACCAGTCGGGCGAGGGGTGCCATCTCGTCGTAGGCCATCACCAAGCCGAGGTTCTTGATAGGCGCACCAAAACGACTGGACCGACCACAGATTCGCACGTCTGCGAGCGCAGCGATCTCCATGCCGCCTCCTACGCAAATGCCATGTATTTGCGCGACGATGGGATGGGGACAACTGGCAAGCGCCTGAACGGTCTGATGCATGATTTTCCCGTAGGCGATCGCCTGCGTCTTATTAGCTCTCTCGGTGGCGAACTCTCCAATATCGTTGCCAGGTGAGAAGGATTTCTCACCGGCCCCCCGGAGAACAATGCAGCGAATGCTCCTGTCGCCTGAGAGCGCCTCGATGGATTGACCAAGCGCCTGCCAAAGCGGCTTGGTCATGGCGTTGAGTTTCTCCGGTCGATTGAGAGTAAGGGTCACCACACCGTCCTCCCGGCTTTGCAGGAGGATGGAATTCGATGAATGGTCTGGGTTCATAGGGACTCTCGGCTTACCTGGGACTTGGGTTTCGCTACCGGTAGAAGTACTCCACTAGGCCCATTCCAGTAACGGGGACGTAGGTCACCATCATGAGCACAGCAAAGAGCACGCCGATGAAGTAGATGTTGACTCGTGTAACCTCCCAGACGCTGCACTTGGCAATTGAGCTGGCGATCATCAGAACGCTGGCGACCGGTGGAGTCTGCTGGCCGATACCGAGGTTGATCGTCACAATTAGGCCAAAATGCACCGGATCGATGCCGGCTGCAATGACCAGCGGCATAACTACGGGCACCACCAGGATAATGGCAGCCGCCGAGTGCAGGAACATGCCAAGCAGCAGAAACAAGACATTCAGCAAGGCCAGAATCATGTACTTGTTGCTGGTGAGTTCAGAGACCTTTGCGGCCAGGGCCTGAGGGGCCGCAATCTCCGTCAGGTAATTGCCCAGTAGCGCACTGGTCGCCACCATGAGCATGACCACCGCCGTCTGGGAACCGCCCTCCATGATGGCCGCCCGAAGGTGATGAAGGTCGAGCTCTCGGTAGACGCCAAGGCCAATAAACAGGGCTGCAACCACCGCCAGGGCCGCACCTTCCGTTGCGGTAACGACCCCGCCAAAGATGCCGCCCAATATGATCATGGGCAGCAGCAGAGCCCATTTGGCCTCTACCAGACACTCCCAGAGTCGTTTCATCGAGAACTCATTTTCCCGAGGCAGGTTGTAGCGTCTGGCAAAGTAGTAGGCCATGCCCATCAGTCCGAGTCCTCCAATCAGTCCTGGCACGATGCCCGCCACGAAGAGCTGGACCACTGAGGCCTCTGCCATTACCCCGTAGAGAATCATCGGAATGGAGGGTGGAATAATGACCGCGAGAGTTGCAGCGGAGGACATGCAGGCGGCTGCCATAGGAGCTGGATAGCCACGATTTTTCATGCTTGGAATGAGGATAGAGCCCAGAGCCGCCACATCGGCGACTGCCGACCCGGAGATCTCCGCGAAGAAAAGCGAGGCGCCAATAGAGACATGAGCGAGAGCGCCGCGTATCCAGCCAAACATAGCGTTGGCCAGCGCAACAAGCCGTTGCGAAATGCCAGAGGCATTCATGATGGCCCCAGCGAGAATGAAGAGGGGAATGGCCAGTAGCGGGAAGTTTGTAGCACCGTTGTAGGTTACGATTGCGACATTGGCGACGGTCTCAAAGCCATGGGTGGCAACCATGGCTACTGTGGCGACGATGCCGAGAGCGACCGCTATGGGGATGTTGGCTAGCACCAACAACAACGATGCGCCAAACAGAATGAGCATAATTTCCATGAGTAGGCCTATTGAGAGTCTGCGCCAGCGAGGCCTTCTGCGTGGCCACCCTGTTCGCGTATGAGGTCAGCTAGAGCAAGGCCCTCACCAATCAAGATTAAGACGCAGGAGACGGGAATAACGGACTGAACAACGTTCATGGGAATCTCAGGGATGCTCACCATGCTGTCAGTTGCCAAGATCGGCAGAATGTCGAAGCCCACCCATCCTAAAAAGGCGAAGAATCCGATCACCAGAATCTGGGAGACGATGGAAACGCGTCGTCTAAGTGTCGGAGCTAGCAGGTTGATGACCTCGGGGCAGCCGATGTGTCCGCGTTTAAACGAGGCCAGGGCCGCTCCGTAGAAGGTGAGCCACGCCAAGAGAATGGATGCTACTTCGTCATACCAGACCAATGAGTGGCCGATGGTCCGAAAGAAGATGCCCAGCGTGACCTCTAAAAAGAGAACGACCATCAAAATCAGAACGAGCCACTCCAGCATCTTGCCGTAGGCTGCTCGGAGGCCGCTGTGGGGGGGGGTAATCTGCGCTCCAGACACGTCTAGGTCTCCCTTATGAATTTTCTACTCGCGCGAAGCCGAGGGTTATCGGCCTCGCGCATTGGATCGACTAACGAAGGCTGTTAGCCTTATCGATGAGGGCCTTTGCACCTGTGACCTCCGAACCAAAGTCCGAATAGATCTGTTTGCTGGCCTCTACGAAGGCCTTCTTGTCGACGTCGTTGACCTGTACGCCGGCCTTTTTGATCTTGTCGAGAAGATCTTTGTCTTCGGCTTCGGCAGTCTGATAGACAAAGCCTTGGGTCTCTTTTGCGGTCTCCTCAAGAATCTTGCGAACGTCGGCGGGTAATCCACTCCACTTCTTGGCGCCAGCAGTCAGGTAGGCGGGAGAGTAGACGTGGCCACTGAGGCTCAAGTACTTTTGAACCTCATGAAGCTTGGATGAGTAGATCTGGGTGAACGGGTTTTCTTGCGCATCCATAACGCCGGTCTGGAGGGCCGTGAAGAGCTCTGAGAACTTCATGGGACTTGGATTTGCGCCGTAATCTTGGAACATCCTCACCCGCCACTTGCCCTCGGGGACTCTCAGCTTGATGCCTTTAAGGTCGCTTGGCACCTTAATAGGCTTTTTGTTGTTGGTAATGTGACGGTAGCCGTTTTCCCAGATGGCGATAATTTTCAGCCCTTTCTTCTCGGCCTCGGGGACGAGGCTGGGCCAGACCACTTCTTTTTCGATGCGCTGCATGTGGGCGCGGTCTTGGACTAGATAGGGCAGTTCAAAAATTCCAAAAAGGTCGGACTGCGAACTCATGACGCTGGATGGGAGTGAGAGGTCAATGGTGCCGAGCTTGAGCTTTTGAACCATCTCGCTGTCGCCACCGAGCTGGCTGGAGCCGAAGACCACTACCTTGGCTTTGCTGCCGAGTTTGGCATTGGCTCTCTTCGCGAACTCCTCGGCTGATTTTGCAAAGAGAGATCCGGGCGCACCAACGTGGCCCAGCTTGATTTCGGTCTGGGCCTGGGCTGTAACGAGCCCGCCCATCATGAGGCCGACGGCTAGGGCGGTTGAGGTTAAGAGGGACCGACGGGTCTGCGGTGTCTTCTGCATGATGTTGTCTCCTGGTGGTTTTTTGGGTGCAGCGGGTCTGACAAGACGTCGGGGTGGTCTGACTCCCTAAGCCTTCGCGAGAGCATTGATGGCCGCCTGTGTTCCACCCTTGTGATGAGGAACGCCCGCGGCCTCCAAGGCCATCTCCACCCCACCGAGCGTGCCGATGAGGGTGAGATCGTTGAAGTCACCAAGGTGACCAATTCTGAAGACCCAGCCAGAAAGCTTGGACAGGCCAGTTCCTAATGACATGTTGAATTTCTCCAAGGCGGTCTTTCGCAGCGCATCGGCGTTGTAGCGGCTGCCATCGGTCTTCTGTGGCATGACCACCGCCGTGAGGGCGGGGCTGTACTCGTCTGGGTTTTGACAGAGCACTTCCAGACCCCAAGCCTCGACGGCGAGTCGTGTGGCGTGAGCATGTCGACGGTGCCGGGCAAAGACGTTTTCAAGGCCCTCTTCATTGAGCATGTCGATCGCCTCTGCAAGACCATAAAGCAGGTTCGTGGCAGGGGTGGTGGGCCAGAACCCATTGGTGTTGGCTGTGAGGATTTCGTCCCAGGCCCAGTAAGCCTTTGGCATGGTGTTGGACTTGCTGACCTCAATGGCCTTCGGGCTAATGGCATTGAAAGAGAGGCCGGGAGGCAGCATGAGGCCCTTCTGAGACCCTGCGACGGTGACATCGACACCCCATTCATCGTGACGATAGTCCACTGAGCCCAGAGACGAAATGGTGTCCACCAACAACAGCGCTGGGTGCTTTGCCGCGTCGATGGCAGCCCGAACGGCAGCGATGTTGGAGGTGACGCCGGTGGAGGTCTCGTTGTGGACGACGCAGACGGCCTTGATGGTGTGGCCAGTGTCTTTTTTCAGGCGATCTTCAATGGCGGTGGCCTCTACACCGCGCCGCCAGTCCCCACCCATGAATTCTGCTTTCAGGCCCAGGCGCTCGGCCAGTCGCTTCCAGAGGGTGGCGAAATGACCGGTCTCGTACATCAGGACATGGTCACCAGGATTGAGGGTGTTGACCAGGGCGGCCTCCCAGGCGCCGGTGCCAGAGGCCGGGTAGATGATGACGGGATGCTTGGTTCCGAAGACCGGCCGAATACCCTCTAGCAGACGCAGTCCAAGTTGCTGAAACTCCGGGCCCCGATGGTCAATGGTGGGAAAGTCCATCGCCCGAAGGACTCGGTCTGGTACGTTGGTGGGGCCGGGAATCTGAAGAAAATGCCGCCCTTGGCCAATGCGATTGAGACTAGAGCGTGGATTGATGGCGGGTGGGAGGTCGCGTTGCATAGGCTGGTGAGAGATAAATGGGCTTGGGGGCAGGGAATGTTCGGTATTTTGTATACAAATTAGTCGGTACAATGTCGACCATGCAAGGACCTTTGTCAACCGGGCAATCCCTCATTCAACGCCGTGGCCTTCACCAGGCGGTTGCGGATCGTCTTCGTGAGGCCATCGTCGAAGGGGAGTTGGCGGCTGGCACACGCCTGAACGAGCGCCTGCTCTGCGAGCAACTGGGTGTCTCTCGGACCCCGATGAGAGAGGCCTTTAAGGTCTTGGCCGGTGAGGGCCTAATTCGTCTTCTGCCCAATCGCGGGGCTGTGGTCCCTCAGATGACGATCGACGAGGTCGTTCAGGCCTTTGAGGTCATTGCTGCTCTCGAGAGCCTCTCGGGTCGGCTGGCGGCAGAGCGGGCCACGCCCGCGCAGATCAAAAAGCTGCTGAAGCTTCAGGCCGACATGGAGCAGGCCCATGCGGCTGCCAACCTCTCGCGCTATTACGCGTTGAATGCCCAGATTCATAGCCTGATCAACCTGTCGGCTGACAATCCTGTGTTGCAAGAGACCTACGCAACCGTTAATGCCCGACTCCAGGCCCTACGTTTTCGGTCCAATCTCGACAAGACCAAGTGGGACAAGGCGGTAAAGGAGCATGCCCTTATCGCCAAGGCTTTTGCCAAGCGTGATGCCGCTCGGCTCGCTGAGCTCTTGGCTGCCCACGTGACCGCCAAATGCGAGATTGTGGTCCGACTCCTGGAAGCCGACCAATGAACGCCCCCGCACTGGATCGCAGGGCTTTTCTGAAGGGGCCACTGGGTGCCCGCTTCTCCCAGTCCCAGCTCGCAGACCGTCTTCGCAGAGAGGTCCAGGGGGAGGTCTACTTCGACCAGGCGAGCCGAGGACGCTACAGCACCGACGCCTCGATCTACCAGGTCATGCCAATTGGAGTCGTGGTCCCCAAGACTCCTCTCGACCTGCGCATCGCCCTTGATATCGCCAGGGATGCGGGTGTGGCGGTCTTGCCCAGGGGCGGTGGCACCTCTCAATGCGGCCAGACGGTGGGAGAGGCCCTGGTGGTTGACACCAGCAAGTACCTCCGAGAAGTTCTTTCCTTGGACGCGGAGGCCGGCCGGGCTATCGTCCAGCCGGGACTGGTCCTCGACCATCTGAATGCCCAGCTGAAGTCCAAGGGCCTCTGGTTCCCTGTGGATGTCTCGACAGCTGCCCAATGCACGATTGGTGGGATGACTGGCAACAACTCGTGCGGGTCTCGGTCGCTGCATTACGGCAACATGGTGCACAACGTGCTGGGCATCCAGGCGATCTTGGATGACGGCACCCAGGCCTACTTTGGTCGGTTCGGAGATGGGGGCGACATGCAGCTGTCCTCGCGTCGAATCGCCGAACTCGTTCCCCGGCTCTTCCAGATTGCCGAGTCGGTCAAGCAAGACATCGGCGAGATCTGGCCCAAGGTCATGCGCCGGGTGGGGGGCTACAACCTAGATATCTTCTATCCCCAGAGTGAGCGGCCCTATACCAGCGATGGCAGCCTTAACCTCTCTCACCTCCTGGTGGGCTCCGAGGGGACACTGGCCACCTTTGAATCGATTGCCCTCAAGCTCTCGCCCCTGCCCAAACACAAGCGGCTCGGCGTTGTGAACTTTCCGACCTTCCAGCAGGCCATGTCCCTGACCCGCCACATTGTTGGGCTCAAGCCGGTCGCCGTCGAACTGGTCGATCGCACCATGATCGAACTCTGCCGGGCCAACCCCCTGTTTGCACCGGTGATTGCCGATGCCCTTGTCGAGGTTGGTGGTCGTCCGACGGATGCGCTGCTACTGGTCGAGTTTGCTGGCGATGATGTCGATGCCCTGATGCGTGGCCTAGATGACTTGGAGTCCTTGATGTCTGACCACGGTCTGCCTGGGGCCACCGTCAAGATGGTGGAGCCCGCCCGTCAATCTGCTCTCTGGGAGGTTCGCAAGGCTGGCCTCAACATCATGATGTCGCTGCGCGGCGATGGAAAGCCAGTCTCCTTTATTGAGGACTGTGCGGTGCCCCTCGAGCACCTGGACGAGTACACCGCCAGCCTGACCAAGGTCTTTGCCAAGCACGGCACCCAAGGCACTTGGTATGCCCATGCCTCGGTGGGTACCCTGCACGTGCGTCCCATCTTGGATCTGCGCAGAGGCGGCGCAGAAAAGATGCGGGCCATTGCTGAAGAGGCCGGTGAACTGGTGCGGCGTTATAAAGGCGCGTTCTCGGGCGAGCACGGTGACGGCCTGGTGCGCAGCGAATGGGTCAGATGGCAGTTTGGGCCCCGCATTACGAAGGCCTTCGAGCAGGTGAAGGATGCCTTTGATCCCGCTAATCGGCTCAACCCTGGGAAGATTGTTCGTTCCACCAGAATGGACGACACCAGCCTCTTTCGCTTTCCGCCCAGCTATGTGGTGACACCTTTTGAACCGGCACTGGACTGGTCGGCCTGGAATGTTCAGAACGACCCCTCCAAGGCGGGTGACCCTGGCAGCTTTGGCCTGGTGATCTCTGAACCCGGCACCGGAGGGGACCCGGCCATGGGATACGCCAAGGCCATCGAGATGTGCAATAACAATGGCCACTGCCGCAAATTTGATGCGGGCACCATGTGTCCCAGCTACCGAGTGACGCGTGACGAGCAGCACTCGGTACGAGGTCGGGCCAACACCCTGAGGCTGGCGGTCAGTGGTCAGTTGTCAGAGGGCTTAGAGGCTCCGGCCGTTCAGGAGGCACTGGCCCTCTGCGTTGGCTGCAAGGGCTGCAAGCGGGAATGTCCCACCGGTGTGGACATGGCCAAAATGAAGATCGAGGCCCTCTACCAGTATGGCCAGCGCCATGGCTTTTCAGTCAAGCAGCGCCTGATTGCCGGCCTGCCTAGGCTGGCCCAGTGGGTTCGGCGTCTGCCTGGCCTGGCCTGGGCCCTTAACCTGCGCAACCGGCTGCCCGTCTTGGCTTGGCTGGGAGAGAGGGCCCTTGGATTTGCCGCCGCTCGAAAGCTGCCGGCCTGGGATGCTGAAGGTTTTCGGTCCCATGGACTTGGGCTCAAGTCTGCGAGCCTCACAGAGTGCGACCTTGTGCTATGGGCGGATACGTTTAACGATGCCTATGAGCCCGCCCAGCTGAGAGCGGCCTTCGAATTAGCCACGGCCCTTGGTTATCGGGTCGCCCTGTCCGGCGCTGCCGCTGCCGACCGACCACTCTGCTGCGGCCGCTCCGCCCTCTCAGTCGGCCAGGTTGACCAGGCCCGACAGCTGGCCATTGAGAGCCTTGAGGCCCTTGCCCCGGCGATCGAGCGTGGTGTTCCTGTGGTGGGCCTCGAGCCC
The DNA here is from genome assembly GCA_937864175.1 of uncultured Burkholderiales bacterium. Lineage (GTDB taxonomy): Bacteria > Pseudomonadota > Gammaproteobacteria > Burkholderiales > Burkholderiaceae_A > Hahnella. The sequence continues at coordinate 29,195 of CALMJH010000039.1, forward strand.
TCCTGCATCCTCAGTCTGCGCGACGAGTGGCTGGTGATGCACCTGGGTGAACAAGCCCAGCGGCTGTCGGCCCAGGCCTTGCTTTTCGAGGAGTGGTGGATGGCGGAGGTTCAGGCGAATCGTCTTCGGGTCCCGCAGTCCTTGGCAGGACAGACCATCTATGTGCATGGCCATTGTCACCAGAAGGCGTTAGGGGCCTTTAGCCCAACCATCGCTGCTCTCGCGTCAACCGGCGCTCGGGTGGTGGCCATTGAGTCGAGTTGCTGCGGCATGGCCGGTAGTTTTGGATACGAGGCCGCCCACCAGTCTGTGTCCAAGGCGATGGCTCAGGCCAGCCTGGTGCCGACACTCCAGGCCGCCCCAGCCGACGCTCTGGTGGTGGCCGACGGCTTTTCTTGCCGGCACCAGATCGCCGACTGCACGGACCGGACGGCAGCCCATGCTGTCATGGTTTTGCATAAGGCCATTTGTCTGGGCAAGCAGGGATAATCAGGCTTCTCCTCACAACAAACCCTCTGACCAGCCATGGATCCACTCTTTCGCAAGCAGGCCCTGGAGTATCACGAGTTCCCGACACCGGGAAAGATCTCGGTCACCCCTACTAAGCAACTGACCAACCAGCGCGATCTTGCGCTGGCCTATTCCCCCGGGGTGGCGGCAGCCTGCGAGGAAATTGTAAAAGACCCCATCAATGCCTTTCGCTATACCGCAAGAGGAAACCTGGTGGCTGTGATTACCAACGGAACAGCGGTGCTGGGTCTTGGAGACATTGGCCCACTGGCCTCGAAGCCCGTCATGGAAGGCAAGGGGGTCTTGTTTAAGAAATTTGCGGGCATCGATGTCTTTGATATCGAGGTCAACGAAAAAGACCTCGACAAACTCGTGGACATCGTTGCCGCGCTGGAGCCTACTTTCGGTGGGGTTAATCTGGAAGACATCAAGGCGCCAGACTGCTTTTACGTTGAACGCAGACTCCGTGAGCGCATGAAGATTCCGGTCTTTCACGATGACCAGCACGGCACAGCGATTGTGGTGGGTGCTGGAATCGTCAATGGCCTGAAGGTGGTCGGCAAAGACATCCAAAAGGTGAAATTTGTCGTCTCTGGCGCCGGGGCAGCAGCCCTGGCCTGTTTGGACCTGCTGCTGGATCTGGGACTGCCCCGCGAGAATGTCTGGGTCACTGACATCAAGGGGGTGGTCTATGAGGGCCGCACAGAACTGATGGACCCGGAAAAGGCCCGGTTCGCACAGAAGACTGACGCCCGCACACTTGGCGAGGTGATCCAAGACGCAGACGTCTTTTTGGGACTCTCTGCTGCCGGTGTCCTCAAGCCCGAGATGGTGGCCAAGATGGCCCCCAACCCCCTGGTTTTTGCCTTGGCAAATCCAACGCCCGAGATCCTGCCCGAGGAAGTTGCTGCGGTTCGCAGCGACGTCATCATGGCCACTGGCCGCACAGACTATCCAAACCAGGTCAACAATGTCCTCTGCTTCCCCTTTATTTTCCGTGGGGCCCTGGATGTAGGCGCCACGACGATTACCCGCAACATGGAGCTGGCGGCCGTGCGTGCGGTGGCCGATCTGGCTCGGGCTGAGCAGTCCGAGGTGGTGACAGCGGCCTACGGTACTGAGGGCCTTAGTTTCGGGCCGCAGTACCTCATCCCCAAGCCCTTCGACCCGCGACTCATCGTCAAGATTGCGCCAGCGGTTGCCGAGGCGGCGATGGCCGATGGGGTTGCGACCCGGCCCATCTCTGATCTGCCCTCCTACATCGAACGTCTGCAGGAGTTTGTCTACCACTCTGGCAACTTCATGAAGCCGATTCTGCATGCGGCTCGTCTGGCCGAGCGTCGTCGAGTGGTCTACGCAGAGGGCGAGGAGGAGCGTGTGCTTCGGGCCGTTCAGGTGGTGGTCGATGAGCAACTCGCCCAGCCCATTCTGATTGGACGGCCAGCTGTGATCCAGAGTCGGATCGAGCGGTTTGGTCTTCGCATGCGAGAGGGCGTTGATTTTCAGGTGATCAATCCAGAGCAAGACGACCGGTATCGGGATTATTGGGAGACCTACCACCAGCTGACGGCCCGCAGAGGCGTCACTGCCCAATATGCCAAGATCGAGATGCGGCGGCGTCACTCCCTAATCGGAGCCATGATGATTCACAAGGGTGATGCCGATGGCATGGTCTGCGGAACTTTCGGAACCCATGGGCTGCATCTGCACTATGTAGACCAGGTCTTGGGCCGTAAGCCTCAGGCCACCTGTTATGCAGCCATGAACATTCTCATGCTGCCCAAGCGAACGCTGGCCATTGTGGATACCCACGTCAATGAGAATCCATCGGCCCAGCAGATCGCTGAAATGACCCTAGCGGCGGCCACTGAAATGCGCAAACTGGGGCTAGAGCCTCGGGCGGCACTCATCTCGCACAGCAATTTCGGAAGCTCTGACTCGGCCTCGGCGGAGAAGATGCGGGAGGCTCTGGCCATTCTGCGTCGGGTGGCTCCCACCCTCAATGTGGATGGCGAGATGCATGGTGACGTGGCCCTCGATCCAGTGATGCGGGCCCAGATTCTGCCGAACTCCACCCTGGTGGGGGAGGCCAACCTCTTGGTGATGCCGAGCCTGGAGTCTGCCAACATCGCCTACAACCTCTTGAAGACCGCGGCGGGCAACAACGTCGCGGTGGGCCCCATGCTCTTGGGCTGCTCCGCTCCGGTTCACATTGTTACGCCGTCGGCGACCGTTCGGCGACTGGTCAACATGACCGCAATGACGGTGATTGACGCCTCTACGAGGGCTGCGGTCGCCTAGAACTCACCAAGCCGGACGGCGATGGCCGAGAGCACCACCACGGCCGCCGTCTCGGTGCGCAGAATCCTTGGGCCGCATCGAAGCCCATTAAACCCGGCCGCGAGCATCTGGGCTTCCTCCTGGTCAGACCATCCGGCCTCTGGTCCGATGGCAATCGTGAGGTCCGCCGCCAGAGGGGCGGTCGAGAGGCTTGCCTGAGCAAATGGGTCGAGTAGCCAGCCCGTTGAAGAGTGGGCTTTAAAGTCCGCCAGGGCCTCTTCCAAACCCATCACGGGTTCCACCAGGAGCACCCGGTTTCGACCGCATTGGGCGGCGGCCGAGTCGGCAATCCTCTGCCAATGCTGCTGGCGTTTATGGGCCCGGTCACCGTCGAGCTTTAGCTGGGCCCGTTGGGTTCGGACTGGAAGAAGACGGCTGGCGCCAAGCTCGCAGGCCTTCTGAACCACCCAGTCCATTTTGTCGCCGGTGCAGAGAGCCTGCAGGACGGTGGTCTTGGTGGGCGACTCCCGAAGAACTTGCTGGGGGTCGTCTGCCAGACAGAGGCAGGCCTGGGGATGTGCTTCGGTCAGGACCGCCTGGGCCTCAAGACCCTGGCCGTTGAAGAGGACCAAGGCATCGCCCTGACGGGCCCTGAGGACTCGAATCAGGTGGTGTGAGTCCTCCTCCGAGAGCTCGTTTGGCCCTGGAGCAAGGCCGGGGTGAAGGATGCGTGGCAGCATGGCGTCATCATAGCCGGGGTGGTTTGGCGGACCCCATGCTTCAGCTTTTTAGAAGCAATCAGGTAAGAAACTTCAAGGTATCTATATCTTTAAGTCGGTAGAATGAGAGGTCTAGCCTGGTACTGACGCCGATAGAGCGCCCGGTCAGGCCGCTGACAATGTTGATGCCCAGGGAGACCGTTTTGAGCAGCCACGACACCTCTGCGCCGGCCATGAAGGCCGCCGCGCCCAAGTACCAGTCCCCAGTAGAAAAAGACATGGCCAACGCCATCCGCGCCTTGGCGATGGATGCGGTCCAGAAGGCCAACTCGGGACACCCCGGCATGCCCATGGGCATGGCGGAGATGGCCGTTGCGCTCTGGCGGGACCACCTGCAGCACAATCCCACTGATCCCAAGTGGGCAGACCGGGACCGTTTTGTCGTCAGCAATGGCCATGGCTCTATGCTGCTCTATGCCCTGCTGCACCTGACGGGCTACGACCTCCCCATCGACGAACTCAAGAATTTCCGCCAACTCCACTCCAAGACCCCTGGCCACCCAGAAGTCGACATCACCCCAGGCGTCGAGACCACCACGGGTCCTCTGGGCCAGGGCATTACCAACGCTGTTGGCCTTGCCCTTGCTGAGCGCCTCCTGGCCGCCGAGTTCAACAAGCCTGGTCACCAGGTGGTGGACCACAACACCTACGTCTTTCTGGGCGATGGCTGCCTGATGGAGGGCATTAGCCACGAGGCCTGTGCCCTGGCGGGTGTCTGGGGCCTGTCCAAACTGATCGCCCTCTACGACGACAACGGCATTTCTATCGATGGCCAGGTCGATGGCTGGTTTCGAGATGACACCAAGAAGCGTTTTGAGGCGTACGGCTGGAATGTCATTGGCCCGGTCGATGGGCACGACGTTGCGGCCGTCTCGGCCGCCCTGGCCAAGGCCAAATCCTGGGCCCAGCAGGGCCCGACCGGCCGTCTAGCCCCCACGATGATCATCTGCAAGACCAATATCGGTCAGGGTTCGCCCAACCGTGTGGGTACCGCAAAGGCCCACGGTGAGGCCCTGGGTGCTGAAGAGATCGCCCTGACTCGCCAGGCTCTGGGCTGGACCCATGAGCCATTTGAGATTCCTCAGTCGGTCTACCAGGCCTGGGATGCCAAGTCCTTGGGTCGCAATCGTCAGCAGGACTGGACCAAGCGGTTTGCTGCGTTCTCCGCAGCCTACCCAGCCGAGGCAAAAGTCTTTGAGCAGCGTATGCGTGGTGACCTTCCCTCTGACTTTGCTCAGAAGACACAGGCCTACGTTGCCAAACTCTGCCAAGAGGCCCCGAACGTGGCCAGTCGTAAAGCTTCTCAGATGGCGCTCGACGACATCGGCCCCCGTTTACCCGGCCTGCTCGGCGGGTCGGCGGACCTCACCGGCTCAAACCTCACCAACTGGAAGGGCGTGACTAGTCTGAAGGTCGACGCCAAGGGCCAACTCACGCCGGGCCAACACATCAGCTACGGCGTGCGGGAATTCGGCATGGCTGCCATCTGCAACGGCGTGGCCCTGCACGGTGGCTTTATTCCCTACTGCGGCACCTTCCTGACCTTCTCGGACTACAGCCGCAATGCGATTCGCATGGCCGCCCTCATGCGCAAACGGGTCATTCACGTCTTTACCCACGACTCGATCGGTCTGGGCGAGGATGGTCCTACCCACCAGCCCGTTGAGCACCCCTCGTCGCTACGCCTTATTCCCAATCTGCAGGTCTGGCGTCCCGCCGATGCAGTCGAGACGGCCGTCGCCTGGCAGAGTGCACTCGAGCGTCGCGATGGCCCCACGGCCCTGCTGCTGTCCCGTCAGGGCTTGTCCCCTCAGGTGCGCGACGCACAACTGGCCAAAGATATTGCTCGCGGGGCCTACGTCCTGTCGACCGATGCCAAGCCCCAGGTTGTCTTGATGGCGACCGGATCAGAGGTCATGCTCGCCATGCAGGCGGCCGAGCAGCTGCGTGGACAGAAAATTGCCGTCCGGGTGGTCTCCATCCCCTCCACCACAGTCTTTGACCAGCAGAAACCAGCCTACAAGGCCAGCGTCATGCCCGCCGGCATTCCCCGTGTCGTGATCGAGGCGGGTGTGACTGACTTCTGGTGGAAGTACCAGCCAGACGCTATTCTGGGCCTCGACAAATTCGGTGAGTCGGCACCTGCTGGTGCGCTTTATGCCCATTTCGGTCTTACCGCCGACGCGCTGGCCAAGACGGCACGCCTCATTCTTGGCCACAAGGCCTAAGTCCCTCTTTTTCGACAGGAGAAGTTGCAAATGACCATCAAAGTCGCCATCAATGGCTATGGCCGCATCGGCCGCAATGTTCTACGGGCCCACTACGAGGGCGGTAAGAAACACGACATTCAGATCGTGGCCATCAATGACCTCGGCAAGCCTGAGACCAATGCCCACCTGACCCAGTACGACACTGCCCATGGCAAGTTTCCCGGAACGGTCTCGGTTGATGGTGATTACATGGTGGTCAATGGCGATCGCATTCGGGTCTTGGCCAATCGCAATCCTGCAGAGCTCCCCTGGGGCGAATTGGGTGTCGATGTGGTCATGGAGTGCACGGGCTTTTTCACCTCCAAAGAAAAAGCCTCGGCCCACCTGGCTGGCGGCGCCAAGAAGGTGGTCATTTCTGCACCCGGCGGTAAAGACGTCGACGCTACCGTCGTCTTTGGCGTCAACCAGGGCGTGCTAAAAGCCAGCGACACCGTTATCTCCAATGCCTCTTGTACGACCAACTGTCTGGCCCCAGTGGCCAAGGTCCTGCACCAGGCGCTGGGCATGGAGTCCGGTCTTATGACGACCATTCACTCTTACACCAATGACCAGGTCCTCACCGATGTCTATCACGAGGACCTTCGTCGGGCCCGCTCGGCCACCATGTCCATGATCCCCACCAAGACTGGTGCCGCGGCAGCCGTGGGTCTGGTACTGCCCGAACTCAATGGCAAGCTCGATGGCTTTGCCATGCGTGTGCCCACCATCAACGTCTCGGTGGTAGACCTCAGCTTCTATTCAAAGAAAGCGACGTCGATCGACGAGGTCAACCAGCTCATCAAGGCTGCTGCCGAGGGCCCCATGAAGGGCGTTCTGGGCTACAACACCGCGCCCCTGGTGTCCGTTGATTTCAATCACGACAGCCATTCCAGCATCTTCGATGCGACCCAGACGCGGGTCTCGCCCGACGGCAAGCTGGTCAAGATTCTGTCGTGGTACGACAACGAGTGGGGCTTCTCAAATCGGATGCTCGACACCACCGTGGCCCTGATGTCCGCCAAGTAAACCAAAACAGCAAGAGCATCGGCAGGCCCAGTCCGGACCGATGCCAGACCGGGAGACCAAGATGAAATTCAAGCGCATGTCGGACCTCAGCCTCTCAGGCAAGCGGGTCTTCATTCGTGCCGACCTCAACGTTCCTCAGGACGATGCCGGCAAGATTACCGATGACACACGGATTCGAGCCTCTATTCCGGCCATCGAGGAGGCTCTGAGGGCGGGTGCTGCGGTGATGGTGACCTCTCATCTGGGTCGACCCACCGAGGGTGAGTTCAAACCGGAGGACTCCCTGGCCCCGGTTGCACTGCGCATGGGCGAACTGATGGGGCGCAAGGTCCCCCTCGTCCAGAACTGGGTTGACGGTGGCTTTACCGTTAATCCCGGCGACTTGGTTTTGCTTGAAAACTGCCGTACGAACAAGGGCGAGAAGAAGGACGATGAGGGGCTGGCCAAGAAAATGGCTGCGCTCTGCGATCTCTATGTCAACGACGCCTTCGGCACGGCCCACCGAGCCGAAGCGACCACCCATGGTCTGGCCAAATGGGCCAAGGAGGCCTGTGCAGGCCCCCTGATGGCTGCCGAACTCGATGCCCTGGGCAAGGCCCTGCAGTCCCCAAAGCGCCCCCTGGTGGCCATTGTGGCGGGCTCCAAGGTCTCGACCAAGCTCACCATCTTGAAGTCGCTCTCAGCCAAGGTGGACCAACTCATTGTGGGCGGTGGAATTGCCAATACCTTCATGGCTGCGGTGGGACTCCCGATTGGCAAGTCCTTGGCCGAGACCGACCTCATTCCAGAGGCCAAGGCCATCATCGAGGCCATGAAGGCCCGTGGCGCCGAAGTGCCCATTCCCGAGGATGTCGTCACGGCCAACGAGTTTTCGGCCCAGGCCCGTGCGAACAAAGTCTCCGCAACCCAGTGTGCAGTCGACGACATGATTCTTGACATCGGACCCAGGACAGCCGCGCGCCTTGCCGGCATCGTGGCCAACGCCGGCACCATTGTCTGGAATGGTCCGGTCGGTGTCTTTGAGATTGAGCAGTTCAGTGGCGGCACGCGCACCCTGGCCAGTGCCATCGCCCATTCGCCAGGCTTCTCCATCGCAGGTGGTGGCGACACCCTGGCTGCGATTGCCAAGTACAACATTGGTAACCAGATTGACTACATCTCGACTGGGGGAGGGGCCTTTCTCGAATTCCTCGAGGGCAAAGTCTTGCCCGCGGTCGCAGCCCTAGAGGCCCGAGCCTAGACCCCATGAAAATCGCCCGCGCTACCAAGATCGTTGCCACGCTGGGACCAGCCTCCAACAGTCCTGAAAAAATCAACGAACTGGTTGCTGCGGGGGTGGATGTATTTCGTTTCAACTTCTCCCACGGCACGGCGGACGAGCACCGGGCCCGAGCCCAGGCAGTTCGTTCTGCAGCCAAGGCGGCTGCTCGTCACATTGCCATTCTGGTGGATCTGCAGGGCCCGAAGATTCGTGTGGGCAAGTTTGCCAACGGCAAGATAGAACTCGCCAACGGTGATCGATTTCGATTCAACACCGACTGTGCCCTGGGCGACCAGCACCAGGTGGGGTTGGACTACCCGGAATTGGTGGGCGATGTCTCGGCGGGTGACACCCTGCTGCTCAACGATGGCCTGATTTCGATGCGGGTTGAGGCAGTTGGCTCCACCACCATCGACTGCATCGTCCTCGAAGGCGGCGTCTTGTCCGATCGCAAGGGAATCAACCGCCAAGGCGGCGGACTCACCGCTCCCGCACTGACTGACAAAGACAAGCAGGACATTCTGGTGGCAGCCGAGATTGAGGCTGATTTTCTGGCGGTCTCCTTTCCCAAAAATGCCCGTGACATGGAGCAGGCTCGCGAGTTGCTGCAGGCGGCCGGGGGACATGCCTGGTTGATCGCCAAGATTGAGCGCGTCGAGGCCGTCGAGAATCTCGCTGAGATTATTGAGGCCAGCAATGGTCTGATGGTCGCCCGAGGCGACCTGGCGGTCGAGGTTGGAGAGGCAGCCGTGCCGGCCCTGCAGAAGAAGATGATCCGCATGGCCCGAGAGGCCAACCGCCTCACCATCACCGCCACCCAGATGATGGAATCCATGATTAGCTCTCCCGTGCCCACCCGGGCCGAGGTTAGCGATGTGGCCAATGCGGTGCTCGATGGCACGGATGCCGTCATGCTCAGTGCCGAGACAGCCGCAGGCCAGTATCCGGTGCGGACCGTCCAGACCATGGCAAGGGTCTGTGTAGAGGCTGAGAAATCCACTCAGGCCACTCTGGATACCCATTGGCTCAACCGCACCTTCTCCAGGATTGACCAGTCCATTGCTATGGCTGCGCTCTTCACGGCCCGACACCTCAACATCAAGGCCATTGCAGCCTTGACCGAGTCGGGGGCAACCGCACTCTGGATTTCCCGCCTCAACGCCGGTGTCCCAGTCTATGCCCTGTCCCAGTCTTCTCAGTCTCGGCGTCGGATGGCCCTCTATCGAGACGTCGAGCCCATGCGCATCGACGTAAAGGGGCTCGACCGTGACCAGGTCCTTCATCTGGCTGAGCAACGGCTAGTGGACGAGGGTCTGGTGGTCGCTGGTGACCGTATCGTACTGACGGTGGGTGAGCCCATAGGCCAGTCTGGTGGTACCAACACTATGAAAATCGTTCAGGTCAGCGCCAAGCCTGCTCGGAGCTAAAATAAGGCTTTTTTGGGAGGACAACCCATGGCTCTGGTCTCCATGCGCCAGCTCTTAGACCATGCCGCCGAAAACGGCTATGGCATTCCCGCCTTCAACGTCAACAACCTGGAGCAGGTGCAGGCCATTATGTCTGCCGCTAGCGAGGTAGACGCCCCGGTCATCATGCAGGCCAGTGCGGGCGCCCGTAAATATGCTGGCGAGGGATTTCTGCGTCACCTAATTCAGGCGGCCGTGGAGTCCTACCCATCGGTACCGGTGGTAATGCACCAGGACCATGGCCAGAGCCCAGAGGTCTGTCGAGGCGCCATTGACCTTGGGTTTTCCAGCGTCATGATGGACGGCTCGTTGGAGGCCGATGGCAAGACCATCGCTAGCTATGACTACAACGTGGACGTGACCCGTCGGGTTGTGGAGATGGCCCACAAGATCGGTGTCTCTGTCGAGGGCGAACTGGGCTGTCTGGGTTCTCTGGAGACCATGAAGGGCGATAAGGAAGACGGCCATGGAACCGAGGCCACCATGACCATCGACCAACTCCTCACCGACCCAGAGCAGGCCGCTGATTTTGTGAAAAAGACCCAGGTGGATGCGCTAGCGATTGCCATCGGCACCAGCCATGGCGCCTACAAATTCACGCGCAAACCAACTGGCGACATTTTGGCGATCTCTCGCATCAAAGAGATCAACCGACGCATTCCAAACACCCACCTGGTGATGCACGGGTCCTCCAGCGTCCCCCAGGAACTCCTCCAGGAGATTCGGGCTTACGGCGGGGACATGAAAGAGACCTATGGAGTGCCTGTCGAGGAAATTCAGCAGGCCATCCAGCATGGGGTGCGCAAGATCAACATTGACACCGA
>CALMJH010000040.1 GCA_937864175.1 uncultured Burkholderiales bacterium
AGGGAAGAAGCAAGGGCTACAGCGAGGAGTGTCTTTTTCATTTTGTCTAGTCCCATAGAAGGTTGTGTTCACTCCAACAGCGAAAGCCGTGCCAACTCTTTTTTGGGTGTAAACCCCGGTTTTAGGGCCTCACGAGGCCGTTTTTGCGCTGTTGTGGTGAGGCCCCGCACCGATTTGGGGCGATCCGTGAGCAGTTGTGAGGCACGGGGGTGATTCGCCCCCCACCTGACCAAGGTGTTTGGAAATCGGGCGACATGCTAGATTTAGGCCATGGTCAACTTCACAAAGCCCGAACTCCCCCCCGTCTTTTCAGACCTGCAGAAAAAGGTGGGGGACCTCATGGCCTCGGCCCCAACTGCCGAGGTAGAGCGCCATCTCAAACAGGCCCTCTCGGCGGCCCTCTCTCGACTTGATCTGGTTTCTCGCGAGGAGTTTGAGCAGCAGCAGGTTGCGTTGGCCAGGGCACAGGCCCAGCTCACGTCTCTGGAAGACCGCCTGGCCGAACTCCAGTCTTCGGCCAAATCCAGTTAAGTCTCGCCCGGCTGGTCGATAGCCCTCTGGGGGTGGTCTGCTCAGACTGCCGCGCATGTCTATTGCCATTGCCTATTCCAAAAGCCTCACCGGCCTGCAGACCGTCGATGTCCGAGTAGAGGCAGACCTGGCCAATGGCCTGCCCAATTTCTCAATCGTTGGGCTGCCCAGCACCGCGGTTCGTGAGGCCCGCGAGCGGGTTCGGGCGGCCATCCAAAATGCTGGCTTTGAATTCCCGGCCCGTCGCGTCACGGTCAATCTCGCGCCGGCCGACCTTCCTAAAGACTCCGGGCGGTTTGACCTGGCCATTGCCCTGGCTATCCTGGCGGCCGCCCGGCACCTGCCCGCCCAGTGCCTTGCAGACAAGGTCTTTGCGGCGGAACTCTCCTTAACTGGTGAATTGCTGGCGATTCGGGCGGGGTTTGCATGGGGCCTGTCGGCATTAAAAGACCCGCGCCCAGCCTTGTTTGTGCTGCCCAAGGCCAATGGCCCAGAGCTTGCCCTGCTGGGGCAAACCCCTCGCCTGGTCTGTGCCAGCACGCTGCGGGAGGTCCATCAGCAACTCACTCACCCAGGCGCCTCCTGGCCAAGCCTCTATGACTGGGTTCAGCAACACAGTGGGGCTCAGCCCACGGCCCCGGAGACTGTCGGCCCACGAAAACCCGGCCCCCTGTCGTCCAAACCCAGAGACCCCTGGTCAGAGGTGCTGGGCCAGGCCCAGGCCAAACGCGCAGCCACGGTTGCCGCGGCTGGGGGCCACAGTCTGCTGCTCTTTGGTCCGCCGGGAATCGGCAAATCGATGATTGCCAGCCGCCTCACCAGCCTTATGCCTGCCTTGGACCACCAGCAGTCTTCAGAGTTGGCCGCTATTCAGAGTCTAGACGGCCAGCCAGTTGATCTGGGCTGGTCTTTGCCGCCTTACCGAGCCCCACACCACAGCACACCGGCCCGAGCCATTGTGGGCGGTGGAACACCCATCCGTCCCGGAGAGGTTTCGCTGGCCCATCATGGCGTCTTGTTTTTGGACGAGCTGCCGGAGTTTTCTCGGGATGCACTAGAAGCACTTCGAGAGCCCCTGGAGACTGGCGAAATCCGCATCTCGCGCGTCCGTGATCGCCTGGTCTTGCCGGCCCGGCCGTTGATGGTGGCAGCGATGAACCCATGTCCCTGTGGGTACTACGGCGTCCTGCAGGCAGCACGGAGATGCCGATGCACCCCGGAGCAGGTTGTTCGTTACCGAGCCCGACTCTCGGGCCCACTCTTGGACCGCTTCGACCTGGTCGTCAGCATGGATGTGCCAGATCTGCAGGCCACTGCCAGTGGCACAGGCCAAAACAACACCCAGACCATGGCCGAGTCGGTCTTGAAGGCCCGTCATTGGGCACGCCACCGTCAGCAGGGCGTCAATGCAAGCCTGTCTCGTCAGACACTAGAAGACCTGGGCGTCATCAGCCCAGCCGCAGACACCCTGCTCAACCAGGTGGCCCGTCAGAGGGCCTGGAGTGCTCGGGTCGTCGACCGACTTCGACGCGTCGCGTTGACCGTGGCAGACCTGGACGACAGTGGCTTCGTCTCAGACCTGCACATGGCCCAGGCTATTGACTTGCGTCGTGCGCTCGACCTGCCCGATGCCTTGGCTCACGAATAAGCCAGACCAGCGAGACCACCTGCAAGATCACCCAGACGCCCAGCGCAAGACGCATGGCATCGGCGCTGGAAAAGCCCAGCCCGCCAAATCCATCGATGAGCAGTCCAATGCCCCACTGGACTCCGAAGGCACCGATAAAGATAAGGAAGTTAAAACTGGTGGTCGCTCGCGCCGACAAGGAGAGGTCAAAGGCACTGGCAAACCGTGTGTAGCCCACTGTGGTGACACCGGCTGCTAAAAAAGCCAGGCTCCAGCCCATCAGAGGATCTGGCCAGAGGCCCAGCACTGCACTCCCACTAAAGACGGCCATGGCCGCCAAGCCCCAGTGCATGGCCTGGTTCAGGCTGACCCCGCGCTGATTGAGGTGATTGGCCAATGCCGCCATGCCCATGTGGGCCACCATAATCACCGCGGTCATGACAAAGAGACTGTTGGCTGCCTGACTCGGGGACTGTCCCTCTATCACCGTGAACCACGGCCCAAGCCATAGTCCGTGCAGCGCCAGAAACCCCCCGTAGGTCAGCACCCCAAATGGCAGCATTCGTAAAAACTCCGGGTGACTCACGATGGTTCTTAGTCCCCGCAGGGCGTCGGCCCAGAGCGTCTGTCCGCGGGCATCTGGCACTGGCAAAGACGGAAGCCCAAAGGCAATGCACAGCCAGACCACGACAAACAGAATGGTGAGAACACCGAAGACGCCGCGCCAGTCGGTCATCGACAAGAGCCACTCCACTGGCACTGTCGCAGCCAGGGCCCCAACCGAACCGATGACCAGCATGGTGGAGGCCAGAGGCGCCTGGAGTCGTTCTTCAAAACACATACGGTAGGCCTTGTAGGAGGCCATGAGACAGGCGGAGACTCCCAGGCCAATCAGAGCCCGGCCCATCCAAAGCATCCAGAAACTCTCTGCCTGCGCACTAATGGCGCAGCCTGCGATGGCGGCCAGAAGCAGGCTTGCTTCGACCCGCCGCGGACCATACCGATCCAGCAAAACGCCCAGTGGAATCTGCATGGCCGCAAACGACAAAAAATAAGCACTGGCCAGAAGGCCCAGATCAGCGGCCGACAAGCCAAGAGACTCCACCAGCTCGGGCGCCAGGACTGCATTGATGGTCCGCAAGGCATAGGACATGGCATAGGCCAGACCAAAGGGCCAGACCAGCGCCCAGACCGAGGGCTTAGAGGCCAAGCTTCAGGCTCTCAAGAAACTGGGCTGCCGCCTCTTCGTTAAAGTCAGCAACAGGGCCTGCCGAAATCACCTCGATCACTTGGTTCTGGTGAACAAACGAGACCATCTGAAGCCTGGCTGCAACCGGTGCAGCATCTGGCTTGAGGGTCATCTGTCCCGTCGCCACCAGGCTGCGTCCGTTGGGCAGTGGGCTGGTCTGCGTGATTCGCCCCTGAAGGTTCTGAACTCTGCTGGCCTGAAGGGCCTCGAGCAGCTGCATTAGTTGGGGGCCCTTGGCGGTCTGGTCCAGTCGACCAACCCCGACACTAAACGTCTGCTCCCCAATGCGCACGGCGCGAAGGGACAAGACCACTGCGGCGGGCCCACCGGGCAGGCTCATCTGGATGGTTCGTTCCACCTTTGCGGGCTTGCCTGGAAAGGTGGCCTGCCAGTCCTGCGCCTCGTCCGAGAGGGTCCGCCAGTCGTATGTTGGGGAGCAGCCCACAACCAGCCCGAGAAGGCTGGCCAGAAGAAAACCCATGAACAAACGCAATGAGAGGCCTGCTTGCATAATGACCCTAGAAGATCTTTGGAGTGTATCGCGATGATTCGTTTCATGAGCAAGGCTGCGGCCTCTTTCATCATGTTTGATGACCATGCCAAGGCGGTCCTCGAGGCGGCTGGCGACGACTGGGCCTACCCAGGTATCTGGCGGGTTGAGCGGCTAGCGGAGATTCTCCAGACACTCACGGCCGTCTCGGCGGCATCTGCGCAGCGGGCCCAACAGGCAGAGCGGACGGCTTGGACCCAGGCCATAGAAGACGGGGCAGAGCCAGGGGCGTTTCCTGTGGGATTTCATCAGCGACTCATGCCGGTCTTGGAGATGCTGCAGGCGGCCCAGGCGGCCGGCCAGCCCATTGTCTGGGAGCGCGAAGGGGCCTAATGCTGGGCTGCTGAGGTGATGAGGTGATTAGGCCAGCAGGCTCGACAGCCGGCCCCGAGCCTCTTCTTCAGAGACTGCAGCCCGCGCGGCATAGTCCGCCAGCTGGTCCTGACCGATGGGCCCGACATTGAAGTACTGGGCCTCTGGCCGCCAGAGATAAAAGCCGCTGACTGCCGAGGCGGGCAGCATGGCCAGGTTCTCGGTCAGTGACATGCCAATCTCGGCGGTGTTCATCAAGGCAAAGAGAGGCGCCTTCACGCTGTGGTCAGGGCAGGCGGGGTAGCCAGGCGCCGGTCGAATGCCTTGGTACTTCTCGGCAATCAACTCGGGGTTGGTCAGCGACTCCTCTGGCTGGTAGGCCCAGAACTCCGTTCGCACCCGCTGGTGGAGGCGTTCTGCAAAAGACTCTGCAAGCCGGTCGGCCAGGGCCTTGACCAAGATGGCGTTGTAGTCGTCACCCTTTGCCTCGTAGTCACGGGCAAGCTGATCGGCACCGTGGACGCTAACGGCAAAACAACCCAAGTAATCCGGAACACCCTCGGAGACAGGGGCTAGGTAATCGGCCAGCGACTTGTTGGCCTCGCCGCTGGGCTTCTCGGTCTGCTGTCGCAGGCCGTGCCAGGTCAGCAGAGGCTGCGAGAGGGTCTCGTCTTGGTAGACGGTAATGTCCTCTGGGGCCGTGCGACGAGCAGGCAGCAAGACCAGCACCCCGTTGGCCGAGAGCCGACGGTCCTTGATGAGCTTGGCGAGCATCGCCTGGCCATCTGCAAAGACGTGCCTGGCCTGCTCGCCCACCACCTGGTCCTCTAGGATGGCTGGGTAAGGCCCGGCCAGATCCCAGGTCTGAAAGAACGGAGTCCAGTCGATGGTCTGGGCGAGTTCTTCTAGGGGATAGGACTTTAAGACCCGTCGACCCAGAGCCTTGGGCGTTGGGGCCGGTGTGTAGTTTACGGCCGGTGCATTGGCGCGTGCCTCGGCCAGCGAAAGCAGTCGACTGGATTGTTTGTTGGCATGCCGCTCACGCAGCTTGGCGTAGTCCTGCAAGACTTCACCCAGGTATTTGGTCTTCTGGTCTGCATCGCTGGTTAGAGACTGGGCCACTGGGACTGAACGCGAGGCATCGGGCACCCAGATGACCGGTCCTGAGTAGTGGGGGGCAATCTTGACAGCGGTATGGACGCGAGAGGTGGTGGCCCCACCGATGAGCAGGGGGATCTGCCGACACCGGCACCACTCGTCTCGCTCCATCTCGCGGGCGACGGTGGCCATCTCTTCGAGGGATGGAGTGATCAGGCCCGACAGGCCAATGATGTCGGCATTGTGCTCTTTGGCGGCCGCCAGAATCTGGGTGGCCGGCACCATCACGCCCAGGTTCACCACCTCAAAGTTATTGCACTGAAGGACCACGGAGACGATGTTTTTGCCAATGTCGTGCACATCGCCTTTGACGGTAGCCAAAATCATCTTGCCCTTGGCCTGGGTCTGGCCGCTGGCGGCTTGTTCGGCCTCGATAAAGGGCACCAGGTGGGCCACGGCGGCCTTCATGACTCGGGCAGACTTCACCACCTGGGGCAGAAACATTTTGCCCTCTGCAAAGAGGTCGCCCACAACGTTCATGCCACCCATCAGGGGCCCTTCAATGACCTCGATGGGCCGGCCACCGCGATCTGCCACCGCCTGCCGAACGGCCTCGGTGTCCTCCACGATGAATTCAGTCAGGCCATGCACCAGCGCATGCTCGAGTCGTTTTTCAACCGGCAGCGTCCGCCAGGCCAGCTTCTCTTCGTCTTTTTTATCGCCCGCCTTCAGGGTGGCGGCGAAGTCGATCATGCGCTCGGTGGCATCCGGCCGACGGTCAAAGACAATGTCTTCAACATGCTCGCGCAGCTCAGGATTCAGGTCCTCATAGACCCCAAGCTGACCAGCATTGACGATGCCCATGGTCATGCCGGCCTTGACGGCATGGTAGAGAAACACAGTATGAATAGCCTCGCGGGCGGGGTCATTGCCACGGAACGAGAAACTTACATTGCTCACGCCCCCGGAGACTTTGGCATATGGCAGGTTCTCACGGATCCAGCTGGTGGCCTCGATAAAGTCGATGGCATAGCGGTTGTGTTCTTCAATGCCGGTGGCAATGGCAAAGATGTTGGGGTCGAAGATGATGTCTTCGGGCGGGAAGTCCACCGCCTGGCGCAGCAGATCATAGGCCCGCTGGCAGATGGCCTTGCGACGCTCAAGCGTGTCGGCCTGGCCTTTTTCATCAAAGGCCATCACCACGGCAGCGGCCCCGTATTGCTTGCAGAGCCGGGCCTGCCGCAGAAATTCGCGCTCGCCCTCTTTCAAGGAGATGGAATTGACAATCGCCTTGCCTTGCACGCACTTCAGGCCCGCCTCAATCACTTCCCACTTTGACGAGTCAATCATGACCGGCACCCGAGAGATGTCGGGCTCGCTGGCAATGAGGTTGAGGAATCTCACCATGGCGGCCTTGGAGTCCAGCATGGCCTCGTCCATGTTGACGTCGATCACCTGGGCGCCATTTTCAACCTGCTGCCGGGCGACCTCTACGGCCTTGTCGAACTCACCATTCAGAATGAGCCGGGCAAACATCTTTGAGCCAGTGACGTTGGTGCGCTCGCCGACGTTTACAAAAAAAGAGGTCTCGTCGATATTGAAAGGCTCAAGCCCCGAGAGCCGAGTCTTGACCCTTGGCTCTGCAATCACCCTGGGCCTGAAGGATTTCACCGCCTGGGCGATGGCTGCAATGTGTTCGGGGGTGGTGCCACAACAGCCACCCACCACATTCACCCAGCCTGACTCGGCAAATTCTCTGAGAAAGCCTGAGGTGATGGGCGGAGTCTCATCAAAGCCCGTGGGGGCCATGGGGTTGGGCAGACCTGCATTTGGGTAGATGCAGATGGCCGTGTCAGCGAGCTTGGCAATCTCTTCAACATAGGGACGCATCAGGGCCGCACCCAGAGCACAGTTCAGGCCTACCGTGATGGGCTTGGCATGGCGAATGCTGTTCCAGAAGGCCTCAACAGTCTGGCCTGACAGAATACGGCCCGAGGCATCGGTGACCGTACCGGAGATCATGACGGGCCAGCGTTGGCCACGTTGCTCAAAGACCTGCTCAAGGGCAAAGATGGCCGCCTTTGCATTGAGGGTGTCAAAGATGGTCTCAATGAGCAGCAGGTCGACCCCTCCATCCAAGAGAGCCTCTGCCTGGTCTTGATAAGCCTCGACCAATTCATCAAAGCAGATGTTGCGGGCGCCTGGGTCATTGACGTCCGGGGAGATCGAGGCCGTCCGTGGGGTGGGCCCAAGGGCGCCTGCGACAAAGCGCGGATGGTCGGGGGTCTGTATGGCATCTCTGGCCTCACAGGCCAGGCGGGCCGAGGCCAGGTTCATCTCCCGAACCAGGGGGGCCAGTCGATAGTCTTCCTGGGCGATGGTGGTGGCGCCGAAGGTATTGGTCTCGATGATGTCGGCACCGGCCGCCAGATACTGACGATGAATCTGGGCGATGACGCCAGGCTGAGTAAGGGACAAGAGCTCGTTGTTGCCTTTGACATCGATGCCCTTGGCGATGGCGGCCAGCAGCGTCTCTTGGGCTGCCCCCACCAGAGCCTGAGCCTCTGGTCCGGATTCGCCCCGGTAGTCCGATTCGCTCAGCCGGTACTGCTGAATCATGGTGCCCATGGCACCGTCGATAATCAGGATGCGATTGGCCAGGCCCTGCCGAAGGGCCTTAAAGCTGGGCGCTTCTAAGAGTGCAGCAGACGGGGCTGAGGAGTCCGACAGGTCGGTAGGGTGGGCGGCGTTCAAGCCCGCAATTATAGAGAAGCCGGCGGCCCGAAACCCTACTGGGCCTCAAGGCTGTCTAGCCAGCAGACCAGGCCGTCGGCATTGAGCCGCAGGTCGAGATCCAAGACCTGGCGTAGCTGCTGGTCGTCCATCTGGACCCCCATGGCCCGGGCCTCGGCAAACATCATGGTCTGAAGATCTGCCTCGATGGCTTTTGACCGTTCTGCGCCCAGGTGACCATGCCGTTGGGCAATGGCGGCATACCGGTCAATCTGGCCCAGCATAAATTCACCAGCCTGCCGGACGTTTCGAATCTGGGAATAGTGGGTCAGATAGACCGCTGGTGCATCGCTGTTCATCACGCGGCGCACCGACGCCTGATGACTTGGAGGGTCAAACTGGCTGGGTGACGAGGTGACAAAGACATAGGGACCCTGAGCCGTATCGAGCTCTCGGTAAGAGATGCCATAGGTGTCCCCTGTGAAGAGGCCCCCGGTCTTGGTGTCTCGAATAAAGACATGGTGGCGGGCATGACCAGGAGCATCCCAGAACTCCAGGACACGGCCCGCCAGGTTGACCGTTGCGCCCTCTGGCGTCTCGAAGATGCGATCGGCCGCAATGGGCTCCAGGCTGCCGTACTCGCGCACAGCCATCTCTTCACCGTAGACCTGCAGGACCGCCGCCCAGAGTCTGCTTGGGTCGACCATGTGACGGGCTCCGCGTGGATGCACCGTCAACTGGGCATTGGGACAACGCTTCATGAGTTCTCCCGCACCACCGGCATGGTCCAGATGAACGTGGGTCAAGACCACGTAGTCAACGGATTCTGGGCCCAGCCCTAGCGTCTTGAGTGCCGCGAGAGTGCGGTCCACAGCGTACTTGGTCGAGGTGTCGATGATGGCGACGCGGCCCCTCTCAACAACGAAGTGAACGGCATCAAACTCATCGCGGACATAGCCCGAGTCGATTGCAAAGATGCCATCTTGAAAATCTCTCAGGCCGGCGGTGGGCTGGGCAAAGCTTTGATGGTGATGGTGGGTCATAAGGGTGTCGTTGCTTGGGTGGATTGAACAATGGAGCGGGCAGCCCGTTCGGCAATGAGCATGACCGGTGCGTTGGTATTGCCAGAGGTAATGGAAGGCATGGCTGAGGCATCGACAACCCGCAGGCCGGCCACCCCCCTGACCCGGCAGTCGGTATCAAGCACTGTGGCGTTCGACCGGGCCCGCCCCTGCTCATCCATGGCGCCCATTGCACAGGTGCCGACGGGATGAAAGATGGTGGTGCCCAGGTCTCCCGCGGCCTTGGCCAGGTCCTCCTCGGTCAGAACGGCCGGACCGGGGAGCAACTCTTCTGGCGAATAACGGGCCAAGGCGGGCGAGGCCATGATGGCCCGAGTCATCTGCAGTCCCCGGACCGCAGCCTGCCGATCGTCTTCTGTTGAGAGGTAGTTGCAGAGGATTTTTGGGCTGACCAGTGCGTCCGCATGGGCAATGCGAACATGGCCCCGGGAGCTAGGCCGAAGATTGCAGACCGATGGGGTAATGGCCCCGAACGGATGCAAGGGCTCACCAAACTTTGGCAGAGACAGGGGCTGAACATGCCACTCCAGATTGGCACTGGCCAGACTTGGATCGCTCTTGGCAAAGGCACCCAGAGTAGACGGTGGCATGGTCATAGGCCCCGTCTTCCAGAGCAGGTACTCCAGGGCCATTCCGGCGCGACTGATCCAATTTCTGTAGAGGGTGTTGACGGTGGGGGCGCCCTGCACCTTATAGACCGTTCGAATCTGCAGATGGTCTTGCAGGTTTTCTCCCACACCCGGCAGGTCGACCAGAACCGGCAGCTGGTGCGAGGACAGCAGCCCTGCTGGGCCCAGGCCAGAGACCTGCATGAGCTGCGGCGAACCAATAGAGCCTGCACTCAGAATGACTTCTTGGGCTGCCCGCAGCGACCGAATCTGACCGTCCTTGAGGACTTCTAGGCCTACGACCCGTCGAGTGGCCTGGCGCCAGGCCCCTTGGCGCTGATGCTCGCTGACCTGGTCATCAAAGAGAAGTCGCAGGGCCTGGGTCTTTTTGAAGATGGTGAGGTTGGGTCGATGGGCAATGGGATGCAGAAAGGCATCGGCCATCGACCACCGCCGACCGGTTTTCTGGGTGACATGGAAATAGGCACTGCCGGCGTTGTCACCCCGATTGAACTCGGCAATGGGCGCGATGCCAGCCTGGGCTGCAGCCTGTTGCCAGGCATCCAGAATCTCCCACCGAACCCTGGGCTTTTCGACTCGCATCTCGCCGCCTGTGCCGTGCCAGTCGTTAGGCCCTTCGAAATAGTCCTCAAGCGCCTTGTAAATGGAGAGGGTCTCGCCCGGCTGGACGGGCCCTCCCCAGCGCCAGCGATCATCGCCCGTCGCCTGGGCCCAGAGGTCGTAGTCGCTGGCCTGGCCACGCATGTAGATCATGGCATTGATGGACGAGCAGCCCCCAATCACCCGTCCGCGGGCGTAGTGAATGCTGCGACCATTGAGGCCCGGGTCTGGCTCGGTCTTAAAGCACCAGTCGGTTCGTGGGTTGGCGATGGTGTAGAGATAGCCCACCGGCACCTTGATCCAGAACCAGTCGTCGTCTCCACCGGCCTCAATCAGCAGGACCCGATGGCGAGGATTGGCACTGAGTCGGTTGGCCAACAGGCAGCCCGCGCTCCCAGCGCCAACGATGATGGTGTCGAATTCAAGGCTGGAGTTCATGGCGATTCTGGAACCTTAACTCCTCGGGGTATGGAAAGACGTCATCCAAGACGCCGTCCCGAATGCGTTGTTGCTGGGCGGCCCAATACTCGGCCTGCAACAAATCGCTGTGGTACTTCAGGAAGGGTTTTCGCAGCCGGGGCTGGCCCAGCAGAAACTGTTCGAACTCCTCTGGGAAGACGTCGTTGGGCCCAACGGTGTACCAGGGCTCACTGGCCATCTCGTCCTCGGGGGTTCTGGGCGGCGGAATCCGTCGAAACTGACATTCCGTCAGGTACTGGATCTCGTCGTAGTCATAAAACACCACCCGCCGGTGTCGGGTCATGCCGAAGTTTTTGTACAGCATGTCACCGGGAAAGATGTTGGCTGCGACCAGCTGACGAATGGCGTCCCCGTATTCCTTAATGGCATGGTCGACCTCCTGCTCGGTGGCATGCTCGAGGTAGAGGTTGAGTGGCACCATTCGACGCTCAATGTAGACGTGCTTGATCACCACGCGCTCACCAATGATCTCGATCATGCTCGGAGCAAAGGCCTGAATTTTCTGGATAAGACTGAGCTCAAAACGATTGACTGGAAAGTCGACGTTGGAATATTCCCAGGTGTCGGCCATGCGACCCGCCCGGTCGTGGAGCTTGACGAGCTGATATTTCGAGGCAATGAACTCGCGGCTCACATCCTTGGACCGCTTGTCTTTGATGATCTTAAAGACATAGGGAAAGGACGGCAGGGTAAAGACCAGCATGACCAGCCCCTCAATACCCGCAGCCAGACAAAACTGATCTGTGGAGTGCTTGAGGTGATGCAGAAAGTCTCGGTAAAAGAGAGTCTTGCCCTGTTTTTGCAGGCCCAGCATGGTGTAGAGCTCACTCTTGGGCTTGTTGGGCATCATCGATCGGAGAAACTGCACGTAGGCCGACGGCACTTCCATGTCGACCATGAAATAGGCACGGGCAAACGAGAACAAGACCGAGATCTGCTCAGAGTCAAAGATGACTGTGTCCAGGTAGAGCTTACCAGCCGCATTTCGAAGAATGGGCGCTGCAAACCCAATGGGCTCGCCGTCGTTCAGGATGCGGCCAATGACATAGGCCCCCTTGTTGCGAAAGAAGAGTCCCCGCAAGACATGAATCTGCAGGTCGCCCTCGGCCCAGAAGGGACGGCGAAGATCGTGACAGGCGGCCTTGAGAAGTAGCCGAAGGTCCCGCCCGATGTTATCCCACGGGCAGGCCATGCCGAGGTCGACGGCGACATCGATCAGGGTCTGTCGGACGCCTCTCTGCTTGGGATAGTAGATGCGGTAAGAGGGCGGGTCGGAGTCGAGGTAGTCGGTCGAGACGGCAGGCCTCACAAAGAGGTAGTCGTTTCGGAAGTACTCTTTGGCCAGAAGCTTGGTGGTGACCGAATTAAAAAAGGTCTCTGCCAGCTCTGGCTGCCGATGATCGGTCAGCAGCATGATGTAGGCCTTCTTCACGTCTGGCCAGATGCCCTCGGTCAGCATCTCCTGACCAAATCGAGTTGACAGTCGCTCACAGGCCTCATGTACCCGGCGGTCATAGAAGGCGATGCGCTCTCGGGCCAGTTGTCGAATGGCCTGATATTGACCAGATTCAAATCGATTCTTGGCCTGTTGGGCGTTGTATCGAAAGAGTCCGTAGTGCCGGTCAAAGCCCTCGAGCATGACCTGAGCAATGGCAACCGCAGACATCGAGCCTCCCTTGCGATGAGACGACAGTTTAGCCCTGTAGGGAGAAGCCTTGCGTGACCTGGGAGCGATCTCGGGCCACGCTAAAGACAATGCCCAACCCAATGCCCAGCGTCACCATGGCGGTGCCGCCATAGGAGATAAATGGCAGGGGAACACCGACCACCGGCAGAATGCCAGCCACCATGCCTAAGTTGACAAAGGCATAGGTGAAGATGGTCAAGGCCAGGCTACCCGCCAGCAGTCTGGCAAATGTGGTGGGAGCGCCCAGGGCGATCCAGAGGCCTCGCCCGACAATGCCCAGGTAGAGCCCCACCAGCACCAATGACCCCACAAAACCAAACTCCTCAGAGAAGCCCGCAAAAATAAAGTCCGTAGCCCGCTCGGGAATGAAGTCGAGCTGGGTCTGGGTGCCCTGCAGCCAGCCCTTACCCACCACCCCACCGGATCCAATGGCGATCATGGACTGCAGGGTGTGAAACCCCGCACCCAGCGGGTCTCGCATGGGATCCAGCAGTGTACAAACTCGCTGTCGCTGGTATTCCCGCAGGCCAGGCCAGTCTAGGCCTGGTGCGCAGGCATAGTCACCGAAGATCACCAGCAGCAGAATCAGCAAGGCCAGGCCGCCAAAGCCAACCTTCAGAAGCCGCCAGGGCAGGCCCGCCAAATACAAGACATAAAACCCCGAGGCGGCCACCAGAATGGCGGTCCCCAGGTCGGGCTGCTTGAGAATGAGGATGACCGGTATGGCTAGCAGCAGGCCGGCCATTAGCCAGTCGCGCGGCGTGCTGAGGCTCTCCCTGCGGTGGACCAGCCAGGCCAACATCAGGGGCATGGCGATCTTCATCATCTCGGAGGGCTGTATGCGGGTGATCCCCAGATTGAGCCAACGGGTTGCCCCCTTGGAGGTCTCTCCCGCAACTTCGACGGCTAATAGCATCAGGACGCCGACCACAAAAAGCGGAATGGCCAGCCGCTGCATCTGGCTAGACGGCACCTGGGAGAGGATGAGCATGAGTGCAGCAGCCATGCCCAGGTTTCGCAGATGGGCAATAAACCGGCTGGGGTCATCGTGACTCGCACTGTAAATGGCCACCAGACTCACCAGAAACAGTCCGCTAATCAACCAAAACAGCGGCGGGTCCAAGGTCTCAAACCGGGCTTGAATGGCCTGTCGAATAGCCCGCCAACCGGTGGCCACACGCTTGTCTTTGGCATGCATTGAATTCATGGCAACTCCCGACCTTTGGCGGGCTGATCAACCAACAAGAAGTCCAAGATTTTCCTGGCAATCGGTGCGGCAGCCGCAGCGCCAAAGCCTCCATTTTCAACGACGATGGCCATCGCAACTTTTGGATCCTCGACGGGGGCAAAGGCAATAAACAAGGAGTGGTCTCTGAGTCGCTCAGGAATCTTGTTGGCCTGATACTTCTCATTCTGGCCGATGGTGAAGACCTGGGCGGTTCCGGTCTTTCCACCTGCGACATACTTGGCGCCGCGAAAGACGTTGGCCCCGGTGCCACTGACATTCACCTCTCGCATCGCGTCTTGGACCAGTGTGACCCAGTCGGGCTGGAGTTCAACCTTGCGTTCTGGGGGCGGGTCCAGGATGAGTTTGTTTTTGTTGGAGGGCTCCTCAATCTGTCGAACCAGATGTGGCGTCACCATCTTTCCTCCGTTGGCAATGGCTGCCGTGCCTCGGGCCAGCTGCAGCATGGTAAAGGCGTTATAGCCCTGCCCAATGCCAATCGAAGGGGTCTCGCCGGGGAACCAGTCTTTGCCAAACCGTTTCTTCTTCCAGCCCGTAGAGGGCAGGATGCCCGCCACCTCTCCATCGATGTCAATGCCCGTCAAGGCCCCGAAACCAAAGGGCGAGATGAAACGGTGAATCTTGTCCACACCCATGTCAAAGGCCAGCTTGTAGTAGTACGTGTCGCTCGAGACCACGATGGACTTTTTTAAGTCAACGGTACCGTGGCCCTCTGGTTTGCTGTCTCGAAAGCGGTGGTTGTCGAGCAGAAAATAGCCCGGGTCGTAGATGGTGTCCTGGGGGCGTCGTTCGCCGCTCGCCAGGGCGGCAAAGGCCATAAAAGGCTTGTAGGTCGAACCTGGGGGATAGATGCCGCGGATCGCCCGATTTAAGAGGGGCTTGTTGGGCGAATTGTTCATGCCATTCCAGAGCTCGGGGTCGATGCCGTCGATAAAGAGGTTGGGATCAAACGAGGGCATTGAGACCAGTGCCAAGATCTCTCCAGTCTTCGGCGAGAGGACTACGGCGGCCCCTTTGCGCTGACCATAGAGGTTCTCAATGAGCTGCTGGAGTTCGAAGTCCACCGAGAGCGTGATGTTCTGGCCTGGTTCGGCGGGGCGAATGTCGAGTTCACGAACAATCCGGCCGCTGGCCGTGACCTCCATGCGCTGAAAGCCAATCTCACCACGCAAGGCAGACTCATAG
Organism: uncultured Burkholderiales bacterium; assembly: GCA_937864175.1. Taxonomy (GTDB): domain Bacteria; phylum Pseudomonadota; class Gammaproteobacteria; order Burkholderiales; family Burkholderiaceae_A; genus Hahnella. The sequence goes on from CALMJH010000040.1 coordinate 15,010, forward strand.
CTTTTCTCAAGACCGAGTTTGCCAATGTGGGTGACTCCAAAATAGGTGTCCGAGAGATTCTCTCGTTCGAGTCGTTCCTGGTCTTTTTTGGAGATGCGTCCGATATGGCCCAAGAGATGCGCCCCGTGCAGCCCAAAGGGATAACTCCTGGCTGCCCTGCGCTCCAGCTTCACGCCAGGCAGCTGAGGAAGCCGGGCGGCTACCCTGGCCACCTCCTCGTCGGTGAGTCGAGTCTTGATGGGAACGCTGTCGAACTTTCGTGCATCGGCCACAGCCCGTTTAAATCGACGAATATCGCCCTCGGAGAGGTTGAGGAGCTCTTTCAGGGTCGCGATCAGCCCCTCACGGTCCTCTACCCGGAAGGGCTCGATCTCCACCGAAAAGCCTGCATCGTTTCGGGCCAGGACGGTTCCGTAGCGGTCGAGAATGAGCCCCCGCGGTGCCTGGATGGGCAGCAGAGCCACCCGGTTGTTCTCGGCCTTGGTGGCATAGTTGTCAAATTGCCAGATCTGGAGATTGGCCAGGCGCAGCAGGATAAGACCAAAAGCCAGAGCCACAAACAAGACGGCCACGGTCGCACGGCGTCGAAAATCGGATTGGCTGATGGCGTTGATCACCACGAATCCCTAGAAGGTTCGGGAGGGCTTGTTCGGTTTTGGATTCACAATCCGCGCGGGGCCAATCTTTCGAGACAGCAGCGCCAAGATCGCTCCGTCGGCCGCCAGCCAGACCAGCGTATTGACTGCGGGTGACAAGATCACCAGCCAATTAGGCGTCACCGACTCGGCCATCATGCGCACCAGCGTAACAATGGTGGTCGACAGTGCAAACAAGGCAAAGACGTGAGAAGCCTGCCCCTTCAGGCTAAAGCCATCGAGTCGACGATGCAGGCTAATGGCACCGTAACTCAACACGCTGTAGGCCAGGGCATGCTGACCCAGCAGCACGCCTTGATGAACGTCCATCACAATGCCCAGCAGCCAGGCAATCCCAAGGCCGAGTCGGCCTGGGGAACGAATGTTCCAGACCACCAGCAGGGCGGCAATCACATCCGGCGAGGGCACCAGGCTTGGCCAGGGGGCGAGGTTGAGCAAGAGACCCACCAGCAGGCTGTAGGTTAGAAACTTGGTTGTGGGAGCCCTGGCCAGGGTCTTGGGGACCGTCATCATGGGTTCAGAGTGGCCGACCGAATCACGAGCAGCTGGTTGGTGGTTCCGATTCTGGCGCTGGACTTTGCGATAACCCGAGGAAACTGGCCCTCGCGGCCGGGTGTAACCGAGATAATCTCGCCCACTGGCAGTCCCGCCGGAAACAGGCCGTCAAGGCCAGAGGTCACGATGGTCATGCCCGGGGCCACGGGCGCGGCCAAGTTGACATAGCGCAGCTCAAAGCCGTCTTGGTTTCCCAGCCCCTGGGTGATTGCCCGGATGTCAAGGTTCTGTATCACCACGGGAACAGCCAGGCCTTCGTCGCTGATGAGCTGGACCTCAGCCGAAAGCGGAAAGACCCGGCGAACTTGTCCCACAATCCCTGTGCTCGAAATGACGGGGTCACCCATCCGAATTCCAAAGTCTTGCCCACGATCGATCATGACCCGCATGGCCAGGGGGTCTCGCTGGGCAGACCGGACACTGACGGCCACGGTGGGATGTTGGATTTTTTTTCGGAGCTCCAGCAGGCCCGTCAGGTTGGTGTTTTCCGCACGCAGCTGCTCGAGCAGCAGCAGGGCCTGCGAATTCTGGGCCTCGACTTTTCGAAGATCACTAATTTCGGACTCAAGACGAAAACTGTCCTCGATGATCACGCCCATCTGCTCCAGCAGCTGTCCGGGCCACTCCAGTGCTACGGTGATGGGATGCAAGACCAAGGTGATGCCCTGCCGCAAGGGCTTGGTAAAGCCCAGGTTGTGGTCGAGTTGCATCACCCCAGCGGCGGCTAGTGCGGCGATGACTAGCCGAAGCCTTGCGGAAAAGCCTTGATGGAAGAAGGGGGGCGGTGGCGAGAGGGCCAAAATCTCGCTGCGGGTTTATTCGGTCGACAGGACGCTGGCCAACTCGTCGATGCGCTCGATGGCCTCGCCACACCCGCGAACCACGCAGGACAGCGGGTCCTCCGCAACAAAGACGGGCAGGCCGGTCTCTTCTGCAAAGAGTCGGTCGAGGTCCCGCAGCAGCGCGCCGCCACCGGTGATGACGATGCCCCGCTCGGCAATGTCTGCGGCCAACTCGGGAGGCGTGTTCTCGAGCGCATTTTTGATGGCCACCACGATCTGACCAATCGGGTCGGTCAGGGCCTCGAGGATCTCGTTGCTGGAGACTGTGAAGGTTCTGGGGATCCCTTCAGACAGGTTGCGACCGCGAACCTCCATCTCGGTGACGGAGCTGCCGGGGAAGGCGGAGCCAATTTCTTTCTTGATGTTTTCGGCCGTCTGGTCTCCGATCAACATGCCGTAGTTGCGACGGATATAGTTGACGATGGCCTCGTCGAATTTGTCTCCACCTACCCGGATGGAACTCGAGTAGACCAGGCCGCCGAGCGACACCACACCAATTTCACTGGTGCCGCCACCAATGTCGACGACCATCGAGCCGCAGGGCTCCGAGATTGGCAGCTTGGCTCCAATGGCCGCTGCCATGGGCTCTTCAATAAGAAAGACCTGGCTGGCGCCAGCCGACAAGGCGGACTCGCGAATGGCCCGACGCTCTACCTGAGTAGAGCCGCAGGGCACACAGATGATGACCCGTGGGCTGGGAGAGAAGAGACGCTTTTCGTGGACCATCTTGATGAAGGTCTTGAGCATCTGCTCGGTGATGGTGAAGTCAGCGATGACACCGTCTTTCATAGGGCGAACGGCCTCGATACTCCCCGGCACCTTGCCCAGCATCTGCTTGGCTTTCTGCCCCACTGCCTCGATGGTCTTTTTTCCACCCGGCCCACCCTCGTAGCGAATGGCCACGACCGAGGGCTCATCGAGGACGATACCTTTGCCGCGTGCGTAAATCAGGGTGTTTGCAGTCCCAAGGTCAATGGCGATGTCTTGGGCGAAGTAACTACGAAGAATACCGAACATGAGAAATCCAGGCGCCGAAAGGAAGGTTGAGCCAACGTCTTAAGCGATAATTGTCGCCATTATCCATGTTCTTGCGCAATTAAGGTCCAGTGAACCTCTCCATCTCTGATATTCAAAAGCTCGCCCGGCTCTCCAAACTCGACTTGGACGATCAACAGGCGGCTGCCCTAGAGCCCTCCCTGTCCTCCATCGTCAACTGGGTGGGCAGCCTGAACCAGGCGCCGACCTCCGGGGTCACGCCCATGGCCCATCCCCACGACCTGGCCATGCGCCTCCGGTCTGACGAGCCTGCCGAGCTGCCTGCCCGAGACCGGCTGCTGGCCAATGCCCCCGAGCAGGCCGAGGGCTTGTTTCTGGTGCCTCGAGTCGTGGAGTAGCCCATGGACCTCCGATACAGCGACTTGGCCGGGTTGCGCCAAGCCCTCGACAGCGGCATGGTCAGCGCCGAAGAACTCGCCCAAGACTACTTGGCGGCCATTTCTCGCGACACCCATGGCGCCATGCTGGCGGTTAACCCTGAGGTTACCCTTGCCCAGGCGCGGGCGGCCCAGGCCCTTATTGACGCAGGCCAGGCCGATCGGCTGACGGGCTTGCCGGTGGCCCACAAGGACATTTTTGTGACCCAGCAGTGGCCTACCACCGCGGGGTCCAAGATTCTCCAGGGCTACCAGAGCCCCTTTGATGCCGAGGTGGTGACCCGCCTTGGCCAAGCCGGCATGGTGACCCTGGGCAAGGCCAGCTGTGATGAATTTGCCATGGGCTCGGCCAACCAACACTGTGCCTATGGGCCCTGCTCCAACCCCTGGGATGCCAGCCGCATTCCCGGCGGCTCATCAGGTGGGTCCGCCGCAGCGGTGGCTGCGGGCCTGGCACCCGCGGCCACCGGTACCGACACGGGCGGCTCGGTCCGTCAGCCGGCCGCCATGTGTGGCATCACCGGCATTAAACCCACCTACGGGCGCATTTCCCGATGGGGCCTAGTGGCCTATGCCTCGAGTCTGGACCAGGCGGGGCCCATGGCCCGCACGGCCCAAGACTGCGCCTGGCTACTGACGGCCATGGCGGGCTTCGACCCCAAAGACGCCACCAGCTTGGAGCAGCCCACCGAAGACTTCAGCAGGCTCTTTGACCAGCCTACTGCAAGCGCGACCGAGAGCGCCCCGCTGGCGGGACTTCGGATGGGGCTTCCGGAGCAGTATTTCGGGCCGGGACTCGCTCCGCAGGTACGGCAGGTCATCGACCAGGCCATTGCCCAGCTCGAAAGACTGGGTGGCCGGGTGGTCCCGGTCGACCTTCCCCGCACCGAACTCAGCATCCCCTCCTATTACGTCATTGCGCCAGCCGAGGCCTCGAGCAACCTGTCTCGCTTTGATGGGGTCCGCTACGGCCATCGGACCGACCAGGCCCAAGACCTAGAGACCCTCTATCGGCGCAGCCGAACAGAAGGCTTTGGCCTTGAAGTCCAGCGGCGCATCCTGATTGGCACCTTCGTGCTCTCTCATGGCTACTACGATGCCTACTATCTGCAGGCCCAAAAAGTCCGACGGCTTATTGCCCAGGACTTCGACCGAGCCTTCGAGCAGTGCGATCTCATCTTGGGCCCTGTCTCCCCAACGGCGGCCTGGCCACAGGCCGACGTCAAGACCCAGGACCCCTTGTCCGAATACCTGGCCGACGTCTACACCCTGGGCGCAAGCCTGGCCGGCCTGCCCGCCATGTCGGTGCCCTGCGGCTTTGTCCAAGCAGGATCCCGCCTGCCGGTGGGTCTGCAGATCATCGGCCCACGCTTTCAGGAGGCACGCATGCTGGCAGTGGCCCATGCCTATCAGTTGTCGACAGACTGGCATTACCAGACGCCAGAGAGGGAGTCCTAAGATGGCCTGGGAAGTCGTGATCGGGCTGGAGACCCATGTTCAACTCCAGACGCGTTCAAAGATTTTTTCGCCAGCCTCCACGGCCTTCGGCGCCCCACCCAACACCCAGGCCCATATGGTGGACCTGGCCCTTCCGGGAGTGCTGCCGGTTTTAAACCAGGCCGCTGTCGAAGCCGCTATTCGATTTGGACTGGCCATTGGGGCTCAGATCTCGCCCCATTCGGTCTTTGCCCGGAAGAATTATTTTTACCCCGACCTGCCCAAGGGCTATCAAATCAGCCAGTTTGAAATCCCGGTGGTCCAGGGAGGTCAGATCGAGGTGGTCTTGGCCGATGGCCAGCGACGAACCATCGAACTCACTCGGGCCCACCTCGAGGAGGATGCTGGCAAGTCGATCCACGAGGGCCTTGCCGGCCTGCCCACTGGCAAGTCTGGCATCGACCTCAACCGGGCGGGCACGCCTTTGCTCGAGATTGTGACCGAGCCCGTCATGCGTTCCGCTGCCGAGGCCGTGGCCTACGCAAAGGCCCTGCACACGCTGGTGACCTGGATCGGCATCTGTGACGGAAACCTCCAAGAGGGCTCCTTTCGATGCGATGCCAACGTCTCGGTTCGCCCCCAGGGCTCCACCACCTTCGGCACCCGGTGTGAGATTAAAAACCTCAACTCTTTTCGATTTTTGGAGAGGGCCATTCAGGTAGAGGCCGCCCGACAGGTGGCCCTGATCGAGGACGGAGGCCGCGTGGTTCAAGAGACCCGGCTCTTTGATCCAGATCGCGATGAGACCCGGGCCATGCGAAGCAAAGAGGACGCCCAAGACTATCGATACTTTCCAGACCCAGACCTTCCTCCCCTGGTGATCTCAGCCGACTGGATCGACCGTCTAAAGGCACAGATGCCTGCCTTGCCTCAGGCCCTCCAGGCCCAGTGGATCGACCGGTATGGGCTGTCTGCTTACGATGCTGCGGCGGTGACGCAGAGTCGTGCAGCGGCCGATTATTTTCAGGCGGGCCTGGAGGCCTTTGAAAAGTCCGGGGGCGCTAGTCCCGCCCGGGCCAAGCTGCTGGCCAACTGGGTCATGGGCGAGCTGGCCTCCACCCTTAACCGGGAGGAGCGGCACATCGAGGACTCGCCGGTCTCGGCGGATCAGCTGGTGGGCCTGATTCTTCGAATTGAGGATGGAACCCTCTCCAACAAGATTGCCCGAGAGGTCTTTGTGGCCCTCTGGCAGGGCCAGGGCCCGACAGCCGATCAGCTCATCAATGAGCGAGGCCTTGCGCAAATTCAAGACACTGGGCTCATTGAGTCTCTAGTGGCCGAGGTCGTGGCGGCCAATCCAAAAATGGTGGAGGAGTTTCAGTCTGGCAAAGACAAGGCGCTCAATGCCATGGTGGGACAAGTTATGAAAAAATCTGGGGGCAAGGCCAATCCCCAGACCGTTACCGAACACTTCAAGAGGGTCTTGAGTCGTCCTGACTAGCAGGGCCCGTCTCGATCACGGGCCTGAGTCGCGCCATGAGCAAGAGCCCTGGCAGGCTGGCCAGGAAGGTACAGAGGAAAAAAGGTCCCCAACCCCAGTCGCTGGCGGCATGGCCCGCTACGGGCCCAACCCAGACACGGCCAATCGAGGCCAAGGCGGAGAGCAGCGCAAACTGGGTAGCGGTGTAACGGACATCACACAGGGTCATCAGCAGGGCCACGAAGGCCGCCGTGCCCATGCCACCGGCCAGGTTCTCCGCCAGAATCACCAGGGTCATCTCAAACAAGCTGGGCTGGCTGACGGCCAGCCACCAGAAGCCTAAATTGGTCAGGGCCTGAAGACCTCCGAAGGCCATCAGGCAGCGCCAGAGCCCAAGACGGGTCATCAGCCAACCACCCGCCAGCCCACCGACCAAGGTCGCCAACAGACCAACCCCCTTGTTGACCGCGCCCACCTCGGCCGGGCTAAAGCCCGCCCCGCGAATGAGAAAAGCGGTGGAGAGGCTGCCGGCAAAGGCATCGCCCAGTTTGTACAGAACAATGCTGGCCAGCAGCCACCAGGCCCAGGGGGACGAAAAAAATGCGCGAAAGGGGTCGACCACTGCCTCACGAAGGGTCTTCGGTGGCCGGGTCTCCAGCGGTTCGGGAGCGAAGGCGGCAACCACCGCCAATACCAGACAGAGTCCCGCCATTAATTGGTAGCTGCCGGCAAAGCCCAGGTAGAGATCGGCCAGCATCAGGGCCAGACCTCCTGAGGTCAGCATCGCCAGCCGATAGCCAATGACTGACCAGGCAGCACCAAGGCCTCGCTGACTTGGCAGAAGTGACTCGGCTCGCCATGCATCAAAGACGATGTCAAAACTGGCGGAGATGACCACCAGCCCAAAAGCCAGACTCGCGAGCCGGGTCAGGCCGCTACCGGTGACCTCCAGCGTCCAGGACATGAGCAAGAGAACCAGGGCCATCGTCACCAACAATCCCACCATCCAGCCGCGGCGACGGCCACCCCAGCGACCACCCAGCGCAAACCGGTCCAACAGGGGGGCCCAGCTGAACTTGTAGGTGTAGGGCAGGCCTAAGACCGTAAGCCAACCGAGCGTCTTCAAGTCCAGGCCCTCCACCGTTAGCCAGGCCTGCAGCGTACCGGCTGACAAGGCCAGTGGCAGTCCGCTTGCAAAGCCCAAGACCAGGGTCATGACTAGCAGTCCCTGACTGGGCCTTGGCTGAGGGCTGAGCGGGGCTTGGCGGGGTCCTGCTGTCGGGTTGGTTTCTTGCATAGGCTTGGGGTATTGTCCTTGATCTGTTGGAATGCTGTGAAACTCGGATACAAACCATGAACGACTGGTGGTCGCATCGACTTGCTCAACTCACTCTGGCCGGCCTTCTTCTGGGGCCGCTGGCTGGTTGCGCCACTGGCAGCCCCAAGCTGGCGGGGCCAGGCGACGGGGTGGTGGTGGGTGAGGGCTCGGAGGTCCGCAAGCTGGTGCCCGCCCGGCAGCTTGAGCAGTCTGCGGCCAAGCAGTTCGAATCGCTCAAAAAGCAGGCTAGCCAAAAAAACGCTTTGGTGGGCCAAGACGATCCTTCGCATCAGCGGCTTGAACGCATCGCCCAGGCCCTAAAACCTTTTGCAGTAGCCTGGAACCCAGAGGCTGCCCGCTGGCGTTGGGAGGTGATTGTCTTGCGCAGCGACCAGGTCAACGCCTTCTGCATGCCCGGAGGCAAGATTGCCTTCTACACGGGAATACTCGAGAAACTCAAACTCACCGACGACGAAGTCGCGGTGGTCATGGGCCACGAGATGGCCCATGCCTTGCGTGAGCATGCCCGTGACCGTCTTGCAAAGAATCAACTCACAGACCTTGGTGCCACCATTCTGTCCAACGTCTTGGGCTTTGGCGAGGCGGGCCGACAGGCACTGGGCTATGGCACCCAGCTACTCACCTTGAAATTCTCTCGCGACGACGAGACCGAAGCCGACCTGGTGGGAATGGACATTGCGGCACGGGCGGGCTACGACCCTCGGTCGGGCATCAGCCTCTGGAGAAAGATGCAGGCAGCCAACCAGAAGGCCCCGCCCGAATGGTTCTCGACGCACCCCGCGGGGGCCACCCGCATTGACGAGATCTCGCAGAATCTCCCCAGAGTTCTGCCGCTTTATGCCAAGGCCATTGGCAAGACTCTGCAGACCCTGCCGCCAGACCCAAGCCGTTAAGCCACAGGCCTAGACTGCGTAGTCCACAACCAGGGGCGCATGGTCAGAGAATCGGGAGGCCTTGTGAACAAAGGCGCTGCTGGCGCGGGCGGCAAGGCCTGGTGTTGCAACCTGGTAGTCGATTCGCCAGCCGACGTTCTTGGCCCAGGCCTGCCCACGGTTAGACCACCAGGTATAGCCCTCCTCGCTGGCCGAGGGATAGAGCCGGCGGTAGACATCGACCCAGCCGAGGGTCTGGAAAATCTCGGTTAGCCAGGCCCGCTCCTCAGGCAGAAAGCCCGAGTTTTTAAGATTGCCCTTCCAGTTTTTAAGGTCCTGCTCGGTGTGGGCAATGTTCCAGTCTCCGCAGACCACAAACTCCCGGCCCGTCTGCTGGTGCTCGCGAAACCAGCGCTGAAGCTGCGGATAAAAGGCTTCCATAAAACGAAACTTGGAGGCCTGCCGTTCCTCCGAGGCTGAACCCGAGGGCGCATAAAGACTCACGACGGTCAGGGCTGACGGCATCCACTGTCCGGCCTCAAAGTCGGCCCGCAGCACCCGGCCCTCCTGATCAAACTCCGCCACACCGATGCCCGCAGTCAGTGCTGCGGGTCTCTGGTGTGAAAAGACAGCGACGCCGCTGTAGCCTTTTTTCTCCGCGCAGTACAGAGCCGAGTGGAGTCGACGGCCACTGGTGCAGGCCACCTGGGTCTGCTCGTCAGTCAGGTCTTGAGGCTGGGCCTTGAGTTCCTGAATGCAGACCACATCGGCTGATTGGTGGGACAACCAGTCCACCAGGCCCTTGGAGCTGGCCGACCGAATCCCATTGACGTTGAGGCTGATGATTCGCATGGCGTATATTGTGGACCACAATGCCTAGCCAGCCCGCCACGTTTCAGCACGATTTTCTAGCGTTTGCCATTCAGAGCGGCGTTCTTAAGTTTGGGTCCTTTACGACCAAGGCCGGACGCAAGTCCCCCTATTTTTTTAACGCAGGCCTCTTTTATGCCGGTGGCCTGCTGGGCCGCCTTGCAGACTTCTACGCCCAGGCCCTGTTGGCAGCGCAGGCTTCTGGCCGACTGGCCCAGGCCAATCTCTTGTTTGGCCCCGCCTACAAGGGCATTACCCTGGCCAGTGCCACGGCGGTGGCATTGGCGGCCCGTGGCCACGACATTCAATTTGCTTACAACCGCAAAGAGGCCAAGGACCATGGCGAGGGTGGACTGTTGGTGGGGGCTCCCATGGCAGGCCAGGTGGTCATTGTGGACGACGTGATCTCGGCGGGGACCTCCGTGCGGGAGTCGGTTCAGATCATCAAGGCAGAGGGCGCCACCCCAGTCGGAGTCCTCATTGCCCTGGACCGCATGGAGAAAGGGGGCACTGCAGACGCACCAACGCAGCGCTCTGCAACCCAAGAGGTTCAGGACCAGTTTGGCATTCCGGTGGTAGCGATTGCCACCCTTGCAGACCTCTTGGGCCTGCTTGAGCAGACCAGCGACCCCGCGCTGGCGCAGTCTCGTGAGGCCGTCCAAGCCTATCGAGCCCAGTGGGGAGTCGCCTAGACTCCCTGGGCTCGACCGGTTTTACTTGACGATGAGGACGGGCACTGGCGAGGTCTCCGCCAGCCGTCCGGCCACCGAACCGAGCATCATGTCCACCAGGGAGCCACGGCCTTTGCCGCCCACCACCATGAGGTCGACACCCCGGTCTCGAATGAAGGCCAGCAGGCTCGGGACAATCTCGCCATGGGCCTTCGTCACTTCTGCGGTCAGGCCCTCGGCCTTGAGTCGCGCCCGGGCCTCGGCAAGTTCCTGCTCGGCTATTTCGTCCATGTAGGCCTGAACCAGTTTCTGATCGATTCCACGGGCTACGGGTGAGACCAGGGCATTGAGGTGAACATTGACCAGACTGAGTCGAGGCATCTCCTTCAGGCCGCGAGCCAGGGAGATGGCCTGTTGAAGAGCTTTCAGGGCGTGTTGGGAGCCGTCGATGGCGATGGCGATGTGCATGGGCAGGCCTTTTGGAAGAATTTACTCAACAGTAACGCTTTTGGCGAGGTTGCGGGGCTTGTCAACATCATGGTTGCGGGCCAGGGCCACGTGATAGGCCAGCAGCTGCAGGGGCACTACATGCAAAATGGGTGATAGGAGTCCCGCATGGTCACCCAGCTCAATGACATGCAAGCCCTCTGCTGGCTCAAACCGGGTGCCCTGGTCGGCGATCACATAAAGCTCACCACCCCGTGCCCGGACCTCTTCCAGATTGCTGCGAAGCTTCTCAAGCAGCTGGTCATTGGGTGCCACTGCAACCACTGGCATCTCGGCATCGACCAGTGCAAGGGGCCCATGTTTGAGCTCACCGGCCGCATAGGCCTCGGCATGGATATAGCTAATTTCTTTGAGCTTCAGCGCGCCCTCTAGGGCAATGGGGTAATGAATCCCGCGGCCCAGAAAGAGCGCATGGGATTTCTGAACAAACCGCCCGGCCCAGCCAGCAAAGGCGGACTCTGCAGCCAGAACGGTCTTCAGCGCGGCTGGCAGGTGCCGCAGGGCTGTCAGGTGGGACTGCTCCTCGGCTGCACTCAGTCGCTGGCGCCCTTTGGCCAGGGTTAAGCTCAGCAAAAACAGGGCAGCAAGCTGGGTGGTGAAGGCCTTGGTCGAGGCCACGCCAATTTCGGGGCCAGCACGCGTGAGAAATCGAAGGCTTGAGGCTCGAATCAACGAGGACTCTGGGACATTGCAGATGGCCAGAGTCTGGGAGAGGCCCTGGGATTTCGCATGCTCAAGGGCAGCTAGGGTGTCCGCGGTCTCCCCCGACTGAGAGATGGTAATGACCAGGGTCTTGGGCAGCGGCACACTCTGGCGATACCGGTATTCACTGGCTATCTCGACCGTGCAGGGCAGGTGGGCCAGAGACTCCAGCCAATATCGGGCCACCAGACCAGCGTGAAAGCTGGTGCCACAGGCCAGAATCAGCACGTGTTCCGTCTGTGCAAAGACCGATGCAGCTGACTGCCCAAAGAGGGAGGCCGAGAGGCTGTTGGCACCCACCACCATCTCTAGCGTGTTGGCCAAGGCCCCGGGCTGCTCAAACATCTCTTTTTGCATGTAGTGGCCGTAGGGACCCAGAGCTACATCATCAGCCGACAGGCTCGTCTGTTGAATGGGCCGTTCCACGGTCTGGCCGCTGCGGTCCAGAAGGCGGCGTTGAACAACGCCCCCGGAGGCTTCGCGGCTGAGCGCCACGAGGTCACCGTCCTCCAGGTAGACCAGGTCTTGGGTCTGACTGACCAGGGCCGAGGCGTCCGAGGCCAAAAAGACATCGGTCGTCTGGTGCCCCAGCCCCAGAATGAGTGGAGCACCGAGACGAGTAGCGACCAGGGTGCCCGGGTCCTTGCTGCTGATTGCCGCGATGGCGTAGGCACCCTGCAGCTGACGCTGGACCATCATGAGGGCCTGGAGAAGGTCGGTGGTCTTCAGTCGGGTCTGGTGCAGCAGGTGGGCTACCACCTCGGTGTCGGTCTGCGATGCAAAGACATAGCCGGCCTGCTTGAGTTCATGTCGCAGGCTTGCATGGTTTTCGATGATGCCGTTGTGAACCAGGCAGATCTCAAGGCCCTGACCGACAGAGAGATGCGGGTGGGCATTGTCCTCTGTGACGGCGCCATGGGTTGCCCAACGGGTATGGGCAATGCCAAGTCCAGCCTCGCCTTGGCCGACCTGCTTGGCCAACTCGGCAACGCGGCCGACGGCCCGATGCCGCCGAATATGAGCGCTGCCCTCCTCTAAGACTGCAAGGCCCGCTGAGTCATAGCCCCGGTACTCCAATCTCCGCAGGCCATCGATAAGAAAGGGGGTGACGTCTGAGGCTGCGAGGGCTGCAACAATGCCGCACATAAGGGAAGTCCGGGTCGGTTAGTGAGACTGTTTTTTTGGCCGCTTCCAGCGGGGGATGCTGGTCTGCCGGGCCCGAGAAAGGGTGAGCTGGTGTGCCGGCGCATCGTTGGTCAGGGTGGTGCCAGCCCCAAGGGTGGCCCCCTCGTGGACCACGACCGGCGCGACCAGCTGGGTATCAGAGCCAATGAAGACATCGTCCTCAATAACGGTGCGATGTTTTTCTGCGCCATCGTAATTACAGGTGATGGTGCCAGCGCCCACATTGACGCGGGCCCCAATCTGGGCGTCCCCCAGGTAAGAGAGGTGATTGGCCTTGCTGTAGGCCCCCAGATGCGTATTTTTTAGTTCGGTGAAATTGCCCACATGGCTGCCTTCGGCCAGAACACTGCCAGGCCGAATTCGGGCAAATGGCCCTACGGTGGCCCGAGGCCCCACGGTGCAATCTTCGAGATGGCTCATGGCCTCGATGCGGGCACCCTGTTCGACGCGAACGTTCTTTAAGACCACACCGGGCCCAATCTGGACATGGTCGGCCAGGGCGACACGCCCCTCAAAGACGCAGCCCACGTCAATGCGCACATCGGTGCCGGCGCTTAGTTGTCCTCGAATGTCGATGCGCAGTGGGTCGGCCAGCTGAACGCCAGCCGCCATGAGTGACTCGGCGAGGCCAGCCTGGAAAATCCGCTCCACCTGCGCCCGTTGAGACTGACTGTTCACGCCTTGAACGCGGTCGGCGGGGCAGTCCAGGCTGGAGATGGCGACTCCCTCCTGGGCGGCCATAGCCAGGAGGTCGGTCAGGTAGTACTCGCCTTGGGCATTGTGGTTGGTGAGCTGGCCCACCCAGTGACGAAGGCGATCGGTGGGGGCGGCCATAATGCCTGTGTTGACCTCGGTGATTTTGCGCTGGGCCTCAGAGGCGTCTTTTTCTTCAACACAACCCAGAATCTGACCTGCGGAATTGCGCAGAATTCGTCCATAGCCCGTGGGGTCGGCCAGCCCAGTAGTCAGCACGGCAAGGCCTTCGGTTGAGGCCGATGCCTGGACCAGGCTGGCCAGTAGGGCCCGAGGAATCAGGGGAACATCGCCATAGAGCACCAGACTGGTCTGGGCTGGGCCGAGTCGCGCCAGCGTGCAGGAGACCGCATGTCCAGTGCCCAGGGCTGGCGACTGCAGCACCAGGTCAAGGCCATGGTCGGCACCGTAATGCATGACCAGCCCTGACTGAATCTGCTGGGCCTCATGGCCAATCACACAGATGATCTGCTGGGCAGATAACTGCCGAGCCGCATCAATGACATGAAAGAGCATGGGAAGGCCCCCAATCGGGTGGAGGACCTTCGGCAGGCTGGACTTCATTCGGGTGCCGCGTCCTGCGGCCAGAATAATGACGTTCATTTGGAGAGCTGCCCGATGCCCCGCGGATGGGTCCGGTGTGGGTTGGGGGAGATCCATGAGCCAATCAGCATGCCCATAAGACTAAAGACCAGGCCAACAAGCTGGGGCTCCACCAGCAGCTCGGCGCCAGAAACCTCCAGCATGAGCCAGGTGGCTAGGCCAAAAAAGACTGCAAGCGCGGCTCCCAGATTGCTGGCCCGAGACCAGAAGAGCCCAGCCGTCAGGGGCACAAAGGCACCGGCTAGCGTGATGCGGTAGGCATGTTCGACCATGCTGTGGATGCTCTCGTCGGTGAGCACTGCATAGGCCGTGACCATGATGGCAAAGACAAAGACGGTGAGCCGGGTGGTCAGCAGGAGCTTTCGATCGCTCATGTGCGGAATGGCGCCCTTGACCACGTTTTCCGCAAAGGTCACAGCTGGGGCCAGCAGCGTCCCGGAGGCCGTACTCATGATGACCGACAACAGGGCTCCAAAGAAGACCACCTGGACCCAGAAAGGCATGTGGTTGACCACTAGCGTGGGCAGGACCAGCTGGGAGTCGGTCTTCATGAGCTCGGCCGTCATCTTCGGGTCGATCATGCTGGCTGCATAAGCCAAAAACAGTGGTACTGCCGCGAAGAAGAAATACGACAGGCCCCCGAGGGTGGTGGCCCAGACGGCCACGGTCTCGTTTTTGGAGGAGTTCACGCGCTGAAAGACATCCTGCTGTGGAATAGACCCAAGGGCCATCGTGACCAGGGCAGCAATCCAGCCCAGCAGATCCAGCGCGTCGAGTGTCGGCAACCAGTTGAACTTGCCTTCAGCCGCAGCCTTGGCGATGACCGCGGGCACGCCACCGGCCATCTCGCCAGCCATGCCCGCCACAATCAGCAGGCCCACTACAATCACAATCATCTGGACAAAGGTGGTGGCCGCCACCGACCACATACCACCAAAGAGGGTGTAGACCAGCACAACGGCGGCGCCGATGACCATCCCAAGGTTAAGCGAGATGAGGTCTTGAGACAGGACATTAAAGACCAGGCCCAGGGCTGTAATCTGGGCCGAGACCCAGCCCAGATAAGAGACCATGATGCACAGAGAAATAATGAGTTCCGTCTGCCGGTTGTACCGAATGCGAAAAAAGTCTCCCAGAGTCATGAGCCTCATTCGGTAGAGCGGCAGGGCAAAGACCAGCCCAAAAAGCATCAGACAAATAGACGCCCCGAGCGGATCGGAGATCAGACCACGAAAGCCTTTTTCCAGAAACGTGGCGGAGATGCCCAGCACGGTCTCGGCCCCGAACCAGGTAGCAAAGACCATGGCCAAGACCACTGGCATGGGCAGGTTTCGGCCGGCGGTAATGTAGTCGCTGGCGCTGTGGACCCGGCGGGCGGCCAACAGACCAATCGCAATGGAGACGAGCAGGTAGAGACTGACAAGCGCGAGCAGCATGGACTAGAGCCTTTCGTGGGTGAGTCTGAGGTCCAGGACGGAGAAGTCGGGCAGCAGCAGGACAAGCAAGACCATGGCCAACATTATCAGGGCTAGAAAGAGTCCTACGGTCCAACGTCGCAGGCTGCGCAACTCCTGGGCCTGGACCTGAAGGGCCTGGGCAAGGTCTTGGTTGGGGGGCCGGCTGGCCTGCACCAGAGCGGCATGAACCAGCCGTGGAATCTGGGGCAGCAGCTTGGCCCATCGCTCGCCCTCGAGTCGAATCTGGTCTCTCAGGGCCTTGAGTCCGATCTGCTCCTGCATCCAGTTTTCCAAGAAGGGCTTGGCAGTGACCCAGAGATCCAGGTCGGGATCGAGCTGACGGCCCAGGCCCTCAATGTTCAGAAGCGTCTTCTGGAGCAAGACTAGCTGGGGCTGAATTTCGACATTAAAACGGCGAGAGGCCTGAAAGAGGCGCAGCAGGACCTGGCCCAACGAGATCTCTTTCAGCGGACGGTCGAAGAAGGGCTCGCAGACGCCGCGGACGGCAGCCTCCAGGGCATCGACCCGGGTGTCGGCCGGGGCCCAGCCTGACTCAACGTGCAGCTCTGCCACCCGCCGATAGTCTCGTCGGAAAAAGGCGAGGAAGTTCTGGGCGAGGTAATTCTTGTCATATTCCGACAGGGTTCCCACGATCCCGAAGTCCAGCGCAATGTAATGGCCAAAGTGGGGTCCACGGTCGCAGACCAGAATGTTGCCGGGATGCATGTCGGCATGGAAGTAGCCGTCGCGAAAGACCTGGGTGAAGAAAATCTCCACACCTTCTCTTGAGAGCTGCTTGAGGTCCATGCCAGCCTCCCGAAGCTGCTGCATGCGCCCAATCGGAATGCCATAGACCCGCTCCATCACGATGACACTGGTTCTGCAGTAGTCCCAGATCATC
Source organism: uncultured Burkholderiales bacterium (assembly GCA_937864175.1). Lineage (GTDB taxonomy): Bacteria > Pseudomonadota > Gammaproteobacteria > Burkholderiales > Burkholderiaceae_A > Hahnella. The sequence continues at coordinate 31,273 of CALMJH010000040.1, forward strand.
TCGGGAATCTGCAGCAGCCCAGACCCCTCAAAATTCCGGCGAAGCTGAGCCGCATTGGCCGCCTCGCGGACCAGGTCCAGCTCGTCATGAAGGTAGTTGTCAAACTCAGCGACGACCTCACGGGGCTTGAGCCGTCGCCCATCTGCGGAGACCCACTCGACCACCTGGGCAAAGAGCCGCAGGAGGGCCAGGTCTTTGTCGATGGCCGAGAGCATGCCCGGGCGCAAGACCTTGACTGCCACCTCCCGACCATCGAGCAGCCGCCCAAAATGAACCTGGGCGATGGAGGCGCTGGCTACGGGCTGCTCATCAAAAGACGAGAAGATGGCGGAGAGGGGCTGGCCAAGCTCGGCCTCTATGGTGGCGATGGCCACCGCTGAGTCAAAGGGGGGCACCTGGTCTTGCAGCAGCGTGAGCTCGTCGGCAATGTCGGCGGGCATCAAGTCTCGGCGGGTTGAGAGGACCTGGCCAAACTTCACAAAAATAGGCCCGAGGCTCTCCAGAGTCTCTCGAATCCTCTGGCCCCTGGGGGCCTCAAATCGACGGCCTAGTCGCAAGAGCCACAGCAGGCCTCCGAGCAGACGGGAATTCAGACCCTGTCGGGCGCCATCAACCGCCAGCTGGTCCAGGCCGAACCGCCAGACGACCCAGACAATGGTGAGGAGGCGACGAAGCGAGGTCATGACAGGGATGGCCGATCGAAGGCCACGTCACCGTCGGGGGACGGGACACCGCTCGGCCGCAGGGACTCAAAGTCAAAGAGTGCGCGGTCCAACAAATGCGAGGGCTTGACGTTGGTCAGGGCTTTGAACATGGATTCCACGCGACCGGGATATTGTTTCTCCCAGGATTTAAGCATGGCCTTGACCTGCTGGCGTTGGAGGTTCTCCTGCGAGCCGCAGAGGTCACAGGGGATGATCGGAAAGGCCCGATGGGTGGCCCAGGCCTCAAGGTCCTCTTCCTCGACGTAGGCCAGTGGCCGGATGACTGTGTGCTGACCATCATCAGAGACCAGCTTGGGCGGCATCGACTTGAGTGAGCCCCCGAAAAAAAGGTTTAAGAAAAAAGTCTGAAGGATGTCATCACGGTGGTGGCCCAGGGCGATCTTGGTGGCCTTGAGTTCGGTGGCTACCCGGTAGAGGGTGCCTCGCCGCAGCCGCGAGCAGAGCGAGCACATGGTCTGGCCCTCTGGGATCACCCGCTTCACGATGCTGTAGGTGTCTTGGTTCTCGATGTGAAAGGGCAGACCCCGCGACTGAAGGTAGTCGGGCAAGACATGAGCAGGAAAACCGGGATGGCCCTGGTCGAGGTTCACCGCAATCAGCTCGAATTCAACGGGCGCCCGTGACTGAAGCGACAGCAGCAGATCCAGCAGGCCATAGCTGTCTTTGCCACCAGATAGACAGACCATGATGCGGTCACCCGGCTCGATCATGTTGAAGTCTGCAATGGCCTCGCCCACCTGCCGATGCAGGCGCTTGGAGAGTTTGTTGACCTCTGTGGCGTTGCGCAGGGCCCTTGGGGTCCGCTGCAGGCCCTCGATCGAGACTAGGCTGGTCGCCACTCGAAGACCTCAATGCCAACCGTCTGGCAGTCTGGATAGACATCCGGTTTCTGGGTGGTCACCCGCACAGCCCGCACGCTGGCGGGCTCAAAACAGAGCGCAACGATGTCGTCGATCAGGGTCTCCTGCAGGTTGTAGTGTCGCGAGTGGGCCAGGCGGTGGACGCCCATCCGGATGAAGTCGTAGTCCACAACATCCTGAACATCGTCGCGGCCGGAGGTGGAGAGTGCCTTCGGGACAAACAACTCCACACTCACCAGAATGCGTTGACGGGCCTGCTTCTCAAAGTCATGAAAGCCAATAGAGGCCTCCAAGGAGAACTCCTGCAGGAAGATTCGGCGGCAGTCCGCCAGACGAGGGTCAAGAAGAAGAGTCATCGAGTTTCAAACATCACATCACGGTGGGTGGCAACCAGGTGTTGGCCGCCGTCGACAGGCAGGTTAATGCCAGTAATGGCCCGGGCCTGGGCAAGCCAGACAACAGCCTGTCCAATCTCGTGGGGGTGGCTGGAGGCTCCAAGGGGGGTCATGCGATGGGCCCGATCGAACTCTTCTACGGTCTGATCAGCCGATGGCAGGCTGATGCCTGGCGAGAGGCCCACCACCCGCAAGACCGGTGCAAAGGCCCTGGCCATTAATTGACTGGCCGTGAGAAGGGCGGACTTCGACAGCGTGTAGGAGAAGAAGTCGGGATTAAGGTTTTCGAGCTTCTGGTCCAGCAGGTTCACCACGCAGGCGGGGTCACTGCCAGTCGACTCGCGGGACCTGAGTGCATAGAGGGCCTGGGTGAGCAAGACCGGTGCCACTAGGTTGGTCTGGTGGTGACGCTGCAGAGACTGCGCGGAGGCATTGGCCGGCTCGTCAAACTCAAATCGGCTGGCATTGTTCACCAGCAGCCGCAGGGGCAGGCCCGCCGACTGCTCAAGGCTCTCTAGCCAGTGAATCGCCTGGGCGGAGGTCTCCATCTGGTCAAGGTCCATCTGGGCCACCCGCACCCGATGACCTGACGGGTCTAGACGCTGGGCCAGGGCATTCGCCTCATCCAGGGATCGATGACAGTGCAAGACCACAGACCAGCCGGACTCAACCAGTGCCGTTGCGATTGCAGCGCCAAGCCTGCGGCCACCACCGGTCACCAGGGCGGACCCTGGCGATGGCCTGGCCTGGTCGGTTGCAGGAGGATGGGCGGCATGACGGTGCATGGCGCAAGTGTAGCTTTGATACCCTGCCTGCATGCGCAAACGCCTCCATGATGAATTGCTGGAAGTCGCCAGCCAGCAAGGCCATTGGCTGGGTTTTGACCAGTTCATGCTGGCTGCCCTGACCCACCCCACCGAGGGCTATTACAGCCGCAGTCGCGGCGATGGCCAGCCGAGCGGCCCATTTGGGCCCCAAGGGGATTTTGTAACGGCTCCCATGCTGGGCCCTTGGCTGGCTATGGCGATCTCAGAGGCCTTTCAAGATCTCTGTCGGCATGCGGACCGGCAGGCCCCAGCCTGGGCCCAGCAGGGCCTCTCGATTCGGGAGTTCGGCCCTGGGGACGGCAGCCTGGCGGCCGACCTCCTGATTGACCTGGCCAAGGCCCAGCGCCTTCCGGTGGTCTACGAATTTGTCGAGGTGAGCCCCAGCCTGGCGGCCCTGCAGCGCAAGACCATTGCCCTGCGGCTCGAGCAGGCGCTGGGAGCTGCCCAGGCCAGCGAACTCATCGGCAGACTCAGTTGGCTGGACCAGACGCGGCCATCCCCGAACCCTTGGGCCGGTCTGGTGGTGGCCAACGAGGTCGCCGATGCCCTGCCGGTTAAACGGTTTGAGTGGCGGGGCCCAGACCAGTCGGTTGTGGAGTGGGGCCTGGCCTGGCAGGACGCCGGCTGGACTTGGAGCCCGCGCCCTGCTCAGCCGGACCTGGCCCAGGCCGTTGCTGCGCGCAGGCAGGCCTACCGACAGGCGCGTTCGGACTTGCCGGATTGGCGACCGGGACACCTGGGGGAGTGGTCTCCGTGGCTTGGGCCGTGGGCTCGTGGCCTTGTGGAGGCGCTTGATTGGGGCCAGTTGCTGATTCTGGATTACGGCTACGAGCGGGTGGAGTTAGACCATGCGGACCGGTCGGCGGGCACCCTGGCGGGGCACCTGCGACACCAGCGGATCGACGATCCCAAGGCCTGGATCGTCGAACCGGGCCAGATGGACCTGACAGCCCATGTGGATTTCACCGCTCTGGCCGAGACGATGGCCGCTACCGATGGAGTCGACCTGCGCCTGAGCAGCCAGGCACGCTGGCTATTGGACCAAGGCGTCTTAGACCGGGCCCAGTCTGCGCTTTTTCACCTGGCCGATCCAGACGCCCTGGGCCAGCCTCCCCAAGACCCGGCCAGACTCGCTGCCCTGGCAGGGCTTCAGACGCTCTTGTCTGATGCAGCCATGGGCCAACAGTTTCTGGTGCTTACGGCCTCAAAAGGCTTTCTAGCTGACGAAGACGGGCCTGTGCCACCGCCTGTCTGACGTCTTGCTGATGGGCGGCGGCCTGCTGGGCCACCTCGCCCATGGGCAAGGCCAGCAGGCTCTCGAGCCGCTCGGCATACCGACCAAGCAGATGGGGATCTTCGAGGCGCAGGGCCTGGGCAAAGGCAAGGCAGCCCTGAAGGTCATCGGGCCTTCGAGGCAGATCATGCCGCATTAACCA
>CALMJH010000041.1 GCA_937864175.1 uncultured Burkholderiales bacterium
AACCGCTGACCTCTTGCATGCCATGCAAGCGCTCTCCCAGCTGAGCTATAGCCCCATGCACCAAAGAATCCGAGACTCTAATGGAATTCAAAAGGCTTGTCCAGTCGCGACAGCCGCCAAAAGCCCTGCATGCTAGCATCGCCACACCATGACTGCTCAGCTGATCGACGGCCTTGCGCTGGCCCAAAAAACGCGTGCCCAGGTTGCCCAACGGGCTGCCGCCTTTGAACAAAAAGCTGGCCGTAAGGCTGGCCTCACCGTCATTCTGGTAGGCGAGAACCCAGCCTCTCAGGTCTATGTCCGCAACAAGGTGAAGGCCTGCGAGGCTGCCGGTCTAAAAAGCGAGCTTATTGTGCTGCCCGCCGAGACCAGCCAGGCAGCCTTGCTCACCAAAATTGACCAGCTCAATGCCGACACCAGCGTCGACGGCATTCTGGTGCAACTGCCCCTGCCCCCCCAGATCGACAGCCACAGGGTCATCGAGGCCATTGCCGCCGACAAAGACGTCGACGGCTTTCATGTGGCCAATGCCGGCGCACTGATGACCGGTGCGCCTCAATTTCGGCCCTGCACCCCCTACGGCGTTATGAAGATGCTCGAGAGCATCGAGACGCCCATTCGCGGGGCCCATGCCGTCATCGTGGGGGCCAGCAATATTGTGGGCAAGCCCATGGCCATGCTGCTGCTGGCCGCCGGCGCCACCATCACCCTCTGCAACAGCAAGACCCGCGACCTGCCAGCCATGACCCGCCAGGCCGATATCCTGGTAGCGGCTGTGGGAAGACCAAAACTCATCACCGCCTCGATGGTCAAACCGGGTGCTGTGGTCATCGATGTCGGCATCAACCGACTCGACGACGGCAAACTGGCTGGCGATGTGGACTTTGAATCCGTCAAGCCCGTGGCCGGCGCCATCACGCCAGTGCCAGGAGGCGTGGGCCCAATGACCATCGCCATGCTCTTGGTCAACACCATGGAATCTGCTGAAAGAAGACTCGTATGAACGCACCCGTCCTTCGCCCCGAGATCGCCGCCCTGCTGGCCGTTGAGCAGCCTCCCCGCTACGACGGCCTCACCCCCGAAAACTGCGGCACCGCCATTGACCACTTCATGGCCGCCGCCCGACAGACCCTTGAACAGGTGGTCGCGGCCGACACGCCCAACACCTGGGCCGCTGTCATGGCTCCGCTGACCAGCGCCACCGAACAGCTCTCACGCACCTGGTCGGCCGTCCACCACTTAAACGGCGTGATGGACAGCCCCGAGTGGCGCGACCTGACCAACGGCAAGCTCGAGGCCGTCACCACCTTCTGGTCCGACCTGGCCCAAGACGAACGGCTCTTTGCCAAGATGAAGCAGGTGGCCAAGAGTGCCGATGTCGTCGGCCATGCCGCCCGCGAGCAGGCCCTGGCCCATGCCCTGCGAGACTTTAAGTTGGGCGGCGCAGAGCTGCCCGCCGACCAAAAGCCTGTCTTTGCCAAGCAGTCCACCCGACTCGCCCAGCTCTCGCAGAAGTTCTCTGAACAACTGCTCGACAGCACCAATGCCTCGGTCGTCACGCTGTCCGATGAGTCGCGCCTGGACGGCCTGCCCGAGCATGTCGTTGCGGCAGCCAAGGCCGAAGCCGACAAACGCGGAGTGGCCGGCTATGTGCTCACCCTGCAGCAGCCCAGTCTGGTGCCCACCCTGCAGTTCGCCCGCGACCGGGCCCTGCGTGAAGAACTCTATGGCCTGCAGGCCCGACGTGCCTCTGAGCTGGCAGCCGAAGGCCCGGGCCACGACAACACACCGGTGATGGGCGAAATCTTGGCCCTGCGCCAGCGTCAGGCCCGGCTGCTGGGCTTTGGCAGTTCAGCGGAATTGTCACTGGCCTCCAAGATGGCCGACAGCCCCCAGCAGGTCATCGACTTTTTAAAAGACCTGGCCAGACGGGCCCGGCCCAGTGCCGAGCAAGACCTGGCAGAGCTGCGGGCCTTTGCCGCCAAAGAGCTGGGCATTGCCGACCTGCAGCCCTGGGATGTCTCGTATGCCAGCGAGCAGCTGCGCCAGGCCCGCTACAACTTCTCAGAAGACGAGGTCCGCCAGTACTTCCAGCTGCCCAATGTCCTCAACGGCCTCTTTGGCCTGGTCAAGCGGCTCTTTGGTGTGCAGATTCAGCCGGCCTCCCAGCAGGCCCAGTCCGCCATCTGGCATCCCGACGTCCAGCTCTTTGCCGTCTACCGCGACAGCCGCTGCATCGGCCATCTCTTTTTAGACCTCTATGCCCGGTCCACCAAACGCGGAGGCGCCTGGATGGATGACAGCCGAGGCCGACGCATCAACGGCCAGCAACTGCAGACCCCGGTGGCCCTGCTGACCTGCAACTTTGCTGCGCCCACCGGCGAGAACCCCACCACCCTGAGCCACGACGATGTCATCACCCTGTTTCATGAGTTTGGCCATGGCCTGCATCACCTACTCACCGAGGTCGACGAGCTAGAAGTCAGCGGCATCAATGGCGTGGAATGGGACGCCGTGGAACTGCCCAGTCAGTTCATGGAGAACTTCTGCTGGGAGTGGTCCAACCTTCAGGCCATGACCGCCCACACCAAGACGGGTAAGTCGCTGCCGCGCGCGCTCTTTGACAAGATGGTGGCCGCCCGCAACTTTCAAAGCGGACTCTTCATGCTGCGCCAGATCGAGTTTTCGCTCTTTGACATCCTGATCCACCAGACCACTGCCGACCTGGCCGACCTCAACACCGAAGACACCGACGCGGTGTTGGCCGCAGGCCAGCGCATCATGCAGATTCTGAATGCCGTGCGCGACGAAGTGGCCGTGCTCAAGCCCCCAGCGTTCAACCGCTTTGCCCAGAGCTTTAGCCATATTTTTGCTGGCGGCTATGCGGCCGGCTACTACAGCTACAAATGGGCAGAGGTCTTGTCGGCCGACGCCTATGCCGCCTTCGAAGAAGTCGGTGAGCAGGCCTACGACCAAGTGGGTGCAAGGTTCTTGGCGGAGATTCTGTCGCGAGGGGGTTCTCGGCCCGCCATGGCCTCCTTCAAGGCCTTCCGGGGACGCGAGCCCTCGATCGAGCCGCTGCTGCGTCACAACGGCCTGGCCCAGGCTGCCTAGACCCTACGGGCCGCGTGAAGCCTGCAGTCGTCTTGCTCAGCGGTGGACTGGACTCGTCCACCTGCCTGGCCCTGGCCAAGTCGCAGGGCTTTGCCTGCCACGCCCTGTCCTTTGACTACGGCCAGCGACAGCGCCAGGAATTAAAGGCCGCCCAGGCAGTGGCCAAGACCATCGGGGTAGCCAGCCACCGCATCCTGAACCTGGACCTGCGGGCCATCGGCGGCTCTGCCCTGACCGACGACATCGAGGTGCCCAAGCACCGAAGCGCAGAGGAGATTGGCCAGGGCATTCCGGTCACCTACGTGCCCGCCCGTAACACCATCTTTCTGAGCTACGCCCTGGGCCTGGCCGAGGTCCTGAAAGCCAAAGACCTCTTTATCGGCGTCAATGCCCTGGACTACAGCGGCTACCCAGACTGCAGGCCCGCCTTTATCCAGGCCTTTCAGACCATGGCCAATCTGGCCACCGCTGCCGGGGTCAGCGGCGAGTCGCCCATGACCATCCACACGCCACTCATCAGCCTGACCAAGGCCCAAATCGTCACCACGGCTCGCCGCCTGGGCCTGGACATCGACCTGACCTTTAGCTGCTACGACCCAAGCCCACAGGGCCAACCCTGCGGCGCCTGTGATGCCTGTCTGCTCAGGGCCAAGGGCCTGGCGGAGGCCCTCTGAGCAGCCCCGCCCCCCGCATCCGGCTGGCCAGCTGGAACCTCAACTCCCTGAAGGTGCGGCTGCCCCACCTGCTCGACTGGCTGGCCACCGAACAGCCCGACCTGATTGGCCTGCAAGAGCTCAAGCTGGTGGACGAGAAATTCCCGCGCGATCAGATCGAAGCCGCTGGCTATGACTGTTACTTTGCTGGCCAGCCCACCTACAACGGCGTGGCCATTCTGACGAGACGACAGACCGTGGCCTCGGTTGACGACGTCAGGATCAATGACCCTCGGCTGCCCGATGACCAGAAGCGACTGATCGCGGCAACCGTCACCCTGAAGGCGGGCAACCCAGGCCCTGCCCAACTGCGGTTTGTAAACGGCTACATGCCCAACGGCAGCGAAGTCGGCAGCGACAAATACGCCTACAAGCTGGCCTGGTTCGCGGCCCTGACCCAGCGGCTGCAAGACGAGCTGGCCCAACACGCCCACCTGGCCCTGGTGGGGGACTTCAACATTGCGCCAGCAGACCTCGATGTCCACGACCCTGCGGCCTGGCACGAAAAGATCCTCTGCTCCACTCCGGAGCGGCAGGCCTTTCAGACCCTGCTGGGCCTGGGCCTTGCAGATAGCTTTCGACACCAACACCCAGACCTGGAAAAAGCCTTTAGCTGGTGGGACTACCGCATGGCGGGCTTTCGTCGAAACCTGGGCCTGCGCATCGACCACATTCTGCTGTCGGCCCCGCTGCTGGCGCAGTGCTCTGCCACCGGCATTGACAACACGCCCCGCGCGCTCGAGCAGCCCTCGGACCATGCCCCAGTCTGGGCCGATTTGATCTAGACCAAGCCGCAGGCAAAGGCCTGACCGTACACTGCGGTCTGTGAACTTTCCTGTCTCTGCCCTGTTAATCGGCCTGTGGTCCTCGGCCCACTGCCTGGCCATGTGTGGCGGCCTAGCCGTGGCGGCTGGTCAGGCCGCAGGTCATGTCGCAGGACAGGGTTCAGGACCAAGGCCCAGAGGCCAGAGCGTGGTGCTGCTCTTTTGGCAGCTGGGTCGGGTCACGAGCTATGGCCTGATGGGCCTGATCGCAGGAGCCTTCGGGGCCTTTTTCCTGGCCTTTGGGCCGTTGGAATGGACCCAACGCATGGCCATGGTCCTGGCCAACCTTCTGCTGCTGGGACTGGGCTTACACCTGGCCCGAGTCTCCAGCTCCATTCTGCTTCTAGAGCGCATGGGCCAGCTGGTCTGGCAGTTTGTGGCGCCCCTGGCCCAAAAGACCCTGGTGCCGGTGCGATTCGATGGTGTGCTGCCCGCACCCCCAGTCTGGATGGACTGGCTGAAGGCCAGCCGTGCGGGACTGCTCTGGGGCTGGCTGCCCTGTGGCCTGACCACCAGCATGGTGGTCACCGCTGCGGTCTCGGGCTCGGCCTCCTCTGGTGGGCTCTGGATGCTGGCCTTTGGGCTGGGCACCATTCCGGCCTTGTGGGCCGCCTCCATGGCGGGCTCCCGGCTCGCGGCAGTCATCGCCAACGATGGCTTTCGGCTGGCCATGGGCTGGCTGATGATCTTCTTTGGCCTCTGGGGAATCGCGCGGGCCCTCAACCTCATCTCGGTGCCCTGGCTCGATGCCTTCTGCATCACCACCCACTAGACCACCAAGCCCATGAGTCCACTGCGTTGTTTTCACTGTGGCGAGCCCGTGCCAGACAAGACCAACTGGACCGCCCGCATCGACGGCATCGACCAGCCCATGTGCTGCCTGGGTTGTCAGGCAGTGGCCCAGGCCATTGTCCAAGCCGGCGCCCAGACCTATTACAAGCAGCGAACCGTTCAGGGCGTCGACCCAAAAGTCCTGGCTGATCTCTCGCCCTGGGCCAGCCTGATTGAAGACCCCGCCTGGACGGTACGCCATGTGCAGACCGACACCGCCGCGGCCACACCGCAGGCCAATGCGCAGCGGTCCACCACGACCCTGGCCATCGAGGGCCTTCGCTGCGGCGCCTGTGCCTGGCTCATTGAAAAAGTCCTCCACCAGGTGCCCGGTGTCCAGGCCGCCCAGGCCAATGCCACCACCGCCCGCCTGACGCTGAGGTGGGACCCTGCGGTCACCAACCTTAAGGCCCTGGGCCAGCGACTCCTGACCTACGGCTATGCCATTCTGCCCATTGGCTCCACGGCCCTTGAGCAACAGCGCCGCGAGCAGCAACGGCGCAGCAACCGCCGGTTCTTTGTGTCGGGCCTGGCAGCCGCCCAGGTCATGATGCTGGCCACCCCCGAGTACACCGCCTTTGATGAACTGGAACCCACCACCATTGGCCTGCTGAGACTGGCCGCGCTGCTCATCACCCTGCCAACCCTGGTCTATGCAGGCGGGCCTTTCTTTGGCTCGGCCCTTCGGGCCTTGCGCCTTGGTCGCGTGAACATGGATGTGCCCATTTCGCTGGGCCTGCTGCTGGCCTTTGTGGGCAGCCTGGCGGCCAGTGCCATCCAGGCACGCCATGTCTACTTTGACTCGGTCTGCATGTTTTTATTTCTGGTGCTGGGGGCTCGGTCCATTGAGGGCCTGATGACTCGACGGGCCGTGGCCAAACGCGAACGCATGGCCCTGCAGAGCCCCTTGCTGGCCCAGCGCGTCGAGCCCGACCCTGGCCAGGTGCCCGCCTGGCAACTTCGCCTGGGCGACGAAATCCTGGTGGCCAGTGGTGCAGCCTTTGCGGCCGATGCCGAACTCTTGGATGGCGCGACAGAAATTGACCTCTCCTCGCTCACCGGTGAGATGACGCCGGTGCCCAAAGCAAGAGGCGAGGTCTGCCCCGAAGGCGCCATTAACTTGGGCGTGGGCGTGCGAGCCCGCGTGCTGACCGATCCGGCTGCCGGGTCACTGGCCAGGCTCTCGCAGCTGGCCGAGCAGGCTGCAGCAACCCGACCCCGATGGACAGACTGGGCCGACGGCGTTGCCGCCAAGTTCACCACCCGTCTGCTGCTGATTGCAGCCCTGGTGCTGGGCGTTTTGCTCTGGCAGGGCGCGGCCCTTGAAGTCTGGCTGCCCACCGTGGTGGCCGTCTTGGTGGTCTCCTGCCCCTGCGCCCTGTCGGTGGCGGGACCCGCCGCCTATGCGGCGGCCCTGGCCGGCCTGCTCGAGCGCGGCATTGTACTGGCCAACCCCGATGCCCTTCAGACTGGCTGGCAGCTCACCGACGTGGTCTTTGACAAGACGGGCACCCTGACCCTGCCAGACCAGGCCCAGATTCTGGCAAGCAAGCCCGACCACTGGCCACTGCTCGCAGCCCTCACCCAAGACAACCACCATCCCCTGGCCCAGGCCCTCTACCGGCAGGCACGAGAGCAGCTGGCCAAGACGCCAGGCCAGGCGCTGCCCCAGCTCAAGGCCCTACAGTCGCTCGCCGGACTGGGGGTCCAGGCCCAGTGGCCAGACGCACAAGGCCAGGACCGGCTGGTCAAGCTGGGCTCAGCCTCTTTTGTAGGCCTGGCCCAGACCGCAGCAGCACCCAATGCCAGTGTCTTTCTGTCAGTCGATGGCGAACTGCTGGTCTGGCTGAGCTTTGTCGACCAGGCCCGCCCAGAGGCCCAAGGCCTCTTGCAGTCGCTGCGCGGCCGGGGCCTGCAGACCTGGCTATTGAGCGGTGACACGCCCGACCGAGTCCAGCGCCTAGGGGCCGCCATGGGTTTCAGCCCCGACCAGGTCCGCGGAGGCTGCAGCCCACAGGCCAAGCGGGAGGCCTTGGCCAGCCTGCAGGCCCAGGGCCAGCGGGTGGCCATGGTGGGCGATGGCCTGAACGATGCCCCTGTCTTGGCCCAGGCCGATCTCTCGGTGGCGGTGGCAGGCAGCGCCCCTCTGGCCCTGCAACGGGCAGACTGCTACCTGCTGTCGCCAGGGCTGCAGGGCCTGGAAGACCTGCTGGAGATGGCCCGACGGACCCGACGGATCCTGCGCCAGAACATCGTCTGGGCGGTTGGCTACAACCTGACGGCCATTCCCCTGGCTGCGCTAGGCTACCTACCACCGGTCCTGGCGGCCCTGGGCATGGCCAGCTCGTCTCTGGTGGTCATACTCAATGCCGCTAGACTGCTGCCCAGAAAAGGGTCGGTCTGATGGAAATTCTGGGTCTGCTCATCTTCATCAGCCTGGTGGTCATTGCGGTGGTGATCTGGCTGTTTTTTCGAATGTCCTCCTCGGGACAGTTCGATGACCTCGAGGCCCCCGGACGCCGGATTCTGATGGACGACGACGAGGGTGTGCCGCCCAGCCTTAGGCCGGGCGGGTCTGACCCGAAAAGCCCTGGGGACCAAGACGCCCACTGACAAGATTTTGTCGTGGACAACGGGCCCTCCTTACCCGCCTGCCTTACTCGGGTTTTCCCATATTTGACCAAGATCAAGGCGAATATGCGGGAATCCACATAAATTAGCGGTACTCATTCTAGGGGGGTTGTATCCATGGCCGCAGTTCTTGATCAGCTTGATCACGTCCAGACCCGCACCGGCGGCGCCCAGGACACACAAAACATCTATAACTACCGAGTGCCAAAACTCTTTGCCTACGCCACCGTTCTCTGGGGCGTTGTGGGCATGTTCCTGGGAGTCTGGATCGCCGCCCAACTGGCCTTCCCCACCCTGGCCGAGGGCATCTCCTGGCTCTCCTTTGGTCGCCTGCGTCCTCTGCACACCAACGCGGTCATCTTTGCCTTTGGTGGCAACGCCCTGCTAGCCACCTCCTACTACGTCGTCCAGCGCACCTGCCATGCCCGACTATTTGGCGGCGGCCTGGCCGAGTTCACCTTCTGGGGCTACCAGGCGGTGATTGTGCTGGCAGCCATTACCCTGCCCATGGGCCTGACCAGCAGCCACGAATACGCCGAACTCATTTGGCCGATTGACCTGTTGCTCGCTGTGGTCTGGGTGGCCTATGCCGTGGTCTTCTTTGGCACCCTCTACAAGCGCAAGATTGAGCACATCTATGTGGCCAACTGGTTCTATGGCGCCTTTATCCTGACCGTCGCCCTGCTGCACATCGTTCGCAGTGCTGCCATTCCGGTCAGCCTCACCCAGGCCTACCCCGTCTACGCAGGCGTCCAAGACGCCATGGTCCAGTGGTGGTACGGCCACAATGCGGTGGGCTTTTTCCTAACCGCAGGCTTTTTGGGCATGATGTATTACTTCATCCCGAAGCAGGCCGAGCGGCCTGTCTTCTCCTACCGGCTGTCGATCGTCCACTTCTGGGCCCTGATCTTCACCTACATGTGGGCCGGTCCTCACCACCTTCACTACACCGCCCTGCCCGACTGGACACAGTCGCTGGGCATGGTCTTCTCGCTTATTTTGCTGGCCCCCAGTTGGGGCGGCATGATCAACGGCATCATGACCATGTCGGGTGCCTGGCACAAGCTGCGCAACGACCCCATCCTAAAGTTCCTCATTGTCTCGGTCTCTTTCTACGGCATGTCCACCTTTGAAGGCCCCATGATGGCCATCAAGACCGTGAATGCCCTGTCGCACTACACCGACTGGACCATTGGCCACGTGCACTCTGGCGCACTGGGCTGGGTGGGCTTCATCTCGATTGGGTCGCTCTACTACCTCATCCCACGCCTGGTGGGTCGCACCAGCATGTTCAGCACCAAGGCCATTGAGCTGCACTTCTGGATCGCCACCATCGGCATCGTGCTCTACATCGCCGCGATGTGGATCTCGGGCGTGATGCAGGGCCTAATGTGGCGCGCCCTGAATGAAGACGGCTCGCTCACCTACAGCTTTGTTGAGAGCGTGAAAGCCAGCATGCCCTATTACGTGATTCGCATGACCGGCGGGGTCCTCTACCTCAGCGGCATGCTGGTCATGGCCTGGAACGTCGTGATGACGGTCCGCAATCCTCAACCGGTGAACGCCAGCATTCCGGCCATCGCCCACCACGCCTAAGCCCCAGGAGAATCCAGATGGGATTTCGTCACGAAATTATTGAAAAGCGGCCAGCCCTGCTGATCGTCATGACCCTGATCGTCGTTGCGATCGGAGGCCTGGTCGAGATTGCGCCGCTGTTTTTCCAGAAGTCCACCACCGAGCCCGTGGCTGGGGTGAAGCCCTACACCGCCTTGCAACTCGCAGGACGCGACCTCTACATTCGCGAGGGCTGTGTTGGCTGTCACTCCCAGATGGTCCGCCCCTTCCGGGCCGAGACCGAGCGCTATGGCCACTATTCGGTCGCAGGCGAGTCGGTCTATGACCGTCCCTTCTTGTGGGGCTCCAAGCGCACCGGACCCGACCTGGCCCGCGTTGGCCTGCGCTACTCCGACGAATGGCACCGGGTTCACCTGATCAACCCACGCGATGTCGTGCCCGAGTCGGTCATGCCCTCGTATCCATGGCTTGAAGGCACCCCCCTGAACATGCCCGACATCCAGGCCCGCATGAAGACCATGCGCATGATGGGCATTCCCTACACCGACGAGCAGATCGCCAAAGCCCCCGAAGAAATCACCGGCAAGACTGAAATGGAGGCCATGATCGCCTACCTGCAGTCGCTGGGCCTGGCCCTTCGAGACAAGCGGTCATGAGCGACCTGCACGCAGCCCTGACCGTTCTGTTCTTCTTGGTCTTCATCGGCATCGTGGTCTATGTCTATAGCAAAGGCCAGAAGAAACAGATGGAAGAGGCTGCACAGATTCCTCTTCGAGACGACGAACCTGTCGACGCCCTCAACACAACCAAAACGCATGAAGGCTGAACATCATGGCTGATTTCACCAACAACTTCTGGAACCTCTTTGTCATCATCGCCTCCCTCGTCAGTATCGTGGCCTGCGGTGTCTTTCTGTACTTCTTGTCTCGCACCAAGATCCAGATCAAAGACGGCAAGGTCGACACCACCGGCCACACCTGGGACGAGAACCTACAAGAGTTCAACAACCCCCTGCCCCGCTGGTGGATGTTTCTGTTCTACATCACCGTCGCCTTTGCACTGCTCTACCTGGTGCTCTTTCCTGGCCTGGGCAATATCAAGGGCGTGCTTGGCTGGAGCTCAACGGGCGAGTACAACAAGGAAGTGGCCAAGGCCCACGAAAAGTACGGCCCCATCTATGCAAAATATGCGGCCACCGCAATTGAAGAAGTCTCCAAAGACCCTGCGGCCATGGCCATCGGCCAGCGCATCTACATCAACAACTGTGCCCAGTGCCACGGCACCGACGCACGCGGTGGCAAGGGCTTTCCAAACCTGACCGACAAAGACTGGCTCTATGGCGGTGACAGCGCAGCCATTAAGACCACCCTGCTCGAAGGTCGCAACGGCATGATGCCTCCCATGGCCGATGCTGTGGGCGGACCGGCTGGTGTCGAAAACGTGGCCAACTATGTCCTGAGCCTGTCGGGTAGCGCCCACGACTCGGTCAAGGCAGCAGCCGGTAAAGAGCTCTTTGCAGCGTGCGCAGCCTGTCATGGTGTTGACGGCAAGGGCATGGCGGCCATGGGTGCACCCAACCTGACCGACAAAGTCTGGCTCTACGGCGGCACCATCGCCAGCATCTCCGAGACCATCAACAAGGGCCGTGCCGGGGTCATGCCCGCCTGGAAGGACATTCTGGGTGAAGAGCGCGTGCACCTGGTCTCCGCCTACGTCTACAGCCTGTCCAACAAGTAAATGGTCCAGGGACCCGTGGAGCCGACCGCCCAAACAAACGAATCACAGGTCGTAGAGCAGACGGTTCTGCTCTACGCCGCGGGTAAAAAAATCTACGCCCGCAGTATTGCGGGTCGCTTTAACAACTGGCGCTGGGCCTTTGTCTTCCTGACCCAGGCGCTCTACTACCTGACGCCGTGGATCACCTGGAATGGCCGTCCAGCCGTTCTTTTTGACCTTGAAGCCCGGCGGTTTTACATCCTCGACCTGACCCTGGTTCCCCAGGACTTCATCTACCTTACGGCTTTGCTCCTGCTGTCGGCCTTTGGCCTGTTTCTGTTTACCGCTGTGGCCGGCCGACTCTTCTGCGGCTATGCCTGTCCTCAGACGGTCTACACCAGCATCTTTATGCAGATCGAGCGCTGGATCGAGGGCGACCGACATGTCCGAATTCGTCGCGACAAGGAATGGTCATTGGGCCAGCGGCTGCCGCGCAAGCTTCTGAAATGGGCCGTCTGGGCGGCCATTGCCCTCTGGACCGGCTTTACGTTTGCGGGATACTTCACCCCCATCAGAGAACTGGCTGCTGGCGTGGTGGGCGCGGGAATTAGCCTGGGCTTTTGGCAGTGGTTCTGGATGCTCTTTTACAGCTTCTTCACCATGATGCAGGCCGGCTTCATGCGCGAGCAGGTCTGTAAGTACATGTGCCCCTATGCCCGCTTTCAGTCCGCCATGTTCGACCGCGACACCCTGATTGTCAGCTACGACACGGGCCGCGGAGAGCCACGCGGCAAGCGGGCCAAGACCGAAGACCACAAGGCTCACGGCAAGGGTGACTGCATCGACTGTGGCGTCTGTGTGGAAGTCTGTCCCACCGGCATCGACATTCGCGACGGCCTGCAATACGAGTGCATTGGCTGCGGCCTCTGTGCCGACGCCTGCAACAGCATCATGGACAAGATGCACTACCCCCGTGGACTGGTGCGCTACACCTCGATCAATGCCCTGGAGAAGAACTACACGGCAGCCGAGGTCAAGCGTCACTTCTTCCGGCCACGCGTCATTCTGTACAGCACCCTGCTGCTGATTATTTCGGCCGCCGTCCTGACCTCGCTCTTGCTGCGCACGCCCCTGAAGGTCAATGTCATTCGAGACCGTGGCGCATTGGCCAGAGAGATTGAGGGCGCCTTTATCGAGAACACCTACCGGCTTCAGATCAACAACACCGGCAACACCCCCCATGTCTTTGTCATCAAGCCCTTGGGCAGCAAAGGCCTGGAGAACCTGCAGGCCCTGGGCGATACCAAGGTGGACATCGCCGGCGGTGCGGTCAAGACCGCCATCATCAGCGTGCAGCTGCCCATCGACCAGGCCAATGCCCTGCGCAAGGGGTCCCACCCCATCCAGATCGAGGTCAACTCGCTAGACGATCCCGATCTGCGGGTGAGCGAGAAGGCCGTCTTCTTTACGCTTCAATAGGCGCGACATGAACCCCGGCAACCCGAACCATAGCGGCCCACGAGAAATCTGGTGGAAGCAGCCCTGGCCATGGATCATTCTGGGCATGCTGGGGTCTGTGGTGGTGGCGAGCCTGGTCACTGTCTACATCGCCGCTACCACCCAAGACTCACTAGTGGTGGCCGACTACACCAAGGCTGGCAAGACTATCAACCTGCGGCTGGAAAAAGATCGGCTGGCCGAGCGGCTGGGCATTCAGGTGCAGCTTTCAGCCGAGGCTGGCCCAGATGGCATCACCCTGCTGACAGCCCGTTACAAGGCGGCAGACCCCGCTGCCGGCGTACCTAAATTCATGCGGCTGAACCTGTCTCACCCCACCCTGGCCAACCTTGACCTAAACATCGCGCTCATTTCACGCGGACCGTCCGAGTACCGGGCACAGGTCAGCGACCTACAGCCTGCGCACTGGCATTACACAATTGAAGATCCTGATGCAAAATGGCGAGTAAAAGGACGCGTAAAAAACTAAGATGACGTCCACAGGAGACCAAGACATGAACCAGTCCATCGACATCATCGAAGGCGTTCGCGACATTCGCCAGACGCCCTGCATGGCCCGTGCAGCCATGAGCATTGCATGGCCCTCGTTTCTTGCAGCAGCAGCCTTCACCGGCCTGTTCTTTTCGTCGGTCGACCCCAACGAGTTGGTCCTCTTTGGCCACCCCATCGACCTGGGCCGCCGCGAGACCTATGGTCTTGGCTTTATGATCTTCTGGGCCTTCTCGGCCCTGGCTAGCAGCATGACCTACGTCTTGGCCAGACCTCCCAAGTCAGACCTCATCTGCGGCTCTTCCAACGCCAATTCCTGAATCTTTCGGGTAATGGTGTTTCGGCCCACGCCCAAGAGGCTCGCGGCCTCTAGTCGACGGCCACGGGTCCTCTCCAGGGCCGTGCCGTAGACCACCCGCTCGAAGTCAGCAAAGAGCTTGTCAAAGAGCAGGCCGTCTTGGTCCCCATTGCGCATGGCGATCACCAACTCGGCCCGCAGAGAATTTCGCCAGTCCGCCTCTGCTGATGCAGGGCCCGATGCAGGGCCGGATGCCCCCAGAGCCCCCGCAGGCTCGGGGCCTGGCTGGAGCGTTGGCAGGCTGGCCTGGACCACGGGCCGGCCGGCTGAAGGGTCTCTGAAATCGGGTGGCAGATCGGCCGGCGCCACAACTTTGGATGGCGCCATGACCGTCAGCCAGTGGCAGAGATTTTCTAGCTGCCGCACATTGCCCGGAAAGGGATGCTCAACCACCTGGGCCAGGGCCTCGGCCGAGAGCTGCTTGGGCTCAACCGACAGGCTCTTGGCAGACCGCACCAGAAAATGCCTCACCAGTCCGGCAATGTCCTCGCGGCGCTCTCGCAGCGGCGGCAGCCGCAGCCGAATGACATTGAGTCGGTGAAAGAGGTCCTCGCGAAAACGGCCCTCTGCCACGCGTTGCTCCAAATCCTGGTGAGTCGCCGCAATGACACGGACATTGGCCTTGAGGGCCTGCTGCCCTCCCACCCGATAGTAGTGGCCATCCGAGAGGACCCGAAGCAGTCGCGTCTGAAGATCCAGCGGCATGTCACCAATCTCATCGAGAAAGAGCGTGCCGCCATCGGCCTGCTCAAAGCGGCCTTTGCGAGTGGCCTGGGCGCCCGTAAAAGAGCCCCGCTCGTGGCCAAAGAGTTCGGACTCCAGCAGGTCATGTGGAATCGCCGCCGTATTCAAGGCGACAAAGGGCTTGTCTGCCCTTGGACTGTGACGATGAAGAGCCCGCGCCACCAACTCCTTGCCCGACCCCGACTCACCCGTAATCAAGACAGTGGCCGAAGACTGGGCCAGCCGACCAATGGCCCGAAAGACCTCTTGCATGGCTGGGGCCTGGCCCAGCATCTCCAAGGGCGTCTCGGACTCTTGGCTTGGTGCCGCGCCACCAGCAGACGACTGCTGGACAGCTCGTTTGATTAAGGCCGTGGCCTCATCGATGTCAAAAGGTTTTGGCAGGTACTCAAAGGCCCCGCCCTGAAAGGCATTGACCGCACTGTCCAGGTCACTAAAGCCGGTCATGATAATGACGGGCAACTCCGGCAGTCTAGCCTTGACCTTCTCTAACAACTCCAGGCCCGAGTCGCCCGGCATTCGGATGTCCGAGACCAGGACCTGCGGAGTGTCTTGTTGAAGGGCCCGCATGGCCTCATTGGCAGACTCAAAGAGTCGAACCGGCAGGTGGGCCCGACCCAGTGCCTTTTCCAAAACCCACCGAATCGATGCATCGTCGTCCACCACCCAGACTGGTTTCATCAAGCTTCCTTTCGCGCTCATAGACGCATAGGGTCACCAAGAGGCAGCAGAATCTCAAAACTGGTTCCACTGCTATCGGACTTGCAATCAATGGCACCCCCATGCTGGTGCACGATGGTCTGAGCAATAGTCAGGCCAAGTCCATGGCCCTTAGGGTTTCCAGAGACCAGGGGGTAGAAAATTTCGTCGCGAATGGCCTGCGGAATGCCGGGACCGTTGTCGCTAATGGTGAGGGACATGGCCAGCCGGTAGCGCTGACGGTGCAGCGTCACCTGCCTGGCTGCCCGGGTCCGAAGGACGACCTCACCGGGGTGGTGCGGCCTGGGGGGATCCGAGAGCGCCTGGGCTGCATTGCGCACAATGTTGAGCACGAGCTGGATGAGCTGCTCCTGGTCGGCCTGGACCTCTGGCAGGCTGATGTCGTAGTCGCGCCGAATGGCCATGTCGCTGGGAAACTCAGACAAGACCAGGGTTCGGACATGCTCCAAGACCTCATGGATATTGACCGGTGAGCGGGTCAGCCGGCACCGGACGGGCGCAAGCATTCGGTCGACCAGGCCCTGCAGGCGGTCGGACTCCTTGATGATGACTTGGGTGTATTCCCGCAACTCGTCGGTGGGCAGCTCTGAATTGAGCAGCTGGGCAGCGCCCCGAATGCCCCCGAGGGGGTTCTTGACCTCATGGCCCAGGTTGCGCAACAAGGACTGGTTCATCTGCTGCAGGGTGGCCTGCCGCTCCTCCCGGTCGATGCGAATCAGGGCGTCGTTGTCTCGAAGCTCGATGGAGGCCAGCAGCCCCGGCTCATCCAGGCCAAGTACCGTGGTCTCCAGCGGTTCATCGTCGGACTCGGGATTGGCCGACCGCCAGAGAACCTGCATGCGGCGCACCGTCAGGCTGCGGGACTGGGCATCGAGCAGCACCGCATCGACCTCGGACGGATTGGCCAGCAAGTCCCCCAGGGTCTGGCCCACCAAGACCTGGGCAGACTGTCCCAGCAGGGCCTCGGCTGCCGCATTGACACGCGCGACTCGACCATCGGTTGCGATCAACAAGACCGCAGTGGTCAGAAGGTCGAAGGGATGGGTCTTACGCATGGGCTGGGGGCATAAAAAAGGGGGCGATTGCTCGCCCCCTTCGTTGGACTACAGAGCCAGGCGTCGAAGGCTGGCGAGCAGATCCGGTCTGGTTACAGGGAGTAGTACATGTCGAATTCAACCGGATGCGTGGTCATGCGGAAACGCGTGACTTCATCCATCTTGAGGTTGATGTAGGCATCGATCATGCCGTCGGAGAAGACACCACCGCGGGTCAGGAACTCGCGGTCCTTGTCCAGACACTCCAGGGCCTGGTCCAGCGAGGAGCAGACGGTGGGGATCTTGGCGTCTTCTTCGGGTGGCAGGTCGTAGAGGTTCTTGCTGGCGGCCTCACCAGGGTGGACCTTGTTCATGACGCCATCGAGGCCTGCCATAAGCAGGGCCGAGAAGGCCAGGTAGGGGTTGGCCGTGGGGTCGGGGAAGCGTGCCTCGATACGGCGAGCCTTGGGGCTGGGCACGTGAGGAATACGGATCGAGGCCGAACGGTTGCGCGACGAGTAGGCCAGTTTGACGGGGGCCTCGAAGCCGGGCACCAGACGCTTGTAGGAGTTGGTGCCGGGGTTGGTGATGGCATTCAGAGCCCGGGCATGCTTGATGACGCCGCCGATGTAGAACAGCGCAAACTCGGACAGACCGGCATAGCCGTTGCCAGCAAACAGGTTCTGGCCGTCTTTCCAGACCGACTGGTGGACGTGCATGCCGGATCCGTTGTCACCGACCAGTGGCTTGGGCATGAAGGTCGCCGTCTTGCCGTAGCTAGCGGCCACGTTGTGGACCACGTATTTCAGAATCTGGGTCCAGTCGGCACGCTGCACCAGGGTGGAGAACCTGGTGCCGATTTCGCACTGTCCCGCACCGGCCACTTCGTGGTGGTGGACCTCGACGGGCACGCCCATCTGCTCAAGGATGAGGCACATTTCAGAACGGATGTCCTGGAACGAATCGACTGGGGGAACGGGGAAGTAGCCGCCCTTGACGGTGGGCCGGTGACCCAGGTTACCGCCTTCGTAGTCAATGCCGGTGGACCAGCTGGCCTCTTCGGACTTGATCTTCACGCCGCTGCCGGACATGTCGGCAAACCAGGTGACGCCGTCGAAGATGAAGAATTCTGGCTCGGGGCCAAAGTAGGCGGCGTCGCCCAAGCCAGAGGACTTCAGGAAGGCCTCGGCGCGCTTGGCGATGGAGCGGGGGTCGAGGTCATAGCCCTTGCCGTCGGAAGGCTCGATGACGTCACAGGTCAGGATAAGGGTGGACTCTTCGCGAAAGGGGTCCATGACTGCGGTGGAGGCGTCGGGCATGAGCAGCATGTCAGAGGCTTCGATGCCCTTCCAGCCCGCAATCGAGGAGCCGTCGAAGGCATGGCCAGACTCAAACTTGTCCTCGTCGACCTGATGGGAGGGCACAGAGACGTGCTGCTCCTTGCCGCGGGTATCGGTAAAACGGAAGTCGATGAACTTGACCTCGTTGTCCGAGATCATTTTCAAGACGTCTTTGGGTGTGGCCATCGCTAAGCTCTCCTGATCGTAAATAGACGAGACAAACATTGGAAATGGGTACGGCTTGGATAATGCATGAAACATGCCAACCGAAAACGACCCGCGAGTGTTCAGCCTGCGCTAGCCTAGAACGCCAAAAGCACTTTATTGGTGCGATAATGCACTATCTTAGTGAATTATGCATTTTATTGGTGCAAAAACAAGGCTTGCAGGTCGTTTAAGAAATCGAGCCCTCTGGCAGTCGGACGCCAACATGATACATCCGCTTGGAGCAGCCCTTTTTGCACGGCCTGACCAATCGCGGGCAAGACCGTCTCGATGGGCAGACCAGTTCGCTCACGGAAAAGGGACGGGGGAACGCCCTCGACCAGTCGCAGCGCATTGAGCATGAATTCAAAGGGCAACTCCTGGGCCGCCACCAGCTGCTGCCGTCGGTGGGCGGCCTGGCCCGCCAGCGCCTGGTCCATGTAGTCCTGCGGCCTGCGAACGCAGTTTTCCCGCACCACCGTCGGCCCCTGGTTGTCGGCCAAGCCGGGGCGGGTGAGCTTGCTGTGAGCCCCCGCACCAATGCCCAGGTAGTCCCCAAACTGCCAGTAGTTCAGGTTGTGAGCGCAGCGCTGGCCGGGTCGTGCATAGGCCGAGACCTCGTAGCGATCCAGGCCCGCCCGGGCCAGCATCGCGGTGAGGCTCTGCTGCATCTCGAACACCAGGTCGTCGTCTGGCAGGACTGGCGGCTGATGGGCAAACCAGGTGTTGGGCTCAATGGTGAGTTGGTAGAGCGAGAGATGCCCGACGCCCAAGCCCAAGGCCATCTGAAGGTCTTGTTCGGCCAGCCCAAGACTCTGCCCCGGCAGGCCGTACATTAGGTCCAGGTTGACCCGGTCAAAGACGCCCACCGCCTGACGCACCGCCTGCTCGGCCCGCTCCGCAGTGTGAACCCGACCAAGCGCCACCAGGCTGGGGCCATGAAAAGACTGAACGCCAACCGAGAGGCGGTTCACACCCGCCTGACGATAGCCCTTCCAGTCGATCTGATCGGCCTGACCTGCCGCACCGGGGTTGGCCTCCATGGTGACTTCGATGCCGGCCAGCCAGGGCAGCCGGGCACGACAACCCGCCAGCAGTTCATCAATCCACTGCGGTGAGAAGACATTGGGCGTGCCACCGCCAATGAAGACCGCTGAAATCGACCGGCCCCAGACCGCAGGCAAGGCCTGCTCCAAATCCGCCAACAGGGCCTGCAGATAACGCTCGGGCTGACCACCGTCTTGCGGCAAGGCATGCGAATTGAAGTCGCAGTACGGACACTTCTTCACACACCATGGCAGGTGGATATAGAGGGTCAGACTCGACATGCGATCGGCCTATGACGACCAGAGACCCAGGTCACGGCCCTGCGCGATCAGGGCGGCAAAGGCCCGGCCCCGATGACTGCGGGCATTTTTCTGGTCGGCCGACATCTGGGCAGCGGTCTGCCCCAGTTCGGGGTCCAGAAATAGCGGGTCGTAGCCAAAGCCCTGCTCGCCGCAGAGAGACTGGGCAATCTGACCATGCCAGCGGCCCACTGCGAGCAGTGGGTCGGGGTCCTGCGCATGGCGCACAAAGACCAGGCAGCAGACGAAGTGGGCCGACCGATCGGTCGCTCCACCCAATGCATCAAGCAGCCCCTGGCAGCCGTGGGCCTTTAGAAAGCGGGCCGACTCAACACCCGGCCGCCCACCCAAGGCAGAGACCACCAAGCCAGAGTCATCGGCCAGGGCCGGCAGACCAGTCTGCTCGGCCGCATGCCGCGCCTTGCGAAGTCCGTTTTCGATGAAGGTCTTAAAGGGCTCATCGGTGGCCGAGACGCCAAGGTCGGACTGTGCGGTCAGCCGCAGACCTCTGAGTCCACTGCCCGCCAACAACGCCGAAAATTCCTGGGCCTTGCCGACATTGCCAGAGGCCAGGACCCAGTGCAGACCCACCACGGCTAGACGGCCGCCTGGAGCTGGTCCGGATGGGTCATGAGCTGCTGCTGGAGGTCGTGCAACTGCCGCAGACCAATCTCTCCCAGGGCCAGCATCTGGTCGAGTTCAGCCCGGCTAAATGCGGCGCCCTCTGCCGTGCCCTGAATTTCGATAAGGCCTCCCGAGGCCGTCATGGCCAGGTTGAGGTCGGTGTCGCAGCTCGAGTCCTCGTTGTAGTCCAAGTCGAGCAGGCCCTGCCCCTGGACCAGCCCAACCGAGACCGCTGCGACACGGTCGCGCAGCGCTGCGCGAAGTCGACTGGCCTGCTGCTCATCGGTCTGGCGAGAGGCCATGGTCTGCAGGGCATCAAAGACCGCCAGGCAGGCTCCCGTGACACTGGCTGTGCGCGTGCCACCATCGGCCTGCAAGACATCGCAATCCACCGTGATGGTGCGCTCGCCCAAGGCCTGCAGGTCGACCACAGCCCGCAGGCAGCGGCCAATGAGACGCTGTATCTCCATGGTGCGGCCGCCCTGCTTGCCCTTGGCCGCCTCGCGGTCGCTGCGGGTATGGGTCGACCGCGGCAGCATGCCGTATTCGGCCGTCACCCAGCCGTGCCCGCGTCCCTTTAAAAAACCCGGCACACGGTCTTCGATGGAGGCACAGCAGAGGACCTTGGTGCGACCAAAACTGACCAGCACAGAGCCTTCGGCATGACAGGTGTAGCGGCGGTGAAGGGACACCCGACGCATCTGTTGGGCACTGCGAGCGGTGTTGGCCTCATCGCCAGCTGTTCGAGCCAGGGGTTTGGTCGACTGATCCAAGCGGTTCTCCTTGAGTTGTAGCCCGTACAATACCTGCACCATGAATGGTCTGAGCATGACTGGCTTTGGCGCCGCAAGCCAACCCACCTCCCAGGGACTTCTGCAGGTCGACATCAAGAGCGTCAACAGCCGCTTCTTTGAGTTCTCCTCGCGAATGCCCGAGGACTGTCGCAGCCTGGAGGCCAGCCTGCGCGAGCGACTGGCCAAGGCCGTTCCCCGAGGCAAGCTTGATCTGCGGATCTTTCTCTCCAGAGACCCGGCCCAGCCCTCGGCTGTACCCGCCATCAACGAGCCACTCGTGCGGCAACTGCTCGCAGTGGGCCACCAGGTGCAGACCCTTTCCAACCAGACCGTCGACGGCTGGCGCATGGCCGACTTGCTGCGCTGGCCAGGCGTGATGGCCGAGACCGTCGCCGACCCAGAGGCCTTTGCAGAGGCCGTGGTCCAGACCTTCGAGCGGGCCCTGCATCAATTCCAAGAAAGCCGCGCCCGTGAGGGACAGGCACTGGCCCAGACCATTTTGCAGAAGGTCGACCAGCTGCAGGTCCAGGCCGAGCGAGCAAAAGGCCAACTGCCGCAGGCGCTTAGCGCCCAGACCGAGCGGGTGGTCCAGCGGCTACAAGAGGCCTTTGCCAGCCTGCCCGAGCTCGACCGGCAGTCCCTGATCGAAGATCGCATCCGACAAGAGGCCCATGCCAGCGCCATTCGGGCCGATGTCACCGAGGAGCTTGATCGGCTGCAGGCCCATCTGGCGGAGATCCGCCGGCTCATTGGCCAGACCACAGAGCCCAGCCTGGGCAAGCGGCTCGACTTTCTAACCCAAGAATGCCACCGCGAGGCCAACACCCTGGGCTCAAAATCTCCGGGCTTGGCCCTGACCCAGACCGCCATGGAGATGAAGTTGCTCATCGAGCAGATCCGCGAACAAGTCCAGAATCTCCAGTAGCCGCCGCCACATGTCCGGACGCCTCATCATCCTCTCGGCGCCTTCGGGCGCCGGCAAGACCAGCCTGGTCAAGGCCCTGCTCCAAGACGCCTCCCTGGCCATTCGCCTCTCGGTCTCTACCACCACCCGAGCCCCACGCCCCGGCGAAGTGCATGGCCGAGAGTACTTCTTTACCAGCGTGGCGGATTTCGAATCCAGAATCGGACGGGGAGAGTTTTTGGAGTGGGCCTGGGTCCACGGCAACCTCTATGGCACCGCCGCCCGCGATGTCCAAGAGGCGCTCGACCGTCACGAACAACTCCTGCTGGAGATCGACTGGCAGGGGGCAGCCCAGGTGCGGGCCCACTTTGCAGGCCGTCCGGCCAATGAGGCTCATGAGGTGCTGAGTATTTTTATTCTGCCGCCCTCGGTCGAGGAATTGCGACGACGCCTGACGGCTCGGGGACAAGACAGCGAAGAGGTGATTGAGCGCCGGCTAGCAGCCGCCCAGGCCGAGATGGCCCATGCCCAAGAGTTCGACCATGTTATTATGAATCAAGACTTTAGCGTTGCTTTGGCAGACCTCAAAAGCCTGCTGTCGCACCGCCCTTCCTGACCCCAACCGGAGCACCTGCCACATGGCCCGTATCACCGTCGAAGACTGCCTGCATCAAATCAACAACCGTTTTGAACTGGCCCTGGCCGCCACCTACCGCGCCCGCCAACTGGCCCAGGGTGCTACACCCAAGGTGCCCGACCACAAAGACAAGCCCACCGTCACCGCCCTTCGTGAAGTGGCCGCGGGCCAGGTGGGTCGTGAAATGCTGCGCAAGGTGCCCATCTAAGCAAGACCCCACCCATGGGCGACCATTCAATTCGTTCGCCTGTCGTGATTTCCCCGCGCGACCTCCTCGCGCGGGCGGCCTACCTGAGTCGGGCCGACCTCAAACGCCTCACCGAGGCCTTTCACTTTAGCGATTCAGCCCACCTGGGTCAGACCAGGCAGTCGGGCGAGCCCTACATTACCCATCCCCTGGCGGTTGCCGAGGTCTGCACCGACTGGCACCTCGATGCAGATGCCCTGATGGCAGCCCTGCTCCACGACACCGTCGAAGACTGCGGCGTCAGCCACCAAGAGATCGCCGAGCGATTTGGCACCACCGTCTCGGCCCTGGTCGATGGCCTGACCAAGCTCGACCAGATTGAATTCAAAAACCGCGAACAGGCCCAGGCCGAGAACTTTCGCAAGATGCTGTTGGCCATGTCCGACGATGTGCGGGTCATTCTGATTAAACTCGCCGACCGTCTTCACAACATGCGGACTCTGGGCGGAGTCTCATCGATCAAGCGCCAGCGGGTGGCCCGAGAGACCCTGGACATCTATGCCCCC
The DNA here is from genome assembly GCA_937864175.1 of uncultured Burkholderiales bacterium. Lineage (GTDB taxonomy): Bacteria > Pseudomonadota > Gammaproteobacteria > Burkholderiales > Burkholderiaceae_A > Hahnella. Next base: position 22,870 of record CALMJH010000041.1, read on the forward strand.
ATCGCCCACCGGCTCGGCCTAAACGAGGTCTTTCGAGACTTCGAGGACCTCTGCTTTGCGGGCCTCTACCCCGACCGCTACCGGGTGCTCCACCAGGCCCTGCAGGCTGCACGTGGCAATCGCAGGGAGATCGTGGGACGGCTCGAGCAGGCCATTCGAGAGCATCTGCCTAAGTTTCGGATCAAGGCCCAGGTCATGGGCCGCGAAAAGAGCCTCTTTTCCATCTACCTCAAGATGCGGGAGAAGCGACTCAGTTTTGCCGAGGTCTTAGACATCTACGGCTTTCGGATTCTGGTCGACAGCCCCTCGGACTGCTACTTGGCACTGGGCGCCCTGCATGCCCTCTACAAGCCGGCGCCGGGCAAGTTTAAGGACTACATTGCCTTGCCCAAATCCAACGGCTACCAGTCCCTGCATACCGTGGTGGTGGGGCCACAAGGAACGCCATTGGAATTTCAGATTCGCACGCACCAGATGCACCAGGTGGCCGAGGCCGGTGTGGCGGCCCACTGGCTCTACAAAGAACCTGGAAAGGCTGGTGCCACCTCTCCCCTTCAGCGCAAGGCCCACGAGTGGATGAAATCACTGCTCTCGGTCCAGAGCACCGACCCGGGCGACTTTCTTGAACACGTCAAGATCGACCTCTTCCCCGATGTGGTCTACCTCTTTACTCCAAAAGGCGAAATCAAGGAACTTCCCCGAGGGGCCACGCCAGTCGACTTCGCCTACACCGTCCACTCCGACGTGGGCAACCGCTGCGTGGCAGCCCTGGTCAATGGACAGGCCAAGCCACTGGACACCGAGCTGCGCAACGGCGATGTCATTCGCATCGAGACGCGGCCAGAGGCCACCCCTCACCCAGGCTGGCTTGGTTTTGTCCGAACCGCCAAGGCCCGGGCCGAGATTCGACACAACCTTAAGACCAACACCCGCGAGCGTGCCGTGGGCTTTGGCAGACGGCTGTTGGACAATGCCCTGCGGGCCATTGGTGCAAGGGGGGTGGACGACGAACAGCTCAACTGGACGGGCCTCTTTCACGAGACCAGGGCCAGCGACAAAGACGGCATCTACGAATCCATCGGGCTGGGCCACACGCTGGCTCACGTTGCCGCCCGTCGCCTCATGCCCACCGAGGCCCTGGGGTCCTCGGCCAGCCCGCAGAACACCGAGACCACCACGGCAGGGAGCAGCCGGCGTCGACCGACCCTGAGCGACGCAGCCACCAAGGCCCTGGCCCTGTCCGAACAACACCTGACCCACCTGGCGGTGGGCATCACCATCAATGGTGCTGAGGGCACGGCCGTGCAGTATGCCCACTGCTGCTACCCCATTGCGGGAGACAACGCGACGGGCTACATGCGCGGCGGAACCGGACTTCTGGTTCACCGGGCCAGCTGCCCGACCGCACGTCGCCAGCAGGACAAGGACCCAGGCCGCTGGGCTGAGATTAGCTGGGGAGACCCCCTCTACCGGGACTTTGAGACCCATCTGGACATCGAGGTCCACGACAGCCCAGGGGTGCTGGCAAAGGTGGCCTCGGCCATCTCAGCCAGTTCAGCCAACATCGTTGACATCAGCATCGAGCAGCACATTGCTGGCTTTGCCCGGATTCGGGTGGCCATTGAGGTGAAACACCGTCAACACCTGGCCGATGTCCTGCGAAGGGTCCGACACAATGCGGTGGTCACCAAGGCCATACGGGTCACCCGCGCCAAGGCCGGTGACCCCATGGCGGCCCGATCAGCTGCCCGCAATCGTCATTCGATCTAACAAGATAGAGCCGGTGGTCTTGGTGCCACGGGTCATTTCGTCGCTGCCCACAGCCACCAAACCGGCATACATGTCTTTGAGATTGCCCGCGATGGTGACCTCTTCGACTGGGTGGACGACCTCGCCATTTTCAACCCAATAGCCAAAAGCACCCCGAGAATAATCCCCGGTGAGTCCATTGACTCCCTGGCCCATCACCTCAGTGACCAGCAGGCCTTTGTGCATGGTCTTGATGAGACGGTCGAGCGTATCGGTGGGACGCGTCTTGCGACTGGTCAGCCGCAGGTTGTGGGCGCCACCGGCATGTCCAGTGGGCTCCATCTGGAGTTTGCGGGCCGTGTACATCGAGAGAAAATAGCCCTGGACCACCCCCGCCTGCACCAGCTGACGCGCCTGAACCGCAATGCCCTCGTCGTCGAACGGCGCACTGCCGGCGGCTCCCGGAATAAAGGGGTCCTCATGGATGTCGATGTGTTCGGGGAAGATGGCCTGGCCTTTTGCATCGAGCAGAAAGCTGGCCCGCCGATAGAGGGCAGACCCACTAAGGGCATGGACCAGCGAGCCCATGAGACCAACGGCCAGGGGTGCCTCGAAGATGACAGGCCATTGGCCGGTGGGAATTTTTTTGGCGCCAAGTCGAGACAGAGCACGGCGGGCCGCATACTGGCCCACCGCCTCGGGACTGGCCAGCTCGGAGGGCTTTCGGCTAGTGGTGTACCAGTCGTCTCGCTGCATGGCCTGTCCCCTCTGGGCAATCGGGGCCACCGAGAGCCAATGCCGGCTATAGGGATAGCCACCCGCAAAGCCACGGGTATTGGCATTGAAGAACTGACCATGGCTAACAGAGACACTGGCCCCCTCGGAGTTTTGAATGAGTGGACTCACCGCCCGGGCAGCGGCCTCTGCACGTAGCGCAAGGTCTGAGGCCTGGTCTGCACGGATCGACCATGGATGAAAGAGGTCGAGGTTGGGCTTGGACTTCGGCTGGTATTTGGCCTCTGGCAGGCCCGAAAAAGGGTCCTCCGCGGTATGACTCGCGATGTCTAAGGCCCGCCGAACCGCCGCCTGCAGGGCCTGATCGGAGAGGTCGGAGGTGGTGGCATGACCGCGGCGCAGGCCCTTGTAGACCGAGACACCAGCACTGCGGTCACGAGTCTGTTCAATGGTCTCTAAGGACCCCATGCGCACGCTGACCGACAGGCCTGCATGCTCGGAGACCTCAGACGACGCATCTGTGGCCCCATGGGCCTGAGCCATGGCGAGCAGCTTGTGCGCGATTTCTGCAAGGCCTGGCTGGTCGTAGTAAAAAGGCGTTTGTTTGGTCTTTGTCATAACTGGGAATAGTGCCATGAACCCACACAGCAATACGCGAACCGCCCGCATCGGCATGGTCTCCATCAGCGACCGTGCGTCGGCCGGGGTCTACCAAGACGAGGGCCTGCCCGGTCTAAAGGACTGGCTCAGCCGAGCCATTACCACCCCCTGGCTGGCCATTGAGCGACTCATTCCCGACGACCAGTTCACCATCTCGCAGACGCTGGTGGACCTGGTAGACAAAGAGGCCTGTGACCTGGTGCTGACCACCGGTGGCACGGGCCCGGCCAGGCGCGATGTCACACCAGAGGCCACGCTAGCGGTCGCCGACAAAGAGTTACCCGGCTTTGCAGAGCAGATGCGTCAGATCTCGCTGCAGTTCGTACCGACTGCAATTCTGTCTCGACAGGTGGCGGTGGTGAGGGGCCAGGCCCTGATCATCAACCTACCCGGCCGCCCAAAATCCATTCAAGAGACCCTCGAGGGGCTGCGCGGCCCAGACGGCCAGATGAAGGTACCGGGCATCTTCGCGGCCGTGCCCTATGGCCTAGAGCTGATTGGGGGGCCCAGCATTCACACCGATGAGTCGGTCTGCCGAGCCTTTCGCCCCAAGAAATAACGCTCCAGACGATCGAGTCCCTCGGACAAGACCTCAATTGGCTTTGGAAACGAGACCCGCAGGTACCGTTCGGCCTGGTGATCGCTGAAGTCACGGCCCGGCGCCAGCAAGACCCCCAACTCGTCACAGGCCGTTAGACAGAGGTCGTAGCTGCTCTGGGTGAGAGCAGAAACATCACAGTAGGCATAGAAGGCTCCATCGGGTCGAGCGGGTACCAAGAAGCCCAGGGCCTCTAATCGCGGCAAGACAAAGGCAGCCTGGGCCGCATAGGCCTGCCGATAGGTCTCCACCACTGCCTGAGTCTCTGGCGTAAAGGCTGCCAGGGCGGCCTGCTGCGGCAGGCTGGCCGGCGAGATAAACCAGTTCTGTGCCAGACGCTCGACCACCTCGATGACCGCGGCTGGGGCCACCATCCAGCCAAGGCGCCAGCCCGTCATGGAATAGGTCTTGGAAAAGCTGTTGACCGAGATGAGGTGGTCGCCAAAGCTCAGCAGACTCTTGGGCTTGGCCTGGAAACAGAGCCGCAGGTAGATCTCGTCGGCAATGAACCAGCCGCCCTTCTCGCGGACCACCCGGTCGATGGCGCGGGCCTGCTCAAGTGGCAGCAGGCAGCCGGTGGGATTGGCCGGCGAGGCCAGCAGCAGGGCCTTGGTCCGTGGCCCCCAGGCGGCTGCGACCTGCTCGGCCGTTGGTGCGAAGTGGTGCTCGGGGCTCACCACCAGAGGCTTGGGCACTCCGCCCATGGCCAGGATGAACTGGCGGTTGCAGGGATAGCCTGGATCCGCGATGAGGACCTCGTCACCGGGATTGATCAGTGCCCCCATGATGAGCAACAGCGCAGCCGAGGCCCCGGCCGTCACGGCGATGCGGCCTGGGTCGATGGCCAGGCCATCACGGTCGGCATAGTCCTGTGCAATGGCCTGGCGCAGGGCCATAGACCCCAAGGCATCGGTGTAGTGCTGCCCCTGCTGAGCCAGTGCAGCCTGCGCAGCCCGGAGAATGGGTGCAGGCGTTGGGAAGTCGGGCTCCCCCACCACCATGCTCACAGTCTGAAGGCCCCGCGCCCGAACGGCATGGGCCCTGGCCAAGAGGGCCATGACATGAAAGGGGCGGGTCTGAAGGGCCCGATCCGAGAGCGGGCTCATTGGTCTCGGACCGCCAGACGAACGCCCGGAAGTCCCCGCAGGGCCGCCAGGCAGTGTTCAAGATGAGCCAGGTCCTGGACCTGGCAGTCAGCCGAGAGGCTCAGCAACTCACCCACCTGGTGGGTTCGCATCTGGCCCAGGCTGACCCGCTCTTTGATGAGCGTCTCGGTAAAGAGCCTCATGAAACCATCTCGACGATCGGCCTCGAGACGAATGTGTGCGGCATGGGTCGCGACCCCCGTTGGGCTTCCCCAGCTGGTCTCGATGACGCGATCGGGCTGGGCTGCCTGCAGGCCCGCCAGGGTCTTGCAGCTGGCCCGGTGCACGCTGACCCCACGTCCCTTGGTGACAAACCCCAGGATGGGATCTGGTGGCAGAGGATGGCAGCACTTGGCAAAGTGGGTGAGCATGCGGTCCACCCCCACCACCAAGACCTGCCCTTTGCTGGTGGTCGGTCGAACCCGTGAGACGCGGGCCAGCAAGGACTGCTCGAGCGCTTGGGCCTGCTCCTGAGACTCCGCCTGGGACAGCGGCGCCACGGCCGTTGATCCTGTCCCCTCTTGGGCCGCCGCGGCGGATTTTTCCTCGGCATCCAGGGCATTGAAATAGGCCCGAACCTTGGAGCGGGCCCGGTGGGTCTTCAGAACACCGAGCTCAGGCTGCAGCCAGTCCCGGCTGGGTGCCCCCTGCTTCACGGTCAACAGCTCGACCGTCTGGCCCGTCAGCAAAGGAGTCTGCAGTGTCACGATATGGCCGTTGACCTTGGCGCCCCGGCACCGATGACCCAGTTCGGTATGCAGGGCATAGGCGAAGTCCAGGGCCGTGGCCCCGGCAGGCAGCTCAACAATGCGAGCCCGGGGCGTAAGGACATAGATTCGGTCTGATGAGAGACGGACCTGACCCACTGCCTGGCCCCAGTCCAACATCTGCCGCAGCCACTGAATCTGGGCCTCGTGGCCAGAGGGGTCCCCACCAGCCTCTGCCTTGGAGCCCTTGGGCTTGGGGGCAGCCGACCCACCCGTCTCCTTGTAACGCCAATGGGCGGCAACGCCATACTCCGCCCGAAGGTGCATGTCATGGGTGCGGACCTGGACCTCAAAGGGACGGTCTTGGTCATCGAGCAAGACGGTGTGCAGCGACTGATAGCCGTTGGCCTTGGGCCTTACGATGTAGTCGTCGAACTCGTCGGTCATGGGTCGATAGGCCGCATGGAGTTGGGCCAGCACGTCGTAGCACTCTGCTTCGGTGCTGACCAGAATGCGAAAGGCCCGGAGGTCTCGCAGGCCATCAAAGGTCAGTTGTTTCTGACGCATCTTGTTGTAGATGCTGTAGAGGTGCTTGGGCCGGCCGGCCACCTCTGCGGTCAGACCCGCCTGGGCCATGAGTGCGCCAAGGTCCTGGATGGTATGGGACACAAAGGCCTCGCGCTCGACGCGCTTCTCGTCGAGCCAGCCCGCAATCTGCTTGTAGGTCTCAGGCTGGGTAAAACGAAAGGCCAGGTCCTCCATGGCCCACTTCAGCTGCCAGATGCCCAGGCGGTTGGCCAGCGGTGCCTGGACCAGCATGGTCTCCTGGCCCAAGGCACGGGCCTCTTCGGACAGACCCTCCGGGGCGGGTCGCTGGTCGCGAAGCCTCTGGGCCATGTCTTCAAGACGAACCTGATGGACGGCCAGACGCGCAATGACCACTCGGATGTCCTCGGAGAGGGCCAGAATCATGCGCCGAAGGGTCTCGACCTGGTCCTGCCGGCCAACCAGGCCTCGCATGGTCGCCAGCCGACCAAAGCCCTTGAGCAGGCCCACCAGGTCGTCTCCCCATCGGCTGATGAGGGCCGTCTCAGACGGGGCACTGCCAAGTACCGCTGGATAGAGCAGGCAGGCCGCCTGGGTGGTCTGGTCTAAGCCCAGCTGCGCGACCCACTGGGCAGCCCGGTCGGCTGCCAGAAACTCCTGCTCAGACGACCACCCTGCGCTGGCCCAGTCTTCTGCGGCCCGCCAGGCTTGAGCCCGTTGGAGCAAGTCTTGCACGGGACTAACGGCCGAGCAGCCGCTCCTCGATAAGGCCGCACAAGAGGTGTCCGATGATCAGGTGGCCCTCTTGGATCTGGGGCGTCTGGTCAGAGGGCATGTTCAAGACGACAGTGCTGCGGGCGCCCAGGTCGCGTGGGTCTCGGCCCGTGAGCGCGATGGTCTGGAGCCCTTTTGCGTGGGCTGCCTCGAAGGCCAGCACCAGGTTCTTAGAGCGGCCTGAAGTCGACAAGCCAATGAGGACGTCGCCTGGATGACCAAGGGCCTGGACTTGGCGGGCAAAGACCTGCTCATAGCCATAGTCGTTGCCAATCGCCGTCAGGGCCGAGGTGTCGGTATTGAGGGCAATGGCCGCAAGCGGCTGACGCTCCTTTAAGAAGCGGCCCACCAGCTCGGCTGCAAAGTGCTGCGACTCGGCAGCACTGCCCCCATTGCCTGCAAAGAGCAGCTTGCCGCCCTTTTGCAGAGCCTGAACACAGACATCGACAGCCTGTACCAGACGGTCTTGAAGCCCCTGGTCGGCCTCGAGATCGGCGGTGAGCTGTCGGCTCGCCGCAAGAGAGGTCTGTATGGCGGTACGCATTTAGGCGGCCTCCTCACGGGCCGCACGGCGGCGCTCATGCTCCACCAGATACCGCTTGCGCAGCCGGATGCTCTGGGGGGTGATCTCGACGAGCTCGTCATCGGCAATGAACTCCACAGCCTTCTCAAGAGTGAGCTGGATGGGCGTGGTGAGGTCGATGTGCTCATCTTTGCCCGAAGCCCGCACGTTGGTGAGCTTCTTCTCTTTAACAGGGTTGACGACCAGGTCGTTGTCGCGCGTGTGAATGCCGATGATCATGCCCTCGTAGAGACGGTCACCCGGTGAGACAAACATACGACCGCGCTCCTGAAGCTTCCAGAGGGCATAGGCCACCGCCTCGCCATCGTCCTGGGAGATCAGCACACCGTTGCGACGCTCGGCCAACTCGCCTTTGTAGGGACCGTACTCATCGAAGATGTGACTCATCAGGCCAGTGCCTCGGGTGATCGTCAGAAACTCTCCCTGAAAGCCAATGAGGCCTCGAGCAGGAATTCGATATTCCAGCCGCACACGGCCCTTGTCGTCGGGCACCATGTCCAGCAGATCCCCCTTGCGCAGCCCAAGGTTCTCCATGACGGGCCCCTGGTGTTCTTGTTCGACATCAACGGTCAGCATCTCGTAAGGCTCGAGTCGATCGCCGTTATCGCCTGTCTTCATGACCACACGGGGCCGAGAGACTGCAAGCTCGTAGCCCTCGCGGCGCATGTTCTCCAGCAGGATGGTCAGGTGTAATTCACCGCGGCCCGAGACCAAGAAGCTGTCGGTGTCGGCGCCAAACTCTACGCGCAGGGCCACGTTGGCCTTGAGTTCACGCTCGAGCCGCTCACGGAGCTGGCGGCTGGTGACAAACTTGCCTTCCTTGCCGGCCAGGGGTGAGCTGTTGACCATGAAGTTCATGCTCAGGGTAGGTTCGTCGACCTTCAGCATGGGGAAAGGCTCGACTGCAGCCGGATCACAGACCGTGGTGCCGATGTTCAGGTCTTCAATGCCGTTGATCAAGACAATGTCACCGGCCAGGGCCTGGTCGACGATCTGACGGTCAAGTCCTTTGAAGGTGAGGACCTGGTTGACCTTGGCGCGCTTGGGTGTCCCCTCCGGTCCGTCTTGAATGAGCACATCCTGCAGCGGACGAATGGTGCCGCGAGCCACACGGCCAATGCCAATCTTGCCGACATAGCTGGAGTAGTCAAGCGAACAAATCTGCAGACGCAGGGGTGCACTGGTGTCGTCGTCGCGGACCGGCACGTATTTCAGGACCGACTCAAAGAGAGGCCGCATGTCCTGGCCTGGGGCAGCATGGTCCAGAGTGGCCCAGCCGTTGAGGGCCGAGGCATAGACCACTGGAAAGTCCAGCTGCTCCTCGGTAGCCCCGAGTTTGTCAAAGAGGTCGAAGGTCTGACTGACCACCCAGTCGGGTCGGGCGCCCGGGCGATCGATCTTGTTGACCACCACAATGGGCTTGAGGCCCTGGGCCAGCGCCTTGCGAGTCACAAACCGGGTCTGGGGCATCGGGCCCTCGACGGCATCGACCAGCAGCAAGACGCCGTCCACCATGGAGAGGACCCGCTCCACCTCGCCACCGAAGTCGGCGTGGCCCGGCGTGTCGACGATGTTGATGTGGGTGCCCTCGTAGGTCACCGCACAGTTTTTGGCCAGGATGGTGATGCCCCGCTCTTTTTCGAGGTCGTTGGAGTCCATGACCCGCTCGGCCACCGCCTGGTTGGTCCGGAAGGTGGAGGTCTGCGACAGAAGCTTGTCCACCAAGGTGGTCTTGCCGTGGTCAACGTGGGCGATGATGGCGATGTTGCGCAGCTGGCGCATAAAAACTCCCTAGTGAAGAATCGATTGCGCCACAAGGCGCAGTGGAATGAGCCGGCCGTCGGTGACTTGGCCAATGCCCAGGAAACGCTGGTGGTGATCATAGAGACGAAGCTTTGCAGCCAGATGGCAGGCCGAGGAATCGTCTGAGGCGGTCATGGAGCCCACCCAGTCCAGGGACCGGCCAAAGCCCAGGTCGGTGGCCTGGGCGGCGGTGAGGTCGACCCGGGGCCAGTCGGCGGCCAGAGCATCAACCGGCAGCAGGCACTGGGGGCGGTCTTGCGGGGCCATCTGGTCAAGGTCTTCAAGACTGACCGACTGCCCAATGAGCAGGCCGGCCACGGCCGTTCTGCGAAGGCCCGCCAGATGGGCACCGCAGCCCAGGGAGCGGCCGATGGTCTGGGCCAAGACGCGAATATAGGTGCCTTTGGAACAATGGACTTCGATGGTGAGATCGGGCGATGCAAAGGCCAGTCGGGTCAGACGAAAGATCTGAATCTGCCGCGCTGGCTTGTCGACTGTCTGTCCGGCCCGGGCGTATTCGTAGAGCGGACGGCCCTGGTGCTTGAGTGCGGAGAACATGGGTGGGGTCTGCATCTGCAGGCCCAGTTGAGCGAGCAGGACCTGATCGATCTCATCGACCGAGACGTCGACAGCCGCCGTGGCCACGACCTCGCCCTCGGCATCGCCTGTGGTGGTCTCTTGCCCAAGCCGAATCTGGGCCTGGTAGGTCTTTTCAGCATCCAGGCCTTGTTGGGCGAACTTGGTGGCCTCGCCGAAGAGGACCGGCAGGACCCCACTGGCCATTGGGTCCAGGGTGCCGCCGTGGCCTGCCTTGGCAGCCCCAAAGAGTCGGCGGGCCGCCGAGAGGGCCTGGGTAGAAGACGGCCCCACGGGCTTGTCCAACACCAGAATGCCGTTCATGTGCGATTGGCCTCGTCGATGAGTTGACTGAGGGCCATGCCCTTGGCAACCGAGTCATCCCGAACGAAGTGGAGTTCGGGCGTGGAGTGAATCTTGAGTCTCTGGCCCAGTTGCAGACGCAGAAACCCTCGACAGGCCTGAAGACCGGCCGCAGTCTTGGCCTGGGTCTCCTCGTCGTCTGGCAAGACGGTGTAGTAGACCTTGGCATGGGTGTAGTCCGGGGTGACCTCGACTTCGGTGAGGGTCACCAGACCAATGCGGGGGTCTTTCACCTCCAGACGCAGCAGGTCCGCTAGGTCCCGCTGGATCTGGTCTGCTACGCGAAAGCCCCGGTCGACCGTGGCCTTAGAGGGTCCGCGCGATTTCCTGGATTTCGAAGACCTCAAGCTGGTCTCCTTCTTGGATGTCGTCGTAGCCCTTAAGGGTCAGGCCGCATTCGAAGCCCTCCTTCACCTCTTTGGCATCGTCCTTGAAGCGCTTGAGCGAATCGAGTTCGCCTTCCCAGATCACCACGTTCTCACGCAGCAGTCGAATACGGGCACCACGCTTGATGAGACCCTCGAGCACCATACAGCCGGCAATGTTGCCCAGGCGGGAGACCTTGAAGACCTGCCGAATCTCGACGAGTCCCAGAGCCACCTCTCGCTTCTCGGGCGCCAGCATGCCCTGCATAGCGTTTTTCACATCGTCGACGGCGTCGTAAATGATGTTGTAGTAGCGCAGCTCGACGCCATTGGCCTCGGCCAGCTTGCGAGAGGTCTGATCGGCCCGGACGTTAAAGCCGATAATCACGCCCTTGGAGGCTGTGGCCAGGTTGATGTCGGACTCGGTAATGGCACCAACGGCTGCATGGACCACCTGAATCCTGACTTCGTCTGTCGAGAGTTTCTGCAAAGAGGCCGAGAGGGCCTCCTGAGAACCCTGGACATCGGCCTTGATGATGAGCGGCAGAATCTTGGCCTGGTCGACCATGTTCTCAAACATGTTCTCGAGCTTGGCAGCCTGCTGCTTGGCCAGACGAACATCGCGAAACTTGCCCTGCCGGAAGAGTGCAATCTCGCGGGCCTTGCGCTCATCGCCCAGGGCCATCATCTCGTCGCCGGCCTGCGGGACCTCGGTGAGGCCCAGGATCTCTGCAGGGATGGAAGGTCCAGCCTCGTCAATCTGACGACCGGCTTCGTTCAGCATGGCCCGAACACGACCAAAAGCACTGCCAGCCAACAAGATGTCACCCTTGCGCAGGGTGCCCGACTGAACCAGGACGGTGGCCACAGGACCACGGCCCTTGTCGATCCGGGCCTCGATGACCAGGCCCTTGGCCATGGACTTCACCGGCGCGGTGAGTTCCAAGACCTCGGCCTGAAGAAGGACGTTTTCAAGGAGCTCATCAATGCCCTGGCCGGTCTTGGCCGAGACCTGTATGAAAGGCGAGTCACCACCGAAGTCCTCGGGGACAACCTCCTCGGCCACGAGTTCACCCTTGACACGGTCTGGATTGGCCTCGGGCTTGTCGATCTTGTTGATAGCCACGACGATGGGCACGCCAGCGGCCTTGGCGTGGGCAATGGCCTCCTTGGTCTGCGGCATGACGCCGTCGTCGGCTGCGACGACCAGAATGACGATGTCAGTGGCATTGGCACCTCGGGCCCGCATGGCCGTAAAGGCCTCGTGACCTGGGGTATCCAGGAAGGTGATCACACCGCGTGGCGTCTCGACATGGTAGGCCCCGATGTGCTGGGTAATGCCACCAGCCTCGCCAGCAGCCACCTTGGTTCGACGAATGTAGTCCAGCAGCGAGGTCTTGCCGTGGTCGACGTGACCCATGATGGTGACCACCGGCGGACGGGTGATGACCTCGGCCTCGTGGTCTTCGGCAGACTCCTCAAGAAAGGCCTCTGGGTCGTCGAGCTTGGCTGCATGGGCCTTGTGACCCATCTCCTCGACGACGATCATGGCGGTCTCTTGGTCGAGCACCTGGTTGATGGTGACCATCTGGCCCATCTTCATGAGGGTCTTGACGACCTCGGCGCCTTTGACCGACATCTTGTGGGCCAGGTCAGCCACCGTGATGGTCTCTGGAATGTGGACGTCTCTGACGACGGGTTCGGTGGGCGCAACAAAGCTGGACTCAGCCTTGTCAGCCGACTTGCTGCGGACCTTGGGACCACCACGCCATCCGCCGGTGCCGCCGGTAACATCCCCACGGGTCTTCAAGGCGCGGCGCTTGGCGCCGTCCTCCTGCCAGGTGGACGAGAGCTGCGAGGACTTCACTGACTTCTCGTTTTTCTTGTCCTTGGGCCGGTCGGTCGACTCTTCGCCAGGCTTCTTGACCGAAGGCTTGAGGGTGATGGTCTCGGCCTTGGCCTCGGGTTTGGCAGGCTCGGGGGCCTTGGCCGTCGCAGCCAGCTTGCCGTTTCGGGCTGCTGTCATCAGACGGTTAATCGCGGCCACCTCGTCTTCGACAGCCCGTCGGGCCTCGGTATTGGCCGTGGCCTGGGCGGCGGTGACCTTTCGGACCTTGGTTTTCTTATCGCCATCCGTGGGCGTTTCGGCGGGGGCCTCCGATGGACTACTCGCAGCAGCAGCAGCAGCGGGCTCGTCCTGAGCGACGGCCTTTGACTTGGCCTTGCGAGAGGACTGGGTAGCCTTGGTGGCCTCCTCTGCGAGGCGAGCAGCCCGGGCCTCTTCCTCTGCCAGCTTGGCGGCTCGGGCCTCTTCTTGGCGGGCCAGGAGTTCTCGCTGGCGGGCGGCTTCAGCCTCTCGACGCTCGAGTTCAGCGGCATCGATGGCCGGTGTGGCCGGTGCCGCAGCTTCGACGGCGCCGTCGGTAGAGTCCGGCTCATCACGCTTGACGAAGACCCGTTTTTTGCGGACTTCAACCTGAATGGTTCTGGACTTTCCAGAGCCATCGGCCTGCTTGATCTCGGAGGTCTGACGTTTGGTGATGGTGATCTTTTTACGGGGCGTGGCCTCGCTTCCACCATGGGCCTTGCGAAGGGCCTCGAGCAGCTTTTCCTTGTCGGCCTCGGAGATGGGGTCCTCTCCGGAGGCCTTTTTGACGCCAGCCGCCTTGAGTTGCTCCAGCAAGGTCTCGACCGGAAGTTTTAGCTCCGCAGCAAAACTCTGTACATTTTTCGCAGCCATCCAGTCCTCTGCCTCCCTTTAGTCCGCCTGGGTCTGCTCGTCGGCAAACCAGTGTTCACGGGCCTTCATGATGAGCGTGCTTGCACGTTGCTCATCGACGCCGGACATCTCCATCAGTTCATCTACCGCTAACTCCGCCAGGTCATCACGGGTGAAGACCTTCTGATCGGCCAGCTTGGCTGCTAGCTCGTGGTCCATGCCCTCGAGCGACAGCAGGTCGTCGGCGGTGGTCTCAAGCTTTTCTTCCTGAACAATCGCCTCGGTCAACAGGGCGTTGCGCGCGCGGTTGCGGAGTTCGTTGACGGTGTCCTCGTCGAAGGCCTCGATCTCGAGCATCTCGGCAATGGGCACATAGGCGATCTCTTCGAGGCTGGAGAAGCCCTCGGCCACTAGGACCTCGGCCACCTCTGCATCGACATCGAGCTTGTCGACAAACGTGGCCAAGACCTTGCCACGCTCTTCCTCGGATTTCTTCTCGGCATCTTCGCTGGTCATGATGTTGATCTGCCAGCCCGTCAGGTCGGAGGCTAGCCGAACGTTCTGACCTCCGCGGCCAATGGCAATGGCCAGTTCGGCCTCGTCCACCACCACATCCATGGCATGACGCTCTTCGTCAACGACAATGGAACTCACGTTGGCTGGCGCCAGAGCACCAATCACAAACTGGGCAGGATCTTCGGACCAGAGCACGATATCGACCCGCTCACCGGCCAGCTCATGGGTCACTGCCTGGACTCGGCTGCCACGGACACCCACGCAGGTGCCAATGGGGTCGATGCGACGGTCTTTGGTGTGGACGGCAATCTTGGCGCGGACACCTGCATCGCGGGCGGCCGACTTAATCTCAAGGAGGCCCTGCTCGATCTCGGGGACCTCGAGCTCAAAGAGCTTCATGATGAATTCGGGAGCGGTCCTGGAAAGGATGATCTGGGGCCCACGCGGCGTGCGGTCGACGCGCAGCATGTAGGCACGGGCGCGATCGCCGGGTCGCAGATTTTCCTTGGGGATCATCTGGTCGCGGGGCAGTCGGGCCTCAATCTTGCCGGCCTCGATGAGCACGTCACCGCGCTCAAGCCGCTTGACCGTGCCGTTAATCACCGACTCACCACGCTCGAGGAAGTCTTTCAGAATCTGCTCGCGCTCCGCCTCACGGATGCGCTGGAGGATGACCTGCTTGGCCGCCTGGGCGCCAATGCGGCCAAAGGGAATGGGCTCGAGCTCTTCTTCGATGTAGTCGCCAACCTCGATGTCGGAGATCTGCTTCTGGGCCTCGGTCAGGATGATCTGGAGGTCGTGGTCCTCGAGTTCGCCATCGGGCACGACCAGCCAACGGCGGAAGGCCTCATGGTCACCCGAGTCGCGGTCGATGGTCACACGGACATCGACCTCGTCGGTGAACTGCTTTTTGGTGGCAGATGCCAAGGCAGTCTCAATGGCTTGAAAGACGATGTCCCGGTCTACGCTCTTCTCGCGTGCAAGTGCATCGGCCAACATGAGGATCTCACGGCTCATCGCCTCTTCTCCTTGAAAGAAAATTCAGGCACCAGTCGGGCCTGCTCAAGATCAGACAACACAAAATTCAGGGCGGACTGCTGGTCCGCCTGGTCCTGCAAAAGTAGACGAAAGGCCGGCTCGCCGGCGTCGGCGGGCTGCTCCGCAGGAGCCAGCTGTCCCTCGAAGTTGCGGCGGTTGTTGAGGGGACGCTTGAGTCGCAGCTTGACCTGCTGCCCCATGAAACGCTCGAAGTGGGCCGGCTTGACCAGGCGTCGGTCGAGACCGGGTGACGAGACCTCGAGCCGATCGAAGTCAATACCCTCTACCGGCAGTTGGTGAACGAGCTGGTTAGAGACCTGCTCGCAGTCACGAATGTCGACCAGACGCTCTCCCGTAGGAACATCAATAAAGACCCGCAGAATGCCGCCTGGGGTCTGTTCGCAGTCGACAAGCTCGAACCCCAGGGCCATTACCCCGGACTCAATGGCCTGCCATGTGCGGTCGGTCACCATGAAACTTCGCCTATTTAGTGGGCCCGGCCAAGCCGGGGATCAAAAAAAAATGGGCTCGATGGAGCCCATTTCGATGAAATCAGTTCTATGCGGATTATAGGCTGGACTGGCCCCTGAAGGCAAGCCACTTCCAGCCCCTGAAAAGGCCAGCCCCTAGGCCGCTGCGGGGCCCTTTTTGGGGCCTCGGCGCCGGTTGCCTCGGTTGCCAGACCGCGGACCGGCCGGTCCGCCGCCTGGGCCCGCACCTCCAACACCACCACCGCCACCCGACATGGGCGCCCCACCGGGCCGGCCGCCAGGCGCACCAGCGAATCCACCCGGCTTTTTGCGCCGCTTATTTGCGCCACCCGGTCGTTGGGGTGCCGAGAGGTGGCCTGCAGTGGGTTTGGCCGTGCCCCAGGTGGTCTGCAGCGGGTTGGGCCGCTTGGCGCCCTGCCGCTTCTTGACGGGGCCCGCCAGCTGAGACAGGTGGGCATCGGGGCCCGAAGGCTGCCATTCGTCATCCGTGCCGTGCTCCTCGTCCCAGTCCTGCTGGTCGAGGGCCCGGTCGTGGGGGTCTTGTTGTTGTCGGGAACTAGACGACATGGGGCCTGAGAAGGCCTCGGGACCAGGTCGCTGCCGGGCCTGCGAACGGCTCTTCTTGGGGCCGGGCCGGCTGCTAGCCGCAGACTTCAAGCCGACCGAGGCCATCAGGGTGGCCACAGACTGCTCGTTGAGATCGGCGGATTGGCCGCGCCGCAGCGTGGGCGGCAGCGTAACCAGCCCGTATCGAATGCGGATGAGCCGGCTGACCGTTCGACCGACCGATTCGAACATGCGGCGAACCTCACGGTTGCGGCCCTCGCGGATGACCACCTTGTACCAGCGGTTGGCACCCTCGCCGCCGGCTGGTTCGATCTGGTCAAACTGGGCCGGCGACTGGCCGTCTCCCAGGTCGATGCCGGTGCGGAGTTTGTCGAGTTGCTCCTCGTCGAGTTCACCCAGAACGCGGACTGCGTACTCGCGCTCGACCTCGTTGCGAGGATGCATGAGGCGGTTGGCCAGTTCACCAGAGGTGGTAAAGAGCAACAGCCCCTCGGTGTTGACGTCCAGACGTCCGACGGTAATCCAGCGACCAAACTTGACCGAGGGAAGTTTTTTGAAGACGGTGGCCCGGTGCTGGGGGTCGGACTTGGTCACGATTTCGCCCGCAGGCTTGTGATAGGCCAAGACCCGAACCGGAGGGGGCTGGACCCGAAACCGAATCGGCTTGCCATTGACCTTGACCTGGTCGGTGTGGCTGATGCGCTGGCCGATGTGGGCCGGCGTGCCATTGACCGAGACCCGGCCGGCAAGAATCAGCTCTTCCATCTCGCGTCTGGAACCGATGCCTGCGTCGGCCAGCACCTTGTGGAGCTTGGGAGGATCGTAGTCATTACCGGCAGGACGTGCCTCGAGCTGCTTGGCAGTCTCGGCGTCTTGCGCCAGAAACGGCAGGGGCTCCTCGGGCGTCTCGTCCAGGGTAGGCAGCTGGTCCCGGTCCTGGTACTGGTCGTCGGACTGGTGGTCGAGGGACTCCTCGAACTGGTCTAGCTCGTCATCGAGCTGGTCGTCGAGCTGGTCGTCGAGTTGATCGTCATCGTCAAGCGGATGAGCCTGGTGGCTGGGTTTGTCCAACGGGGGATCCTTTGGTGTCATTCGGGGTGAACAGTAGTGGACGGCGCCGAGCCGGCCTCGGGAGCCAGTTGCCCCTGGCCCTGCAGGTCCTGGCTGGGCTCTGGCGTGCCACCGGACTGCAGCAGCATGTGGGTGGCCGCCTCGGACCAGCCGTCTTCAAGGGGGGGGAGTTCCTGGAGCGAGCGAAGGCCCAGGTCGTCCAGAAACTGTCGGGTGGTGCCATAGAGGGCTGGCCGTCCTGGGGCATCCCGATGGCCAATGGCTTCAATCCAGCCGCGGTCCTCCAGGGACTTGATGACCGGCGAGGCCACGACCACCCCACGGATTTCCTCGATATCCCCGCGGGTGACGGGCTGGCGGTAGGCGATGATGGCCAGGGTCTCGAGGACCGCCCGCGAGTAACGGCTGGGCTTTTCGGACTTGAGACGGTCGAGGTACTCCCGCATCTCGGGCCGAGACTGAAAGCGCCAGCCAGAGGCCAGTGGAATCAGCTCCACGCTGCGGTCGTGCCAATCCCGACGAAGGTCGTCGAGCAGCAGACGAATGGTCTCCTCGTCGAATTCATCTTCGAATAGCCGCCTAAGCTGAGCAGTTGACATTGGCTCATTGCTGGTCAACAAGGCGGCCTCTAAAACGCGTTTAGCCTCGGCCGTGTTCATATCTAACTCAAATGGTGTGGCGGAGAGAGGGGGATTCGAACCCCCGATAGGCTATTAACCTATACACGCTTTCCAGGCGTGCGACTTAAACCACTCATCCATCTCTCCGCAGAGAGGACAACGGTCAGGGGAATTTCCTCTGACACAAGGGCGAGAGTGTATCAGCCACACCCCGAACGGGAAAGGACGGGACCCGTCAGGGCCCCGTCTGGCCAAAATCCGCTTAAATCGACTGCTTAAGCTGCTCCAAGATGGCTGGGTTTTCGAGGGTGGAGGTGTCCTGGGTAATTTCCTCGCCCTTGGCCAGGGTGCGAAGCAGGCGACGCATGATCTTGCCCGAGCGGGTCTTGGGCAGGTTGTCGCCAAACCGGATCTCTTTGGGCTTGGCGATAGGACCGATCTCTTTGCCCACCCAATTGCGCAGCTCATTGGCCATCTTTTTGGCGTCCTCACCTGTGGGGCGAGCGCCTTTGAGGACCACGAAGGCCACGATGGCCTCACCGGTAAGCTCATCGGGGCGTCCCACCACGGCAGCCTCGGCGACCAGGTGGTTGGCCACCAAGGCCGACTCAATTTCCATGGTGCCCATGCGGTGACCAGAGACGTTGAGGACGTCGTCGATGCGGCCCATGATGGTGAAGTAGCCCGTGTCTTTGTCACGGATCGCGCCATCGCCAGCCAGATAGAGCCTCCCGCCGAGCTCCTCGGGGAAATAGGACTTCTTAAAGCGGTCGGGATCGCCCCAGATGGTTCGGATCATGGAGGGCCAGGGCTTCTTGACCACCAGAATCCCGCCCTGCCCGTTGGGCAGATCGCCTCCAGCCTCGTCGACGATGGCGGCCTGGATACCTGGAAATGGCAAGGTGCAAGAACCGGGAACCAGTGGCGTGGCACCTGGCATGGGGGTGATCATGTGACCACCGGTCTCGGTCTGCCAGAAGGTGTCGACAATGGGACAACGGCCGTGGCCCACGTTGGTGTGGTACCACATCCAGGCCTCGGGGTTGATGGGCTCGCCCACCGAACCCAGCAGCCGCAGCGACTTCAGGTTGAAGTGCTGGGGGTGGAACTCGGGCGTGGTCTCGCCGGCCTTGATGAGCGAGCGAATGGCAGTTGGGGCGGTGTAGAAAATGCTGACCTTGTGCTTCTGGATCATGTCCCAGAATCGGCCAGCATTGGGATAGGTGGGCACGCCCTCGAAGACAATCTGGGTCGCCCCGCAGGCCAGGGGCCCGTAGGCAATGTAGGTGTGGCCGGTGACCCAGCCGATGTCGGCGGTACACCAGAAGACATCTTCGTCACGAATGTCGAAGGTGTACTTCATGGTGAGCTTGGCATGCAGCAGATAGCCGCCGCTGGAGTGCTGAACGCCCTTTGGCTTACCGGTAGAGCCAGAGGTGTAGAGGATGAACAAGGGGTGCTCGGCCTCGACCCAGACGGGTTCGCAGGTCTCGGCCTGGCCTTTGACCAACTCGTCCATGTAGATGTCTCGACCCGCCACCATGGGCACATTGCCGCCCGTGCGGCGATAGACCACCACATGCTTGACGCCCTCGCAGCCGCCCATGCCAAAAGCCTCGTCGACGGCTGGCTTGAGGGGAATGTTTTTGCCACCGCGGCACTGCTCGTCAGCAGCGATGACCAGCGTGGCGCCCGCATCCACCACCCGCTCCTGCAGGCTCTTGGCAGAAAAGCCGCCAAAGACCACCGAGTGAATGACGCCCAGGCGAGCACAGGCCTGCATGGCCACAACGCCTTCGACCGACATGGGCATGTAGATCAGGGCCCGGTCGCCTTTTTTGTAGCCCAGGGATTTCAGGCCGTTGGCCAGCGCACAGACCTTGGCATAGAGCTGCTTGTAGGTGATATGGGTGACCTCACCGCCGTCGG
Source organism: uncultured Burkholderiales bacterium (assembly GCA_937864175.1). Lineage (GTDB taxonomy): Bacteria > Pseudomonadota > Gammaproteobacteria > Burkholderiales > Burkholderiaceae_A > Hahnella. The sequence goes on from CALMJH010000041.1 coordinate 42,425, forward strand.
CCTCAAAAATAATCGCCACCTTGTCGCCATTGCCGTTGTCGATGTTGCGCTCGAGGCAGTTGTGGGAGACGTTGAGCTGACCGTCATCGAACCACTTGTAAAAAGGCGCATTGGACTCGTCGAGGGTCCGGGTAAAGGGCTTGTGCCAGGTGAGTTCCTCGCGGGCCCGCTTGGCCCAGAAGCCGGCATAGTCGTCCTCGGCCTCTTTGCAGAGCGCCTTGTAGGCCTGGAGGCTGTTGATCCTGGCTTTGGCTGCGAAATCATGGGGGGGTTCAAATACCCGGTCTTCGTGCAGGACCGATTCAATGCCACTGGACATCGTTGTCTCCTCCTAAGAGATAATAGAAACCTGTTTTAAGGCGTTGCGGCCGATTTTTTATCGTCTAGGGCCTGCCGCGCCTGCCTGTTCCGGCTTTTCACTCAAATCTACGCCAAAAAACTGCACCTGTCATATGCGCTACCTCAAACCCCTGCCTCAATTTATCTTCGCCACCCGCTGGCTCCAACTGCCCCTCTACCTGGGCCTGATCGTGGCCCAAGCCGTCTATGTCTTTCACTTCTGGGTCGAACTGGGCCACCTGCTGACCGGCGTTTTTGCCCCGGCCGAGGGCACCAAGTCCCTGACCGAGACGGCCATCATGCTGATCGTCCTAGGCCTCATCGACGTGGTGATGATTAGCAACCTGCTCATCATGGTTATCGTGGGTGGCTACGAGACCTTTGTCTCCCGAATGAACCTGGAGAATCATCCTGACCAGCCGGAATGGCTCTCGCACGTGAATGCCTCGGTCCTGAAGGTCAAGCTGGCCACCGCCATCATCGGCATCTCCTCGATTCACCTGCTCAAGACCTTTATCAACGCCCAGGAATACAGCGAAAAGACACTCATCGCCCAGACGATGATCCACGTGGTCTTTCTGTTCTCGGCGATTGCCATCGCCTATTGCGACAAGCTCATGTCCAAGCCCAGCAACCACTAATTCAAACCACCGGAGCCCTCCATGGCCAGCATTCGTCAGAGCGACCTGATTCAGAGCATTCGAGATGCCTTCCAGTTCATCAGCTACTACCATCCGAAAGACTTTCTCGATGCCCTGGCCAAGGCCTACGAGCACGAGCAGAGCCCAGCCGCCCGGGATGCCATCGCCCAGATTCTGGCCAACAGCCGCATGAGTGCCGAGGGCCACCGGCCCATCTGCCAAGACACGGGCATTGCCACCGTCTTTATAAAAGTTGGCATGAAGGTCCAGTGGACCGATGCCAGCCTGTCGGTCACCGAGATGATCAACGAGGGGGTGCGTCAGGCCTACACCCACTCGGCCAACCCACTGCGGGCCTCGGTCTTGGCAGACCCCACTGGCACCAAAAAGAACACGAAAGACAATACCCCCGCGGTGATTCACTACGAGATCGTTGAAGGCGATGGCGTGGAGGTGATTTGTGCCGCCAAGGGCGGTGGCAGCGAGGCCAAGTCCAAGCTCCAGGTCCTGAACCCCAGCGACAGCATTGCCGATTGGGTTCTCAAGACGGTGCCCACCATGGGTGCTGGCTGGTGCCCACCCGGCATCCTGGGGATCGGCGTCGGTGGCACACCCGAGAAGGCGGCTGTTTTGGCCAAAGAGGCCCTGATGGCCCCCATAGACATGGCCGAGCTAAAGGCCCGCGGACCCCGCAATCGCGTGGAAGAACTGCGTATTGAAATCTACGACCGGGTCAATGCGTTGGGCATCGGCGCCCAGGGCTTGGGTGGCTTGACGACGGTGCTCGACGTGAAGATCCTCGACTACCCAACCCATGCTGCCAACCTGCCGGTGGCCATGATCCCTAACTGTGCCGCCACCCGACACATTCACTTCCATCTCGACGGCAGTGGACCGGCGGTCTTTACGCCCCCAGCCCTGTCGGACTGGCCCGATGTCACCTGGACCGCCGATGTCCAAAAGAGCCGGCGCGTCAACCTGGACACGCTGACCCCAGAGGAAGTTGCCAGCTGGGCCCCAGGTCAGACGCTTCTGCTCAATGGCCGGCTCCTCACCGGCCGAGATGCAGCCCACAAGCGCATTGCAGACATGCTGGCCCGCGGCGAAAAGCTGCCTGTCGACTTCACCAACCGGGTGATTTATTACGTCGGTCCTGTGGACCCGATTGCCGGGGAGGCTGTTGGACCAGCAGGCCCCACCACCTCCACCCGCATGGACAAGTTCACCGAGACCATGCTGGGCCAGACGGGGCTCATTGGCATGGTCGGCAAAGCCGAACGCGGCCCCGAGACAGTCGCCACCATCAAGAAATACCGCAGGGCCTACCTGATCGCAGTGGGCGGATCGGCCTATCTGGTGAGCAAGGCCATCAAGAAGTCCAGGGTCCTGGCCTTCGAAGACCTGGGCATGGAGGCGATTTACGAATTTGAGGTGCAGGACATGCCGGTCACGGTGGCCGTGGACTCCCAGGGCAATTCAGTCCACGAGACGGGCCCGAAGGAGTGGCAGGTCAAGATCGCCAATCTCAAAACCCAGGCGGCGTAGAAGGCAGCCGCCGGCATTCGCTGGGGGCCTCGGAGGGAACCGCCGGCGCTTGCCGACGGCCCCGGGGGGCCCGACTCTTTTTAGAGACCCAAGGCGGCTACACCGGCCTTGGCGATCTGGGCGTCCTCGGTGGACTTCACATTCGAGACTCCAATTGCACCAACACAAATGCCGTCGACCATCACAGGCACACCCCCCTCGAGCATGCCCTTGAGTTCGGGGGCCGAGAGGAACGAGGTCCGACCATTGTTGATGACGTCTTCGTAGATCTTGGATTCACGCCGACCAAGGGCCGCGGTTTTGGCCTTTTCTGGGGCGATGTAGGCAGAGATGGGGGGCGCGCCCTCTAGCCGCTTGAACCAGAGCAGGTGGCCGCCGTCGTCGCAGATGGCAATGCTCACGACCCAGTTGTTTTTCTTGGCCTCTGCCTCGGCGGCAGCGCCCATGAGTTCGACATCGGCCTGGGTCAGCATGGGACGTTGTTTCAAGTTGGACTCCTGGAGGAATGAAGTCGCACACTCTGCCACAGGCCAAGGGTTTCGGCCTCTGGGGCTAGCCCGGGGGTCTATTTGCAAATAAGAAAAGTTCGTATTAATATTCACACCAAGAGATCAGAGCCCTACCCTACCCCCCTACCCCATCCCCCAACCCATCCAACCGAAGCCTTGCTCCCCATGAAAAACCACCTCCAAGCAAAACCCCTCCGCAGACTCATTGGCCTGGCCGTCCTGGCTGCCCTGGCCAGCCCCCTGCTGCCCAGCCCAAGCGCCCAGGCGGCCAGCGAGCTCAACCTCTACACAGCCCGCCACTACAGCAGTGACGACGCCCTCTACGAGAAATTCACCAAAGCGACGGGTATCAAGATCAATGTCGTCAGCGCCGGCGACGAGGCCCTTTTGCAGAGAATCAAAAGCGAGGGTGCAGCGAGCCCCGGTGATGTCCTGCTGCTAGCGGATGCCTCACGGCTGGTTGCAGCCGAGCAAGAAGGCCTCTTTCAGCCCACCCAGTCGACCTTGCTCGAAAAAAGTATTCCAGCGAGCCTTCGCTCAGGCACTCTCTGGTTTGGTCTGACCACGCGAGCCCGCGTCTTGGTCATTGACCCTGCCCGGGTCAAGCCAGACGCCGTGAAGACCTATGCAGACCTGGCGAGCCCCGCCCTCAAGGGCCTGGTCTGTACCCGCACCGCCGCCCATCCCTACATGATCTCGCTCATCGCCTCGCAAGTCGCCCACCAGGGCGAAGACAAGACCGAGGCCTGGGCCAAGGGGGTTGTCGCCAACCTGGCCATGAAGCCCAAAGGGGGTGACACCGACCAGATCAAGGCTGTGGCCTCTGGTCAGTGCGGCGTCGCGGTCAGCAACAGCTACTACTACGCCCGTCTCATGCGCAGCAACAACCCCGAAGACCAGGCAGTCATTGCAAAGACCAAAGTGGTCTGGCCTGACCAGGCCGGCCGTGGCACACACATCAACGTCTCTGGTGGTGGCACTCTGAAAAACGCCCCCAACAAAGACCATGCCAAGAAGTTTCTGGAGTTTCTTGCCAGCAAAGAGGCCCAGGCCGACTTTGCCAACGGCAACAACGAATGGCCGGTCGTGGCTGGCGTCAAGACCGAGAACCCTGCCCTGACTGCGCTCGGAAAATTCAAGCGCGATCCCCAGCCCATCGCAGACTTTGCCAAGCAGATTCGGACAGCCCAGCAGATCGCAGACAAGACAGGCTGGAAGTAAGGTTAGCGCTGAGCCGCGATGACCTTGATTTCCACCTTGTAGGCGGGTGAGGCCATGGCCGCCTGGACCGTTGCCCGGGCGGGCGTGGCCCCTGGGACGACCCAGGGTTCCCAGACGCTGTTCATCTTGGGAAAGTCTGCAATATCAGCCAGAAAAACCTGGGCAGACAAGATGCGCGACTTGTCTGACCCGGCCTGGGCCAGCAGTCGGTCGATTGCAGCCAGGACCTGCTGGGTCTGGCCCACCACATCGGCTGTCGGGTCGGCCGCCACCTGACCAGCCAGGTAGACCACCCGATTGAAGATGCAGGCCTCTGACATGCGAGGACCGACCTCTAGACGCTGAATATCCGACACAGTGAACTCCTTTGAGCGAGGGTTGAAAAATTAATGGGACTGCCGAACGATGAAGTCCTGAACAAGGTCGATCTGGTCCGCCGAGAGCAAGGAAGGCGCGTGACCGACATCGGGCAGGGTCGCAAGCTGGGCCCGCGGCCCGCGCAGGGTCATGGACTGAGCCACCTCGGCGGTGAGAAGGTCACTAAGCGCCCCTCGCAGCAGCAGAGTCGGCACGCGGATCTGGTCGTAGACAGGCCAGAGGTCAAGGTCGGCCGCATGGCCAGCATTGGCCTCGATGGCCTTTTGAAACGGCACGGCAATGGCCGGATCATAATGAAACCGCCAGCCTCCCGCCGGGTCGTCCCTGACCACCACGCGCGTCAGAAAGGCCCACTGCTCAGGCGTGTGGCGACCGAAGCCAGCGAAGATCTTCTCCACCAGGGCCTGGGCCTGGTCGAATGTCTGAAAGTGTGGATTGGCCCCCAGGTATTGACCAATCCGATCAAGGGCCGGGCCACTGACCACCGCCCCAACATCGTTCAGAACCAGAGACTGAAATTCCAGCGCTGGCGTCGGCGTCCCCGCCAGCAGCATGCCAATAAGACCTCCCATCGAGGTTCCAACCCAGTGAAGGCGGTCTCGCTGGAGTTGTTGGGCCATGGCCAGAAGGTCCTGGGCATACTGACCGATGTGGTAGTGAGTCGGGTCTGCCAGACGGTCTGATTCCCCGCGACCCACCACATCGGGGGCCAGGACCCAATACCGGTCGGCCAATCGCTCGGCCAGGGGCGTGAAATCCAAGGAGACGCGGGTGAGGCCATGGACGCAGACCACCGTCTGAGAGGCGCTGGGTGACCCCCAACTCCGAACGGCCATGCGATGGGGACCGGCGGGACTGCGGCAGTCAATGGCGATTAGGTCGTTCATGGCAAAAAAAACGAGGCGGGCCTGCTAATCTGAAAGGAGTCACATGCTAACAACTTCAGAAAGGAAGATCAGATGGGCATGCTCTCGGGCAAAACCGCGCTTGTCACAGGCTCCACCAGCGGCATTGGACTTGGCATGGCCAAGGCCCTGGCCGCCCAGGGTGCAGACCTCGTTCTCAACGGCTTTGGCGATTCGGGCCATATTCAAGAGCTCCAGCAAGACCTCCAACGTCAATGGGGCATCAAGACGATTCACCACGGCGCCGACATGTCCAAGCCTGCGGAGATTGAAGACCTGATTCAGACCGCCGAAAAGACCTTCGGAGGCGTGGACGTCTTGGTGAACAATGCAGGAATTCAGCACGTCAGCCTGGTGGAAGACTTTCCTGTAGAGAAATGGGATGCCGTCATCGCCATCAACCTCTCGTCCGCCTTTCACACCAGCCGACTGGTTCTGCCAGGCATGAAGGCCCGAAACTTTGGACGAATCCTTAACATCGCCTCCGCCCATGGACTGGTGGCCTCTGCCCAGAAATCTGCCTATGTCGCAGCCAAGCATGGCCTGGTGGGCCTGACCAAGGTCATCGCACTGGAGACAGCGCAGACCGGCATCACCTGCAATGCCATCTGTCCCGGCTGGGTCCTGACGCCTCTGGTGCAAAAGCAGGTCGATGCCCGGGCCCAGGCCGAGGGCTTGTCGGGGGACGAGGCCAAGAGGCGTCTGCTGCTGGAAAAACAGCCCTCGGGAGAGTTTGTGACGCCCGAACAGTTGGCAGGCCTCGCTGTCTTTTTGTGCTCGTCAGCCGCTGACCAAGTCCGGGGTGTTGCCTGGAACATGGATGGTGGCTGGGTGGCCCAATAAGCGGCCGTTAATCCCGCCTCAGGGCCAGTCGATCCAAGTGCCAGAACCGTCGGGTCTGGGCGTGGATCGACTCCATGGTCAGAGATCCCGCTTGCCAGTGAAGGACCAGCCCCCCTTGCAGGTCGGTTCTGGCGATAGCCGCGCCTGCCGCCTGGCCCCGGGCTAAGACGTCTGCATGGGGATGGCCAAACCGGTTGCGGTACCCGGCCTGGACCACCAGCCAATCTGGCCGCAGCTGCTGCAGCCAGACAGCGCCCGACGAGCCCTTGCTGCCATGGTGGGCCGCCAAGACGATGGTCTGGTCGCCAGCGCGAGCCTGCAGCCAGGGCTGGCGGGCCAGGATGTCGGCCTCCTGTGCGGTGGGGATGTCCCCGGTGAGCAAGAGCCGCCGACCCGCCTGGTCCCGCACCTCGACCACACAGGAATCTTCATTGCGGCCCAGCATGGGCTCTGCCCCGTCGTGCGCAAAGGGATGGACCACTCGAAAGACCACCTCGTCCCAGGTCCAGCTCTGGCCCGCCTGGCAGGCCTCCCAGGCCTTGAGCCCATGGTCGGTTGGCAGACTGGCCAAGACCCACCGGGGCTTGAAATGGTCGACGATCCACTGGGCACCACTGGCATGGTCATCGTCTTGGTGAGAGAGGACCAGCCCATCAACAGTCCGCAGACCCAGCCCCACCAGCTGGGCCGTGACAATCCGCTCCGCGGCATGGCTAGCCCCCATCGAGGGGCCCGTGTCAAAAAGCAGACTGCGTTGGGCTGTCCGAACCAGAACCGACGAGCCCTGGCCTACATCGAAGAAGTGGACCTGAAACTGGCCGGGCGGCGGTGCACTGGCCTGGCCGACCAAGAGCCCACAGAGACCCACCAGCCCCCACCAACGGTGACGACCCAGGCCAGCCTGAACCAGCAGAGCGGCTCCTAGACAGGCCGCAACGCCAGCCCAGAGAGGCGGTGCGGACCAGCGCAGACTGGCCAGAGGCCAATCGGCCATCCACCGCATCACGGACTGGAGTTGGGCAAAGACCTCGTGGCCAAGCCAGAGCAGGTCTGGCCACCCAAGACCATTGGCAAGGGTGCCCAGAAACGCCAGCGGCGTCACCACAAAGGTCACAACCGGAATGGCCAGGGCATTGGCCAGGGGGCCCACCAAAGAGACTTGCTGAAACAGAACGATGGTGAGCGGCGCCAGCCCGATGCTGATCGACCACTGGGCCCGCAGGGCCCCACGCCAGCCCCCAAGGCCAGAGGGCTGGGCAAACAGAATTGCAACGGCGAAAAAGGACAGCCAGAAGCCTGGGGCCAGGACTGCAGTGGAGTCCCAGACCATGAGGACCAGCAGCGTCAGGGCCAGCATGGGCCAGGGCCGGCCCTGTCCGCCGAGAAGAAGGCAGGCCGACAGAACGACGACCATGACGGCGGTGCGTTGGGCGGGGATGTTAAAGCCCGCAAGCAGGGCATAACCCAAGGCCGCCAGAGAACCCCCCACTGCCTTGGCCAATGGCCCCGGAATCCAGAGCCCCAGCCGAAGGGGTGGCCGAGAGAGAAGGCGCCAGAGCAGGCCAATGAGCCACCGGGCCATCAGAGCAAACATCGTGACGTGCATGCCAGAGATGGAGACCAGGTGGGAGATTCCCGTCAGGGAAAAGACACGCCAGTCGTCTGCCGAGATCGAGCCCTGGTCCCCCACCGTCAGACCCGCCAGCACCCCCCAGTAGGGCGCCGGCTGACCCGTCTTCGGAGACTCCAAAGCCTGACGGAGGTCCTCTCGAATGTGAAAGCGAAGCGCATCGATGCGCCCCTGAAGACTGGGGGACTGGTCGAGTCGCTTCGGGGAGGCGCGTGGCAGAACGCTGCCCGACAGCATGATGCCCTTCTGGAAGAGCCAGGTCTCAAAATCAAAGCCGTAGCGGTTGCGAGACCCCGTCAGATTTCTGAGGCGCAGGGGGACCGACCAGACCTGCCCAGGCACAAGACTTGGCCACGGGCCCGTCTCAACCGGCCAAATGACCCAGAGCCGTGCGCCACGTCTTGCACCCTCCACCACGACCGCCTCGAGTTGAACCCAACGACGCCCCCGCTCGACCTGGATCGGTAGGTCCTGAATCTCCAAGACCAGCGTCTCGTCCACCGGTGGCGACTGGGCCTCAAGGCGATGAGAGAGACGGCCTTCCGACTGGACAGTGCCCCAGCCGATGGCCAGAGGGGCCGCAGCCAGGGCGAGGCAAGACAGTGAGAGGCCAACACGGCCCGCGACGCCAGCCCTCGCCTGCGGCCATCGACGGCCTCGCCAGGCCACCAGAGCCATGACGGCGACCAGGGCCAGGCCTGCGGTAAGAAAGCCCATCGGATTGGGCAGACTGGTCTGCCCAAAGAGCCAGACCAGACCCAGCAGCCAGCCAAAGGCCAGTGCAAACCAGACCATTGAGCGACTCGCTCAGTGGGTGTTGGAAGGGAGGGCGGAAGACGACGACCAGAGGCCGCCTGGTGGGCCCAGGACACGGGCTGCGTTTTGGCTAGTGGCACAGGCGAGCTCGGCAAACTCAAGGCCTCGACTGCTGGCGACAAACCGGGCGATCCGGGCTAGCTGGTGAGGTTCGTTCTGCTCGCCTTTGGCTAGCCAGGCCGGTGCAATGTCGGGACTGTCTGTCTCGAGCACCAGGCCCTGAAGAGGGAGGGTCTTCACAAGAGACTGCAGACGAGTCGCCCGAGAAAACGTAGAGGCGCCCCCAAACCCCAGACAGAGCCCCTGGTCGATGAGCCGACCGGCCTGGACGAGGCTGCCATTAAAGGCATGGGCAATGCCGCGGTGGATGCCAATGCGTCTGAGTCCAGCACTGACTTGGTCGACCGCCGAGCGGACATGCAGGACGACGGGTCGGTTGAGGTCTCGGGCCAGCTTGAGTTGGGCGATGTAGAGGTCTTGCATACGGTCTCGGTTGAGATTGGGCACAAAAAAATCCAGCCCAATCTCCCCAATGCCAAGAAACTTGGGGTCGTCCTGGGCTGTCCAAGCCGCAGATTTCAGGATCTCCAAGGCATTGTCTTTCAGACAATCGACATAACAAGGATGCAGACCCAGGAGGTAGTAGACCGACGGATGGGCCCGAGCCAAGGCCGTCACCCGACCAAAATGCTCTGGACAGACAGCAGGCACCACAATTGCCGAGAGGCCTGCGTCCAGGGCTCTCTCAACAGACCTTGCAGGGTCCGCTAGAAAGTCCAGATGGCAATGGCTGTCAACTAACATAACGAATGCGCAAATTTATCAAAGCTCGTCTTCCAGATCAGAACAGTCTGGGCCAGGCCCGATGGTTTCGGTGGTTTGGGCCAGCCCTGCACCACCCAGGTCTGTGGAGACTCAACCGCCGGTCGGTCGCCGGTGGCGCATTTGCGGGACTCTTCTGCGGCCTGCTGCCTGCCCCGTTTCAGATGCTCTCGGCGGCTCTTCTGGCCTTGGTCTTCCACTGGAACCTGCCACTGGCTGTCTTCGTGACCTTCTACACCAACCCGGTGACCTTTGTTCCACTCTATCTGATGAGCCTCTGGATTGGCCTGTGGATCTTTAGCGTCTTTGGCTGGCCTGTCGGAGAGTCCACCGCCACCACCAGCAGTTTCCCGCCTCCGCCAGATTTCGCGCTGAGTGCACCGGTGGAGTCCCTCCTGGCGCTGGCCAACTGGATGCTGGGCCTGGGATGGCCACTGGTGGTTGGTGTGCTGGCCCTGGCCATGGGATTGGGTCTGTTGGGCTACCTGCTGGTCTGGTCTGTCTGGCCGATGATGGTTCACCGGGCCCGTCGCAGACGCCTTCAGAGGCCTAGAGCCCCGTCGGCCTGAGTTCAATGAGCCGGTCACACCGGCTGGCCAGGCGCTGGTCATGGGTTACCAAGACCAGGGCTGCTGATTGGGCCCGTACATGGGTCATCAACAACTCAAAGACCTGTTGGGCATTGGCCGCATCCAGATTGCCGGTGGGCTCATCTGCCAAGACCACCGCGGGCTCGGTGACGAGGGCTCGGGCAATCGCCACACGCTGACGCTCGCCACCAGACAAGGCGCTGGGCAGGTGGGTGAGCCGCTGCGCCAGACCCAACCGGTCCAGCAAGGACGCGGCCCGGGACTGGGCCTCGGCCTGCGGCACGCGAGCGACTCGCAGTGGCATGGCGACATTTTCTAGGGCTGTGAACTCATTGAGCAGGTGATGAAACTGGTAGACAAACCCAATCGACCGATTGCGCAGGCTGGTCCGTTGGCTGTCCGAGAGCTGACTGAGGTCACGGCCCTGCAGCAGGACCTGCCCCTGGCTGGCCGACTCCAGACCGCCAAGCAGCTGCAAGAGGGTGGTCTTGCCAGCCCCCGAGGGGCCCGTGATGGCCACCGACTCACCAGCCATGACGTCCAGGTCGAAGTCGGCAAAGGGCACCACCAGACGCCCAGCATCCTCAAACCGGCGGCTGAGCCCGCGACAGGACAAGACCGGACCCATGGGCTTATTCATACCGCAGGGCCTGGGCCGGCTGAGTGGCTGCAGCACGGTAACTGGGATAGAGGGTGGACAAGAACGACAGCAGAATCGCCGTGATGGAAATCTGAAGAACGTCTGCAAGCCTGAGATCGGAGGGCAGTCGGTCGATGAGGTAGATGCCTTTGGGCAGCACCTGGAATCCAAAGAGGCGCTCAAAAAAGCCCACCATGACATCGATCTGAAGGGCCCCAACCACCCCCAGCAGAGTCCCCACCGCGACCCCAAGCAGCCCAAGGCAGAGCCCCTGGGTCATAAAGATCAGCAGAATGCTGCGGGGCTGGGCACCCATGGTTCGCAGGATGGCGATATCGCCGCGCTTGTCCATCACGGTCATGACCAGCATGGAGACCAAGTTGAAGGCCGCCACCGCAATGATGAGCATCAGAATGATGAACATCATCCTTTTCTCTAATTCGACGGCGGCAAACCAGTTGCGATTTTCTTGCGTCCAGTCGCGAACCAGCAGTCCGTTCTCGAGACGCGAGGAGAGTTCGGCCGCAAAGCCTCGAGCCGCCTGCATGTCCTTGAGTCCAATTCTCAGACCTTCAGTGGCCTGATCCCGCAGAAAGACACCGGCATCGCGGCGGTTCACAAAAACAAGGCTGCTGTCGTACTCGTAGTGACCCGAGGCGAAGAGGCCAGCCACCTGAAAAGATTTGGTCTTGGGCGTCAGACCGGCAGGCCCACCAGACAGATCGGCCACCACCAACTGAAACGAGTCCCCGAGACCAAGGCCAGTGGCAATGGCCATCTCTCGACCAATCACTGCCTGAAAGGCGCCCGGCTGCAGTCGCCCAATCTGGCCGGCCTGCAGATTGGCCAGCGTCGCGGTGACAGCGGGCTCGCTAGCCGGCTCAATGCCACGCAAGAGAACCCCTCGCATCTGGTCACCCACCGTTAGCATGGCCTGGCCGCTGACAAAGGGGGACACGGCAGATTGGAGGCTTGGCTGCGTCTGGGCCAGGGCCTGACGAACCGACTGCCAGTCCCGGTTGGCATAGCCTGGAGACCGGACCTCTACATGCGGCAGCACGCCGAGCATGCGATCGCGGACCTCCGTCTGAAAGCCGTTCATGACCGACAAGACCATGATGAGCGCGGCCACGCCCAGGGCAATGCCCAGAGTCGCCAGGGCGGAGATGAAATTTACAAAGCCCCTGCCCCGACCCGCCCGGATGTAGCGCAAGCCCACTTGTATCTCGAAGATCATGGGCGCAGTGTGCCACAGGCCTTCGAGCCCTCCCTCAAGGGTCCTCTAGACCCCTCACGAGCGATGGGGACCACTGAAGATCGATGGGATTTGCGATACTCAATCCATGGCAAAAATCTTGGCAAGGCTGCGACCCTCTGGCCCTACAAGGGCCCACGAGGAGTCCGACCAGGCCTGGTTGCAGGGTGAGGGCCATTGGGTCCTTGTCGCCGGAGCCCTTCGGCCCGCCCGACAGGCCCAACAGATTCTTCAGGTCCTCACCAGACAAGGCTGGCTCCAAGGCCCCACGACACTGCCGGCCAGTGCCCTTCGCAGCATGGCCTGGATCCACCGAGAGGTCCGCCAGAAGGCGAGTGCCGTCGAATACACCAGCCTGCCCTATGCGGCTGGCCTCGTGCCGATCGTTCGAGCAGTCTGCAGGGCGAGACTCTGCCAAGGACTCACCGAGACCCATTTTCCTTGGGCTGCCTTGGCTGCTCTTGCCGACGGCCTGCAGCCCCAAGAGCACCAGACCGTGATTGCGCTGAGCCCTGCCCGGCTTGGCCTTGGCACCCAGCAGGTCGAGCTCCAGACCCAGGGCATTGGACTCGACGCAAGCCATCGGCCAGCCCTCGAAGACCTTGCGTCAGCCATGAACTCAGAGCTGGCCCTGGGCCGCAGTGGACAGCTCTATCTTCTGGCCAAAGACCCCCTGGATCTAGTGAGCTGCATGCCCGATCTGTTGGCAGGAGAGCATCTGCCCGACTTTGAGCCGTCGGGCCGTGATGCGAGCCTCTGGCGCCAGGCCGTCAACGTGCTTCAGATGTCCCTCTTTGAGGCCTCGCAGGACGATCCCCAGCAGGCCCAGACAGTCTGGCCCTGGGGAATCGGCAGCCTGCCCGCAGTCATGCCCACAGTCATGCCCGCGGTCTTGCCCCCTCCGACCGAGGCCCCACAGACCGGGCCCCTTGCCCTTCGAGGACTTCAAGAGTGGCTTGCCAGCCTCGGCTACTCGCCGCGTCTTAGCCTTCAGAGCCCGCCAGTCCTGCAGGACCTCTGGCAGGAGACGTCTGTTGTTCAGTGGAGTCATGACTGGGCTAGCCTGATGACCCAGTGGGATGAGGCACAGGTCGACCGACTCCTGCTGGCAGATCGGTGGTGGTGCCGAAGCATTGGGCGAACAAAGCACCAATGGTCCTGGCGTCGTCTCACTCAGGCTCGGCCCTGGCCGTCCCGAAGGCGTCCTGCCCGCGAGTTGGTAGAGGTCCTGCTGCAGTGCCTCTCGTTTGATGAGGACCTGGTGCCTTGAGCCAATTGCATTTTCGACGGCTGGTCGACCGCGAGGTCTGCGAGAAGAGCCAGGCTCAACTGCTTGCCGCGGGTCTGGATCCTGTGCTGGCACGCTGCCTGGCCAGCAGGCAGGTGACAGACGTGGAGTCCCTGGACACCAGCCTTGGACGACTGCCACCTCCTCGCCTCATGAAACGACTCTCCACGGCTGCAGAGGCCATTGGACTGGCCATTGGCCAGGGGCAGCGGCTGCTGATTGCCGGGGACTACGATGCCGATGGCGCGACGGCCACCGCACTGCTGGTCCAGGGCCTTGGCCGACTGGGCGGCACGGTGGACTTCGTGGTGCCCGATCGTTTTCGACTGGGCTATGGCCTGACGCCCGGGCTCATCGATCAGTGGATGGACCAACGCCCCGACCGCCGTCCCGACTGGATCATCACCGTGGACAACGGCATCTCTGCCTTGGAAGGCGTAGCCCATGCCCAGTCTCTTGGCGTGAAGGTCCTGGTCACCGACCATCACCTGCCGGGAACGCAATTGCCAGACTGCCTGATCCTCAACCCGCAGCTCGGTGACGAGACCTTTCCCAGCAAACACCTCGCGGGGGTTGGCGTCGCTTTTTATCTGGTGATGGCCGTTCGGACCTGGATGGCCCAGCAGTCCCCAACGCCCCGTGAGATGCCCCGGATTGATGACCTGCTGGCCCTGGTGGCTCTGGGAACCGTGGCGGACTTGGTTCGACTCGATGACCTGAATCGACGGCTCGTAAGCCAGGGGCTTGGCCGACTCCAGCGCGGCAGTTGCAGCCCCGGACTAACCGCCCTCTTTCAGGTGGCTGGGCGCGCTGTCGAGCAGGCCAGCGTCGACGACCTGGGCTTTCTCATTGGCCCGCGCCTGAATGCCGCAGGTCGTCTCACCGACATGACCGTGGGAATTCAATGCCTGTTGGCCAACAGCCTTGAGGAGGCCCTGCCCCTGGCCCACCAGCTCCAGGCCCTGAACCTTAGCCGACGCGAACAAGAGGCCAGCAGCCGAGCGCAGGCTATTGCCCTGGTTGAGCAGATGCCCGACCCCTCACAACGGTCTGGCCTGGTCCTCTTCGACCCGCGCTGGAACATCGGCCTGGTGGGGCTCATTGCCAGCCGCCTGAAGGACCAGTTCTACCGGCCCACCATCGTCTTTGGGCAGGCCGAGGAGGGCCTTTTGAGAGGATCTGGCCGCTCGATTCCAGGTATTCATCTAAGAGACGTCTTGGAACGCATCCATACCCAGCAGCCAGGCCTTCTGATGACCTTTGGGGGACATGCCATGGCGGCTGGCCTGAGCCTGGCCAGCCAGAACCTGTCGGCATTCGAGGAGGCCTTTGAGCAGACGGTCCGCGATTTTGCCGATGAGCCCTCCCTCTTTGACAATGTTCTGCTGACCGACGGAGAACTGGAGCCCCATCACCACCAGCTGCGGACTGTTGAGCAGCTCAACCAGGTCATCTGGGGACAAGGCTTTCCAAGGCCTGTCTTTCGGAACCGTTTTCGCCTGGTCTCCTCCCAGCGACTCAAAGAAAAACACCTGCGCCTGGGGCTTCAGCCTCTTCAGAGTCCGGCCCACCGACTGACTGCCATCTGGTTTGATGCCCCCGCAAGCCTCGAGCAAGAACTGGAGCTGGCCTACGAACTCCAGATCAATGAATGGCAGGGACAGCGCAGCCTGCAACTGCTGGTCCGCGCTGCTCAGGCCCTGCCGAAACCCGATAAAATAACGGGTTCCCCGAATGAAGTGAGTTAGAGCGCCATGGATGCCGAGTATTTAAATCAACTAGAGCAACGGCTTGGAGACCTGCAGTCCCGTGTCAAAGACCTGCGGAGGTATCTTTGACTTCGACCAGAAGTCAACCCAACTAGCTGCTGTTCAGGCCCTGGCCGAAGACCCCGCCCTCTGGAATGACCCCAAAAAAGCCCAGGAGGTTGGTCGTGAGAAAAAACTTCTAGAGGGCGTTGTCCTCACCCTGACCGACCTCACTGCCGAGACCGATGATGCCGCCGCCCTCTTTCAGATGGGGCGGGATGAATCCGACGAGGCGACCATTGCGGCCATGGCCGGCGAAGCCGACCGACTCGAGGCCCGGGTGGCAGACCTGGAATTTCGGCGCATGTTTTCCAATCCTGCAGACCCGGCCAACTGCTTCATCGACATCCAGGCAGGTGCCGGCGGTACCGAGGCCTGTGACTGGGCCAGCATGCTGCTGCGTCAATACCTGCGCTACTGCGAACGCAAGGGCTTTAAGGCCGAGCTCCTCGAAGAGACCGAAGGCGATGTGGCCGGTATTCGATCGGCCTCGCTCAAGGTCACCGGTGACTATGCCTTCGGCTATCTGCGGACAGAGACCGGCGTCCACCGACTGGTTCGCAAGAGCCCCTTTGACTCCAGCGGTGGTCGTCACACGTCTTTTGCCTCGGTCTTCATCTACCCCGAGGTCGATGACTCCATCGAGATCGAGATCAACCCGAGCGATGTCCGAACCGACACCTACCGTGCCTCAGGCGCAGGAGGCCAGCACGTCAACAAGACCGACTCGGCCGTCCGGCTCACCCATGTGCCCACCGGCATTGTGGTCCAGTGTCAGAACGACCGCTCCCAGCATCGCAACCGCGATGAGGCCTGGAAGATGCTGAAGTCTCGGCTCTACGAGCACGAGATGCGCAAACGCATGGCCGAGCAGCAGAAGCTAGAGGACAGCAAGACAGACGTGGGCTGGGGACACCAGATTCGCAGCTACGTCTTGGACCAGTCCCGCATCAAAGACCTTCGAACCAATGTCGAGATCTCGAATACCCAGAAAGTCTTGGATGGAGACCTTGATCCCTTTATCGAGGCCAGCCTTAAGCAAGGGGTCTAGGCCCCAGCCACCACCAGAGAAACGCCCATGAGCCACCAGACCCCCCCGTTCAATCCAGAGTCCCCCGAGATCGCCCAGAGCCAAGAGACCCAGGGGCCCGACGACAACCAGATTATGGCGGAGCGCCGACACAAGCTGGCCGACCTTCGAGCCCAGCAGGGACAGGCCTTTCCCAATGACGTCCACCCGACCCATCGGGCAGAGCCACTGCACGACCGCTACAAAGACCACAGCCGCGAGAGCCTCGAGTCTGAGCATGTCCAAGTCCACCTGGCTGGACGCATCATGCTCAAGCGGATTCAGGGCAAGGCCAGCTTCATGACAGTGGCTGATGCCACCGGCCGTTTTCAGCTCTATCTCAATGACGAGGGAGTGGGTGAGGCGGTGCATCAGCAGGCCAAACACTGGGACCTTGGCGACCTTATTGAGGCCAAGGGTGTCTTGTTCAAGACCATGAAGGGTGAATTGTCGTTGCGGTGTAGCGAAGTCCGCCTGGTCGCCAAGAGCCTGCGGCCCATGCCCGACAAGTTCCACGGGCTGCACGACACCGAGATTCGCTACCGCCAACGCTACCTGGACCTCATGGTCAATCCAGAGTCCAAGCATGTCTTTCTGGCGAGATCCAAGGCCCTCAGTGCCCTGCGCCAGTTCATGGGCGAGCATGGCTTTCTAGAGGTTGAGACCCCCATGCTCCATCCCATTCCCGGGGGAGCAGCGGCCAAGCCCTTCATCACCCACCACAATGCCCTGCACCAGGACATGTACCTTCGGATTGCGCCCGAGCTCTATCTAAAGCGGCTTCTGGTGGGCGGCTTCGAGCGGGTCTACGAGGTGAACCGAAACTTCCGCAACGAGGGACTCAGCCCCAGGCACAACCCTGAGTTCACCATGATGGAGTTCTACGCGGCCTACACGGATTACCGCTGGATGATGTCCTTTACCGAGCAGGTCATCCGGCACATTGCCATGGTGACGACGGGATCGGCCGTGCTCAGCTACGCCGGCCAGACTGTCGACCTTGAAAAGCCCTTCGAGCGGCTCACCATCGTCCAGGCCATCGCCCGTCATGCACCGCAGATTGCGGCTGCAGACCTCCAAGACAAAGACCGCCTGCGAGTCCTCCTGCGCGAGCATGGGGTCGATGCCAGCAAGCCCCCGCTGGCCCAGGCCGGACTCGGTGCTTTGCAACTCGCACTCTTTGAGGAGGTGGCCGAGCATAAACTCTGGCAGCCCACCTTCATTGTCGACTACCCCGTCGAAGTCTCACCGCTGGCCCGGGCCTCCGATGCAAATCCCGAGATCACCGAGCGGTTTGAGCTCTTCATGACAGGCCGAGAAATTGCCAATGGATTCTCAGAGCTCAACGACCCGCAAGACCAGGCAGATCGGTTTAACCGACAGGTCGCTGCCAAAGAGGCCGGCGATGAAGAGGCTATGTACTTTGATGCCGACTACATTCGAGCCCTGGAATTTGGCATGCCGCCCGCCGGTGGCTGTGGCATTGGCATCGACCGACTGGTGATGCTGATCACCGACAGTGCCAGCATTCGGGATGTCATCTTGTTTCCCGCCCTTCGCCGAGAGGACTAGCCGCCAGAGCAAGCCTGGAGGCCGCGGGCCGTTAGTGGTTCTCGCGGGCGTGGTTGATGGTGTAGCGCGGAATCTCTACCTGGAGGTCTTCGGACCCTACTGAGACCTGACAGGACAGTCGTGACTGGGCAGTCAGACCCCAGGCCCGGTCCAGCAGGTCATCCTCATCCTCCTCGGAGGGTGCAAGACTCTGGAATCCCTGCCGAACGACGACGTGACAGGTCGTGCAGGCCTTGCTCATCTCGCAGGCGTGCTCAATGGCAATGCCTTGGTCGAGAAGACTCTGGCAGAGGTTGGTTCCAACAGCCACCTCGAAGACCTTGCCCTCTGGACAGATCTCGACATGGGGGAGGACTGAAATCTTGGGCATTGCAGGTCCGATTAGAGTTGGTCGATCGACTGGCCTGTGAGGGCCATGGCTACAGCCCTGTCCATTCGACGGGCGGCAAAGGGTTCGCTGAGCCTGGTGAGGTGAGCAATGGCCTCTTTGAGGTCTGTCAGCTGCTGAGCCCCACAGACCGCACGGGCCTGCTGCATCGCTACCTCGAGGTCTCGCCGCTCGTCTGAGCTCAGCAGGTCGGCGTCGGCCGAGAGGGCCTGGGTCAAGGACTCCAGCAACTGCTGAAGGTCGATCTGCTGCTCACGCAACGCACGGGCCTGCATGTCCTCTTGGGCATGGGCATAGGCGTCTTGCAGCATCTGCGCAATCTCACCATCCGACAGACCATACGAGGGCTTGACTTGGACACTCGCCGCAACGCCCGTGCTGGTCTCTTGGGCCGAGACCGAGAGCAGGCCATCGGCATCCACCTGAAACGTGACACGAATTCGGGCTGCGCCCGCCACCATGGCCGGCATACCCCTTAGCTCGAACTGCGCGAGCGACCGGTTCTGACTGACCAGCTCGCGTTCGCCCTGGACCACATGAATGGCCATGGCCGTCTGGCCGTCTTTAAAGGTGGTGAATTCCTGGGCGCGGGCCACAGGAATGGGAGTGTTCCGGGCGATGATTTTCTCGGCCAGCCCTCCCATGGTCTCAAGCCCCAGACTGAGCGGCAAGACATCGAGCAGCAGCCAGTCCTCTGTGCCGTGTCCGGCCAGGAGCTGGGCCTGGAGTGCAGCGCCAATGGCAACCACCTCGTCGGGGTTGATGTTGGCCAAGGGGGGCCGCCCGAAGAAGGCCTCTACCGCCTTGCGGACATTGACCAGACGGGTGGAGCCGCCCACCAATGCAACGCCCTGCAGGGCCCCCACCTGAAGACCAGCATCGCGAAGGACCTGACCGCAGGCCGAGAGGCTGCGTTGGACCAGATCCTGAGTCAGCTGCTCAAAGCCCTGCTGGTCAATGGCCAGAGACCGGGTCTCCCCAGACTCCAGCACAAACGACTCCTGAAGACGCTGATGGGGACTGGACTGAAGGGCAAGCGCCTCTTTGAGTCGGCGGGCCGTCTGCAGGAGCCCTCGCCAGTTCTGCGGAGTCAGCCTGGCGCGTTCAAGGCCCCACTCACCCAGCCAATGCTCGGCCAGTCGTTCGTCGAAATCATCACCACCCAGCTCTGCATCCCCACCGGTGGCAACGACCTCAAAGACCCCTTTTTGGAGACGCAGAATGGAGAGGTCGAAGGTACCGCCTCCAAGGTCGTAGACGGCATAGAGGCCCTCGGCCCCAGTGTCCAGCCCGTAGGCCAGGGCCGCAGCGGTGGGCTCGTTGAGGAGCCGCAGGACATTCAGGCCGGCCAGAGTCGCCGCATCTTTGGTGGCCTGCCGTTGGGCATCGTCAAAGTAGGCCGGCACCGTAATGACCGCACCCACCAAGTCGTCTCCCAGTGTCTGCTCAGCCTGAAGCCGAAGGACTCGGAGAATCTCGGAGGAGACCGAGACCGGTGAGACCGCGCCGGCAGCGGTCTGAAGCCGCACCTGACCCGAACTGTTCTGGTCTTGAATGACCTGGTAGGGGCTGCGCTGACGGAGGGCATCGGCCACTCCGCGGCCCATCAGGCGTTTGATCGAGGCAATGGTGTTCTGCGGATCCTGGCTGATCTCTGCCAAGGCGTCCCAGCCCACCACTGGCGGGCCCTCGGCTCGGTATCGGACCACCGACGGCATGAGGCGTCGGCCCTCGGCATCAGACAGAACCGCGGCCTCCCCCGATCGGACAGCGGCCACCAACGAATGGGTGGTGCCCAGGTCAATGCCAACGGCCAGCTGACGCTGGTGGGGGACCGGAGATTCACCGGGCTCGCTAATTTGAAGAAGGGCCATGGGTCTAGAGGGCGGTGAGTTCTTGCTCGAATTTCTTCACAAACATGAGCTGCCGCACCAGCTGCGCAGCTCGGGCGAGATCCTCGCGGGAAGGCTCTGCGGACAAGGCGGCGCTCAGGCCTTTGAGGCCCGCCTGCCAGATCTCTAAGACATCCTGAAGAAGGCGGGCTCTGGACGCCTGGGTGCCTGCGCCCGGCCCTGCGGTCTGGATCTCTTCCAATTCCTCTCGCCAGGCCATCTGACGAAGCAGAAAGTCCTCGGGCATGCTGGTGTTGGACTCCGCCTGGACGTCCACGCCCCAGAGGCCCAGGAGGTAGGTGGCCCGACCAACAGGCTCCCGAAGAACCTGGTGAGCCTCGTTGATCCGCGTGCTCCACTGCAGGGCCATGCGGCGCTGAAGGTCACCCCCACCGGCGAAGCGGTCGGGGTGGACCACTGACTGCAGACGTTTCCAGGCCGACTCGACATGGTCGGCCTGGAGGTCGAACTGCCTGGGAAGACCGAAGAGCGAGAAGTAGTCTTGCGTCAGCAGGCTGGTTCCCGCCGGGGACTCAGACCTGGAAGGATTCACCGCAACCGCACTCGTTCTTGACGTTGGGGTTATTGAACTTGAAGCCCTCGTTGAGGCCCTCTTTGGCAAAGTCGAGCTCGGTGCCATCGATGTAGGGCAGGCTCTTGGGGTCGACAAAGACCTTGACACCATGGCTCTGGAAGGTGAGGTCGGCCTGCTCTGGTGCATCGACAAACTCGAGCTTGTAGGCCAGGCCCGAGCAGCCCGTCGTCCGCACACCAAGCCGAATGCCCTGCCCCTTTCCACGCTTCTCGATGAAGCGGGAGATGTGCTGGGCGGCTTTTTCAGTCAGCGTGATGGACATGTTTTTTCTTGTAATCCTCGACGGCCGCCTTGATGGCGTCTTCTGCAAGGATGGAGCAGTGGATTTTAACGGGAGGCAGCGCCAGCTCGTTGGCAATCTCGGTGTTCTTGAGCGCCATGGCCTGGTCGAGCGTCTTGCCCTTGACCCACTCGGTCACCAAGGAGGACGAGGCGATGGCGGATCCGCAGCCATAGGTCTTGAAACGGGCGTCCTCGATGACCCCCTGGTCGTTGACCTTGATCTGCAGTTTCATCACGTCGCCGCAGGCGGGTGCACCCACCATGCCGGTCCCTACGTTGGGATCGTTCTTGTCCAGGGAGCCGACATTGCGAGGATTCTCGTAATGGTCGATTACTTTGTCACTGTAGGCCATCTTGAAATGCTCCTTGAAATTGAAAGGTCTGGGGGCCTAGTCCTAGTGGGCCGCCCACTGAATGGTGTCCAGGTCGACACCCTCTTGGACCAACTCCCAGAGGGGCGACATCTCGCGCAGCTTGGCCACCTTGTCTTTGAGCAGCTCGACGGCAAAGTCGACGTCCTGCTCGGTGGTAAAGCGTCCGACGGAAAATCGAATGGAGGAATGGGCTAGCTCGTCACTGCGGCCAAGGGCCCGAAGGACGTAGCTGGGCTCTAGGCTGGCGCTGGTGCAGGCCGACCCCGACGAGACGGCAATGTCCTTGACAGCCATCAGAAGCGACTCGCCCTCAACGTAATTAAAGCTGACGTTCAGGTTGTGCGGAACCCGCTGGGCCATGTCACCGTTGAGGTAGGTGGCCTCGATCTGCTGAAGACCATTCCAGAGCCGGTCTCGCAGCATGCGGATGCGCTCGTTTTCGGTCTGCATTTCTTCTTTGGCAATCCGAAAGGCCTCGCCCATGCCAACGATCTGATGGGTGGGCAGCGTACCCGATCGCATGCCTCGCTCATGGCCTCCCCCGTGAATCAGGGGCTCGAGTCGAACACGTGGCTTGCGGCGAACAAAGAGGGCTCCAATGCCCTTGGGCCCGTAAGTCTTGTGGGCCGAGAAGGACATGAGGTCGACCTTGAGGGACGAGAGGTCGATGTGGACCTTGCCAGTCGCCTGGGCGCTGTCGACGTGAAAGACAATGCCGCGCTCGCGACAGATCTCTCCGATGGTCTCGATGTCTTGGATCACGCCGATCTCGTTGTTCACCAGCATGACCGAGACCAAGATGGTGTCCGGGCGAAGAGCCGCGCGAAAGGCGTCCAGGCTGAGCAGGCCGTTCTCCTGCACATCGAGGTAGGTGACCTCGAAGCCCTCCCGCTCCAACTCTCGGCAGGTGTCCAGAGTTGCCTTGTGCTCGGTCTTGACGGTGATCAGGTGCCGGCCCTTGTCCTTGTAGAAGTGGGCAGCCCCCTTGATGGCCAGGTTGATGGACTCGGTTGCCCCCGAGGTCCAGACCAGTTCTTTAGGATCGCAGCCCACCAAGTCCGCCACCTGCTGACGAGACCGCTCCACGGCCTCTTCGGCCTTCCAGCCATAGGCATGGCTGCGGGAGGCAGGATTTCCGAAGTCTTGGCGCAGGAAAGGCAGCATGGCGTCGACGACCCGGGCGTCGACCGGCGTGGTCGCAGAGTAGTCGAGGTAGATCGGAGTCTTCATCTTAGTAAGCCGCCTCTCGCTCTTCGTGGAAGACGACATGGCGTGTGATGGGGCTCTCTTGGGCGGCCGACTGCTTGCTGCGCTGGTCGTTGACCAGGTCCTGAAGACTGATGCCATCGAGGAAATCAACCATGTGGCGATTGAGACTGGCCCAGAGTTCGTGGGTCATGCAGACCTGATCGTCCTGGCAATTCTGCTTGCCGCCACACATGGTGGCATCGAGGGGCTCGTCCACTGCGTAGATGATGTCGGCCACGGTGATGTCCTTGGCGGGACGGGCAAGGCGATAGCCTCCACCGGGCCCCCGCATGGACTCCACCAGCTCATGGCGACGCAGCCGTCCAAAGAGCTGCTCCAGGTAGGACAGAGAGATGCGCTGGCGCTGACTGATGGCAGCGAGCGTGACGGGGCCTTTGTCCTGACGAAGGCCCAGGTCGATCATGGCGGTCACGGCGAACCGACCTTTGGTGGTGAGTCTCATGGAAGTGCTCCTTTCGGATACCCGACTGATTTACTGGGAATGTACCGAAGTTGAGCGTTTCACTCAAGAATTCGTTCCCAGAAATCCCCTAGGAGTTACCCGGGAAGGCAAAAAAAGGGGGGATGCCCCCCCTTTTTTTTGGAACAGACGGGGTCGACAGGGTGCTTAGGCCGCCGCGACCATGCTGGTCCGCCGACGGACCACTTCCATCAGGCCAGTACAGGCATCTTCAATGTAGTCCAGGGCGGTCTCGAAGCCCTGGGCCCCCCCGTGGTAGGGGTCGCCAATGGTGGCGGCCTCAAATTCGGTGGCAAAGCGCATGAGGAGTTGGAGCTTGTGCTGAAGACCCCGGGGTGCCATGCGCTGGAGCAAGGACAGGTTGTCCCAGTCCATGGCCAGGATGTAGTCGTAGGTCTGGAAGTCGGTGAGCTCTACTTTGCGGGCCTGATGGGCAGACATGTCGTAGCCCCGACGCTGTGCAGCGGAGACGGCCCGGGGATCGGCAGCCTCCCCGATGTGAAAGGCATGGGTGCCCGCGGAATCGGCCACCACCAGGCCTTGGAGGCCTGCGGCCTTGATCATGCCGTCAAAGACCGACTTGGCTGTGGGCGAACGGCAGATGTTGCCCATGCAGACAAAGAGGATCCGAGTCTGGGCGGCCTCGGCGACTGCCGCGGAGTTGGAGGAGGAGTTTTCGTTTTTCTTGGCAAGGCGGCTCATGATGCTTTCCTTTGTGTAATAGCCGTACAACTAAGCAGCCCGACTGGCTGGGGCGGACTGCGGTGAAACATCCGAATCCAGGATCTGGTCGTGTAGCTGACCAGCCCCAAAGACGCGGGCCTTGAGCTGCGCCAGGGCGTCTCGGGCCCGGGCGGCTTGTTCAAATTCAAGGTTGCGAGCGTGCTCGTGCATCTGCTTCTCGAGTCGGGCGATCTCTTTGGACAGAGCCTTCTCGGAGAGTTCTTCAAGCCCCTCAACGACCAAGGACTCGGTGGCCCGGCGCTCGGCCACGGTCTTGGCCGAGACGGCCCCGTCGATGAGCTCGCGAACGGCCTTGACGACCCCCTGAGGCACGATGCCGTTGGCCTGGTTAAAGGCCAACTGACGTGCCCGACGTCGACTGGTCTCGTCCATGGCGCGGCGCATGGAGTCTGTGATGCGGTCGGCGTAGAGAATGGCCCGGCCAGAGAGGTTACGGGCCGCGCGGCCGATGGTCTGGATGAGGCTGCGCTCGCTGCGAAGGAATCCCTCCTTGTCGGCATCCAGGATGGCCACCAGCGAGACTTCGGGAATGTCGAGCCCCTCTCGGAGGAGGTTGATGCCCACCAGCACGTCGAAATGGCCCAGACGCAGGTCACGGAGAATCTCGACCCGCTCCACAGTGTCGATGTCGGAATGGAGATAGCGGACGCGAACCTGATGGTCGGTGAGGTAGTCGGTGAGGTCTTCTGACATCCGCTTGGTGAGCGTCGTGACCAAGACCCTGGACCCTTCGGCCACCCGGAGCTTGATCTCGCCCAGCAGGTCATCGACCTGCGTGCGGGCCGGCCGCACCTCGATCTCGGGGTCCACCAGACCCGTTGGCCGGACCAGCTGCTCGACCACAGCGCCACCCGACTTCTGGAGTTCGTAGTCAGCGGGGGTGGCGGAGACAAAAATAGCCTGCCGCAGCTTGGGCTCGAACTCATCGAACCGCAGGGGACGGTTGTCCAAGGCAGACGGCAGCCGAAAGCCGTAGTTCACAAGGGTCTCTTTGCGGGAGCGGTCGCCCCGGTACATGCCCCCGAGTTGGCCAATCATGACGTGGCTCTCGTCCAGGAAAATCAGGGCATCCGGCGGCAGGTAGTCGATGAGCGTGGGCGGGGGCTCTCCGGCCGCCGCACCCGAGAGGTGCCGGGTGTAGTTCTCGATGCCCTTGCAAAAGCCCAATTCAGCCAGCATCTCAAGATCGAAGCGAGTCCGCTGCTCGATGCGCTGGGCCTCGACCAGCTTGCCCTCGGCCACAAACTGCTTGGACCGCAAGACCAACTCTTCTTTGATGGTCTCAATGGCCCTAAGGACCACCTCGCGTGGAGTTACATAGTGCGAGGAGGGGTAGATGACAAACCGCACCACCTTTTGCTGGACGCGGCCAGTCAGGGGGTCAAAGAGCTGGAGCGACTCCACCTGGTCGTCAAAGAGCTCGACCCGCAAGGCCAGCTCGGCATGCTCAGCCGGAAAGATGTCGATCGTGTCTCCGCGGACCCGGAAGACCCCGCGTGAGAATTCGGTGTCGTTGCGCTGGTATTGCATCCGCACCAGATGGGCAATGAGCTCACGCTGCGAGAGGCGATCGCCCTGCCGCAGCGCCATGACCATGGCATGGTAGTCCGCTGGGTTGCCAATGCCGTAAATGCAGGACACGGTGGCCACAATGATGGTGTCGCGACGCTCGAGCAGGCTCTTGGTGGCCGACAGGCGCATCTGCTCGATGTGCTCGTTAATGGCCGAGTCTTTCTCGATAAAGAGGTCGCGCTGGGGTACGTAGGCCTCGGGCTGGTAGTAGTCGTAATAGGAGACGAAGTACTCGACGGCGTTTTTAGGGAAAAACTCCCGCATTTCGGCGTACAACTGAGCCGCCAGAGTCTTGTTGGGGGCCAGGACCAGGGCCGGCCGGCCCAGCTGGGCGATGACATTGGCCATGGTGAAGGTCTTGCCCGAACCCGTCACACCCAGCAGCGTCTGAAAACTAAGGCCGTCCTGAACCCCCTCGACCAGACGAGCGATGGCCTCGGGCTGATCCCCCGCCGGGCGATAAGGAGCGACCAGCTCAAATGGGCTGGCGGTATGCTGCACTGTGTCAAGAACCTGGGCCATGCTAGACTTTTGTGACGTTGCGGTGACACCGCACTGGAGAACACCAAACGGGTATTTTCCCTGTACAAGGCCCAAATTTCCAATTCTTTTTTTCAGCCCGCCCTCTTGACAAGGCCGGCCAGAGTCCAAACCGCCACCATGAGCCGCTCCATTTTTGATGCCGTAACCCTTGCCCCCCGCGACCCCATCCTGGGGCTCACCGAGGCCTATGTCGCCGACAGTCGGGCCCATAAAGTCAATCTCGGAGTTGGGGTTTATTACGACGATAACGGCAAATTGCCGCTACTTAAGTGCATAAAGAAGGCAGAAGAGATACGAATCGCGAATGCACCAGCCCGGGGCTACCAGCCGATTGAGGGGGCAGCCGCCTACAACCAGGCGGTCGCCGGCCTGCTGTTCGGATCCAGCAGCCCCCTTCTGGCAGACAAGCGAGTCATCACCATCGAGACCCTTGGCGGCACCGGCGCCCTGAAAGTAGGGGCAGATTACCTGCACCGACTGCTGCCTTCGGCAAAAGTCGCCATTAGCGACCCCAGCTGGGAGAACCACCGGGCCCTCTTTGAGATGGCCGGTTTTGATGTCCTGCAGTATCGGTACTACGACCCCAGCACCCGGGGCGTGGATTTCCAAGGCCTGCTCGCCGACCTCTCTGCCATGGCGCCAGGCACGGTGGTGGTTCTGCATGCCTGCTGCCACAACCCCACCGGGGCAGACCTAAGTCCTGCCCAATGGGACCAGATCATTGCACTCACCGCCCAGAAGGGACTCATCCCCTTTCTCGACATGGCCTATCAGGGGTTTGGCGACGGCATTGATGCAGATGCCTTCGCCCTGCGCCAGTACGTGGCCAGCGGCCAGAGCCTCTTTGTTTCCAGCTCATTTTCCAAGTCCTTCTCGCTCTACGGCGAGCGAGTGGGGGCCCTGTCCATCGTCACCCAGAATGCCGACGAGACCACCCGCGTCCTTAGCCAGGTCAAGCGCACGATCCGGACCAACTACTCCAACCCGCCCACGCATGGCGGTGCCGTCGTCGCGATGGTGCTGTCCACCCCAGACCTTAGGCAGGTCTGGGAGGCTGAATTGGCGGAGATGCGCGAGAGAATCAAGGCCATGCGTCAGGGCTTGGCCAGTGGCCTGAAGGCACAGGGCGTTGCCCAGGACTTTGGCTTTGTCACCAGTCAGCGGGGTATGTTCAGCTACACCGGCCTCTCCACCGCACAGGTCGACCGCCTACGCGAGGAATTTGCCGTCTACGCCATTGGCACGGGCCGCGTCTGCATCGCCGCACTCAACAGCCACAACCTCCCTTATGTCTGTGAGTCGATTGCGGCTGTCCTAAAATAACTCAGTGCTGGTCGTGTTCGGTGTGGATGCCGAGTGCGACCAGAAAGCGCGAGACCATGTTGTAGGTGGCGATCACGGCCACCAGTTCCACCACCTGCTGGGCGCCGAGCGCCTTGACGAGCCGCCGCTTGAGAGGTCCGCTGACCTCAATCTGCCGGGTCATTTCACGGGCCAGGGCAATGACATCCTGCTCGAGCTCTGGAAACAAACCGACCGGAAAGTTGGCCTCGTCGATCTGACGCAGGGCCTGGGCCTGCTCGGCCGAGGCTCCTGCCTCGCGGTAGAGCGGCGCATGGTGCTCGTACTCGTACTCGGCCCCGTTGAGCATGGCCACCACACACATGGCCAACTCACGAAGCCGATAAGGGACCGCCAGGTGCTGACGTATTTTGCCCAGATAGACGTTCCAGCCCTCCGCCAGTGCGGGGCTGTGCAGCAGCATGCGATCGAGTTTGAGGAGCTCACCGCCCCGACGGGCCCGGATGGCCGCAACCAAGTCGGCTGGTTCGGAGAGGTTGGGGTCTACAAGGTCGATGATGGGACCGGCATTTGACGGGTTCATGAGTACACTCAAGCAATGGTTTACAAGGTAAAAGAATCTTTTCTGACGCTACAGGGTGAGGGGGCTCAGGCTGGGCGTCTATCGGTATTTGTGCGGTTCTCGGGCTGCAACAACTGGAGCGGTCGCCCCGAGGACCGGGAGCAGGGTCCCGCTGACTGTGCGCGATGGTGTGACACCGAGTTTGTCGGCACCGATGGCGATGGTGGCGGCCGATATGACCTTGAGAGTCTTCTCGGGCGTATCCAGGCGCTCTGGCCGGCGGACAAGACCGACGGTCCCACCGCATCCCCACCCTACGTGGTCTTCACGGGAGGCGAGCCTGCTCTTCAGCTCGACCAGGCGTTGGTCGATGGTCTCCACCAGAGGGGAGCCCTGATCGCAGTGGAGACCAATGGAAGCCTGCCACTGCCCACGGGCCTCGATTGGGTCTGTGTAAGCCCGAAGCGTCTGCTCAACGGCAGCCCTCAGCCCCTGGTCGTGACGAGTGGCCAGGAACTCAAACTGGTGATGCCGCAGCCCGGGTTTGATCTGGCCGCCCTGGAGTCGTTAGACTTTGACCATTTTTTTATTCAGCCACTTGATCAGCCTGGCGATGCGGCCAAGCACAGCCGGGACTGGTGCCTGGACTGGATTCAGAGACACCCACGCTGGCGCCTGAGCCTGCAGACCCACAAGATGATTGGAATGCGTTGATGCTGCTCTACACCACCTTCTGCTTTGAGGCCTCACACAGTCTGGCGGCCCCCATCGGGCAGCCACAGGTTCATGGCCATTCCTACTGGGCCCGCGTCTGGGTAGAGTCTGCTGCCCAGGCCATTACCCCCCTGCCAGGCCTGGAGACTGAGGCTCGTCGCGTTGCGGCCTTGCTGGACCACCAACACCTGAACGACCTCATGGAGGCCCAACCCACCATGGAGGCTCTGGTGGAATTCATCAAGGCCCGATGGCAGGGCCCTGCTCTGCAGCGCGTTCAGGTCTGGCGCGAGAGCCTTGGCTGCGGCGTGGAGTGGTCAGCCCTGTCAGTCCGCTGACGAGGCTCGAAGAAACCGAAAATCGCAGCCCTGCGGCGCCTGCAAGACCTGCTGGGCATGCAGCCAGCCATAGCCGCGAGGTCGCCCAACTGAAGGCAGTCGCTCATGTAATGCCTCGCTCGCGCGGCTCGTCAGCACGGCCTCGTCCACCAGAAGTTCAATTCGACCCGCTTCGACATCCAGCCGAATGAGGTCCCCGTTGCGGACCAAGGCGAGCGGTCCACCGACCCTGGCCTCTGGGCTGATGTGAAGAACAATCGTGCCAGCGGCCGTGCCACTCATGCGGCCGTCGGAGAGGCGCACCATGTCCCGTACACCCTGGGCAGCCAGCTTCTTTGGAATAGGAATCAGGCCCGCCTCGGGCATTCCCGCCGCGAGAGGACCAATGCCTCTGAGCACCAGAACATCCTGCGGGCCAACGTCGAGAGCCGGGTCATCGAGGCGCGCAGCCATGTCCTCAAGACCCTCAAAGACCACTGCACGCCCTTGGTGAGTCAGCAAGGCGGGGCTGGCGGCAACAGGCTTGATGACCGCCCCGTGGGGTGCGAGGTTGCCAAACAAAAACCGCAGGCCCCCTGCGGGGTAGATGGGCTGCTGAGCCGACCGGATGACCATCTGGGCATGGTGCTCTATTCGGCCCAGGGCAGAGAGCTGATCGAGCCGCTGCTCAAGAGTCTCTCCAGTGACGGTCGGAACCGTGAGGTCCAGGTGTCCACCTAGCTCCAACATGAGCCGGGGCATGCCCCCGGCCTCATGAAAGTCTGGCATGTAGCCTTGGCCACCGGGCTTGAGGTCGACCAGTACTGGCGTCTTGTCCGCCATTGCGTTGAAGGCCTTGGGCTGAAGGTCAAGGCCAATTCGACCCATCATGGCGGCGAGATGAACCAGTCCGTTGGTCGACCCCCCAACAGCCAGAAGCGTGGCGAGGGCGTTGTCAAACTGAGACTGACCGATGGTCGGCATCGAGACCCGGCCACTGGCCAATGCGGCAGCAGCTGCACCGGAGGCCGTGGCCAGGCGGACTCGATCGGCCGAGACCGCAGGCGCACTGGCGGCTCCCGCAACCGTGAGGCCCATCGCCTCCAAGACGCAGGCCATGGTGCTGGCAGTGCCCATGACCGAGCAGGTGCCCACCGACGGGACGAGCCGATTGTTGGCCTCCTGAATCTGGGTCTGATGAAGCCGCCCGGCCCGATAGTCGGCCCAGAGCCGACGGCAGTCGGTACAGGCTCCTACACGTTCGCCGGCCCATTGAGAGCTGAGCATGGGTCCTGTGGGCAAGACCACGAAGGGTCGACCCGCCGAGAGCGCACCCATCACCTGGGCCGGCAGAGTCTTGTCACACCCTCCGATGAGCAAGACCGCATCCATCGGCTGTGCCCGAATCATCTCCTCGGTATCCATGCTCATGAGGTTGCGCAGGTAGAGGCTGGTTGGGGCAGCGAAGGACTCGTGCAGGGAGATGGTCGGAAAGACCATGGGCAGGGCACCCGCCTGAGAGATGCCCCGCTTGGCAGCCTCAATGAGTGCCGGCACATTGCCATGGCAGGGATTGAAATCACTGCCGGTGTTGACAATGCCGACGATTGGCCGGCCCAGGTCCTCATCGGTGTAGCCAGCCCCCTTAATAAAGGCCCTGCGCAAAAACAAGGCAAAGTCTCGGTCACCGTAATCCACAGTGTTGGAGGAGAGGCCTGACCGCTGGGGGGTCTGGGCTTGCTTAGGGTCAGCCATAAGTGTTGTTCTGCGATGAGTTGCTTAAGGTGGCCATGATTTCAGATTCCAACCCATTCAGTGAGCGGACTTTCCCCATGTCAAGCAGACCCCACGCCTCCAGCCTTCCTGCCGTCTTAGCACCTGTGATCACGCCGTTCGCCGCCGATGGCAGTCCAGACGCCCACAGGCTCGCACGGCAGTGCCAGTGGTTGCTCGACAACGGCGTCGGGCTTGCGGTCTTCGGGACCAACTCAGAGGCCAACAGCCTCTCGGCCCGACAGAAAGTGGCCACATTGGAGGCCCTGGTGCAGGCGGGGCTACCGGCCAACCAGATGATGCCGGGGACGGGCGCCTGCAGTATCGATGACGCAACCGAGATGACCAGGGCTGCCGTCCGTCTGGGTGCAGCAGGCGCTTTGATGCTGCCCCCGTTTTATTACAAAGACGTCTCTGACGACGGCCTCTTTGCCTACTACGCAGAGGTTATTGAACGGGTGGGTGACGAGCGGCTCCAGGTCTATGTCTACAATATTCCTCAGGTGACCAAGATTCCGGTCTCTGTAGACCTGCTGTCCAGACTGGTCAAGGCCTACCCTCGGACTGTCGTCGGCATGAAGGACAGCTCAGGCGACTGGGCTTACACCGAACAATGCATCCAACGACTGAAGGACTCAGGATTTCGAGTCTATGCAGGCAGTGAGACCTTCTTGCTGCGGACACTGCGGGCCGGCGGCGTAGGCTGTATCTCGGCTACCGCCAACGTCAATCCCCGGGCCATCAGTCGGCTGGCGGCCCACTGGCAGGACCCGCAGGCCGATGACCAGCAGGCCGGTCTCGACCAGGTTCGGAACGTCTTTCAGAGATTCCCCATGATCGCAGCCATGAAGCAGGCGGTGAGCCAGACCCTTGCTGATCCCATCTGGCAGGCCGTCCGTCCGCCGCTGATGGCACTCTCCGAGAGTCAACAGGCCGAACTGAAGACTGCCCTGTCGGCCATCGGATTTGAACTGCAGGGCCTGCGCTCCTGAGGCCCCGGGCCATTAGGCCTGGGCCTGGGCCTTGGCCTGGGCCTGGGCCTGGGCCTGGTCTTGATGAGTCTGGGGAGACTGGCTGGCCTGACTAATCTCGCTCTCCAAGAGTCTGGCGGCCGCCAGCAAGAGGCTTTGGTAACGACGACGTTCCGTCTCCATCGTCGCCTCATTCCAGTTAAAAAACCCACGGCCCATCTTCATACCCAGGGCACCCTCCTCTACAAGCTCGCGCAGACAGCGGGCCGGTTCAGCATCGTTGCAGAGGTCGGGATAGATGGAGCGCGCAGCCGCATTGTGGACATCAAGACCTGCGTGGTCCCTCTGCAGACAGGGGCCGGCAGCCAGATAGCGAAACCCAAATCCAAATCGAACGGCTGCGTCGATGTCCGCTGGCGTTGCAATGCCTTGGTCAATGAGCGAGAAGGCTTCGCGGGAAATGGCATGCTGCAACCGGTTGACCAGAAAACCAGGAATGTCTCGCTTGACCATGATGGGCACTCGGCCAGCAGACCGCAGGTCTTCGGCCACACGGGCTGCGACCGCAGGGTCGGTCTCAACGGAACTCACCACCTCGACACCGGGCACCAGATGGGCCGGCATGAAGAAATGGGTCCCCAGCATACGACTGGCCCCGCGTAGCCCACGGCCGATTTCGCTAATGGGGATGGCAGAGGAATTGCTGCATAGCGGAATGTAGTGGGGGACGGTCTCGACCAACTCCGCAAAGACCTCTTGTTTCAGGGCCAATGATTCGGGAACGGCCTCGATGACCAGGCCATGCCTGATCTCTTGAAAGGCAACTTCGCCGAGCCGTTCATGAAAACTTGCCGTACGGTCGGTCAGGCCCAGTGTGGCGAGGCTATGGCCCAGTTGCTTCTTGCGAAGTGGGTGACTAAGGACCATCGGCTCGACGAGACTGACTCGCCAGCCCCCTGATAGAAAGGCCGCTGCAATGTCCACACCCATGGTCCCGGCCCCAATGACGACCAAGTGCTTCAGGTTCACATCTGACGGGCTTGTCATAACGGTGTCTGTCGATGGAAATGAGAATCCTTGCACTCTAAGGCGGCAGGCAGCCTCCCCCCAATGCCGACTATCCCTCTCCGTGGAATTACCGATGTCTTTCAGACGGTTCTGATGAAACCCTTCGTTTGTTAACTCTGAAGGAGTCTCTATGAACTTCCGCAATGCATTCGTCAGTCTGGCTGCCATTGGTGCCCTAGCCCTTGGTGGTGCTGCCCAGGCCCAAAATATCTCCATCGGTACCGGTGGTACCGGCGGCGTCTATTACCCCATGGGTGGCGGCTTTGCCGCGGCACTCTCCAAGCACGTCCCAGGCATGCAGGCCACCGCAGAGGTGACCGGTGGATCCGTTGCCAACCTGCAACTCATTGGAACCGGCAAGCCCTATATCGGTTTTTCGATGGTGGACGCAGTGAAAGATGCCCAGAGCGGCGAGGGCAAGTTCAAAGACAATAAAGTGGAATTGCGTACCCTGCTCATCCTCTACCCCAACCGGATGCATGTGGTCACCACCTCCGCGACTGGCATCAAGACTCTGAAGGACCTCAAAGGCAAGCGCGTATCCGTGGGGGATATTGGATCGGCGACAGAAGTCATGAGCACCCGACTCCTTGAGGCAGCAGGCGTTGAAGTCCAGCGCGAGCGGCTGAGCGTGGCCGAGTCGGTCAATGCCATCAAAGACCGCAAGATCGACGCCTTCACCTGGGTTGGTGGCCTGCCCACTGCGGCGGTAACTGACCTGGCCAACACGCCCGGCGTCACCATCCAGATGATCGACCACAGCGAGGCGATTGCCAACATGAACAACAAGTACGGCAAGCTCTACTACGCAGATGTCATCCCGAAGTCGGTCTACAAAGGCATGGCGGCGGACAACAAGATTGCCTCGATTGCTAACGTTCTGGTGGCCCCCGCAGGCATGTCTGACGACACGGCCTACAAGATCGTTAAGACCATTCTGGAAAAACGCGATGAACTCCAGTCCGTTCATGCGGCCATGAAGGAAGTACGTCCCGACACCCAGAAGAGCGCCGCCTCTCCGGTCGCCTTCCACCCCGGTGCTCTGAAGTACTTCAAAGAAAAAGGCATCAAGGTTGACTAAGTCAGCAGAGGGCCTCGTAGTCCGTTACAAGGCCGCGACTCCCCGTTGACCTCCAGGAAGACCCGCTGCGGCGGGTCTTCGCTTTAGTTCAAAGCCAAAAACAAAAAACAATATGACAACGACCCCCTCCTCCCCACAAGGCCTCGTGCACGAGGCCCAGATGGATGCCGACCTCCAGAAAAAACTCGATGAACTGATCGAGGAGGAGGAAGGGGCCCAGAGCCAACACAAGGGCCTGCTGGGCATCTTCGTGACGCTCGCGCTGGTGGTGATGTCGGTGGTCCACCTCTACGCCGCCTACGGCATAGTCCCGGCCTTTACGCTTCGCCCATTGCATGTGGCCATTGTGCTGGCCCTGGTCTTTGTCATCTTCCCGGTGGCCAAAGGGTTTCGAAACCGTCTGATGTGGTGGGATGTCCTGGCCGCAGGGCTGGCTCTGTTCACCTTTTACTATCGGTGGTCCGGTGGCGAAGCCATGCTCGAACGCAACACAGCGCCCAATGGGACCGACATCGTCGTGGGCCTGTGCATGATTATTCTGGTGCTGGAGGCCCTTCGCAGGACCAACGGTCTTATCCTGCTGTCCATCACCCTCTTGTTCCTCTGTTACGCCCTGTTCGGCGAGCACCTTCCACAACCCTGGACCCACCGTGGCTACTCGCTCGATCGACTGGTGGGCCACATGTACATGACACTCGAGGGAATCTACGGCTCCGCGGTAGACGTCTCGTCCTCGCTCATCATTCTCTTCACCATCTTTGGCGCCTTCTTGCAATTCACCGGCGCCGGAAAATTCTTCATCGACTGGTCTTTCTCCGCCCTGGGCGGTCAGCCCTCGAAGGTGGGAAGAACCATTGTGCTGTCGTCTTTTCTGCTGGGTGGGCCCTCCGGCTCAGGAGTAGCGACCACGGTGACGGTCGGATCGGTGGCGGGCAAGATGCTTCAGGAGATGGGCTACGAGAAAAATGCCGCGGGCGGTCTGCTGGCCGCCGGGGGACTGGGCGCCATCATCTCGCCACCCGTTCTTGGGGCTGCCGCCTTTTTGATTGCCGACTTCCTAGGGCGGTCCTACATGGATGTTTTGGTGATGGCGACCATTCCCACCATCCTCTTCTACCTGGGTCTCTTTGTCATGGTGGAGATTGACAGCCGCAAGTACGGCATGAGCAGCACGGCCAAGGTCCAGACCGAGCCTGCGCTGCAGCTGGCGCTGCGCTACTGGTTTCACTTCTTCTCGCTGGTCTCGATTATCGGCTTCATGATGCTGGGCTTTTCGCCCATCGCCAGCGTCTTCTGGGCCACGCTCCTGTCTGGCCTCACCAGCATGCTTCGGTCGGACACAGCCATCATCCCCTGGGAGGTCTTTCGAGGCCAGCAGCCAGTGCTCCGGGGGCTTTATGAGTCTCGGCTGGTGCAGGCTCTTGCCGGCGGAAGCCGGGAGGTCTTGGGTATTGCAGCGGTCTGCGCAGGTGCAGGACTGATCGTCGGCGTCGTCACCCTGACAGGACTCGGGCTTAAATTCGCCAGCATCGTCCTGGAACTAGCAGGCGGCAGCCTCTTCCTCACGGCCCTCTATACCGCCCTCATCGTCTGGATTGTTGGACTGGCGGTGCCCGTGACCGCCTCTTACATCATTTGTGCAGTCATCGCCGCTCCCGCCCTGATCAAACTCGGAGTGCCCGACTTTGCGGCCCACATGTTCATCTTTTACTACGCAGTGCTCTCCGAAGTCTCGCCACCCACAGCCCTCTCACCATTTGCGGCAGCGGCCATCTGCAAGGGCAATCCGTACAAGACCACCCTACAGAGTTGGAAGTACGTCGCCCCGGCCATTCTTGTGCCGTTTATGTTTGTGCTGGACCCCGCCGGCCTGGGCCTGTTGCTGATGGGCTCACTGAAGGGACTGGAGTCCGCCAGTTGGACCGATATTGCACAGGTGACGGCCAGTGCAGCCCTGGGCATTGTCTGCCTGGCAGGCGGTTTACAGGGCTGGTTCATTCGCAAGACCAACCACCTGGAGCGCTGGCTCATGGTCTTGTCCGGTCTGGCCCTGACCTACCCCGGCGTCCAGAGCGACCTGGCCGGGCTGGCGGGCTTCTCCCTGGCTGTTCTTTTGCAGTGGTGGCGGGGCAGGGCGAAGTAAGGGACTAGCCCCGCAGGTGGTGTTCCACTGCCCGAGCAATGGCCAGGCAGGCTGTGAGCCCCGGGGACTCTATGCCAAAGAGCTCAACCAGCCCCTCCTGACCATGGTCCCTCGGGCCCAAGACCAGAAAGTCCGCAGCAGGCGCCTCCAGCGGCGCGATCTTGGGCCGCACGCCTGAGTACCCTGGCTGCAGGCGACTGCGGTCTAGTCCTGGCCACCAGCGCTGGACATCCTGCGCAAAGCGATCCAGCCGAGACTCGTCTACCCGATAGTCGATGGACGCATGGCTGCTGCCCGGATCGCGACGAGGATCAACGGCCCCAAGCCACTCGACGTCTGGCCCAAACTGTGCCCCACCACCGGTATCGAGGGTGAGGTGAGTGCCAAGACCACCGGGCACGGGTACTGGATAAATAAGCCGACTAAATGGTGCCCGGCCAGAGAGGCTTGCATAGTTGCCCTTGGCGAAATAGGTCTGGGGAATGAGCCGCTGGGCTGGCCCCTGAATGCGCCAGGCGACTGCGTCGGCATCGAGGCCCGCCGCGTTCACCAGCCAGTTGGCCGACAGGGACATCTCAGACGCCTGCCGGGGCTCGCCGACCTCAGCACGTACCGTCCAGAGCCCACTTGGCCCCTGCTCAGCTGCCACTAATCTAGACAGAACCGCCACCATGCCGCCTGCATCGGTGAGGTCCCCCTCTAGGGCATTCATCAGGCTATGAACGTCCACGATGCCGGTCGACGGACTGTGGAGTGCCTGAGTCACCGCAAGGGCGGGTTCAAGCTCGGCGACCTGCTGCCGGTTGAGCCACCGCAGGTCCTCAACACCATTGGCCCGTGCCTTTTGCTCGATGGCCCTCAGCGCCTCCTCGTCCTGGGATTGGCCCACAATGAGTTTGCCCAGGTTTGCATGCACCACTTGGTGGCTATGGGCGTATTCATAGAGGAGTTGTCTGCCCTCAAC
The DNA here is from genome assembly GCA_937864175.1 of uncultured Burkholderiales bacterium. GTDB lineage: Bacteria > Pseudomonadota > Gammaproteobacteria > Burkholderiales > Burkholderiaceae_A > Hahnella. The sequence goes on from CALMJH010000041.1 coordinate 79,310, forward strand.
ACACCACTGGGCTTTCAGAGAACCAGACGGATAGTAGAGGCCCGCATGAATCACACCACTGTTGCGTGAGCTGGTGCCCGTGCCATGGCGGTCGGCTGACTCCAAGACCACCACCTCTTGCCCTGCCAGGGCCATCTGCCGGGCGATGGCTAGGCCAATGACCCCCGCACCCACCACCAGGCCGTCCACATGGTCCATGGCTAACGCCTCTGGGCAATCGACTGAAAGCTGGGTTCGAGGCTCTCAAGGCCAGGCCCTATCTCGGTCGGGGCCAGTGGGCTGGCCAGACGCTGGCCATCGAACAGCACCGGAGACCCAAGGGTCCGCAGGTTTTCATGGGCGTGATGTATGACCTGACCTCGGGACAAGACTTGGGGGTCTTGGAAGGCCTCTGCCACCGTCTGGACAGGCGTCGCCGGTACCCCGTGGGACCGAAACCGATCCGTCCAGTAGCCTTTGGACTGCTGCAGAAAGAGTGGCTCCAAGAGCGCATTCAGATCGTGTCGGTGCTTCACCCGAGAGGGGTTGGTTGAGAACCGAGGATCTTGAGCCAGGCCGGGCTGATCGATGGCCCGGGCCATGGCCGCAAACTGGCCATCGTTGCCCACCGCCAAGACCATATACCCATCACTGGTTCGGTAGACCTGGTAGGGCACGATGCTGGGGTGTGCATTGCCCATAGCGGTTGGCACCTGGTTGGCCACCAGATAGCCACTGGCCTGGTTGGCCAGAATGGCCAATCCGGAATCGAGCAACGAGCAGTCCAAGACCGCCCCAAGCCCCGTCTGGTGCCGACGGACCAGCGCCGCGCTAATGGCCTGGGCTGCATAGAGGCCCGTGACCAGGTCCACGATGGCCACCCCCACCTTCTGTGGCTCGCCACCAGCAGGACCCGTAATGCTCATGAGACCCGTGAGACCCTGCAGGGCATAGTCGTAGCCCGCCTCCTGGGCCCGAGGACCCGTCTGACCGTAGCCCGTCACCGAGCAGTAGACCAGTCCTGGATTGCTGGCCTGTAGCGTCTGGGCATCCAAACCATATTTTTTGAGTTGCCCGACCTTGAAGTTCTCGACCACCACGTCGGCCTCCTGGGCCAGGCGTGCGATCGCCGCCAGGTGAGTGGGGTCACCAAAGTCAGCAGCGATCGAGTGCTTGCCCCGGTTGGCACAGGTGAAGTAACTAGCTGTGTCGTCGGTCCACCAGGGCGGACCCCACTGACGAGTGTCATCTCCGCTACCGGCTCGCTCGACCTTGATCACCGTCGCACCCTGATCTGCCAAGAGTTGTGTAGCCCATGGACCAGCCAAGACCCTGGAGAGGTCCAGTACCTTGATGCCCGCCAGGGGCAAGGTGGTGAGCGTGGTCACGCGAGGACTAAGAACCCGGATTAGAAAAAGGCCTGAATGCCAGTCTGGGCTCGGCCTAGGATGAGGGCATGAATGTCATGGGTCCCCTCATAGGTGTTGACCACCTCCAGGTTCACCATGTGTCTCATCACGCCAAACTCGTCAGTGATGCCATTGCCGCCCAGCATGTCCCGGGCGACTCGCGCAATCTCGAGGGCCTTGCCGCAGTTGTTGCGTTTGACAATTGAGGTCGCCTCGACAGCCGCCGTGCCATTTTCTTTCATACGGCCCAGACGAAGCACGGCCTGATAGCCCAGGGCGATCTCGGTCTGCATGTCAGCGAGCTTCTTCTGAATCAGCTGATTTGCTGCCAAAGGACGACCAAACTGCTGGCGATCCATGACGTATTGCCGAGAGGCATGCCAGCAGAACTCTGCCGCGCCCAACACGCCCCAGGCAATGCCGAAGCGAGCCGAGTTCAGGCAGGTAAAGGGGCCCTTAAGTCCGCGAATATCGGGGAAGGCGTTCTCTTCGGGAACGAAGACCTGGTCCATCACGATCTCGCCCGTGATGGAGGCCCGCAGCCCAATCTTGCCGTGAAGCACCGGCGCAGACAGGCCCTTCATCCCCTTGTCGAGCACGAAACCACGAATCTCTCCTGCATCGTCCTTGGCCCAGACCACAAAGACATCGGCGATGGGACTGTTGGAGATCCAGGTCTTGGCACCACTGAGCAGATAGCCGCCTTGAGTTGCCTTGGCCCGGGTGACCATGCTGCCGGGATCAGATCCGTGATTCGGCTCGGTAAGACCAAAACAGCCAATCCACTCGCCAGTCGCTAGCTTGGGCAAATACTTCTGACGCTGAGCCTCTGTGCCAAATGCAAAGATGGGGAGCATGACCAACGAGCTCTGCACACTAAACATGCTGCGGTAGCCGCTGTCGATGCGCTCAACCTCTGAGGCAATCAGGCCATAGGCGACGTCTCCGACCCCAGCCCCGCCGTATTCCGTTGGGATCGTTGGACCAAGCAGACCCAACTCGCCCATCTCTCGAAAAATACTGGCATCGGTCTTCTCGTGACGAAAGGCCTCTAGGACTCTGGGAGCTAGCTTGTCTTGGCAGTAGTCCCGGGCAGCCTGGCGAATCATGGTCTCGTCATCGGTCAGCTGGTCAGAGACCAGAAAGGGGTCTTCCCACTTGAACTTGGCATGCGGCTTGAGCATTGGAGAGTCCTTGGTTTTCAGAGGATTCGGTCTAGACGCTTAGTATCGCACCGCCGTCAATTCGAACCATAGAGCCCGTGATGTAGCTGGCCCGCTCAGAGGCCAGAAAGGCCACCACATCGCCGTACTCTTGCGGCCTGCCATAGCGGCCCACTGGAATACTGGCCATGGAGCGGCGCTCGATCTCTGCCACCTCCACCCCCTCTTTGGTCGCCTTGTTCTGGTCAATGAAGCGAGTGCGGTCGGTGGCCACCCGACCAGGCAAGACCATGTTGGCGGTAATGCCGCTGGCGGCGACCTCGTTGGCCAGGGTCTTGTTCCAGCCGACCAGTGCCCCGCGCAGGGTATTGCTCATGGCCAGATTGGGGATGGGCACCACCACACCGGAGGAGGCATTGGTCAGAATTCGGCCCCAGCCGGCTTGCTTCATAGCGGGCAGAACCGCATCGGTCGCGGCAATCACCGGCAGGATGAGGTTGTTGATCTGCTCCTGCCAGACGGACAGAGGCTGCGCCTGAACGGGGCTGGGGGCCGGTCCCCCACCGTTGTTAAACAGAATCTGTATGTGGCCGCGGGCCAGTTGAACAGCCTGCTCATGCAGGACTGACACGCGATCAATGTCCCGAACATCCCAGGCCATGGCATGAGCCGCGCCACCGGCTGACTTGATCTGGTCTACAGTCTGCTGGACCTTGTCCAGGGTGCGGCCTGCAGCCACCACCACTGCACCCTCTGCAGCCAGTGACAGTGCGACCGCCTGGCCCAGTCCACCACCGGCGCCCAAGACCAAAGCGCGTTTGCCTCTAAGACCCAACTCCATTCTGTGCTCCTTCGTAACAGTCAGAAATTTTCAGTATCGACCCCGGCCTGGGCGGCCTCATCGTATCGGCCCCCCATTACATTGTGCTGACCGATGAGCTGGTCGATGGTCTGCCAGTCGGCCGGGCTGAGGGACCAATGCGCAGCAGCCGCATTCTCGCTGGCATGAGCCGCCGAGGTCGTCCCCGGAATCGGGATGATTGAAGGGGACTTCTGCACCAGCCAGGCCAGCGCCAGCTGGGCCGTAGTCATCCCCAGAAGCTTTGCCTTGGCCTGAAGACCCGCCACAATCATGCGGTTGTGATCGACTGCTGGCGGCAGAAAACGCGGCATCTTCTGACGCAGGTCGTCATTGGCCAGGCCCTGTACCCCGGCAAACGAGTCCGTCAGAAACCCTCGGCCAACAGGGCTGAAGGCCACCAACTGAACCCCCAACTGCTCACAAGCCTGCAGCACACCAATCTCTGGATTGCGAGTCCAGAGTGAGTACTCGGACTGCACCGCTGTGATGGGATGGACCGCATGGGCTTTTTTGAGCGTGGCCGCTGAGACCTCAGACAGTCCAACGGTGCGAACCTTGCCTTGCTCCACCAGGCGGCCCATGGCGCCCACGACTTCTTCGATGGGCGTGACCTTGTCCCAGCGGTGCAGGTAATAGAGGTCCAGCACATCGGTCTTCAGGCGCTGCAGGCTGTCGTGGCAGTTCTGCACAATGGTCTGCGGCTTGCTGTCGATGCGTCGTCGGTAGCCATCGGGCCCCTGCTCGGCGACCATGCCGCCCTTTGAGCACAGCACAATCTGGTCTCGGTGTCCCGCGACCAGGATTTCGGAGAGCAGCGTCTCGTTGTGACCATTGCCGTAGAGCATGGCCGTGTCGAACAAGGTGGTTCCCGACTGCAGGGCTGCCTCGATCACCGGCCTGGCCTGCGCAACTGTCATCTGCTGGCCATAGCCATGACTAAAGTTCATACAGCCAAAGCCGATGGCTGAGACCTGAAAAGGACCAAGACGGCGTGTGGGCATGGCATTCATGGGGGTAATGGCAGACATTGGGCTCGCCTAGGCCAAGACCGGGGTTAAGAGCTGGCCGCTCTGAAAAAAAGCCTGGACGTTATCAAAGACCAGGTCCTCCATGGCCCGCCGGGTCTCGTGAGTGCCGCTGCCGACATGGGGCAACAGCACCACGTTGTCCAGAGCCATGAGTTCAGCCGGCACCTGGGGCTCGCGAACGAAGACATCGAGCCCCGCCCCCGCAATGGTCTTGTCCTGAAGGGCCCGCACCACAGCAGGCTCATCAATCACGCTACCCCGAGCCACATTCACCAGGTAGCCCTGGGGACCCAGGGCCTGCAGCACCGCCTGGTCGACCAGCCCCTCGGTCTGCTGGCCACCCGTCACCACCACCATCAAGACGTCGGACCACTGCGCCAAAGCGACGGGCGACTCAAAATACTCAAAAGTTAGGTCCTCTCGCCGTCGCCGGTTGTGATAGCCGATGGTCATGCGAAAGCCCTGGGCCCGTTGCGCGATGGCCTGGCCAATCTGGCCACAGCCCAGAATGCCCAGGCGCTTGCCCCAGACCCGACTGGTCAATGGATAGGCCCCTTGAGGCCAGTGTCCCTGCCGCACAAACCGGTCACTGGCCGAGAGGCTACGAAGGGTATCAATCAGGAGGCCCATGGCCAGGTCCGCCACACACTCGGTGAGCACATCGGGCGTGCTAGAGACCGCAATCCCGTGATCCTTTGCATAACCCAGGTCCACCTTGTCCACACCGATGCCGCGACAGACCACTGCCTTGAGTTGAGGGAGCGCCGCCATGACCTGGGCCGTGGCCCCGACCGGTGCCGTGGTGACGGCGACCTGAAAGCGATGGCCCTGTTCCCGCAGGAAGGCCTGCGGGTCTCTCTGGTCCTTTAAAAACACCAAATCAAAGGCCTCGGCCAGGCGCTGGTCTCCAGGCGCAGAGAGTCGGGACAACTGCAGAACGGGGTTTTTCATGCCAAGGCTGGTCAAGAGAGATGAGGCAGTCTAGAGGCTTAGCAGCAGGCCGCACATTGGTAATAGCCTGGGGAAAACTCGACTGCGCAGCGTAACGGCGAGCAGGGATAGTGGGGCAGTCACACTTCTTGTCGAGAGCTTTTAAATGCCCAAAATTGAGTCCGTAAGCGTTGCTGCCGTCGAGGTACCCCTGGATCGCGTGACCTCTTTCTCCACGCGAACCGTCCATGCCCGCCACTATGGCCTGGTGAAGGTCCGCTGTACCGATGGTCATGAGGGAATTGGATTTTGCTATGTCGGCAGCAAGGCTGGCGGCATCCTTAAAACGGCAGTTGAGCAGCTTCTGGCGCCCATTCTCATCGGACGTGAGAGCCGACAGACTGAGGCCCTCTGGCAAGAGATGTACCAAGAGGCTATCTTGCAGGGCCGCTCTGGCGCCGTGATGCGGGGTCTGTCCATTCTGGACACCGCCCTCTGGGATCTCAATGCCAAATCAGTCGGCCTGCCGCTACACGACTACCTAGGCAGTCTGCACCGTGAGCAGGTCATCGCCTATGCCAGTGGCGGCTACTACTTGGACGGCAAGACGCCCGCCAAGCTGGGGGAAGAATTGGCAGGCTATGTCAACAAGGGCTTCAAAGCCGTCAAGATGAAGACTGGCCGACTCAGCCCATCTGAAGAAGAAGCCCGTATCGCTGCTGCCCGGGATGCGATTGGCCCAGATGTCTACCTGATGCTCGACGCCAACAACGCCTGGTCCGACCTACCCACGGCCATGGAATACATGCGCCGGTTCGAGGCCTATGACCCCTACTGGATTGAGGAGCCCTTCTCCCCCGATGCCATTGACCTGCATGCTCGGCTGGCCCAGCGCACCTCGGTGACGGTGGCCACCGGCGAGATCGAAGCGGGCCGCTGGCGTTTCAGAGAGTTGATTGATGCAGGGGGTGCCGAAATTCTGCAGGCCGATGCGGCCGTCTGCGGAGGAATCTCAGAGTGGCGCAAGATTGCAGCCCATGCCGACTCACGCGGCATCACGGTCAGCCCCCACTGGTTCCACGACCTTCATGCCCCTCTGGTGGCCGCCACGCCGAATGCCAGGTTTGTGGAGTTCTTCCTAGACGATCAGGTCCTCAACTTCCGCCGACTGGTCAACAACCAACTGGTTTTTAAAGAGGGATACGTTCAGCTTCGGCAGGAGCCCGGACTGGGATTTGGCTTTGATGAAAAGGCGGTGAGCCAGTACGGCGGACAGGCGGCCTGGGCCACTATCCGTTGATTTTGCGTATAATTCGGCCTTCCTTCCCCGATAGCTCAGTCGGTAGAGCGCCGGACTGTTAATCCGTAGGTCCCTGGTTCGAGCCCAGGTCGGGGAGCCAAATTCAAAAAGCCCAGAAAACCTTCTGGGCTTTTTTTATGCCGATCAGACCAGCAAGACGTGCCTCAAGAAGAGGCAGTATTGGCCAACTGCCGAACCCCAGCCAATACCCGGCTAATGGTCCGAAACTGTTGGGCCAGACCAGAGAAGAACTCATCAATGGGTCTGCTGGCCAGGGCCGCACTGCTGTAGGCCATCTGACCCATGCGCTCGTAATAATCGGCGTTGACCAGACGCGCCGGCTTGATGCGCCAGGCATCTACAAACAGGCATGAGTCTCCGAGGGCCTGAAAGTCGTTTTTGTTTCTGGCCTTTGGAAACTCAAGGCAGATGATGTCCGGGGGAATGTTCTTATTGGTGAAGTTGCGGGCCATCATGTTCACCAGGTAGGCCTCCAAGTCATCCCTCAGAAAGACCTGGGTACGCCCCTGGGACGCCATGACCAACTCCCAACTGGCCTTGATATACGGCTGCCAATTCATGCGTTGCACCTCCTTAAAAATCACGGAAGAGGAGGAGGTTTTTTCTTAGGCTACTGTAGTATTCGACTCAAGAAAAGCCCCTCATAGACGCCCCAACGCCATGACCGAATCAGACTTTCTTGCCCAGACAGCAGACTTCGATGAGGTCGTCACACGGGACTGGCCAGCCCACCACGTCATTCCCGATCACTCGCATCCGTTTGCGCTAAGGGCCTTGGTCACCGCGGGCCAGATGTGGCTCACCGTCGATGGCCAAGAGCAAGAGTTAGCGCCTGGCGATGTCTTTGAGCTTCGCCACAGTCAGCCCCATGCAGAGCGCTACGGGCCGGCGGGCGCCAGCTACCTGGTGGCCAGACGGCACGCCGCATAGGGCTCACGCCGTCTTTTCTTAAAAAGACAGGCCCTGGCTAATGAGTCTCTCGCCCTTTGCGCTCAGTCTGGTCCTGGCCGCAGCGCTGTGTCACGCCTGTTGGAACCTGGCCCTTAAGCGAATCGGTCAGCCCAGGCTCGGTTTCATCGGCCTCATGTCCGTGGTCGAGACCGTGCTCTGGCTGCCACTGGCATTGGTGGTCATCGATGCCGCAATCTTTTTATCGCCACTGGCCTGGCTTGCCATGTTCGGCAGCGCCGCCCTTCATATTGTTTATTTCTGGCTTCTGACCAGCGCCTATGGACGGGGTGACCTTGGCGTGGCCTACCCCATTGCAAGAGCCACCGGCCCCTTGCTGTCGGCCATCTTTGCGATTCTGATTCTCGGCGAACGTCCCAGTCCCGTTGAACTCATGGGAGCACTGGCCATCATTGCTGGCTCACTGACCGTTGGGTTCTCAACCACCAAGTCGATGCGCTCAGCCAACTGGTCCAAAGGCATTGGCCTGGCCCTGCTCTGCGGACTCACGATTGCGGCCTACACCATCTGGGACCAGCAATCGGTCAAGGCCTGGGCTCTGCCGGTGGTGGGATTTTATTGGGGACAATTGTTGGTTCGAGCGGCACTCTGCATGCCTTGGATGATCAGGGATCGCAGACTGATGGCCGGCTGGGTTCAACGAGACTGGCGCTGGATTTTAGTAATCGGCGTCTTGTCACCCCTGGCCTACCAGATGATCCTCTACGCGATGACCCTGGCCCCACTCAGCCTGGTGGCTCCACTCCGAGAGAGCAGCATTCTGTTTGCCATTGTGTTGGGGGCCTTGTTCCTGGGCGAGACCGATTTCAGACGTCGGCTGTCCGGTGCACTGCTGATGCTCGTAGGCCTGACCCTCCTCACCGTCTTCTAGAACCCACGACAGAGCCAGGTCGTTGAAGCAGTTGATCTACCAGGATGCCTTTGGACTCATTGGCGGCTGGCCGGATACCCAGCAGCACACAGAGCAAGGGATAGACCTCTAGATTTGAGACCCGGCCCAGCTGAGTGGGCCGAATGCGAGGCCCGTGGACAATGAGCAGGCCCTGCATGTCCGAGTGGTCTGGGTCAAAGCCGTGCTGGCCTGGAATGGGAAAGCTGAGGAGTTGGTCGGACAAGGACCAGCCAGTCCTTGCAAGACAGATGATGTCGGGGACCCGTGGATGATTGAGGTCTCCGAAGCGCCGGGGGACGAGTGCCTTGGGCCAACAGTCTAGGTGGGGTGACTTGCCCAGGGCCGCCAGGACCGCAGCCTTGTCCTCGTCCCCAAGGGCCAGACCCGAGACGGGGCCTGTCCACTGCCAACGGGCGGCTGGAAAGGGCCTCAACAGGCCACGACCATCAATTTGCTGGTCAGCAGGCACGTAGGACATGCCGTGATCGGCCGCAATCACCAGATGAGTCGAGGACCAGAGCCCCGCTCGCTCAAGGCCCTGAATGAGTCGTGCAATGGCGGCATCCACCCGTGCGATGGCCTGATGAACAGCAGGACTGTCAGGCCCATGCGCATGGCCCTCTGAGTCAACCTCGGAGAAATAAAGCGTCGCGAAATCGGCCTGAGGGCGGTCTGGCCGAATATCGGTGAGCCAGCCAAGCAGGTGGTCCACCCGCTCCATCGAGCTCATGTCATGCCGATAAGGCAGCCAATCACGTGGCTGAAGACCCCGAATCTTGACCTCGCTGCCCGGCCAGAAGAGCGTTGAACTAACCCGTCCCTGACGAGCTGCAGTCACCCAGATGGGTTCGGACTCGGCCCACCAGGCGGGGTTGGTGACAGCCTGTCGATCGCGTAGCCGAAAGACCTGGTCGCCGATGCGCGGGTCCCACATGGTGTTGTTGACAATGCCGTGGCCAGCCGGCCGGCGCCCTGTGACCAGGCTGACATGGTTGGGAAAAGTGACGCTGGGAAAGACCGGGGTCAGGCCCTGCGCGACGCCCCCTGCCTTGGCCAGTGCCTCAAGGGTGGGCGAGTGGCCACGCGTGAGGTAGTCGACCCTAAAACCATCGAGGCCAATGAGAATGGTGAGAGGCTTGCCGCCCGAGTTGGGGGCGGCGGCCGCCGGCCAGACCGACAAGACGAGGCCTGCCCAGACAAGGGCCAGGCCGGTGAGCGCACGACACGCCCGAGCAACAGCAGACCGAGAAGACATCTTGGGCCAGCTCCTAGACTTCAACTGGCCTAACACTATCTAAAAAAGCGACGGGCTTCTATCAGCCCTTCATTTCATCGTGGGCGGCTGATCTAGTCCGCACGAGACTTTGGTCGCAGAGTCCCCGGAAAGGGTTTTGATGCAGCGCAACACAAACAATGGATTTTCGGTACACTCTTGGCGAACTGAGACCCAAAGGGAGTTCCCATGCAGATTCAAGGCAGCGTTGCGCTCATTACAGGGGGTGGCAACGGCATTGGCGCCGCCATCGCCACATACCTCGCCGCCCGCGGCGCCAAAATTGTCATCGTCGACCGCTCTGAGGAGCTGGCCCAGGCCTCAGCCCAGGCCATCGTCGCATCAGGTGGCCAAGCCATCGCCGTCTCTGCGGATGTCACCAAAGAAGAGGACACGGCCGCCTTTGTAGCCAAGGCGCTGGAGACCTACGGGCAGCTCAACATCGTGGTGACCTGTGCCGGCATTATTCGCGACGGCCTGACCATCAGCCCCGACAAAGAGACCAAAAAAGTGACCCGCAAACTGGGTCTGGACAAGTGGCAGCAGGTCATCGACGTTAACCTGACGGGCACCTTCCTCACCATGCGAGACGCCGCCGAGGCCATGGCCAACGGTGGCTGGCCCGGCCTGCTAGTAGGGATTTCATCGGTGAACAAGGTTGGCCAGGTGGGTCAGATTAACTACGCCTCCACCAAGGCGGCCGTGGCACTCATGCCCAAGATTCTGGTGGGTGAGTTCATGCTCAGGGGCATTCGTAATATCCGGGCGGTCAGCATCGCCCCGGGCTACGCGGCCACCAGCCTGCTGCAGGGCATGAACCAGGAAGCGCTGGCCGCAATTCTGAAAGATGTCCACCTGGGCCGTCTGGTTGAACCAGACGAGATCGCTGCACTCATCGCCCACTGCGCGGAAAACGAGGCCATCAACGCCACCACCCTGGAGATCACCGGCGGCCTCTGCTACCCCCACGCAGTCGCCAAATAGGCCCTAGTCAGCCTGGGAGTCGGCCTGGGAGTCAGTCCTGACCACCGGGGTGAGGCGGTGGGCCACCTTCTGCAAAATGCGGTAGGTGTCCCGATCAAATTGGGGCGCTGGTCCCTCGGACGCCAACAGAGACCAGAGCTCTTCCTCGCTTCGGGCAAGGCCCAGGTAGGCCCAGCGGTCCACCACCAAGACCGCCTCGTCGGATTCACGCAGAATCGCGGGCCCCTCAAAGGGCCAGGCCGCCAATTTCAGTTTGCTCAAGGCAAGACTAAGCCGCAGGTGGTGATCCCGGGCAGACTCTTGACCCTGGCAGACACCCCTGCAACGCTTTAGCTGACGGCCAAAACAGCCCGCACCAGGCCTTAGCTTCTCAAGGCCCAGCTGGCCCTTACAGAGTCCGTGCTGATCAGCCAGATGGCCCAGCACTCGTCTGGCCTCGGTCATGGATTCAAAGATGCCATAGAGGTCTTCGGAGACGGCAAAGGCCTGATCCTGGCTACTCACCAGCTGGACCTGGGGGCTGACCAGGGCTGGCCCCAAGGCAATCGATGTAAATCCCCTCTGCTGCCGGAGTTGGCGATTAAAGCTGGGCCGCAGCGTCTTCACCAGCTGGGCCTCTCTGAGCAATGCACTCACCTCACCAGGCGTCTCCTCCCACGTGAGGTGCCGGACCTGCTGGCTGAGTCCCAACTCTTTGGCAGAACGAACGTCAGCCGCAAAATGTGAGAAGACCCGCTCTCGAATGTTCTTGGACTTGCCAACATAGAGCGGCACCTGGTCCTCACCCCAAAACAGGTAGACCCCGCAGGACTCTGGTAACTCATCTGCCAGGGCAGGATCGAGTCCAGAGGGAAGGCTTGGATGGCCAGAGAGTTCTTGAACCGCCTCGACAAGGGCTGTCTCAGGGAGGCTAGCGCTGATCTGCCGCCAGAATTGAAATATGAGGTCCGCGTCCGCCAGGGCCCGATGACGATCCTTCTGAACCAGGCCAAAACGGGAAATAAGGCTGTCGAGGTTGTGTTTTTTCTCTTGTGGAAACAGACGTCTGGAGAGTTTGACCGTGCAGAGGGTGGTGGCCTGAAAGGAGTAGCCGGCCCTTGCAAAGGACTGCTTCAGAAAGCCATAGTCAAACCGAGCGTTGTGGGCCACGAAGAGGCGGCCCTGGAGCCGCCGCCTGACCTCTGGGGCCAACTCCTCAAAGCTTGGTGCCTGGGCGACCATGTCATTGGAGATGCCGGTGAGTGTCTCAATAAAACTGGGAATGGTCTGATGGGGATTGACCAGGCTAGACCATCGTTCAACCTGGTCACCATCCACCAAGACCATGCCAATTTCTGTGATTCGGTCTTTGGTTGGCGTTGAGCCAGAGGTCTCTAGATCGACGAAAGCCAGCGACAGATCGGCCAGTCGGTCTGGCAGGCGTCGGCTCAAGACAGCCGACCGGACCGTTCACCTGGATGAAATGGGGTGAGCGGACGCCGGTGACAGAGGGACATGGTCCCTAGATTATCTTCGAGAATCGCGCCCGATCAAGGTCGGTCTGCAGGTAAGCATCAAAGACCATCGCAATCGCCCGAACCAGATACCAGCCGGATTCGGTCACCGTCAGCCCCACCGGGTCAATCTGAACCAGGCCGGCCTCAACCAATGGCTTTAACCGTTGCAGTTCCGCAGCAAACAGTGATTCAAACTCCGCCAGCTGACCCAGCCGGAATGATTCGAAATCGATCTTGCCTTGGCACATGATGGCCATGATCACGGACCGACGAATCAGATCATCGCGTGAGAGGGTGATGCCTTTGATGACGGGCAGACGGCCCTGGTCCAGGGCATCAACATACTCCTCCAGGGTCTTGGCATTCTGGCTATAGCTTGCACCGACCCGGCCAATCGCCGAGACCCCCAGCGCCACCAGATCGCAGTCCGGCTGCGTGCTGTAGCCCTGGAAATTTCGGTGCAGACGCCCCTGACGCTTGGCCACCGCCAGCGCATCGTTTGGCAGGGCAAAATGGTCCATGCCAATGTAGACATAGCCCTGGGCCACCAGGGTGTCCAAGGCCATGCTGAGCATGTGCAGCTTATTGGCGCCAGTGGGAAGTTCTGCCTCAATGATGCGACGCTGCGGCTTGAACCGATTGGGCAAGTGGGCATAGCCATAGAGGGCAATGCGATCAGGACGCAGGCTGTTGACCTGCTGAAGTGTTCTGGCAAAAGACTCGGGCGTCTGCATGGGCAGGCCGTAAATCAGGTCTAGGTTGATTGAATCAAAGCCAATCTCCCGTGACCAGGCCATGAGTTCAGCAACCTGCTCAAAAGGCTGGACACGGTGAACGGCCTGCTGAACGACAGGATCGAAATCCTGAACACCAAAGCTCAGGCGGTTAAAGCCAATCGACATCAGGTGCTTGAGGCGCTCTCGAGAGACGGTTCGGGGGTCAATCTCGATGGAGTACTCCCCACCCGGCACCAGCTCAAACTGCCGGCGAACCATCGACATCAGATCGTCCATCTCCTCCATGGACAAAAAGGTCGGGGTACCGCCACCCAAGTGCAGCTGAGAAATCCGCTGGCCCGAACCCAGGTCTTGGGCCACCAGGTCGAGCTCTTTGGACAGGTAGTGCAGGTACTCGGTCGCCTTGCTGTGGTGCTTGGTCACCACCTTGTTACAGGCGCAGTAATAGCAGACCGACTCACAAAATGGGATGTGAATGTACAACGACAGAGGACTGGCCGACCGCTGCTCGCGGCGCTGGACAAGGGCCGTCCGATACTCGTCTTGGCCAAAGGCCTCTACAAACCGGTCCGCGGTGGGATAAGACGTATACCGGGGACCGGGAATGTCGTAGGCTCTCAGAAGGTCCTCGGAAATTACATGCTGCACAGCGTTGTCTCCCCAGTCTGGTGAGTCGCCAGTCTGCACTGGCAGACGCACCGCTGGCGTTGACCAGCATCAAGACTTCACAACCTGAGCCGAAAAATCCGTTACCCTACATGCAGCAAGAGGAATACATGGACCAAAAAAGTCTCAAAGTCGCCTGCTCAAGCTGCAACCTCCGAGAACTCTGCCTCCCAGTGGGCCTGAGCAATGAAGAACTCGGCCGCCTCGACAGTCTTATCGCAGGGCGTCGTCGCATCAAACGGGGCGAGACCCTCTACAAGTCTGGCGACTCCTTCACTGCCATCTATGCCATTCGAACCGGGTTTTTTAAGACCGAGGTCAACACACCCGACGGTCGCGAGCAGGTCACGGGCTTTCAGATGATGGGAGAGATTGTTGGGCTCGATGGCATCGTGCAAGACCACCACTCCTGTAATGCCATTGCATTGGAGGACTCCGAGGTCTGCATCATGCCGTTTGATCGGATTGAGGAGCTCTCTCGGGAGTTTGGCACCCTTCAGCGGCACATCCATAAGATCATGAGCCGTGAGATTGTCCGGGACCAAGGTGTCATGCTGATTCTGGGCAATATGCGGGCGGATGAGCGACTGGCCGCCTTTCTGATGAACTTAGTCCAACGTCTGCATGCCCGGGGGTTTTCCCAGTCCGAGGTCATTCTTCGTATGACGCGTAAAGAAATTGGCAATTACCTTGGTATGCAGCTCGAGACCGTGAGCCGTACCTTCTCGAAATTTGTCGACGACGGCATCATCGAGGTCAACCAACGGCACATCGTCATCAAAGACACCGATGCACTTAAGGGGCTGCTCAGCGTACCGACCTCCTTCTCGTGTTCGGACCAGCCCCAGTGATTGGTGCAGAGGCCCTCAACCCCCTCACCGAGGCGATCCAGCTAGCGGTGGCCCCCGTCTTTCTGCTCACCGGTGTGGCGGGCATGCTTAATGCACTGGGCACGCGACTGGCACGGGTGATCGATCGCGCCAGACAGCTTCAGGCCCGTCTTGAGGACGCCCAGGAGACGCTCTCTGCATCGAAACAGGAGGCCATCTTGGCAGAACTCAAGACTCTGCAACAACGCAGCAAGCTGATCAACCTCTCGACCGCACTCATGGTGATCTGCGCCGCTCTGATTGGGCTAACGGTCATGGAGCTCTTTTACTCGGCGGGAATGGCCGGTCGGCTGCAGTTGTCCCAGTGGGTCGCCACGACGTTTTTGGGCGGCTTCGGGTTCTTCATCACGGCCTGCATGCTCTATTTGGCTGAGATCTTGGTGGCCTCACAGAGCGTGAAAATCGGCCACTGAGAGGCGGCCTCTGGTCAAAGTCCTCTAAAGGACGGCCTGGAAAAAAGCCGCGCTTAGTCTTTCTTTTCTGGGATCAGGAAATCGGCCACGGCCAGCGCCATGCCACCGAGCAAAATGATTGCAATGTCGATCTGCGAGACCTTGAGCACATAGGGCGTAAAAAACGCCAACAACAAGGCCAAGGCGACAAAGCCCCCGAGTCGAGTCTTTTGGGTCTCAACCAACTTGGTGGTCGGCTCTTGGTTCTTCGGCTTTTTCATGCGGAACTCCTTTCATCAAATGTTTTTACCAGCCAACGTAGGCTGCGTAACAGACGGCCATCTTGTCGGAAGGCCCCAACCGCCTGTACCCCAATGGGCAGGCCCTGCTCATCCGAGAGGAAAGGCAGGTTGACACAGGGAAGCCCCCCAAAAGTCCAGACCGTCTGCATGATGGGGTTTCCAGTGCTTTCGAGTCCTTCTGGGGCTGATCCTAGCGCGGCTGGGCAGAGAATGGCATCGTACTTTTCAAAAAAACCTTCAAAGGCCGCGCTGACGTGTGGAATGCGAGCCTTGGCCAGAAGGTAGTCCACGGCAGGAATCTGATGGGCCTTGGCCAGCCGGGCCTGCATAGGTTGGCTAAGTTGGTCGCGGTGGTGTAGCCACTCCCGGCTGAGACCAGCTGCCAACTCGGCCTCGTTCACCGTGGAGTGCCAGGCAACGGCCTTGGTGACAACATCTGGCAAGTCGAGGACATCGATCTGGCCCTCGAAGAGATCGAGGAAGGCCTGATAGGCCTCTTGGGCCGGGGGACTTACCTGGTCCCACCAGGGTGTTCGAACAAAACAGAATCTCGGCGCAACCGGTGGTTCTTGCTGGAGAAGCTCGACGAATCGATGCGGCGCGAGGCCCGCAGAGGCGGGGTCATGGCCATCGTCCCCCGAGACCACCTGGGCGATGGTCGCCAAGTCTTGGAGGTTCTTAGCGAAGAACCCCACCTGGTCGAGGCTGAAAGACTGGTCGAAAATACCAGTGCGGGGCACCAGACCATAGCTGGGCTTAAATCCATAGACCCCACAAAATGAGGCCGGCCGAATGACCGAGCCATTGGTCTGCGTCCCCACTGCAACCGGCACAAACCCAGCGGCGACCGCAGCGGCCGATCCACTGGAGGACCCACCCGGGGTGTGGTCAAGGTTGTGTGGATTGCGCGTCTTGGCCGGGTGGAAAGTTGCGAACTCGGTAGTGGCCGTCTTGCCCAAGACCACGCCTCCCGCCTCACGAATCCTTCGGGCTACTGTGGCATCGGCAATCGCATAGCGACCCTCGTAGATGGGGCTTCCATGACAGGTTGGCAGGTCTTCGGTGTCAATGATGTCCTTCAGCCCTACTGGCACCCCATACAGGGCACCAGGTGCCTCCCCGCGGTTTTTAAGGTTCACCAGATCAAGGGCCTGCGACAAGACCGCCTGGTCGTCGAGAGCGACGAAAGCCTGCACCTTCTCGTCAGCCTCCCGCACAAACCTCAGGTGGTCCTGCAACGTCTTCTCCACACCCAACGCCCCTGTGGAGAGACGCTCGCGCCAGTCAGCCAGCGAGAGGTCGGCGGTGGTGAGCCTCATCTCAATCAAAGCTTCTTGAAGACGTTGGGATCCACCACCGACTCATCCGAGGGGTCATACGGAATCTCCTCAGACTGGTTAAAGAGGACATCGGGAAGATAGGTCACCAGACTGGGGAAGACGTAGGTCAGCACCAGAGTCACCAGCACGATGTAGACAAACGGCATGCACCCTGAAAAGACGGTCGCTAGGGTGACCTCCTTCGGCGCAACTCCCTTGAGGTAGATGGCCGACATGGCCATAGGCGGCGTTAAGAAGGCCGTCTGAAGGTTGATGGCGATCAGAATGCCAAAAAGGATGGGGTCGATGTTAAACAGCGGGAGCAATGGCAAAAAGATCGGCACAAAAATGACGATGATCTCGGACCACTCCAAGGGCCAGCCTAGAATGAAAATAATGACCTGGGTAATGATGAGGAACTGGAGCGGCGAGAGATTCATGCTCATGATCAGATCTTTGACCAGAGTCTCGCCACCCAGGTAGCCAAAGACCGAGGCGAAGGTAGCCGAGCCCACAAACAAGAAGCAGACCATGGCCGACGTACGGGCCGTCAGGTAGACCGACTCACGAAGCCGTTGCCAAGAGAAGGCCTTGTAGACGATGGCCAAAATCACTCCGCCGAGGGCCCCCATGGCGGCCGCCTCTGAAGGAGTCGCCATGCCCAGCAGAATGCTTCCGAGTACCGACAGAATCAGAGCCGCCAGGGGCACGAAGGCCTTCAACACCAGAAGGATGGTCGCGATCACCGAGTAGTCTTGCAGGTCCTTTGGCTTTGGAGCCAGTGAAGGGTTCATGACCGCCCGTATCACGACGTAGACCAGATAGAGGCCGGCCAGCAGAAAGCCGGGGATCAGGGCGCCTGCGTAGAGTTTCACCACCGAGACACTGGCGGTGGCCGCATAGACGATCAAGAGAATGGACGGCGGAATCAGGATGCCCAGGGTGCCGCCAGCAGCAATGACGCCGGTGGAGAGCTTTTGGTCGTAGCCCGCCTTGAGCATGGGGGGCAAAGCGATGAGCGCCATGAGCGTCACCACGGCGCCAACGATACCTGTAGCGGTCGCAAAAAGTGCGCAAGTGATGAGGGTGGCCACGGCCATGGAGCCTGGGAGAAACCTAAGACCGACCTGGAGGCTCAAGAATAGCCTGTCGAGAATGTTGGCGCGCTCGATGATGTACCCCATAAACAAAAAGAGCGGGATAGAGATCAGCACGTCGTTGTTCATCACACTGAAGGTGTTTTGAACAAACAAGTAGAAGATTTTGTTCTCGAGAATGGCTACGCCAGGCTCCCAGTAGGCATAGAGGCCAAACCCAATGCCCATGGCCATCAGGGTGAAGGCAATGGGAAATCCGAGAAAAATGACAAAAATAAATAGGCCGAGCATCAGCACGGCGATGATGGGATCACTCATTCTGGGTCCTTGTTACCAAACTGTTGCTGAAGAACCAACTCGAGTTCTTCGACGTCGCCCTCGCGGGACATCCACTCGCCGGTGCGAATGCAGATGATGCAGCGCATAACTTCAGCGATTCCACCGATCGCCAGGGTTAATCCTGTTAAGGGGATCATGAGCTTCAGCGGCCAGACCGGGATTCCTGCAGGGCTGTTGACGCTCGCCTCCAGGATGCTGGCGGACTGAAACGAATACTGGGAGCCCGTGTAGACCATGGCGAAAACACCAGGAAAGAAAAAGAAGATGTAGAGAATGAGGTCAACGCGGGCCTGGGTCTTGGGCGACCAGCTGCGATAGGCAAAGTCTCCACGGACATGCGAGCCGCGGCTTAGCGCATAGGCCCCAGACATCATGAAGAGGGCACCGTACATCATGTAGCTAATGTCGAAGGCCCAGACTGTCGGGGCTCCCAAGACGTAGCGCATGAAGACTTCAAAACAGGTGCTGGCGGCAAGCACCAGAACACACCAAGAGAAGGCATGTCCAATCGACTTATTCAGGGAGTCGACGACCCGAATCCAACTTTCCATCTGGCTCTTTCAGCGAGTTGAGGAGTTAAAAAAAGAGCTGCTGAAGAGGACTCTGCAGCAGCTCTTTTGGACCAGCTTATATTTTAGCGCGGCAGCTTGATCTTCTGCACGTGCTCATAGGCCAGCTTGTAGTCCGCTTCGTTGGTGAAGTGGTAGAAGCCAACCCGACGCGACCAGGCCTTCACGGAGTCATTGATCTCCTTAAACATGTCGACCTCTTTTTCGAGCTTGGCAGTAACCTTGTCCCAGGCTGCCAGCTGGCCCTTGTAGACGTCGGTCGTTGTGCGCGAGACCTGGACCTTGTGCTTGGTGATCAACTCCTGCAGGTCCTTAGAGTACTGGTCATGGGCCAGAGCGGTGTTGGCCAGCGAGGCAGCCTCGGCCGCGTACTTGAGAATGGCCTTGAGGTCAGCAGGCAGAGCGTTGTACTTCGTCTTGTTAAAGACGATCTCAAAGAACTCCTGGGCTTGGTGGTAGGAACCCATGGAGTAGAACTTGGCCACGTCCTGTGCGCCGAATCGCAGGTCGGCGGTAGGGTTGTTGAACTCGAAGGCATCAATCACACCCCGCTGCATGGCGGGAACAATCTCGCCACCGGGCAACTGAGCAACGGCCATGCCCATTTCCTGGAGCATGTCGGCTGCAAGACCCACGGTGCGATACTTGAAGCCCTTCAGGTCAGCAGCTTTTTTGGGAGGCGTTTTCTTGAACCAGCCCAGGGGCTGGCAGGGCATTGGGAAGGTGAAGAAACCGACCACATTCAGGTCCAGTTTGGCCGTGAGTTTGTCCCAGAGCTGCTGTCCGCCGCCCTTGTGAATCCAGGTCAGGCCAATCTCGGGGGTTGCGCCGCTCACGGGACTGGTGCCAAACAGGGCAGCGCTCTTGTTCTTGCCATACCAGTAGGCTGACACGTGGTGACCAGCATCGAGAACACCCTTGCTGACAGCATCGATGATCTCGAAGGGCTTGACCACAGCGCCAGCAGGTAGATATTCGATACGCAGCCGACCGCCTGCCATTTCGTTGACGCGGTCGACGTACTGCTTGGCCATGTCTGTGAAGATCTCGTTTGCACCCCAAGAGCCCTGCATTTTCAGAACGATGGGAGCCTGAGCCACAGAAATCATGGGGAAGCCGGCTACAGGAGCAGCAACTGCTGCGGTGGCGGCCTTGCTGAAGAACTTACGACGGCCGGCGGTTTTGGCGGTGGCCTCGACTGCGGCGACTTCTTTTTTGGAATGCTCCATTCATTGTCTCCTGACAGGTGTTCGAACGAATTGATGAAACCGGGGATAAGGCCCAGTTACCACGTGGCAAGAGTGTAAGCCTCTGACCAGACTTGCGACATGACCCAAACCTCGGTAGTTTCCCCCATGATGATCAAAGGTTTGGTGATTTTACTGCTCTACCAAGGTGCAGGCGAGATTCTTGCTCGGGGACTCTCCTCGCCAGTGCCTGGCCCGGTCATCGGCCTGGTGCTCCTACTGGCGAGCCTTTTGTGGCGCCAAAAGACTGATCCGGACTTACAAATGGTCGCAAATGGGTTGACGGCCCACCTGGGACTTTTGTTTGTCCCAGCCGCAGTCGGCGTGGTCAGCTTTCTGCCCATGCTCAAGGGATATATGCTCGCCATCTTTGCGGTCTTGGTGGTCAGCGTCATCCTGGCCATGGCCACCACCGCTCTTATTCTGAAGCGGCGGGCCGCAGACCGACCGGCGGAATAATCAATGGACCTCAGAGAAATATGGGTCTATTTGAGCGGCAGCCCGCTCTTTAGCCTCATCCTGACCCTGGTGGCCTATCAACTGGGCGTCATGGCTCACCAAAGGTTTGGCCGGTCGCCCTTGGTCAACCCAGTGGCGATTGCCGTTCTCTTGACCGCCGGTGTGCTGCTGCTCATCGACATGCCCTACCCCCAGTACTTTGAAGGGGCCCAATTTATTCACTTTCTGCTAGGCACAGCAACGGTAGCCTTGGCCGTGCCCATCGCTCAGGGTTGGCATCTACTCAAAGAGCGCTTTGCCCAACTGGGCCTGGCGCTAATGATGGGCGGTCTGGTTTCGGTGGTCTCCAGCGTTGGATTGGCCAGCCTGTTGAAGATCCCCACCGATCTGGTGACCCCCATGCTGGCGAAATCCGTCACCGCCCCGATTGCCATGGGTATTTCCGAATCTATGGGCATCTCGCCAACTCTGACCGCAGTCTATGCAGTGCTGACCGGGGTCATCGGCGCGATTGCCGCCACCCACCTCCTCAATGCGCTGGGCATGAAAGACTGGACAGCCCGGGGCTTCGCAGTCGGCGTGGCAGCACATGGCATTGGAACCTCTCGAGCCTTTGCCGTTCACCCGGATGCAGGCGCCTTCTCGAGTGTGGGCATGGGCCTGCATGGCGTGGCAGGCGCTCTGTTGCTGCCCCTGCTGGGACCATGGCTTCTTAGCTGGCTCAGTTAGCGAGCGGACTCTCGTCTTAACTGGCCTCTGAGGAAGACCGCCGCGTACAAGGCCGGCAGCGAAAAGAGCGTCAGCGCGGTCGCAACGATGAGTCCCCCCATGATCGCCACCGCCATGGGCCCCCAGAAGACACTGGACTGCAGCGGCACCATGGCAAAAACAGCCGCAGCAGCGGTCAACAGGATCGGACGAAAACGTGAGACCGTGGCCTCCACGATGGCGGTCCGGAGGTCGTGAACCCGGCGTTCACGCTCAATTTGGTCGATGAGAATCACCGAATTGCGCATGATCATGCCCATCAGGGCAATAACCCCGAGCAGGGCCACAAAGCCAAAGGGGCGGTTCAGGATGAGCAACATCGCAGCCGCCCCCGCCAGGCCCAGTGGTGCAGTCGCAAGCACCATGAAACTGCGTGACGAGCTCTGCAGCTGCAAGACCAGCAGGGTCAGGGTGATAAACAGCATGATGGGCATGCCGGCGAAGATCGATGCCTGACCGCGACCACTCTCCTCGACCTCTCCGCCGACCTCAAGGCGAAGGCCCGTCGGGAAACCAGCGACCACGGGCTCCAGATCCTTCAGGAGCGCTGCCGTCACAGTGGGACCCTGCCGGCCCGGAACGACAGCAGACTGCAGCGTCATGGCAAACGATCGGTTTTGCCGCCAGACAATGCCCGGCTCCCAGATTGTCCCAATGCTCGCGACTCGCGATAGGGCAACCTGCTGCCCCGACTGCGAGGGGATGAGAAGCCCTCGGAGATCCTCCAAGCGGTTGCGCTCTTGCTCGGGTAGCCGCAAGACAATCGGTAAGAGACGGTCAGCCTCCCGGAATTCACCCACCGTGACGCCGCTGAAACGTGCGGCCAGGGTGTCGGCGATCGACTCCGGCGAGACGCCGAGGTCCCTGGCCTTGGGGAGGTCGAGGTTAATCTGGACCACTGGCCGACGCTCGTTCCAGTTGCTATTGAGGCCCCTAACGTCCGGATGGGCCCTCATGACCTCGGCGACTCGGGGTGCCCAGGTCTCGATGAGTTCGGGGCGATCAGACACCAGACGAAGCTGTACGGGGTAAGGCACGGGTGGGCCGTTGGGCAGGAGCTTGATGCGAAGCCTGGCCTGCGGTGCGGCATCAGGTAGCTGGGCCTGCAGGCGCGCCAACATGGCCTGGCGGTTCGCGCCTGGCTTTGGCAGAACAATGAGCTGGGCGACGTTGGGCTGAGGAAAAATAATGTCCAAGGGCAGGAAAAATCGCGGAGCGCCGCTGCCCAGCCAGCTGGTCAGGCTCCCGTGGCCCGGGTCTCTCATGATCACCGCCTCCAGAGCCCTCACGGTCTCCTGGGTGGCTTCTATGCTGGCCCCCTCCTGCAAGAAGACATCCACCAGCATTTCTGGTCGGGAGGAGTCTGGAAAAAACTGTTGCTGGACCTTGGACATGCCCACCAGGCCCAAGACGAAAGACAAGACTGTGGCCGCCAAGACCCACCCGGCGTGGTCAACGCACCAGGTCACCAGCAGCCGGAAGCGGTGAAAAAAACCCGTCGGTGCCGATGGACTCTGGTGCGAGACGGGCTTGGCCTTGAGCAGCCAATAGCCGAGTACCGGGACAAAAAAAACAGAAACCAGCCACGAGACCAGCAGGGCTGCAGCCGTCACACCAAAGATCGCAAAGGTGTACTCACCGACCGTGGACTTGGCAATGCCAATCGGCAGAAAGCCGACGGCTGTAATGAGGGTGCCGGTGAGCATCGGTATCGCCGTCAATTCATAGGCCGCTGTAGCCGCTGTGAGCCGGTCTGCCCCCTCCTCCAGCTTTCGAACCATCATTTCCACCACGATGATGGCGTCGTCCACCAACAGGCCCAGGGCAATGATCAGAGAGCCAAGGGAGATTTTGTGCAGCCCGATCCCCCAGGCCTTCATGATGAGAAAGGTGGTGGCCATGACCAAGGGAATGCTAATGGCCACGATGAGTCCTGGCCGAGGATCGATTCGCAGAGGCCTCTGGTGCAGACCCAAGGCGAGCAGGCTAACCCCCAAGACAATCGCCAAGGCTTCGGCCAAGACTCTCAGAAATTCCCCCACCGACTGGGAGACGACGCCGGGCTGATCCTGGACCTGGGTAACGGTGACGCCAACCGGCAGGTCCTGCCGAATCTTTGAGAGGAGGTCGCTCATGGACTGGCCAAGGGCGATGACATCGCCACCCCGCTTCATCGAGACCCCAAGACCAAAGACGGGCTGTCCATTCACCCGCATGAGTTGAGTGCTGGGGTCCTGCGGGCCTCGGCGGATGTCGCCCAGATCCGCCAGTCGCAGGATCTGAGTACCTGCCCGAATCGGGGTCTGGGCGATCTGTTCAACCGACTGGAACTGCCCCAATACGCGCAGCGGAATCTCAAAGGGCATGGCGCGGATTGCACCGGCCTGAACCACACGGTTCTGGGCGTTGATCTGGGCAGAGATTTGGGCAGTCGTCAGGCCGTAGCGGGCCAGCTTGGCCCGAGACAGCTCGATGTAAACCCGCTCGGGCTCGAGTCCAAAAATCTCCACCTTGCCAACGTTGGGCACCCTAAGCATCTGCCCACGCAGTTCTCGGGCCAAGTCGTTCTGCCGAGCCAATCCAAGCCCCGGCGAGGAGACTGCATAGAGAATGCCGTAGGTGTCACCAAAATCGTCATTGAAAAACGGACCCTGGACACCCTGAGGCAGCGTGCCAGCCATGTCCATCATCTTTTTGCGAATGGCATAAAAGCGCTGGGGGACCTCTTTGGGGTCGAAGTCATCGCTGATCTCAACGATGACGGTGGTGTGCCCAGGTTTTGAAAAACTGGTGATCTTGCGGGTGTTGGGGACCTCCTGGATGATGCGCTCGAGCCGATCAGCCACCTGATCGGCCATCTGCATGGCCGTTGCGCCGGGCCAGTTGGCCTGGACCACCATGACTCGAAAGTTAAACGGCGGGTCCTCATCTTGGCCCAGCTGAAAGTAGCTGGCGATGCCCAGGAGCATCAAGGCCACCATCAGGTAGCGCACCAGAGCCGGGTGCTCAATAGCCCAGCGCGAGAGATTGAATGACTTCACGGTTTGGCAGGA
This sequence comes from uncultured Burkholderiales bacterium, assembly GCA_937864175.1. Taxonomy (GTDB): domain Bacteria; phylum Pseudomonadota; class Gammaproteobacteria; order Burkholderiales; family Burkholderiaceae_A; genus Hahnella. Next base: position 103,454 of record CALMJH010000041.1, read on the forward strand.
GCCGTTTGGGCCGCAACCGCAGCCTGACCGGCCGTGCGAACCGGCTGGCCGTCGGTGAGCAGGTGTGCACCGATCGCCACCACCACAGACCCCGGCTCGAGACCCTCCGCAAGGGTCGCCCACTGCTCATCCGTCGAGGAGACGCGGACAGGCTGCCTTCGGACGAGAGTCTGACCGTTGGCCGCAACCACTTGCATCACCGCCTGACCATCGATCAGCGCGGTCAACGGGAGCCGCAGCCCTGAACGTCCTCGGGTCGACAGAACCCGGGCCGACCCAGCAGCCTCCCCGACAGCAGACTTGACGGCAAGCCGCAGGAGGGGCTGCCCGGCTGCCACCAGCTGACCCGGCTGAACCTGAAGGGTGTTCACCACCCCAGCGACCAAAGCACGGGAGGTCAGAATGCCCAGACCATCGAGTCGGGCCTCGAACTCCGCCCGGGAGGCGAGGATAGCCGCCTGACGTCTCTCAAACTCTGCCTGCGAGATGAAATTCTGGTCTCGGAGCTTTTGGTAGCGGGCAAAATCCGCCTCCGCACTGGCCAGCTGCGCTGTGGCGGCGGAAATCTGAACCCTGGCGCTAGAGTCGGCCAGCCGTCCATCGGCTGGATCGAGCCGCACCAGGGCCTGACCCGCCGCCACCGCCTGCCCAGGACGAACAAGGATGGCCTCCACGCGGCCAGCGGACTGAGACAGCACCAGGGACGGATCGGTCTTTGGTTCAGCTACAGCCTGACGGTCGGCGGCACTTCCCCCACCGACTGTAAACGTCTCGACCAGAGGGGGCGGGGGCGCCTTGGGTGGCTCCTTTGAGCAGCCGGCCACCAGCACAACCAGACCTGCGAGACAGACTCCATGCCAGAGGCGCATCTTAGGCCTCCGGTGGAATCTGCTGCAGACCTGCCCAGAGCAGGCTCAGCCAGCCAACAATCAGCGCGAATCCGCCAAAGGGCGTGACCGCCGCAAAGGCCTTCTGACCAGTGATAACCATGGCGTAGAGGCTGCCGCTGAAACAGAGGACGCCCACCAGGAAACAGAAACCTGCGAGCGTGACACCTGCCCGAAAACGAGAGAAGTTGACCATGGCGGCACAGACAAAGAGGGCCACCGCATGGACCATCTGGTAGTGGCTGGCTGTCTTGACCCAGTCCAACTCCACCGGCCCAAGCCGAGCCACCAAAAGATGGGCGGCAGCCGCAGAGACGGCGACCGCACTAGCCCCTAGCAATCCCGCCGAGGCGAGAAAAATTCTTGTCCACAAAACTGCCAACATCACGCCCCCTTCGAGGTCTCAGGCCACCAACTGGCCCAGTCTTTCCGTTGGAAAGGCCGCATCGAGGAGGCTCTGGGTGTAGGGCTGACGTGGGCTCTGCAGAACATGCTCGGTGTGGCCAAATTCCACTATGTTGCCATGCCGCATGACCAGAACGCGGTGGGCCATGGCCCGCATGACCGATAAATCGTGAGAGATCAAGACATAGGTCAGACCCCGGGACCGCTGCAGATCGACCAGAAGACCCAGGATCTGTTTCTGGATCGAGAGGTCCAGGGCGCTGGTGGGCTCGTCGAGGAGGACAAGCTTGGGCTCCACGATCAGGGCCCGAGCAATCGCAATTCGCTGACGCTGCCCACCGGAGAAGGCATGGGGATAACGACCAAGTGCCTCGCCAGTCAGTCCCACCTCCTCCAGGGCCCGCTCGCAGCGCAGGCGTCGGCCGGCAGCATCCAGTTGGGGGAAATGAAGTCGCAGGCCCTCTTCCAGAATCTGAAGAACCGTCCGGCGCGGCGAGAGGGCGCTGTAAGGATCTTGGAAGACCACTTGGAAAGACTTTCGAAGCCCCCGCAACGACCGCGAATCAAGGCCCAGCAGGTCGTGACCATCGAGCCGAATCTGTCCTTTGGATTTGGCACTGGACAGCCGCAACAACGAAAGGCCCAGGGTGGTCTTGCCCGAACCGGACTCCCCCACGATGCCCAGGGTCTCGCCCTCAGTCCCAACGAAGCTCACACCATTTACCACTGACTTGTACTGGGTTCGGAACCATCCACCACTGACCGGGTAGAGAGCCTGGAACTGTCGGACCTCTAGGATGATGGGACCCTTGCGGGCCGATTCCACCAGACGAGTGGGTTCGGCTGCCAGGAGCTGGCGGGTATAGGCATGCTGGGGCTGGCCAAAGAGTGCGGCCGTAGTGTTGGTCTCCACAATCTCACCGGCCTGCATCACAGCCACCCGTTGGGCAAAACGCCGAACCATGGGAAGGTCGTGGGTGATCATCAGTATGGCCATCCCAGTCTCTTGTTGCAGTTCCAACAAGAGATCCAAGACTTGTTGTTTGAGTGTGACGTCTAGTGCGGTCGTGGGCTCGTCTGCAATGAGCAGCTTTGGACGACAGGCCAGCGCCATGGCAATCAAGACCCGCTGCCGCTGGCCACCCGAGAGCTGGTGGGGATAGGCGCCCAGGGCATGACCGGCCGCATCAACGCCCACGCGTTCGATCAGGTCCCCTGCCCTTGCCATGGCCGCTTCGGTCGTGAGCCCCTCGTGAGTCTCCAAAACCTCAGCTACCTGTTGGCCCACGGTCAGCAGCGGGTTGAGCGCCGTCATGGGTTCTTGGAAGACCATCGCAATCTCGGCCCCCCGGATGCCACGAAGTCGAGAGGGCTCTGCCTGCAACAAATCCTCCCCGCACCAGCACACCTGACCGGCGAGCTGGGCCTCTGGGATCAGGCCCAGAATGGCCAGGGCAGTGGCAGTCTTCCCAGAGCCAGACTCACCGACCAGCGCAACGCGCTCACCGGGCGCGATGCTGAGGTGAAGCCCCCTGACCGCCGCCGTCTGACTGGTGCCCGGCTGACCAAAGGTGACCGTGAGGTCCTGCAGTCGCAGCAGGGTCTCAGGTTCTGCGTGTGTCGAGCGCGTCACGCAAGGCCTCCCCAATAAAAATGAGCAACAACAACAGACCGACCAGAACCCCAAAGGTGGAGACCGTAATCCACCAGGCATCGAGATTGTCCTTGCCCTGGGCCAGTAGTTCTCCAAGGCTCGGCGTGGTGGAGGGAACTCCGAGGCCGAGAAAATCGAGGCTGGTGAGCGCCAGCACAGCAGCCGACATCCGGAACGGCAGAAAGGCAATCACCGGGGTTAGGCTGTTGGGCAGGATGTGCCGGGTCATGATGGCCCAATCCGAAAGGCCCATCGCGCGGGCCGCAGTGACGTATTCAAGGCCACGATTGCGCAGAAATTCAGCCCTGACGTAGTCCGACAGGCCCATCCAGCCGAAGACAGAGAGGATGACCAACAAGACCAGCAGGCCCGGCTCAAACATCGAGGCCAGAATGATCAGAAGATAGAGCTCCGGCAGTGATCCCCAGACCTCGATCAACCGCTGGAAGAAGAGGTCAATACGGCCCGCGAAATAGCCTTGAATGGCACCGAAAAAAATTCCCAGCAGCAGTCCGATGGCCGTCAGTCCCAGGCCAAAAAGGACCGACACGCGAAAGCCATAGATGAGCCTGGCCAAGATGTCGCGGCCCCGATCGTCCGTGCCCAGCCAGTTGTCGGCCGAGGGCGGCGCGGGGTTCGGCGAGGCCGCAAAATAATTGATGGTCTGAAAACTGTAGTGGTTCAAGGGGTAGACAGCCCAATTCCCGTCGGAGGCCAGTCGCTCTTGGATGAAGGGATCTAGGTAGTCTGCTGGAGAGTCAAATTCGCCTCCAAACGTTCGCTCCGAATACTCGCTGATGAGGGGCCAGTAGAGGCTGCCCTGATAGGAGACCACCAGAGGCCGGTCATTGGAGATAAGATTGGCCGACAGGCTCATGGCAAACAGGACCAGAAAAATCCGCAGGCTCCAGAGGCCACGGCGATTGGCGCAGAAGCGCTGCCAGGCCATTCGAATGGGCGAGTCGATCACGACTTCTGGCTCCCGAAGGTCACACGAGGATCGACAAAGACATACAAGAGGTCATTGGCCAGTTTGGCCAGCAAGCCAAGCAGCGAAAAGAAAAAGAGCGTGCCCATCACGACGGGATAGTCTCGCTTCATCACAGACTCGTAAGACAGGAGTCCAAGGCCGTCGAGCGAGAAGAGGGTCTCGATCAGAAGAGAGCCCGTAAAAAAGGCGCCAACGAAGGCCGCGGGAAAACCCGTCACGATGGGAATCAAGGCATTGCGAAGGACATGCCGCCAGAGCACGACTCTCTCGTCAAGGCCCTTTGCACGGGCTGTCAGGACATACTGCCGGCGAATCTCCTCAAGCATGGTGTTCTTGGTGAGCATGGTGACCACCGCAAAACTGCCCAAGATCAGACAGGTCAGCGGCAGAAAGAGGTGCCAGAAATAGTCCAGGACTTTTCCAAAAACAGAGAGAGTCGAAAAGTCATCACTGGTCAGGCCCCGCAGCGGGAAGAGCTGCAGAAAGCTGCCCCCGCCGAAGAAGACCAGCAGAATGACGCCCAAGACAAACCCTGGAATGGCGTAGCCCACCAGAATGGCCAGGCTAGTGGCCAGATCGAATCGACTGCCATGTCGGACAGCCTTGGCAATTCCCAGCGGAATGGAGACGGCATAGGTAATAAGAAAACTCCAGAGTCCCAGACTAATCGAGACGGGTAATTTGTCGACGATCAGCTCCCAGACACTTCGGTTGTGAAAAAAGCTGGTGCCCAGATCAAACCTCATAAAGCCAAGGACCATATCAACAAACCGCTCAACGACCGGCTTGTCAAAGCCGTAGAGCGCGCGAATCTCTTGCAGCCGCGCCTGGTCGACGCCCACTCGGCCCCGGTAGAGCCCCTGAGAGCCCTGCCCAACGTCCCCACTGGCTGAGCCCCCCGGCACCGCGGAGCCTGCGGCTGCGCCTGTGTGGTCGCCCTTGAGCATCTGGACCATCTGCTCAACGGGCCCACCCGGCACGAACTGAATGAGGGTGAAGGTGACCAGCAAAATGCCCAGCAGAGTCGGCAATAAAAGGCCGAGTCGTTTCAGGACGTAGAGCCAGAGGCCCGGCGAGCGCAGCTTGTTCATCGATTTCCTTGGGCCTCTGCCCACCACCAGGTGGCCATAGCCCAGTCTTCTGAATGGTAATAGTGTGGACGTTTGGCAGGGCCTACGAGGCCGCGGGCATAGGCCACTCGGTGAACGTTATTGTGCCAGTGGGCGATGGCGTAGTGTCCGTGGCGCAACAACCGATCGAGGACTCGGGCCGCCAGCACCAACTCTGAGCGGCCACGGGCGGAGAGGACAGCGGAGATGGCGGCATCTACAACCGGATCCGCTACGCCGATGAAGTTGTCTGCACCCAGCTCCTTGGCCGACTGACTGGTAAACCGAAAGAGGAGTTCGTTTCCAGGATTTTGGCTGGCCTGATACCAGTGGACCAGCATGTCGTAGTCGTAGTCATCTACCCGCTTCTTATAGAGCGAGGCATCGGTAACCCGCGTGCTGACCACGACCCCAAGCTTCTGAAGGTTGCGAGTAAACGGCGCAATGACCCGCTCCCAACTCTTTTGGCTAATGAGGATCTCAAAGGCCAGCGGCTGTCCTTGCTGGTTCAAGAGACGCCCATCGACAAGGCGGTATCCCGCCTCCTCCAGCAGAGTCTTGGCCTTGCGCAGGTTGTCCCGAAGGCTTGCGGGGGCCTTGGTGCTCGCAGGCTCGGGCACCGCCTGCAGCCACTCGGGGGCTAACGGCCGGTCCGCCTTGGCGGCCAGGCTCTTGAGAAGGCTGACCTCGGCTGCGGAGGGGAGTCCCTTTGCGGCCATCTCGGAGTTGGTGAAATAGGAGTTTGACCGCTGATACTGGTTATAGAAGAGCTGGCGGTTCATCCACTCAAAGTCCATGGCCAAGGCGATGGCTTGACGAACCCGCACATCTTTAAAGATGGGCCGGCGGATATTGAAGAAAAAGCCCTGGAGACCAGCAGCATTCTGGTTTGGTAGCTCGGCACGAATGAGCCGCCCGCTCTCAAAGGCCCGGCCCGTGTAGGACCGTGCCCAGTTCTTGGCGGTGTTCTCATGGATGAAGTCAAACTCGCCTGCCTTCAGGGCCTCAAGGCGCGCAAAGACGTCCTTGTAGTAGTGAAAACTGATGCGGTCGAAGTTGAACTGGCCAGCACGGCTTGGTTTTTTTGCCGCCCAGTAAGCCTCCTGCCGACGGTATGTCACCCGCCGGCCAAGGTCCACCTGCTCCACCACATAGGGCCCCGACCCAATCGGAGACTCCTGGACCACCTGGGCGAAGGTCTTTCCCGCTGGGACCCAATCTCGAGAGAAGACGGGAAGGCTGGCCACAATCATATGTAGTTCACGATTTCGGCGGGCAAATTCAAATCGGACTGTCCGGTCATCCACCACGACAATCGAGCGGACATCTGACCAGTAGTTTTTCCAGATGGGGCTTGCGGCCCCGCTGCGAAGGGTGTCAAACGAGAACTGGACATCCTGCGCCGTCACCGGCTTTCCATTGGAGAATCGCGCCTGGGGGTCAATCCGAAACTCAATGGCCAGTCCATTGGTCGCCAGCCGCATCTCGCTGGCCAGCAGCCCATACATCGACATGGGTTCGTCCAGACTCCCTATGGCCAGGGGCTCAAACACCAGCTCCATCAGGCCTCTGGCAGGCAGCCCCTTCAGCGTAAAGGGGTTGAGCTTGTCAAAACTGCCCATGGCGGCCAGCCGCAGTTCACCACCCTGGCGTGCCTTGTCGGAGACGTACTCAAACTGTTTGAAGCCCTGCTGGTACTTGGGCTCGGACCCAAGGGCCATCGCTCGGCTCCATGGTCCCCAGGCCTCTTGGGCCCAGGCCAAGGAGGACAGACCGCCAAGCAGAAGGCAGACCAGAAGCCTGCTGAAAATCGTGAGCAAAGACACCGTCATGGGCTGCAGTCTAACGCCCCCAGAACCAAGCAGACAAAGGCCAGTAAAATCCCGGGGACGGATGACCGTCCATCACCAGCCAAAAGGGACTCCCCATGTCATTTCTGAGCGGCAAGAACATTCTGATTACCGGCCTTCTCTCAAACCGGTCCATTGCCTATGGCATTGCCAAGGCCTGTCATGCCCAGGGCGCCCAGCTGGCCTTCACCTTCCAGAACGAGCGGTTCGAGGGCCGCGTCCGCGAGATGGCTGCGGAGTTTGGAAGCGAGATCTGCATCCCGCTGGATGTTGCCGAGGATGCCCAGATCGAGTCCGCTATTGCCCAGCTCGGCCAACGGTGGACTGCACTCGACGGCCTGGTCCATGCCATCGCCTTTGCGCGGCGCGAAGCCATTGCCGGCGACTTCCTCGAGGGCCTCAGCCGAGAGGCCTTCACCACCGCCCACGAGATCTCCGCCTACAGCTTTCCTGCACTGGCCAAGGCGGCCCTGCCGCTCATGTCAGGCCGTCCCTCGGCGATGGTGACCCTCAGCTACCTGGGATCGGTCCGCATGGTGCCTGCCTACAACACCATGGGTCTGGCCAAGGCTAGCCTTGAAGCGGCGGTCCGCTACATGGCCTCCAGCCTAGGCCCCAAGGGCATTCGGGTCAACGGCGTCTCCGCAGGCCCTATCAAGACCCTGGCCGCAAGCGGCATCAAGGGCTTTGGCAACATCCTCTCGGTGGTCGAGCAAAATGCCCCCCTGCGGCGCAATGTCACCATCGACGACGTTGGCAACGTCTGTGCCTTCTTGTTGTCCGACCTCGCAGCCGGTGTGACCGGTGAGATCACCTACGTCGATGCCGGATTTTCGACGGTAGCCTCGGGTCTTGCAGACTAAGACCAATGTCCTCATCGTCAGTCCGTATGGTCCGGAGACCAACACGGGCAACTGGCACACTGCCCAGCGGTACGCAAGGTTTCTTGAGCAAGGGGGCTTTGGGGTTCAGGTAGCGATTGAGGCCCTGACACCTGAGCAACTCCGTCAGACCGATGTCGCACTAGTCCTCCATGCCCGACGCTCATGGACTGCGGCGCAGACCCTGGCAAAGGCGGGCCGACCCTTTGCGGTTGTTCTTACCGGGACAGACCTCTATGCCGACCTGCAGTTGCCCGGAACTCAGGCTTACCGCGAGTGTTGCCAGACGATTGAATCGGCCAGGCTGGTCGTGGGCCTGCAGTCCCGCGCAATGGAGCGTCTTCTAGAGATCCTGCCCGAGACCCTGCACAAGCGTCGGGTCATTCCACAGACCGTTGCCCCTCTCTCTCCCAGTGACTGGGCCCGCCCCTTTGATGACCAGGCCCCGGTGGGGTTCCAGGGGTTCCAGGGGTTCCAGGGGCTCCAGTGGCTCATCAGTGGCCATGTCCGAAGCGAAAAAGACCCCCTGACTGGTCTTGCAGGCTTTAGACGGGCCTTCCCGGACGGTCGACTCGCCACAGGAGCAGCGACCAGCCTCACCCACGTTGGTGGCGCCCGAGATCCGCTGGCGGTCGAAGCACTGGTGCACGAGGCCCAGCGGGCACCAGCTGGCCACATTCGGCTGCTGGGGGCTCGCCCGCACCATGAGGCCGTCGGACTAATGCAGTCGCATCACTGCCTGATTCAGCCTTCAAGAATGGAGGGGGGCGCCTTGGTGGTCTCGGAGGCTGCAGCCCACCGCCTTCCTATTCTGGCCAGCCGTGTGGATGGCCATCTGGGCCTGCTGGGTGAGGACTACCCAGGCTATTTCGAGGCCGGCCAGCCAGACGACCTGGCCAAGCGCATGCGGCAGTTCGCCAACGATGCCGGCTACCGGGCAGCGTTACTGGATGCCTTGGTGACCAACACCCCCGCCCTGCTGCAGCCACAACTCGAACAAACCCAGCTAAAGTCGCTCATCGAAAGGTTGCGCCAGCCATGAAAACCTACCTGGACCTCATGCGCCATGTTCTGGAGCATGGCACCCCCAAGACCGACCGCACAGGAACCGGCACCCGCAGCGTTTTTGGCTGGCAGATGCGGTTTGATCTCTCCCAGGGCTTTCCCATGGTCACCACCAAGAAGCTCCACACCAAGAGCATCCTTCACGAGTTGCTCTGGTTCTTGCGCGGGGAGACCAATGTCAAGAGCCTGCAGGCTGCAGGCGTCTCGATCTGGGACGAGTGGGCGGACGACCAAGGCGAATTGGGGCCGGTCTATGGAAAGCAATGGCGCGCCTGGCCCGCGCCGACGCCAGACCAGCCCCACCGGGTGATCGACCAGATGCAGTCTGTCGTCGAGGACATTCGTCGCACGCCGGACTCGCGCCGCCTGATTGTCAGCGCCTGGAACGTCAGTCAGATTCCTGAGATGGCGCTTGCCCCCTGCCATGCCTTCTTTCAGTTTTACGTTGCCGATGGACGGCTCTCCTGTCAGCTCTACCAACGCAGCGCCGACATCTTCCTGGGCGTGCCCTTCAACATCGCGAGCTATGCGCTGCTCACCCACATGGTGGCGCAGCAGACGGACCTTGCGGTGGGAGACTTCATCTGGACCGGTGGCGATTGCCACCTCTACAACAATCACTTCACGCAGGCCAGGGAGCAGCTCAGCCGAGAGCCCCTTCCCCTGCCACGCCTTCATATTCGGCGCCGGCCGGCCTCACTCTTTGATTACCAGTTTGAAGACTTTGAGATTCTGAATTACCAGTCTCACCCGGCCATCAAGGCCCCAGTCGCCGTATGAGGCCGGAGGTCGTCCTGGTGGTGGCCGTAGCCGAGAACGGCTGCATCGGACACCACAACGAGCTCCCCTGGCACATCCCAGAAGACCTCAAGCATTTCAAGACCCTCACCACCGGCCATGCGGTCCTCATGGGCCGCAAGACCTACCAGAGCATTGTGAAACGTCTGGGCAAGCCTCTTCCCAATCGTTACCACCTAGTCCTGAGCCGCGACCCCGGCTGGCGACCCGATGCCGGGCACGAAGACCAGGTCCAGTCGGTGGATTCCATCGAGCAGGCCCTCTGGCAGGCGGAAATGCGCAATGAGCCAACGCTCATGGTCATTGGAGGGGCGGAGATCTACCGCCAGACACTTGTTCTGGCCGACCGGATCGAACTGACCGAGGTCCTCGCCCAAGTCCCAGGCGACGCGTTTTTTCCCTCACTGCATCTGCCGGACTGGCAGCGTGAAGTCCTGTCGGAGGGGCAGACCGCCGAGGGACTGGGTTACAGATTCTGCAGGCTAAGCCGCCGGCGAGACTGAGTGGACTGGGCCCATGCCGCCAAGGACTAGGTCTTGGGGAGTGTGACGCCAGTCTGACCCTGGTACTTGCCTCCACGGTCCGCATAGGAGGTGTCACAGACCTCGTCGCTCTCAAAAAACAGCATCTGCGCACAGCCTTCGCCCGCATAGATCTTGGCGGGCAGAGGGGTAGTGTTGGAGAACTCTAGCGTGACATGTCCCTCCCACTCGGGTTCGAGGGGCGTGACGTTGACGATGATGCCGCAACGGGCATAGGTGGACTTGCCCAGGCAGACCACCAGCGTGCTGCGCGGAATACGGAAGTACTCCACGGTGCGAGCCAGGGCGAAGGAGTTGGGGGGAATGATGCAGACCGGCCCCTTGAAGTCTACAAAGGAGGCCGGGTCGAAATTTTTTGGGTCAACAATGGTGCTGTTGATGTTGGTAAAAATCTTGAATTCGTCTGCGCAGCGCACGTCGTAGCCGTAGCTGGAAGTACCGTAGGAGACGATTTTCTGGCCCTGGTCCTGGCGAACCTGACCGGCCTCGAAGGGCTCAATCATGCGATGTTGGACGGCCATCCGCCGAATCCAGTGGTCACTTTTGATGCTCATGCGCAGCATTATGACCCAAGCTAAAATGAGCGGCTATGCCTTCATCCAACCGCCGCCTGTTTGTTACCTCCGCCCTGCCCTATGCCAACGGCGAGATTCACCTTGGACACCTGGTGGAGTACATCCAGACCGATGTCTTTGCCCGATTTCAGAGGCTTAGAGGCCATCAGGTGGTCTACATCTGTGCAGACGACACCCACGGCACTCCAATCATGTTGCGAGCCCAGGCCGAGGGCATCAGCCCCGAGACCCTCATCGACCGCGTCTGGCAGGCGCACACCAAGGACTTTGCTGGATTTGGAGTGGCCTTTGACCTCTACTACTCCACCCACAGCCCCGAAAACCGGAGCCTCGCCGAGGGCATCTACCTAGCCCTAAGAGAAAAGGGCCTCATCGAGATCAAGACCATCGCTCAGATGTACGACCCGGTGAAGTCGATGTTCTTGCCCGACCGGTTCATTAAAGGCGACTGCCCGAAATGTGGCGCCAAAGACCAGTATGGTGACTCCTGTGAGGTCTGCGGTGCCACCTACGCGCCGACCGATCTTCTCAACCCCATCTCCGCCGTCTCTGGCGCCAAGCCCGAGACCCGAGAGAGTGAGCACCATTTTTTTAGGCTCTCCGATCCACGTTGTGAGTCCTTCTTGCAGGACTGGGCCCTGGACTCTGGCCGCCTGCAGCCCGAGGCCGCCAACAAGCTTCGGGAGTGGCTCGGCGTGGACGAGGATGGCCGAAGCCGGCTGGGTGACTGGGACATCTCTCGAGACGCACCCTACTTCGGCTTCGAAATTCCGGGGGCGCCTGGAAAATATTTCTATGTCTGGCTCGATGCCCCCATCGGCTACTACGCGGGCCTTCAGAAATGGTGTGAAATCAATGGGGAGTCCTTTGAGGAGTTCACCGGACCTGACTCAACGGTGGAACAGATTCACTTCATCGGCAAGGACATCCTCTACTTTCACACCCTCTTCTGGCCGGCCATGCTGCACTTTGGGGGCTTTCGAAGCCCGTCACGCGTCTATGCCCATGGCTTTCTGACCGTCGATGGCGCCAAGATGAGCAAATCACGGGGTACCTTCATTACGGCCCGTAGCTATCTCGACCAAGGCCTCAACCCAGAGTGGCTGCGTTATTACTTCGCAGGCAAGCTCAATGGCACCATGGAAGATCTGGACCTCAATCTCAATGACTTCATCGCCAGAGTCAACAGCGATCTGGTGGGCAAGTACGTCAACATCGCCAGCCGCTGCGCCGGCTTTGTTCGCAAACGCTACCAGGGCCAATTGCTAGGCGATGCCCGAGACGAGGGGCCCTCTGTTCATGCAGACCTTGAGACCCAGTTGGTGGATGCCGCCGAGGCCATTGCCCAGGCCTACGACCAACGCGACACCGCCCGGGCCGTGCGCGAGGTGGGCCTGCTCATGGATGCCGTCAACGGCTATGTGGATCTGCACAAGCCCTGGGATCTGGCCAAGCAAGAGGGCACCGAGGCGCAACTCCATCGCATTCTGAGCACCACCCTGCGCTGCTTTGCCCGGCTGACCATCTTTCTCAAGCCCATTCTGCCAACAACAGCCGGACGCGTGGAGACCGAGGTCTTCGGGCTTGCATCACCGCTGGGCTGGCAGGACATTCAGCGCCCACCCCTCAAGGGCGTTGGGGAATTTGGTCACCTTCTGACTCGAGTGGATCGCGAGGCCATCGACCGGCTCCTCGAGGCCAATCGAGGATCCCTACAACCCACACCCGCCTGACCAGGAGAGCCCCATGGCCATACTTGGATTGTCCGCACCCGTCTACGAGTCCGAGGTGACTCAGTTCCTCAAAGACCTCAAGGCCCACCACCCTCAGATTGAGACCCAGCAGCAGGCTGGTCGCGCCCTGCTATGGGACAAACCACCCCGCTCGCTTGACGAGCAGTCCCGCCAGGCGCTGGCCCGTGTTCCTCAGAGGCCCTATGTCTACCAATCCAACTGAGCCCTCCGCCATTGCGAGGCTCTACGGCGAGCCCCTGCTCGACCTGCCCCGCGACCTCTATATTCCACCCGATGCACTAGAGGTCATCCTGGAGGCCTTTGAAGGCCCGCTGGACCTGCTGCTCTACCTCATTCGTCGTCAGAACTTTGACATCCTGGACATTCCCATGGCCGATGTCACCCAGCAGTACCTGAAGTACATCGATGAGGTTCGGCACCACAACCTGGAGTTGGCCGCCGAGTACCTCCTCATGGCCGCCATGCTCATTGAGATCAAGTCCAGAATGCTGCTGCCGGTCCGTCCCAAGGAGGGCGAGGCGGAGCCAGAGGACCCCCGGGCCGAGTTGGTCCGCCGGCTCCTGGAGTACGAGAAGATGAAGCTCGCAGCCCAGCAGATTGACGCCATTCCTCAGCTTGGCCGCGATGTCGTCGCCGCTCAGGTCTACGTCGAGCAGAGCCTGGCGCCCCGGCTACCCCAGGTCAATCCCGATGACCTTCAGGCGGCCTGGCGCGACCTCATCAAACGAGCCAAGCTGGTGGCCCACCACCAGATCAGCCGGGAGACCCTGTCGGTCCGCGAGCACATGTCCAAGATTCTTCGGCAGTTGCAGCAGGCCCAGTTTGTCGAATTTGCAGACCTCTTTGCCGAGGCCTTGGCCAGCGGTGGCGGGGTCCCGGTCATCGTCGTGCACTTCCTTGCGCTGCTGGAACTCGCGCGCGAGGGGCTGGTCGACATCACCCAGGCCGCCCCCTTTGCCCCTATTTACATCCGTCTTGGTTACACCCCCAACCACTGAGCCTGTCAGCCTGCAGGCCTACAACAGCCTGCGGCTGCCGGCCTACGCCAGCGACTGCATCACCATTGCGCAGTCCGCCGCACTCCTCGAAGTCTCGCATCGACTCGCCAAGCGACCACGCTGCATTCTGGGTGGCGGCACCAACCTGGTCATTCGGGCGAGCCAAGAGAGTCCCCTCCAGGCCACTGTCCTCATCAACCAACTCAAGGGCATCGTGAGGCTCTCAGGCGTGGTTGATCATCAGGTTCGGATTCGGTGTGCGGCGGGAGAATCCTGGCAGTCGTTCGTCATGTGGACTCTGGCTCAGGGGCTCGCGGGGCTGGAGAACCTGGCAGGAATCCCGGGCACGGTGGGGGCTGCTCCTATCCAAAACATCGGGGCCTACGGGGTGGAAGTGGCCGAACAGATCGAGGCGGTCCATGTCTGGGACTTCCATCAGCATGATCATGCGGTCTTGTCCGCCCAGGACTGTGCATTTGGCTACCGAGACAGCCTCTTTAAGAACCCAGAAATCCAAGGCCCCTGGAATGCCCCACGCTATCTGGTGACGGCCGTCGACTTCCGACTCTGGACCGATGGACGGGCGCCCTTGAGGCTTGGTTACTCTGGCATTGGTCAGAAGCTACGCGATCTGGGCATCGACCACCAGCCCAATGCCTATCAGGTGGCCCATGCGGTCATGTCCCTCAGGGGTGAGAAGTTGCCCGACCCAGACCAGCATCCCAATGTCGGGAGTTTTTTCAAGAATCCACAGGTCCCAGATGCCTTTGCTGCCAGCCTTGCCCAGAAGCATCCCGAGCTGCCGCGGTACCCTCAGTCGGGTGGAACGAAACTCTCAGCCGCCTGGCTCATTGAGCAGGCGGGTCTGAAGGGATGGGCGGACTCCCGAGCAGGCGTGAGCAGCCAGCATGCCTTGGTCTTGGTCAATCAAAATGAGGCCACTGCAGAGGACATTCAGGCTCTCGCCCGGCTCGTCCAACGCCGGGTCATGGGCCAATTCGGCGTCTGGCTCGAACCCGAGCCCGTCTATTGGCCGGCCGGCTGACGGCGTCTAAAGACGGGCCGATCTGGTCGAGACTCTCTCGCGTCGAAGCAATAGCCCTCGTCCGAAAAATCTGCCAGGGCCTCGGCCCGCGTGATCCGATTCTTCACCAGGTAATGGGCCATGAGGCCACGCGCTCGCTTGGCATAAAAGCTCACGACTTTGAACGGCCCCTCGCCCTTAGCGTCCAGAAAGACCGGAGAGACCAGTTGCCCTTGGAGCCCCGGCGCAGGGACGTCCTGGGGGTTGACCGCCCTCTCGGTTAGGCAGACCACCTTGAAATACTCCTCAGAGGCCAGATTAACCACGAGCGGTGGTTCTCCTGCTGCGCGGAGGCGCTGGGTGTCTTCATTGAGCCTCTGCGTCACCCGGTGCCCCCAGTAGTGATAGAGGTCTGCGCCGCGTGGATTGGCGAGTCGACTGCCCATCTCGAGCCGGTAGGCCTGGAGGGCATCGAGTGGACGCAAGACCCCATAGAGTCCCGAGAGCATTCGCAGGTGGTCTTGGGCCCAGGCAATGTCAGCGGCATTGAACTGCTGGGCCTGAAGGCCCTCGTAGACATCCCCATTGAAGGCCAGAACGGCCGGGCGCGCCACCGGATGCCCTGCACCAGGCTGCCAGGCTCTGAAGCGGTCCGCATTGAGTTGGGCCAGCTTGTCACTGAGGCCCATCAGCGAGGCCAGGCCCGAGGGACTCAGACGACGGGCCGCCTCGACCAGCGCTACTGACTCCTCCTCGAGGATGGGCCGGGACATCTCGATGGCCGGCAGATCGGACTCGAAGTCCAACGTCTTGGCAGGTGAGAGCAGAATCAACATGCCGTCGATCATGCCATACTGATTCCCATGAAAAAACTGCTCACCCTGCTGCTGACTGGGACCTTTTTGACGATCACTGGCTGTGCGGGTCCCGGTGGTGCCAGCCTAAAACCCACGGTCGAACTTCAGGACGTTCGCGTTGCCGGATTCGATCGCGAGTGGGTAGACCTGACCATCACCCTTCGCGTGGTGAACCCCAACGCCGTTGAGATTCCACTAGAGGACTTGACAGCAGAGATCAAGCTTTCGGGCCAATTGGTGGCCACGGCCAAATCGGTTCAGGCCAAATACCGGCTTACTCCACAGCAGGCGGTTAGCCTGCCCCTCACGGCCCGCGTCGAGTTCAAAACTCTTCCCGATGTCTTGCGACAGTCAGCCCTCGCGATTGTCTCCGGTGGGCTGCGTTACAACGTCAGCGGCAGTGCCACGACTGGCAACGGACTCATTCCCCTGCGCTTTAGCAAAGAGGGAGTCCTGAGATCGTCGGCCCATCAATCTCCATGACCACCCTCCAACCAGGTCACCAGATCGGCAAGGGTCTTGCCCTGGGCTGAAGGTTCTACGCCCAGGACTTCCATGGGGGCCTGCTGCCGGTTGACCCAGTAGGCCTGCAGGCCAGCCCATCGTGCACCACAGACGTCCCAGGCATTCGACGACACCAGGCAGACTTGCTGGGCTGGCACACCGAATCTCTTCATCACCAGGCCGTAGGTGTCTGGATGGACCTTGAAAGTCCGCAGAGGCTCTACAGAGAGGACTGCATCGAAGACTCCTTGGAGTCCGGCAGCCTGAAGGGCCTGGGACAACATTTCTGGATTGCCGTTGGACAGGACGCAGACTGGTCTGCCAGTTTCTCTTAGCCGACCGAGGACGTCGACCACCTCGGGATAGGCTTTCAATTCCGCATAGGCGGCCAAGAGGGCCTCGCGCTGGGCGACGGTCATCTGAAGCTGCAATAGCCGATCGACCGCAGTCAGTGCGTCCTGCGTGATCTGCCAGAACGAGACATAGCGGTCTGGCCCACCAAGCGCTCGAAGTCTTGAGTAATCGACCTGCTTGTCACGCCAAACGCGGGCCACCTGCTCGCCACGGCCCGGAAAGGCCCGATCAGCCGCCTGCGCCACAGAGTAGACATCCAGCAGCGTGCCGTAGGCGTCGAAGGCCAGAACCGATAGATCGCTGGCCACGCCATGAGTGAGAACGCTGTTGGGGCTGGAGGTCATGACCTCAGTTTAAACGACAGGACTACTGATCCACCGTTCGAATATGCCTCTCAAAGACAGGCTTGGAGCGCTCTTTTTCCATGGTGGACCAGTCAGGAGCCGGTAGGTCGTGAAAGGCTCTCCGAATCCGCTCGCCCCAGGAGGCTCTGAGCATGTTGAAGTAGGGGTCCTCCTCGGTGACAGAGACAAAATGGCTCACCTTCAGACTCCCGGCCTGATAGACCAGCAGATCCAGTGGCAGGCCCACCGAGATGTTGGATTTCAGAGTGGAGTCCATTGAAATCAGCACACACTTCACCGCCTCGTCCAGCGGAATCTCCGGTCGAATGACCCGATCCAGAATTGGCTTGCCGTACTTCGATTCCCCGATCTGGAAACAGGGGTTCTCGGAATGTGCCTCAATGAAATTCCCAGCCGCATAGATCTGAAACAGCCGACAGGCCTCGCCGCGGATCTGCCCGCCTAGGATAAAGCTGCAATTAAAATCAATGCCCATCTCCGACAATGTCCGGTGGTCTCGCTCGTAGACCTGACGAATGGCTGCGCCGACCACGGTGGCCGCCTCAAACATATTGGTGGCTGACCATAAGGACTCGGATTCGACCGACTCCTTTAAAATCTCCAGAACACTCTGGGTAATGGCCAGATTACCAGCCGACATCAGAACAATCATTCGATCATCAGGGCGCTCAAAGACGCTCATCTTCCGAAAGGTCGACACCTGGTCCATGCCAGCATTGGTTCGGGAATCGGACAGGAAGACCAGCCCCTCTTGGAGTCTTGCAGCAACACAGTAGGTCATAGGATCAGAGTGTAACGCTTGATTAATGACAGACCGAGACCGTCACTCGCATGGTCTCCGCCCCCCCACCCTGACGAACCCCGCGAACCGGAGAGACGGCTTCGTAATCCTGACCAACCGCTAGGCGCAGCCAACGATCGGTCGTGAAGCACCGGTGGGTGATATCGACCGCAAGCCAGTGGCCAGCTAGCCATACATCCACCCAGGCATGGGTGGCCTCGCTGGCCCTCGCCTCACCCGACAGATAGCCGCTGACGTAACGCGCGGGCAGTCCGGCGGATCTGCAGAGGGCCAGCATGACGTGGGCATGATCCTGGCAGACACCAGCACCTCTATCCCAGGCATTAAAGGCAGTCGTCCCGACATGGGTTGCTCCAGGCGTGTAGGTCAGTCGGTCTTCGATGTCTGCAGCCAAGGCCAGCAGATCCTCCTCTTGGCTCACCGGGGAGAGCCTGCGGCGGGCGAAATCAACCATCTCAGCATTGGCCTGGGTCAGGCTGGTGGGGCGAAGAAAGACCTCTACTGGGGGCTCGTGTGAACTCTGCTCAAACTGGTACCGTTTGGCCTGATCAAAGGGACTGAACGACGACTCGACCTCTCCCACCACCGAGATACTGATCGTCCGGCGGGGTTTGGTGGTCACCAGTGTGGTCATGATGTTTCCGAAAGCATCTCGCTGATGACGCATTTCACCGTCGCCTTTAAGTTCCCAACGCAATACCCTCTGGCCGGGCTCATCTCTGGGGGTGAGATAGAGACGCTGGATGGCATAGCGAGTGAAGTCCTCATAGTCGTAGTGGGTCTGATGATTAATCTGCATTCGCATATAACAATTCCCTTCGCCGAAGGCGACATGGTCCGACTTCACTAATTAACCAACGGCACCAAGAACTCCTCGCTGATTAACGATGCCAACTCGTTGATGTCCTTCAAAAAGACCCCGAGAAATTGATGGATGTCTGGCTCAAAGGTCTCATCCACTCGAAGGTACTGAATCTGAGCTCGTAGCCGTCCGGCCTGGCGAAGCGCTTCGGATGCCTTTGGATCCGCCACCTGCTCCAGGTTGGCCATTAACTCGGTCATACAGGCAAGCAGGGATCGGGGCATATCGCTGCGCTGAATCAAGAGCTCTGCAATTCGAGTAGGCGTAATGACATCTCGATAGACCTTGCGATAGATCTCAAAGGCCGAGACAGACCGAAGCACCGAGGCCCAGAAGTAGTAGTCCGCACTGCCAGCCGCATCGGTCGAGGCCTTCTCACGAGCCACATACTTCACGTCCAGAATGCGGGCCGTGTTGTCAGCCCTCTCCACAAAAGTGCCCATGCGGCTGAAGAAGTAAGCCTCGTCCTTTAGCATGGTGCCGATCATGACTCCGCGAAACAGGTGGGAGTGATACTTCACCCACTCGAAGATCTTGCCTGGATCGCGATGCCATCCGGGCGTGCGGATCAAGGCCCTCATCTCAATCCAGGTGGTGTTAACCGACTCCCAGAGCTCGGGCGCCAAGACCACGCGGACGGCCTTGGCATTGTCACGCGCAGCCTGCAGGCAACTAAAAATACTCGAGGGATTGTCAGCATCGCTGACCATAAATTCTAGGATGCGTTCTGCTGTCAGTTCGCTGTGGCGGGCCTGATACCGATCCACCAACTCACTTCGACGCAGCAGAGCCTCCCATTGCGACAGCGCCTGCTCTGAGCCTCCCGGCAGCATGCTGGCCTGATGCTGGGCGTCGAGCATTCGTGCGGTATTTTCAGCCCGCTCGATATAGCGAGACATCCAATACAGGTTGTCAGCCAGTCGGCTAAGCATGCAACACCCAAGTGTCCTTGGTGCCACCACCCTGAGAGGAATTCACCACCAGAGAGCCTTTTTTGAGCGCCACTCGAGTGAGACCACCGGGCACCATTGAGATCCGCTGGCCGGACAGCACAAAGGGGCGCAGGTCCACATGGCGTGGAGCGATTCCCTCCTCCACGAAGGTGGGACAGGTGCTCAAGGCCAGTGTCGGCTGCGCGATGTAGGTCTGAGGAGAGGCCAGGATTCGGGCCCGAAAGTCCTCAATCTCCGCTTTGCTGGCCTTTGGCCCAATCAACATCCCGTAGCCGCCGGCCCCGTGAGTCTCCTTGACCACCAACTCTGGGAGATGATCCAGAACATAGCGAAGATCTTGCTCACGACGGCAGACGTAAGTCGGCACGTTGTTGAGGATGGGATCCTCGGATAGATAAAACCGAATCATGTCCGGAAGGTAGGGGTAGACCGCCTTGTCATCTGCAATACCAGTTCCGATGGCGTTGCAAACGGTGACTCGACCGGCCCGTACTGCTCCAACTAGACCGGCGACACCCAATGTCGAGTCAGCCCTGAAGGTCAGTGGATCTAAAAAATCATCGTCCACCCGACGATAGATGACATCAATGCGCTGTGGCCCCCGAGTGGTCTTGGCAAAGACCCTCTCATCATTGACAAACAGGTCACTGCCTTCGACCAATTCAACGCCCATCTGCTGGGCCAGATAGGCATGTTCGAAGTAGGCGCTGTTGTAAACGCCGGGGGTGAGGACTACGACCGTCGGGTTGTCGACTCCACCGGGAGCGACCGAGCGGAGATGCTCTAGCAATAAGTCCGGATAATGTTCAACTGGTGCCACCGCGTTTCGGGCAAAGAGTTCCGGGAAGAGTCGCATCATGACCTTCCGGTCCTCAATCATGTAAGAGACACCCGAGGGCACACGCAGGTTGTCCTCCAAGACATAAAACTCGCCCTCACCAGCGCGAACGATGTCAACGCCGCTGATGTGGGCCCAGACGTCATAGGGCATGTTCACGCCCGTGAGTTCTGGGCGGTACTGGGGATTCTGGTAGATCAAGTCGGCCGGTACGATACCCGCCTCGATGATCCGGCGATCGTGATAGACATCCTGCAAGAAGGCATTCAGGGCGGTCACCCGCTGACGCAGACCCGCCTCCAAGAGCTGCCATTCCGCCGAAGGCAGGATGCGTGGAATCAGATCAAAAGGGATGAGCCGTTCAGCACCTGCCTCATCCCCATAGACGTTGAAGGTAATTCCAACTCTCCTGAACAAGAGATCAGCATCCTGGCGGGCCCGAACCATGGCCTCTGGGTTCTGCTGCTCCAGCCAGGACCAAAAGCCAGCCGCATGGGCATGGGGATGAGCAGGCGTTCCGTAGGCTTTGAGGCACTCGTCGACGAAACTCATCCGGACGCCCTTCGGGAGCACATGGGAAATAAATCGATCATAGGACTGCTTCAGCAAATGGCATGCCATAGCACCATCGCTCCGGGACTAGCCATTTCGCTTGGCTTTAGAGCAGATGGGCACCTCGGTCAGCACCACTCTGGTGCGACAGCCGAGATCCGCCGGACAAGTCGCACCAGCATAGGTCAAGCAGTTCCGATCTCTTGCAGAACCTGGAGCAGATCAAAAAGCCGCTAGAGTAGACAGATGCTCGCCTATCGACATGCCTTCCATGCCGGCAACCATGCCGATGTCCTCAAACACGCCGTCGCTCTCTACTGCCTGGATTACCTGCAACAAAAGCCTGTGGCCCTGACAGTGGTCGACACCCATGCCGGTGCTGGCCGCTATGCAGTTGACGCCAGGCTGGTACGTGACAAGGCAGAATTCCAGACGGGCGTTGGACGGCTCTGGCCCATGAAATCAACCGGAATGCCCGACCTTCTTCGCCGGTACCTGGATGCTGTTCGAGAAGTCCAGCAGGAGATGCGGGAAGACGCCCCAACACCAGACGCGACCCTGCAATGGATTCCTGGGTCACCCCTGCTGCTGGCCAGGGCGCTGCGGCCACTCGACAGCCTAAGAGCCTACGAACTGCACCCGACCGACCACCCCATTCTGGAGGACACCCTGCGCCCCTTTGGCCGCAAAGTGAAGGCCTTCAAGGCCGACGGCTTCGAGGCCCTCAAGTCGGCGCTCCCGCCAATCTCCAGACGTGGATTGGTCCTGATGGACCCCTCGTTTGAACTCAAGACTGACTACGACAAGGCCATCGCCTGCCTTCGAGATGCCCTGGCGCGGTTTTCCTCGGGCTGTTACGTCATCTGGCTGCCCATGGTTCAGAGATTCGAGGTGGATCGCTTTGTCCGTCAGGCCATGGTTTTGCCGGTACAGAATCGACTTCACCTAGCCCTCCGGGTCCGAGACCCACTCAAGGATGGGCTGGGGCTGATGGGCAGCCACCTTATCGTCTTAAATCCCCCCTTTGGCCTGCAAGAGGCCTGCCAGCAGGCCCTGCCCTGGCTGGTCAAGCAACTCGGTCAAGATGCCTCCGCAGGCTTTGAACTCCTGACAGAGGCCAAGCCTTTCGTGCCCGCAGCCGGTCGCGAAAAGTCTAGGGCTAGCCCGACCCGTCGGTCCAAATAAAAAGGGAGGTGTGGTGCACCTCCCTTTGTTTTTCATGCGGACGGATGGATCACACCCGTCGCCTCCCCCTTTGTTGTCGCCAGTCCCTGGGGGTTGCCAGGGACTGGGGTCTCCTCCTCAGAAGTCTTGAATCGAGTCTGGCTTCGGGGCTTAGGCCACCTTTTTAGAACCAGCCTTGTTGTCGAAGAACTGCTCGTCCTCGGTTGATCCGTGCAGGGCCGCGGTGGACGCATCCCGCTCGATGGTGGTGGTCACGGCATCGAAGTAACCCGTGCCAACCTCGCGCTGGTGCTTCACTGCGGTGAAGCCTTTTTCGGCCGCAGCAAACTCGGCCTGTTGCAGCTCGACGAAGGCGGTCATGTTGTTGCGGGCATAGCCGTGGGCCAGATTGAACATGGAGTAGTTCAGGCTATGGAAGCCGGCCAGGGTGATGAACTGGAACTTGTAGCCCATGGCGCCGAGTTCGCGTTGGAACTTGGCAATGGTGGCGTCATCAAGGTTCTTCTTCCAGTTAAACGAGGGCGAGCAGTTGTAGGCCAGCAGCTTGCCGGGGAACTGCTTGTGGATGGCCTCGGCGAATGCACGGGCATAGGCCAGGTCTGGAGTGCCGGTCTCGCACCAGATCATGTCGGCATAGGGCGCATAGGCCAGGCCACGGGAGATGGCCTGCTCGAGGCCATTCTTGGTGCGATAGAAGCCCTCGATGGTCCGCTCACCCGTCAGGAAGGGCTGGTCGTTGTCATCGACATCGGAGGTGACCAGGTCGGCTGCCTCGGCATCGGTACGGGCCAGCAGGACTGTGGGCACACCCATGACATCTGCGGCGAGTCGGGCAGCGACGAGCTTAGCCACCGCCTCACGTGTCGGCACCAAGACCTTGCCGCCCATGTGTCCACACTTCTTCACAGAGGCCAGCTGGTCTTCAAAGTGCACGCCCGATGCGCCGGCATCGATCATGGACTTCATGAGTTCGAAGGCATTGAGTACGCCGCCAAAGCCTGCCTCGGCGTCGGCCACGATGGGCAGGAAGTAGTCGATGTAATCGGCGTCGGATGGGTTCTTGCCCTCCATCCACTGAATCTGGTCGCAACGGGTCAGCGTGCTGTTGATGCGACGGACCACTGAGGGAACGGAGTTGGCGGGGTAAAGCGACTGGTCGGGGTACATCTCGCCAGCCAGGTTGGCGTCACCAGCGACCTGCCAGCCTGAGAGGTAGACGGCCTTCAGGCCAGCTTTGGCCTGCTGCATGGCCTGGTTACCCGTGAGGGCGCCCAGGGAGTTGATGAAGGGCTCGTTGTTGACGAGGTTCCAGAGCTTCTCGGCGCCGCGCTTGGCCAGGGTGTGCTCGGGCTGAAGAGACCCACGCAGACGGACCACATCCTCAGCGGTGTAGCCGCGCTTGATGCCGCGCCAGCGTGGGTTTTCGGACCAGTCTTTTTGAAGTTTTTGGGCTTCTTGTTCACGAGACATCATGAGAGAACTCCTTTAAAGAGAATTTGGTGCTCTTATCCTAGGGGTTCTGCTGCCTCGCATCAGCAACTTTTGTGAAATATTTAAAAAAAATTACTTCGTAAAAACATATATTTATGTCCATATTTCACGATACAAAAAGCTACTTTGCACAATGAGAAAACCCAAGACCGTCTTGCAGCATTCTTATTTCACATCATGAAAACATGGTTTTGCAGTGTGAAAGATTGCGAGGGTTAACCCGTGGCCTGGCGCAGGACATTCATCGAGGGTGTCGAGCTGACCTCCCGCAGAACCAGCCATCCCCCCAGCCAGGCCAGGCCCATGCCCGCCAACATCAGCTGCCCCATCCGGGCCGGATTCAGACCCACCTGAAGGTCAAAGGCCATCTGGGCCACGGCCCAGCCCATGGCCTGGGACCAGAGGGCGGCAGCCAGGCCCGCCACTGCCCCCAAGACCAGGAGTTCGAGTTGCTGCGCCTGTCGCAACTGTTGACGAGAGGCCCCCAGAGCTCGCAGCAGCCCCACCTCCCTCAGCCGTGAGGCCTTGCTGACCGACAAGGCCGTCACCAGAATGAGGCCGCCGGCCAGGAGACTAAAGAGAAACAGCGACTGAATCGCAAAGCCCGTCTGGTCGAGAATCTGTCGGAGCTGGGCCAAAAGGCTCTCCAGGTTGACCACGGTCAGAGACGGAAACTCCCCAGACAGACGGTCGATGGCCGCCGAGGCCTCCGGCGAAACGTAGAAAGACGTGATCAGGGTCTGGGCCTGGTCTTGAATGAGGCTTGGACTCAAGACCATAAAAAAGTTGACGGCCATGGAATCCCACCGCAGGAACCGAATGCTCGTGACGGTGGCCACCACCGACTCCCCCGCCACATCAAAACCAAGTCGATCCCCAAGGGCCAGACCCAGCGATCGGGCGAGACTCTGCTCAACGGAGACCTCAGCCTGGTCTGGCCTGAGCGCGCGCCCCTCGACCAGTTGGTTATGACGAGGAATGGACTCGGCATAAGAGAGATTGAGCTCGCGGTCGAGTTGACGCTTGGCCCGTTCATCAGCGAAGTCATCCGGACCAATGGGCCGATCGTTCAGGCTCACCAGCCGTCCTCGGACCATGGGATAGAGCTCCAGGTCCTTTACGCCCAAGTCCTTCAGACGAGTCTCCACAGCGGACCGTTCGTCGGGCAGGATGTTAAGGACAAAGCGATTGGGAGCCTGCTGCGGCAGACTACGGCCCCAGGCGTCTAATAGGTCTGCACGCAGAAAGATCAGCAACCCCAGGGCCCCAAGCGCCAGGGTCAGTCCAAGACCCTGCAAGACCATGGCTCCTCGACGACGACGAAGAGACTGCTCCAAGGCGTAGGTGGTCCATGATTTCACCGAGCGACGCCCAAGCAGAAGGGCAAGCCCCGAGAAGAGGCCGTAGAGCAGCAGCGCTGCCAACCCCGCCAAGACCGCGAACCCCAGACCCACGGCCAGTCCGAGACGTCCATCACCACTGCCCACCCAGAGCAGCGCCGCCAGCCCAGTCAAGAGCAGAAGGCCCTGCCAGGCGACGGGCCAGAGGCGAGACCAGACAGACCTCCTCGGTCCTGCAGGAGTAGCGCCACTCAGCCCCCCCTGCCGATCGACCTCGGCGGCGCCGCGTAACCCCACCACCGGGCTGACACGGATGGCCGTCGAGACCGCAGGCCAGGCCAGCAGAGCCACCATGCCAATGGCCAGACAGAGGGCCTGAAGGCTGGGCTCAAAGACCAAGTTCCAGACAAACGGCAGGGGCCGGCCCAGCCATTCCGAAAGCAACGCGGCCAGCCCCGTGCTAAAGCCGAGCCCCAGCAACAGACCCAGAAGGGTTCCCAGCAGAGTGGTGAGGCCAAGCCGCGTCAGCCAATAGACCTGAAGGGTTCGGGCTGTCGCACCCGTGGCCTTCAGAACGGCCAGTCCCTGCAGGGACTGCTGGGCCATCTGACGAGCTGCAAGGGCTAAGGAGACGCTGGACATCAACAGGACCACCATGCCTGAGAGCCCCAGAAAACGCTGGGCCCGAGTGAGGGTCTCTTTGAGTGCCGGACGGGCATTGTCCAGCGTCTCAAATCGCTGGCCAGCCTCGATGAGTGGACCCACCTCTGCATCGAAGCGGCTGAGAGCTCCAACCTCTCCAGAGACCCAGAGTCGGTAACTGATGCGACTACCGGCGGTCTGCAGTCCTGTCTCCTGGAGTGTCTCCAGACGCATCAGGACTCTGGGGGAGAAATTAACAAAGCCCAGGCCCCGGTCGGGCTCTTGGAGAATCCACCCCGACACACGAAAACTTAGTCGCCCAAGATCGATCTGGTCGCCCAGCCTGACGCCAAGGCGCGGCCCAAGGCTCTGGTCAAGGTAGACATCCCGCAGGCCCAGGGGGCGGTCCGCCTCCACCTGGAGACGCCCACGCAAGGGATAGGCGGGCTCGACCGCCTTGACGGCCACCAGCGCGGAATCGGTAGGACCCAGCACCATGGACGGAAACTGGGCACCCCGAGTGGTTTGCAAACCAAGTCGCTGGGCCGAGGCCTGCCAGGACTCAGGCCAAGGACGGTCTGAGACCAGCAGGCGATCGGCGCCGAGACTGGCCTGTGCATCCGCGAACAAGGCGAACTCAACACGTTTGGCCAGAAAGCCAACCGCCGAGATGGCGGCGACAGTGACCACCAAGACTGCGACCATGAGCCGAAGCGGCAACGACCGGCGATCGCGCCAGGCCAGCCACCAACCAAAGCGCCAACTCAGAGGGCTAGGCTGCACGCAGGGCCTCCACAATGGCAATCCGTGAGGCCCGAATTGCTGGCAGCATCCCGCCCACCGTGCCCATCAAAATCGAGAAGACCAGGGCCTGAGCGACGATGCCTGGAGTCAGCAGAAATCCAAACGAGAGTTCAGAAAAGCTCTGGAAGTTGGTGGTGGAAAACTCGATGGCCTGCATGAGACTGGCCAGACCTAGCCCTATGGCCCCTCCGACCAGAGAGAGAGAGATGGCCTCGGCGAGGAAAGCCAGCAAGATGGCCCGTCGTGCAAAGCCAAGGGCTCGAAGGGTGCCAATCTCGGCGACCCGAGTGGCTACCGCAGCCTGCATGGTGATGGTCGCCCCAATGACCGCTCCGATGGAAAAGATCACCGTCAGTGTGAGCCCAAGAATCTTAATAAAACGAGACAGCGTCTCGGACTGGTCCTCGTAGAAGGCCCGTTCTGACTTGGCCTGCAGGGGCAGCCGCGGATCGCTCTTGACCCGTTGGGCAAAGGCCTCTGCACTGGCGGGGTCCATCAGCCGCACAATGACACTGGAGTAACTGGTTCGCCGAAAAGATTGGCGCAGGACATCGGCGTCGGCCCATAGCTCGCTGTCAAAGCCGCTTCCGCCCGAATCAAAGACACCCACGACTCGCCAATCACGGCCGGCGAATCGGACGGAGCCACCTAATTCCAGGCCAACGAACTGGGCTGAGGCGGATCGGCCTGCCATGACCTCGTCTGTCCCAGGACGAGGAGCACGGCCCGCCGTCAAAGCCACCTGACGACGGAGGTCTCGGCCTGCCTGTGAGAGCCCCCGAATCACGAGGTTAGACGGCCTGCCCGTCTCGCGTTTGTCCAAGTTCACCAAGACCACGGTCTCATAGGAGACAAGGGGCTCAATCTGGCTGGCCACCTCGGGAAAGCTCGCCACAATCGAGGCCTGGAGGGGGTCGATAGAACTCTGGACCTCGGTGGCCGTGCCCTGGCGGGTGACCACCATGTTGTCGGCCTCACCCGTGTTGACCAGAGTATTGCGAAGACCCGCCTCAAGCATGAGGACTGCCGCAAAGACATAGACCACCAGGGCCATGCCCAGGGCCGTGAGGAGCGTTGTGGTCTTTCGGACCCAGAGATTTCGAAGGCTGTAGGAGAGCGGAACACCACCGAAGGCCATGTTTTTTCCACACGCTAGATGGCGCGCAGTCCCTCCACGATCCGAATGCGATAACTCTTGATGGCCGGCCAGAGAGCTGCAAAGACGCCCGTTACCAAGGCCGCCACCATCTGCATGGCATTGGTCTCAAGAGAGACGACGAAACTCTTAAAGAGCGTACCGGTGGCTGAGTGAAAGAGGCTGGCCAGGGGATAGGTCACGGCAATGCCGATGAGCCCCCCAATAACCGCCAGCAGCATTGACTCTGCAGCAATGAGGCCCGCCACAAAGGCAGGCGAAAAGCCCAGTGCTTTGAGGGTTGCATACTCGCTGGTCCGCTCCCGGGCGGTCATGCTCATGGTGTTGGCCATGACCGCCATAATGATCAGAATCACCACGTACGAGACGGCACGAATGGCCACCACGATGGCCTCCGTCATGGCGACAAAACCCAGCTGAAAGGCCTGCTCAGTCTCGGTCAGAGTCTCCTTGGGTGAGTTCTGAAAAAGGCCATCAATGGCCAGACCAACTGCTGCGGCCTGGTCAGCGCCGGTCACGCTGGTGATAAAGACCCCCACGCTGTCGGCATCTCTGGAGAGGTTGCGGCGCTTGATCTCCTCATTCAGGTAGGCCCAGTTGAAGTACATCTTGTTGGTGTCGGTTTTTTCTTCAGCCCCCTCGTAGATTCCGGCGATCAGAAACTCCCACTGCCCGGGGAAGAGTTGGCCCTTGAGCGTGATCATGTCTCCAACCCGGAACCCATAGGTGTCGGCCAGTCGCCGGCCCACCACCGCACTGCGCCGGTCCCGAATAAATTTGGACATCTCCTGGTCGGTCAGACGGTATTCCGGATAGATGCGAAAGTAAGACTCGGGATCGACCGCGAACTGAGGAAAGAAATTCTTGTTGTCCTTGTAGACCCCACCGAACCATCGGGAGATGCTCATCGCCTGGACACCATCGACCTGACGAATCCGGTCGCCGTAGGAGAGCGGCAGGGGGAAGATGAGCGAGACCGCACTACGGGTAATGAGCCTGGCCTGACTGGCAGACTCCGCACCCGAATACCAGGCCCGAACCACCGTAGAGAGCAGTCCAAAGGCCAGGACCGCCACAACCAGGCCGGCCAGCGTAAGCAGCGCCCGACCACGGTTGCGCCAGATGTTCAGAAAGACAAGTCTTGCCAGCAGCATGGGTGGGTTAGCCGCCGCCTGCTTGGACAACGGACCCCTTCGAGGTCTCGGTCTCGTCGGCCATCAGCTGGCCCTTCTCGAGATGCACAATCCGGCTGGCGGCGTCTGCCGCCTTGGGGTCATGGGTCACCATGACGATGGTCTTGCCCCGTTCTTGGTTAAGCCGCTGGAGCATGGCCAGAATGTCCTGGGCTGACTTCCGATCGAGATCGCCGGTGGGCTCATCGGCCACGATAAGACTGGGATTGGTAATGAGGGCCCGGGCAATCGCGACCCGCTGCTGCTGGCCACCCGAGAGCTCGCTTGGAATGTGGCCCGCGCGATCCGCAAGGCCCACAGCCGCCAGGGCCTCTGCCACCTGGGCCGACCGCTGGGCGGCCGGCAGGTCGGAGAGGGTCAGGGGAAGGGCGACGTTTTCTGCGGCGGTCAGCACTGGAATGAGGTTGTAGAACTGGAAAACAAATCCAACATGCTTTGCGCGCCACCGAGCCAAGGAGGCCTCATCGAGCTGTCCAATGTCGATGCCATCGATGCGAATGGTGCCGGCGGTTGGACGATCGATTCCTGCAATGAGGTTAAGCAGGGTGCTTTTGCCCGAGCCCGAGGGCCCCATGAGCGCAACGAACTCGCCATCCTGGACGGTCAGGTCGAGACGATCGAGGACCACAATGGACTGGTCTCCCCGTTGATACGACTTGCCCAGTTGTTCAACCTGAATCACGGCTTGGACAACCTCACACGCTGTCCATCGCGAAGCCCCTTGGCTGGTCGCAAGACCACGCGCTGATTGGCCTTGAGCATCGGGGTGGGGACCAGCTCTCCAAGGGATTTCGACGGGCTGGGAAGAACCACCCGCTGGAGCCGTCCGGATTCAATGACAAAGACAGCCGACTCCGACCCCTGCTGGACCACCGCCGCCTGATTCACACCCACGATCGGCGCGCGCTGATCGGCCGCCAGGGCCTGCTCAAGGAAGGAGACCTTGGCCGACATGTCCGGCAAGACCCGTGGATCGATCTGGTTAAAGCGCAGTTTGACGAGCCGGGTGGCCTTGGCCCGATCGATGGTGGGCACCATCCGGGCGACGACACCGGGGAAGCGCTCGCCGGGCAGCGCATCCAGACCAATCTCAACAGGCTGGCCAATTCGAATCTTGGCCAGGCTCGACTCGGAGACATCGGCCTCGACCTCCAGGGTCGACATGTCAGCGATGGTGACCACCGCCCCCTTGCTGTCAGCGGCCGAAGAGAAAGGCGTGATGTTGTCGCCCACGTTGGCATTCTTGGTCAGCACCACCCCGTCAAAGGGGGCCCGAATCTCTGATTGATCGAAGGCCGCCTGAGAGACCGCCTGGGCCGCTGCGGCAGCCGTCTGCTGAGCCTTGGCCTTCTCGAAACGTGCCTTGACAGAGTCGAAGGCCGCCTGCGAGATGTACTGCTTGGCCAGCAGCGACTTCGAGCGGTCGAACTCTCGGCCCGCATCGTCTAACTCGGCCTGGGCCAGTCCCACCTGGGCCTTGGCCTGGGCCAACTGGGCCGTCAACTCCTGACGCTCCAGCCTGGCCAGAAGCTGGCCCTGTTTCACCACAGAGCCCTCGGCGACGCCGAGCCACTCGAGGCGGCCCTGGGCCTTGGTGGAAATGGCGGCCTTGCGTTGGGCGACCACATAGCCGCTGGCGTTCAGGCTGGCCATTAGGGCTGACGGAAAGGCCGTCACCACTGGGGTGGAGTCGACCTCAACGGGCCGTGTCTGCTGCCAGCCGAGGCCGGCTAAAAGAACGACCGTGAGGACAAGGAGGAGCTTAACTCTAAGGGAGATTTTTTTGAGCTTTGACCACATTTAACGAAGTTCCTGAACACATCGAAAACCAATATACGCGACCCGCGTGTCACGAGGCTTGGTGGCTACATCCTCCACCAACTGCCTATCGGGTCCATACCACCAGGAGGCGCCCCGGGTGACCCGTTCCTGGCCTTGGCCGGTATTGACCCATTCCCAGACATTGCCCCCCATGTCATGCAGGCCATTGACCCCTGGGGGCGTCTGCCCAACTGCCACCGGCCCCAGGCCACGGTCCAGGACACCGGCGGGCGCAAGGCCCGGATAGTTCCCGCAGCCAGACAGACAGTGGCTAGCCCGGGCCGAAACCCCATTGGGCCAGCGATAGGTGCGCCCTTTTTCAAAGGGCGCAGGCGGTGCCGTTCTCTGCTCGGTATAGGCCGCCGAAACCCATTCTGCATCAGTTGGGAGCCGTTTGCCCCAGGCCTGGCAGGCTTGTTGTGCCTCGTCAAAGGTGAGGTGAACCGCCGGCTCCTGGGGCACTGCAGGTCGGCCAAAGGGCGACTGCCAAGTCCAGCCGGGCTTCTGCGTCCAGCCCGCCTCGTAGACAAACCCGCCGCCCTCCCGCTCTGCCCGACTGACAAATCCCGTGGCCCTGGCGTACCCACGAAACTGCTCGACGCTGACCTCGTGCCGGTCCCAGAGCAAGCCCCCGATAGCCTGCTGCGGCATGGTGGTGGTGAGCCGGCCCAGCGCGGGCTGGGCGACTGCGGCGGGGGGCAGGCAACAGAGCAGAGCCGGGCCGCAGACCAGCCCAGCGAGGCCCAGACCCCAGGCCCATCGGGTTTTCCCCTGCCGGCTTGGGCTTTTCGGACTTTGAAGTTCGGATTGTTCCATGACAAGATCTCGCTGAGCTTTGAACAGATCGAAGAAAGGGCTCTGAACTATGACCAGCCGTTGGATTTCAGTTCCCAGCGCCGACGGGCGCCCGTTTGAGGCATACGTCAGTGAGCCGGTTACGGGCCGCGGACCAGGCCTGCTTCTGATTCAAGAAATCTTTGGAGTCAACGAGCACATCCGTGCTGTTGCCGACCAGTATGCAGCCGATGGCTTTGTCGTCATCGCGCCGGACGTCTTCTGGCGGGAATCTCCCCGCGTTGACCTGGCCTACGATGCAGTCGGCTTCGAAAAAGGCTTGGGCCTGCTCTCGCGACTGAACGTTGACCTGGCTGCCTCTGACTTGCAGAGAACCGTCGAGGCGGTCCGTCACCTGGACAGCTGCACCGGCCTGGTGGGGTCGGTCGGATTCTGTATGGGCGGCCTGCTCTCTTTCGTGGCCGCAGCCCGCGCGGGCGTGGACACCGCGGTCTGCTACTACGGCGGTGGCATTGATCAGCACCTTGAGCTGGTCGAAGACATCACCTGCCCTCTGCTGCTCCATTTCGCGGAAAAAGACGGCTACATCCCTGCCAAAGCCGTTGCATCGGTTCGCCAGAGTCTGTCGGGTCGGGACAACGTTAGAATCGTGACTCATCCCAGTGTGGACCATGGGTTCAACTGCTGGCGCAGACCAGCCTGGCACCAACAGACGGCCGCCAGAGCCCGTGGTCAGACACTGGTCCATCTGTCTGAAACCCTTAGTTAACAAAGCGACACAGTGATTGAGCTGCCGATGATTCTTGCAACTATTGCCGCCGGCGGCGCTATCGCCCAGATCCAGCTCGGCTTCAGAGAGGATCTGCGCGGGTCGCCCAGCGCCAGAGTCGTTGAGGCTGGCAGGGCAGAAACAAGAGCAGGTGTTCGAGCAGGGCCAGAATAACCAGGCCGAGCACCAGTGCGGCGCTGAGGGTCTGAGCCGCCGTCTGACCTGGGCTGCTAATGGTCTGCCAGAGGCTGACAGCCATCCATCCCCCCATCAGAAGACTCAGGGGCAAAAGCCAGTTGAAATCCCGGCGGCGGAAGTAGGTGACCATGTGGGAGAGACTGCTGGGCAGAAACTCCTCGTAGAAATTTTTCACGCCCAGCATGAGGTTGAGCTTGGCGGAGAGCCGCATGATCCAGAGGACTGCGAAGGTGGCCAGTCCAGTCTGATTTGGCGCATCAAGAGCGGGAATAGCCAATGCGGCAAAGAGCAGCAGGAGAGCGATCTCATGGTGAGAGACCGTTAGAAAAGCCCGCCAGAAGCGTCGCCATCCAGTGAGGTCCGGCGTGGCACGGGACCGGTTGGGCCCCGTCACCAGGCCGATGAGAAACGCAGCCTCCTGCCAGGCCCAGACGCCTAATGCGGAGAGAAATCCCAACAGACTGCCCTCGAGAGTAAGCGTCTGGCTGGCCTCTGCGTGGACCGAGAGGCCCACCACCAAGGCAATGGACCAGACCGCCATCGCAAGACGTTGGCGTCCCCTCCCCCCTCTGCTGCCCCAGAGCACCAGGCCGGTGAGCAGCCACCAGGCCAGTAAGGCGATCACCAGTCCCGTTGCGACGATCATCATCCGACTTACCAGGCCGGTGCCAGACGGGGCGCAGCCGGCAGAGCCGCCCGACGGGTCGGCATGAAATAGAGGCGTGCGAAGGTCAGCGCGCCGCGGGCGGCCTGCCATCCCAGCGACAGACGCCCGGCGAGTCCCCCCCGGGCCTTGGCCTGGTCGACACGGTTCTGAACATCGCAGAGCACCCGCAGCAGCCTGAGAAATTCTGGATGGTCAACCTGCAGGGTCACCGGGAAGACCTGCTTGCAGATCTCGGTCGTGATGGCCAGCACCTTCAAGTCATAGTCGGTTGGGTCGAATCCAAGGGCACGGTGCATGGCCGGACGGGTATGGTCCCGAACAAACATGGTGGCAAAGACCGCCAGTTGGAAGAACCGGATCCAGTAGAGGTTGTGGCCCCGCAAGAGTCCAGGGTTTGCACGCATCAGCAAGGCAAACGCCTCGCCATGCCGAAACTCGTCGTTACACCACTTCTCGAACCACTGAAAGATCGGGTGAAAACGAAGGGAGGGATTGGCCTCAATCTGGCGGTAGATGGCGATGTAGCGGGCATAGCCAATCTTCTCGGAGAGATAGGTGGCATAGAAAATAAACTTCGGCCTGAAGTAGGTGTACTTCTTGATCTTGGTGAGAAGACCGAGGTCAACCCCAATGCCGAAATCTTTGAGCCACTGGTTGATAAAGCCGGCGTGCCGAGATTCGTCACGGGCCATGTAACCAAAGACGGCCTTCATGTCTGGGTTGTCGACTTTCTTTTTGAGTTCCGCATAGAGCACACAGCCTGAGAACTCTGAAGTCACGGAGCTGATCAGGAAGTCGCTGAACTCCTTGTAGAGTTCGGGGTCGAGGTCCTGAGCATAGTTGTGGCCTACCAACTCGGGGGGCCGCTGAAAGTGGTCATCGTTGTTGTCAGCCTCGAATTCCGCCATCAAGGCATCCCATTCAGGGCGCAGGGCCTCTACCGAGACCTTATTAATGGCGGCTGCATCAGTGGTGTAGAACCTGGGCGTCAGCAGAGTGTCTTCCTGGGCCTTACGCGTGGCCTCATTGGAAACACGGTTCTTGGCGTTGATTCGTTCATGGGCAGCACTGGCTGCCGCAAAGACTTCTGAGTGTTCACTCATTTTTCTCTCCTGGTACCCCAATGGGCTTCTTTTAAATAGACCGCAAAGACCGCTGCGTTGGTGGGACCCAGTGCGGTAAGGTCGACCTCATGGCCCGTCAGCGGATCGGACAGGACGAGACCACCGGCCTCGGTGCGACGAAGCTCAAAGGCCTGTTCTGGACCAAGGCCCTGCTTGAGTCGGGCCCGAGCAAGGCTGCGTAAAACGCTTCGCGCAAAGCCTGCCTCTCCTTCGATGCTCTGGAGTGGCTGGCCAGTCTGGCCGTCGACTACCGAGATGCTGGTGTCTGCAGCATCCCGAAAGACCAACTGGCGTGACCGATGGACGCCCGGCGTCTCGCTGCTCGCAAGGCCAGCGGCAGTGCCGAGAGCCTGTGCCAGTTGTCGTTTTTCGTGGGCAGACCACCCCGCCAAGACCAGACTCGCCAGCAAGAGGCTGGCGATGCTGGCCAAGGGCCACCCCTCGAGGCGGGGTCTCGAGACCAGTCGGGGGCTCGGAAGTTCATTCATCCGTGCAGTGCCTCTTGATTCATCGACAACTCACCCAGGGCCTGGTCCATCTGCGAACGGGATGCCGTCGGACGCAAGAAGCGCCCAGCCCAGTCCTCACAGGCCTTGTGGAGAAGCTCTCCAACCCTGGCGGCAGCTGGCAGACAACGCAGCATCGGAACGGGCTGTCGCAAGGACCATGGCTTGGCGTGCGGCCAGAGATGCAGATAGGCAATCTTGTCGCCTGGCACCAGTTGGAGAGCCACGTCGCCCACCCCATCACGACCCAGACGGAGGTCAGCGGCCGCAATTCGTGAAAAGGGCAGATTGAAGGTGACACTCAAGACAATTCCCACCCGCATCACTACCCGACGGCTGGTGATGGTGTAGACGGTGGTCTTGGCCATCAGCCAGGCCAGACCGCCAAACATCAGAATGGCTAGACCCGCTACGGGAATCATCCAGCTCGCCTGGGCCATTGCACTCAGCCAGCCCTGGTTGGGCTCATAGCCTAGAACGACACGCAAGGCGATGAGTAGGCTGAAATAGGCCACCAGGCCCCGTGCATGGAAGACCTGCGCAAAGAGGGCCGTCCAGCTGGGGCTGCCCTGCCAGACAATCTGCTCATGAGCAGGGAGTCGTTCCGGCAGCCCATATTCGGGCTCGAGCTCATGCTCGTGACCGTGGTGGTGGGCTTTCACAGCAGTGGCTCTCGACGTTTGGCCGTTGCAAAGAGGGTTCCGGCTCCAAAGTAGCCCATCACCTTCTCCTCCTCGAGACGGGAGATTTCACCGGGATTTGCAAGCCCTGGAACCCCCTCGAGCTGGCCAGCCAGGACTGCCTCAACCGTGACGCGGTTGCCCTTGATTCGGTCACGGCGAACACGGGCAAAGTTCATGGGGATCAGAATGCTACGGCCCCCATTGGTCTGGACTTCCAGGTAGCGAATAAGGTGCTCTGAA
This sequence comes from uncultured Burkholderiales bacterium, assembly GCA_937864175.1. GTDB lineage: Bacteria > Pseudomonadota > Gammaproteobacteria > Burkholderiales > Burkholderiaceae_A > Hahnella. The sequence goes on from CALMJH010000041.1 coordinate 138,688, forward strand.
CGGTCGACCCAGACGTCGGTCACCCGACCACCGACCTGGCTGTCTGCGCCAAGGACTGGCAGTCCACGTGGATCCAAATCTTGGTGGGCCAAGGAGAAGCCTTCGGCCTGGCGAAGAGGAACAATTCGTGCATGGCCCTCGGCTGTGAGGTCTGGCTTCTGGGACCGCTGGGTGAAGGCCCCAGGGCCGATGCCACTGGTCATGGGGTTGCCCGTTGGCTCCAGCGGCATGCTAGGAAGGCCCGACAGCGAGCGGCCCTGGACCGGTAGTTCCTCTCGATCGCGTCCATGTGGAGCGACGAAGTCACCGTGGAATTGGGTCTTGTAGACCTTTGGGGTTGGCATGCCTGCGATACCATTGTCGTAACGGACGCGGCCATCTGGTCGGTCAGTCTCCAAGGGAAACCCCTCCCGCTTGCTCTCGACCGTGAGGTAGTAGACCAGGCCAGCAAAGAAAGCCCAGAACAGGTAGAGCACCAGTTGGGCTACATCAACATACTGCGTAATTGCTCCAGTTCCCATGTCGTTCTCCTTCTCGTCATCGATGGCCTAGCCGGGGAATTCGGCGAGGCCAAATCTCTCCTCGGTGGAGGAGCGTTTAAAAGCCTTTACCAGCGGCCCAATTGCCACCAGCGTCATAAACAGCAACAACAACTCCAGGTGATAGACCGCGCTGTATCCCACAGCGGTCTTGGTCAGCACCTCGCCCAGATTGCCCTGCAAGGCAAGACCGGAGACCAGGTCACGAAGGCCCCCACCCAGGGCGACGGAGAGCCCGAGGCTAGTGGCCTGAACGGCCCCCCAGGCCCCCAAGGCCATTCCGGTGAGACCGCCCGTCTCAAGTGCCATCGCAGCCGCGAGGGTGCCAATTGAGAAGAGGCCTCCTCCGAAGCCAATGAGGGAGGTGCCAAGCTGAAACAGGAGAGGACTGGCGAGAGGCTCTGAGAAGATCACCAGCGAGAAGGCCAGTGTTCCCATGAGTGCCCCCATGGCCGCCAGAAAATGAGGCGTAAAGCCCAGACGAAGCGCGCGTGCAGATAGACCAAAGGCGGTCAAGGCACCGCCTGCTAGAAGAACCGTCAAGAAGCTGGTCTCGGCAACGGAGAGGCCAAGGACCTCGGCGCCGTAGGGCTCCAGAATAATGTCCTGCATCGAGAAGGCGGCAGTCCCCATGAAGACCGCCACCAGGAAGCGGCGGTGTCCAGGAATCGCGACGAAGCCTTGCCAGGCCGCCGCAAAGTGGGTCTCTCGTTGCACCGACGGTGACGTAAGGTCCGGCCGTCTGGGTTCCTGTTTCCACATCGCCAGGAGGTTCATCAGAATGACCGCCGTTGCGGCCCCCTGGACCACCTGTATCAGGCGAAGAGGACTGAAGGCTGTCAGCAGAAAACTAAAGAGCAGCCCACTGCTGACCATACCCACCAACAACATGGCGTACATCAGCGCCACCATGCGGGGCCGACTCTTCGGCTCCACCAGATCGGTGGCCAATGCCAAACCCGTTGTCTGGACAGTCTGGACCCCAAGTCCGACCAGTAGGAAGGCCAGTGCCGCACTGGCTGGTCCAATTGCTGCGGGCCAATGGGTATCACCCGAGAGCAAAATCAAGGCAAACGGCATGATGGCCAGACCACCGAAAGTCAGCAGGCTGCCTACCCAGAGGTAGGGCAGTCGCCGCAGTCCCAGGAAGGACCGATGGGTGTCCGACCGGAAACCCACCATGGCCCTGAGCGGTGCAACCAAGACCGGCAGCGCCACCATGCTGGCGACAAGCCACGCCGCGACACCCATCTCCACAATCAGGACCCGGTTGAGGGTTCCAACCAGAAGGGCCATGCAGACGCCGACAGAGACCTGAAAGAGCGACAGTCGAAGCAGTCGCAGAACCGTGAGATCCCCCTGTGCCAGGTCGGCAAAGGGCAGCCACCGGGGATCGACGCGAGACCATCGGCGGGGAGACAGGAGGTCTAAGAGCATCATGACCGGATCAGCTCCAAGGCGGTGGAGGTGTAGAAGCCTTTTGAAATCCGTTGGACACGACCAATCTTCCAATCTTGCAGGGCGGGGGCCTGCTCGATGGCCTGCCTGAGCCAACTCTCGGACATGGGGACCACCGCGGGTGATCGGTCGGACCGAGGAAAGAGACGGCCCACAGCCATCATCGCCATCAGCAGGGGCGTTCGCGGTACAAAGGTGACGATCATCGATCGACGAATGCGCGGGGCAAAGGCGGAGATGGCGGCCATGGCCTGCTCCGGTGCATAGTGAATGAGTGAGTCCATGGCCATGAGGGCATCGAAACGGCCAAGCCGAGGGTCTAGCATGTCGCCGGCCTCGAAGCAGATGCTGCCGGGGGAGAGGTCATGCGGACAGCGACGTTGGGCCACTGCGATCAGCTTGGGGGAGAGGTCTGTGGCCAGCACCTGCGCACCCTGACGGGCAAGGTCCACTGCCAATAGGCCCGTCCCGCAGCCGGCATCCAAGACGGTAATGGCCTCGAGTGGGTGAGTTCTCCACTGACCATTGGGCTCCTGCCGCCCGAGCCGGTCGAAAAGCCAGCCAGCCATCAGCTCGCGCATGGCCTGACGACCCGCCCGAACCGTTGCCCGCACGCCACTCACTGGTGCATCGGAGGTTAGGCGCTCCCAGGCCTCGGCAGCTGTGCGATCGAAATACGACTCGATCTGGCTGCGACGTTGAAAGTAGCTATGGTCGGACATCAATCAAACCCCAAGAGGTCAAAAATTTCACGGTCTTTCAGGGACTCCGGCGCCATGGGCGCGGTGCCGGCCCAGAGAGAGGCGGCAAGCCTGAGGTACTCCTGCTGAACGGCCTCCAACTCCGGCGAGGCCTCCATCTCAAAAAGCGTCGACTTCTTGAGGCGGCTGCGGCGAATGACATCCAAGTCGGGGAAGTGAGCCAGTCGGGAGAGGCCCACCCGATCGGCAAACCGATCGATCTGATCCGTCTGTGCGCTGCGGTTGGCAATGACACCCCCCAGACGAACCTTGTAGTTCTTGGCCTTGGCTCCAATGGCCTGGACGATTCGGTTCATGGCAAAGATTGAGTCAAAGTCGTTGGCCGCCACAATCAGGGCCCGGTCGGCATGCTGAAGGGGGGCTGCAAAACCACCGCAGACCACATCCCCCAAGACATCGAAAATCACGACATCGGTCTCGTCGAGCAGGTGATGTTCCTTGAGCAACTTGACGGTCTGGCCCACGACATAGCCGCCACAGCCGGTGCCTGCCGGCGGTCCACCTGCCTCTACGCAGAGCACGCCGTTGTAGCCCTCGTAGACAAAATCCTCTGTCCGCAATTCCTCGGGATGAAAATCGGCCTGCTCAAGAACGTCGATGACTGTCGGTACTAGCCGCTTGGTGAGCGTAAAGGTGGAGTCATGTTTGGGATCGCAGCCAATCTGAATGACGCGCTTTCCGAGTTTTGAGAAGGCCACCGATAAATTAGAAGACGTGGTGCTCTTTCCAATTCCGCCCTTGCCATAGACTGCAAAGACTTTGGCCTGACCTATGGTCAGCCCGGGGTCCAGCTGGACCTGGACCGAGCCCTCTCCATCGGTTGGGCGACCCGTTCGGCGAATCTCACTAAACGGCACGGTTGCAATGTTCAAGTCGATGCTCCTTGGTAAAGGCCTTCTACGCGGTCCTCGAAGAGGTCATTGGCCTCTTGGAGGGCCTGCAGTGTTTTTTCGTCGGGACGCCAGTACTGGCGATCAGAGGCCTCCAGCAGACGGCCCGTCAGCTTTGCTGAGGCATTTGGATTAAGGCTGGCCAGACGGTCCCGCATGTCCTGGTCCATCAGAAAGGTCTGGGTGAGTTGCTGGTAGACCCAGGGCTGGACCTGACCAGTCGTCGCAGACCAGCCCATGGTGTTGGTGAGGTGGGCCTCGATTTGCCGCACCCCCTCGTAGCCATGGGACAAGACCGCCTCATACCATTTGGGGTTCAGGACTCGAGTCCGGGCCTCCAGGGCAACCTGCTCGGACAGCGTGCGCACCACACCAGTCCCGGCGGTCTGGTCGCCGATGTAAACAGGGGTCTCGCTGTCGGTACCCTTGGCCTTGCGGATCAACCGACTGACGCCACCGAGGGTGTCAAAGTAGTTGTCGATGGAGGTGATGCCAACCTCCATGGACTCAAGGTTTTGGTAGGCGAAGTCGACGTGGGCCAGGGCGGCCTCGAGGACTCTCGGCTGCCGAAGCGGTTGACCAGTCCGTCCATAGGCAAACCCCTTGCGTCGGGCGTAACAGTCAGCCAACTCATCCTCGTTCTGCCAGCAGCCCTGGTCGATGAGGTGGTTCACATTGGCACCGTAGGCGCCGTCGGCATTGCCAAAGACGCGCAGGGCAGCGGTCTCTAGATCGATCTGCTGGTCCTCCATGGCCTGAAGGACATGCCGCCGAATTGCGTTGGACTCCAGGGGTTCGTCAGCCTGGGCTGCCAACAGTGCAGCCTCGGCGAGCATCCGGATCTGCAAGGGCAGGAGGTCGCGGAAGATTCCCGACAGCGTGATCACGACATCGATTCTTGGGCGACCCAGTTCGGTCAGAGGAATGAGGGATGCGCCCGCTAGACGACCAAATCCATCAAACCTGGGCCGGGCCCCCATGAGGGCCATGGCCTGGGCAATTGGCCCACCCTCAGTCTTCAGGTTGTCCGTTCCCCAGAGAACCATGGCAACCGAGGCGGGGGTCTGTCCCGTGCTGGCCCGATGACGTTCGAGCAGCCGCTCGACCTGACGCTGGCCGTCGAGCCAGGCATACCGACTGGGCATTCGGAAGGGGTCAAAGCCATGGAGGTTCCGGCCCGTCGGCAGAATCTCCGGCGTTCTCAGGAGATCGCCGCCAACAGAGGGCAGGACATAGCCGCCCCTGAGGGCCTTGCAGAGGGCTGACATTTCCTGGTTGTCTCGAAGTCCAAACTCGACTCGAATCAGCGTGTTCACAGCCTCCCCTGCCATCTGCTCTGCCGTAAGGTGCTGGCCCCATTGCTGCCGGGCAGCCTCTTCTGTCGGCGCCTGAGTCAGGAGATCCAAGAGTGGGCCGATCTGGACGGGCTCAATCGGAAGCTGACAGGCCTTCACCATGGCCATCAGCACTTCGTGCCGTTGTTCGGGGGCCATCGACTGACCAAAGACATGCAGGCCCTGGGGAATCAGGGTGCCCTCGATCTCCATGAGGCGACCGAGACAGTCCTCGAAGGCCTGCTCAAGCTGCGGCATCTCGACGCACTGCAGGTCGAGGTCGAGTGGCATCTCCAGGGCTCGGGCCTGCTCAAGGATCACGGCTGCCAAGCCAGCGGCCTCGGAGTCGGGCGTGAGGGGCCCCTGACCAGGTCGAGGCTCTGCCCGCCAGCGATCAAGGCTCTGCCGCAGGTCAGCCAGGCCTTTGTAGAGACCGGCCTCACAGACCGCCGGCGTGAGGTAGCTCAGCAAGGTGGCTGCTGAGCGGCGCTTGGCAATCGTTCCCTCGCTGGGGTTGTTAGCGGCATAGAGGTAGAAATTGGGCACCTGCTGGATGAGTCGATCAGGCCAGCAGTTGCCTGAGCTGCCGGCCTGTTTGCCTGGCATAAATTCCATGGCCCCATGGGTGCCGAAATGCACGATGGCATGGGCCTGGAAGGTCTGACGAACGTATCGATAAAAGGCACTGAAGGCATGGGTCGGTGCCATGCCCTTCTCGAAGAGGAGGCGCATGGGGTCGCCTTCATAACCAAAGCCGGGTTGAACGAGAAGACGGACCCGGCCAAAGGAGAGCCCCTGGACAAAAAGACTCCGGCCGTTGGTCAGTTGACGGCCTGGTGCTGGACCCCAGGCGGACTCAATCTCTAAGAGATACGGCTCCTCTTGGAGATAGGTGCTCACTGGAATCTCGGCCAAGACATTGGCCTCGGTGCCGTGCCGATGACGGTTACCCTGCAGCAAGGCCTCACGCAACGCATCGGCAGAGTCGGGGGGGTCTTGAACGTCGTAGCCAGCCTTGGCCATGGCCCCGAGGGTCTGGACCACCGACTCAAAGACCGAGAGATGGGCGGCTGTCCCAACTGCTCCGCCATTGGGCGGGAAATTGAAGACCACCAGAGCAATGTTCTGCTCGGCCAGCGGCGTGCGGCGGAGTCTCACCATCTGGAGGACTCGGCTTGCGAGCTGCTCTGCTCGATCCGGGCAGGAGACCATGTCCAAGGTGTTGTCCAGCCCCTCAAAACGACAGGCACGGTGACATCCCCGACAGGTCTGTCCCGCGGCGCCCGGTCGGCCCCCATAGACCATGGGTCCAACCGCCCCATCGAGCTCAGGAATCGCCACCATGATGGTGGACTCAACTGGCATGAGGCCGCGATCTGAGTCACCCCAGTCGACCAGCGTCTGAAACTCCAGAGGATGGGCCGCTAGGTAGGGGACATCGAGGCGACTTAACAAGTCCTCTGCGGCCTGAGCATCGTTGTAGGCCGGGCCACCCACTAGCGAGAAGCCTGTTAGGGAGACGATGGCATCGACCGTCGCCTGACCGTTTTGGGTGAAGTAGGCCTCGACTGCCGGACGGGCATCCAGACCAACTGCAAAGGCCGGAACAGGAATGAGGCCCTGGTCGGTGAGCGCCCGAATCACACCATCGTAATGCTGGGTATTCCCCGCCAAGAGATAGGATCGCAGCAGCAGGAGCCCAACGCGAGGTGCCTCGTTCTTGCGTCGCCTGAGGCCTGGGAGTTGATCGAGCTGTTCGGTGAGCCGGCCCGGGAGATCGGGATGGTAGAGGCCGGTCTCGGGATAGAGCACGGGCTCTTGGAAACTGGCAAAGCCCTGCCAGACCGCCCGGGGACCCTTGGCATACCGGGCAGCCAGGCAGGTGGCCAGTGCCACCATGTTGTCCTCCGAGCCACCAAGCCAGTACTGAAGAGCCAAGAAATAGATGCGGACATCCTGGGCTGTGCCCGGAATGAACCGAAGAATCTTTGGCAGTCGGCGAAGCATCCGCATCTGGGCGGCACCGCCGGTGTTGTTGGTGCTTCGGCCCGACTCGCCCCCCTGCCCCTCGTTGGACTTTCCGCGGAGTCGCTTGAGCAGGTTCATCAGTCCACTGCTTGGCTTGCCCATATCAAACCGGTCAAGCCGAGTAAGCCGCACCACCTCTGGGGCCGACATGATGCAGAGCATGGCATCTACGCGCTCGCGTGCTGCCTGGAGGTCGGCCAGAATGGGCTTGAAATGGTCTTCGAGAAAGAGCATGGAGACCACCAGCAGGTCTGCCTGGCCGATGGCCTCTTGTACCCGATGCAGTGCCTCCGGCGATGCACTGAACTCAGAGGCTGCATGCATCTCAAGCACAAGCCCAGGATAGAGGGTCGAGAGACGGCGAGCGGCCATAGCGGTGGCCGACGACAGGTGCGTATCCATGGTGACCACAACCATGCGCAGGCCTGGGCGCTGGACCTCGGCAGCCCGTCCGCTTCGGTTATCGGTGCTGCGCATAATAGGCCTTGGCCTCGTAGAGGGTGTCGCGCTGAATCAGCAAGAGGCCCTGGGCCTGTGCGTAGCGCTCGGTATTTTTCTTAGCCTTGCCTCGGACAAAAAATGGAATCCGGCCGAGTTCACGCTCCGCCTCGTCGCTCCATCTCAGACGATCGCCCAAGGCGCTGTCGTCGTGGTCAGAAGACTCGGCAGTCTGGTCGGTTGTCAGCGTGGCCTGGAAGGCCGAGGCAGGCTGCTGAGAGTCGGACATCATCGGAGTCGTCGTTCGACCCAGGTGAGAGGCGCTGGCCTGAGGATGGAATTCAAAATCCTCGCGGAACATACCCAGCAGATGCTCCTCGAGGCCCATCATCAGGGGCGCTACCCAGGCATCAAACAGCTGATTGGCGCCCTCGTAGCCCATCTGTGGGGCATAACGGGCCGGAAAGTCCTGGACATGGACCGGTGCAGAGATGACCGCACAGGCAATGCCCAGGCGCTTGGCGACATGCCGCTCCATCTGAGTACCGAGGACCAGCTCTGGATTGGCGGCCACAATCGCACGCTCGACCTCGAGATAGTCGTCGGTGATGAGCGGTTCCAGGTGGAGTTGAGCCGCCACGTCTCGAACCAGACGGGCCTGCTCACGGCTGTAGGTGCCCAGTCCAACGACATCAAAACCCATCTCTTGGGTTGCGACCCGGGCCGCCGCTGCGGCATGACTCGCATCCCCAAAGATGAAGACCCGCTTGCCGGTGAGGTAGGTGGCATCCACAGAGGCCGCATACCAGTTTGCACGGCAGGGCTGGGCGGCCCTGGCTCGGTCAAGGGCCTGCTGTGGATCAAGACCGGCTAGCTGGGCGACCTCCCGCACGAACTGGTCCGTAGCCTGCTCGCCAATGGGAATGGTCTGACTAAAGGGTTGGCCATGCTGTCGCTTCAGGTAGAGGGCAGTCGTCTCCGACAACTCCGGGTTGAGCATGACGTTGAAGTCCGCCTGCGGTAGTCGGGCCAGGTCGTCAGGGCTGGCCTGCCAGGGCGCAACCACCTGAACCGAGACCCCAATGGCCCGCAGCAGCTCCTCAATGGCCTTGAGATCGTCGCGATGACGAAAGCCCAGCCCCATAAAACCCAGGATGTTGCAGGTCGGTGGCTGTGCCTTTCCCGACTCCTGCTTTGGTGCAACCCCCTGCAGGCAGTGCCTGACCACCTGATAGAAGGTCTCGGCGGCCCCCCAGTTTTCCTTTCGCTGGTAAGCGGGCAACTCCAGTGGGATGACCCGACTGGGCAGACCCAATGCGGTGGAGAGGCCCGCTGGATCATCCTGCAGGAGCTCGGCCGTACAAGAAGCAGTCACCAGCAGGGCCTTGGGCTTAAACCGCTCGTAGCTGCTGCGAATGGCATTTTGAAAGAGGGCTGCCGTGTCTTTTCCAAGGTCTCGCGCACCAAAGGTGGTGTAGCTGACGGGAGGACGCTTGGCATTGCGCTCGATCATGGTGAAGAGCAGGTCGGCATAGGTGTCACCCTGAGGCGCGTGAATCACCAGATGGACCTCCTGCATAGAAGAGGCGACCCGCATCGCACCGATGTGCGGCGGGCCCTCATAGGTCCAGAGGGTCAGTTTCATGCGGCGACCCCAATCGGTATCCGACGGGCCAGTCGCGCGCGACGAGCAAAGCCGCGGGTGAACAATTCCGCGAGGTCCCCCGCCTGATCGAATCCCTGAATCGGCGTGAAGACCAGTTCGATCGACCACTTGGTGCTGAGCCCCTCGGCCTCGAGAGGATTGGCAAGACCCAGGCCGCAGACCACCAAATCTGGTCTTGCCTGACGGCAGCGCATGAGCTGATCGTCCACGTCCTGACCCTCGACGATTCGCCAGTCTGAGGACAGGGGCCGCAGCTCCTCGGCCATCATGACCTGGTGAAGGTAGGGGACCCCCACCTCCACAATCTCCATGCCCATCTCGTCATGAAGAAACCTGGCCAATGGAATCTCCAGCTGGGAATCTGGAAAGAAGAAGACCCGTCGTCCCTCTAGCATTGGCCGCATGGCCGTCAGGGCCAACTGGGCGCGACGCTGAGCGGGGCGAATAACCTGAAGAATGCGGTCTGTGGGGATGCCGCAGGCCTGTCCAACCGCGAGAAACCAGTCGGTCGTGCCTTGAAGGCCAAATGGAAAGCGTGACGATATTCTCTGGCACCCAAGCGAGGCGAGGCGACTGGCAGTCTCGGAGAGATAGGGGGCCATGCAGACAAAGGCCGTCTTGGGCCCCACCACGAGCCGTTGGCCGCCCCGTCGAGCAGGCAGACAGCCGACCCGCTTCAGACCGAGGTCTTTGAGAAGAATCAGGAACTGGTCTTCAACGACATCTGCCAGGCTTCCCACCAGCAGCAGTTCAAGGGCCGACTCCGCCCCTGGCTCATGGGGCTCTACCCAGTCCAGCTGCGTCTGCACCAGGGCTGACAGGCAGGCATCTTCTCCCTGTGTAAAGGTGGTCTCAATGCCAGAGCCCGAGAAATGCAGGACCCGTTGGTGGGGACCGTGACGATCGGAGAGGCGTTCCGCAGCCCTTCCAAGGTCGAGCTTAATGACCTCGGAGGGACAGGACCCCACCAGAAACAAGACCCGGATCTCCGGCCGACGGCTCAGCAGCTCGTGGACGACTCGGTCGAGCTCGTCGTTCGCATCGGCCAGTCCCGCCAGGTCCCGATCATCCAGGATCGCCGTGCCAAAACGGGGTTCTGCAAAGATCATGACACCGGCCGCACTCTGAATAAGGTGAGCGCAGGTTCGGGAGCCGACCACTAGGAAGAAGGCATCCTGCATCTTGCGATGGAGCCAGACGATACTGGTGAGCCCGCAGAAGACCTCGTGCTGACCCCGCTCCCGAACCAGCGTGGGACCGATTGAGGTCTCCAGGCCAGTCGAGTCTGTCGACGTAGAGGTCTGATGCAGGCTAGGCACTCGCCGCCTCCTGTCGAGCCTGCCGAAGTTTGTAGAGAAACTGCCCTGCATTCACGAGGTAGGCACCGTAGGCCACAACGGCCAGCCCCATGGCTGCGTCCTGTGAGAGGTGAAGCCCCCAGCCAAACCAGGCCATGACAACGGCCAGATGCAGGCCAATGACGACCATGCTCACCACGTCCTCCCAGAAAAATGGGCGGGCGAAGAGGTACTGACCAAAGACCACCTTCTCCCAGATGGCCCCCGTCACCATGATGAGCAACAAGACCCCGGTCTTGGCGACAACCGACCAGCCGGCCCAGTCAAGGCCCTCACCGGTCATCAGGTAGCGGAGCACCAGCCCGAGACTCACGAGAAAAACCAGAAATTGAAAGGGAGCGAGCAGACCCTGCACCAATGTCCAGACCGTCTGGTCGCGACGAAGGCGCTCCGCTGGTGTGTAGACCCGAGGCCTCTCCAGCTGACCACTCATTTCCAGCCCCCGTACTGTGCAATCCGCCATGGGTCCTGGCTCCCCTCGTCTGCAAATCCTGATGAGACCCACTCTAGGAGCCCCCCCAACAAATGTCAACTCAAACTGACATCTATTTATGTTGACAGATTATTATGTCCTAGACAAAATAAATCGTCGTCAGCGATGGACAGTCCCCGAAAAGAGAGGAAGATGGAGTCATTGAATTCGCGTGCAAATGCATCGGGCCGATCCCACCAGCGGATCAGTCCACGCACAGCGCACAGGGGGCGACAAATGACACAGTCCAGAGCGGGCGTCCACAGCCCGACTACTTCTGGATCAGCAGCCGGGCGAGACCTATTTGATGTGGTCGAACACGAACTGATCCCCCGACTCCTCATGCTCGATTCTGGTGCTGCGGGTCTCTCCGCTCCGCAGACCAGTCGAGGCCTGTTCCAGGGGTCCCCACAAGGCCCTGCCGAGTCGCCAAATCCCGTCGCCCACCAGCTCGCCCTGCTGACGCTTGAGGCTGAGCTGCCTGACTGTCAGGCATATCTAGAGGGCCTGCGGGACAAGGGGCTGAGCCTCGAAGAGATCTTCCTGGACGTCCTCCAGCCTGCTGCACGAATCCTGGGCAGCCGCTGGAAGGAGGACAGCTGCAGCTTCGTCGATGTCACCACCGGACTCTGGCAACTCCAGCAAATCTTCCACCAGCTGCTCTACGACTTCCAGGCAGAGCGGCCCAGTCGAGGGCAGGTCGAGACCAGCCCCGCCGGTCATCGCCCCACCGCTTTTTTCTGCACCCTGCCGGGCGCTCAACACCGCCTTGGTGTCCAGATGGTCAGTGCATTTTTCTGCAGAGCCGGCTGGCAGACCAGCCTCTCACCGAGTCAATCTCTTGGACAAATCCTTGAGGACGCCCAGCGGTTCACGCCTGACTTACTGGGGGTTTCCATAAGCTGCGAACGCGAGATGCACGAGGCCCCTGCGTTTATACTCGCACTCAGAAAAGCAACTAAAAAAAGCAATCCCATCCTCATGATCGGCGGCCCCGGCCCCTCGTTGTTCCCTGAGTTGGCACAGGCCTGCCAGGCCGACTTCGTGTCGGGCGATGCACCCTCAGCCCTCACCGCCGCCCACTCGCACCTCCAGAGTCGACGCGGTAAGGCCAGTGCCTAAAGCCAGCGCTGCCCGCCTCCAGACCGTCCGTCGGCCAGACCCGACCGAGACGCTCCGAGCCACCTCCGACCTGAGCCTAATACTGGACGACCAGGGCCTGGTGCTCGAGGTCTTTTCAAACCTGCCTGAGTTGCCAAATGCCGGTCAGGGATGGATCCGAAAGCCCTGGCTCGATACGGTCACCAGCGAGAGCCGCATCAAAATTCAGGAGACCCTCACCGAGGCGATGCAGCGTCCCCTGGAGCCCAGTCGATGGCGCCACATCAACCAGCTTATGGCCAAGGGGGCCGAGTGCCCTGTTTTGGTCTGTGCCATCTGGGATCCTGAGACTGGTCAGACGCTGGTGCTGGGCCGTGATCTGAGGTCGATGGCCAGCCTACAGTCTCGGCTGGTCCAGGCCCAGCAGCTGCTTGAGCAGGACTACCTGCGCATGCGGTCCATAGAAAACCAATACCGAACCCTTTTTGACCTGGTTCGGGACCCCGTTCTGCTGATCGAGGCCAGGCATGGACGGGTCCTCGAGTCCAACAAGGCGAGCCAGACCTTTTTCGGTCAGACGGCAGCCCAACTCGCCGACAAGCGGCTCGAGTCGCTGGTCAGTGCGCCTTCTCTGGGCGGCCTGAGCCAGCTGCTCCGAGAGGTGGAAGGATCTGGACGTCCGGCCCAGGCGAGCCTGAAGTTCGGTCACGCCAAGCAAAAAGTGTCCGTCCACCTCGCCCATCTTCGCCATGAGAATGAGACCGCCTATCTCCTGCGAATCGAATTGGCCCCCAACGCAACGGACCAGGCCAACGAAAACCATCTGCTCCAGGAGGCCCTGGCCAAGATGTCGGATGGCCTCGTGGTCACTGATCGTCGCGGGGTCATTCTTCATGCCAATCCCGCCTTCGCTCAGATCCTTCAATGTCCTCACCATGCTCAGGTTCTGGGACAGCCCATCAGCCGGTGGCTTGGTCGGGCCAACACCGACCTTCAGGTCCTGCTCAACAGCCTGCAGACAGCTGGGGGCGTGCGGCTCTTTTCGACCCAACTCATCTCGGATGCAGGTGCCACCATTCCTGCCGAGATCTCTGGCGTGAGCCTGCCGCAAGACAAAGAGACTTGGTATGCCTTCACCATTCGAGACACAGGACGACGACTCGAGCCCCACGGCCCGGGAGAGGCTGGCTTTTCTCGGTCCCAGGAAGACCTCTCCAAACTCGTCGGCCGCATGCCCCTGAAAGACATCGTCGGCGAGACAGTGGATCTGATCGAAAAGCTCTGCATCGAGGCGGCTCTCAAACTCACCAAAAACAACCGGGCCTCCGCAGCAGACATGCTCGGACTCTCTCGTCAGAGCCTCTACGTCAAGATGAGGCGATTCGGGCTCGATCGGGGCGAGACGTCCTAGGCCTGGTCTTGCGGCCCCGGTGATGCAGCCCACAGCCGTTGCCCTGCTGGTCCGCTGGAGACCTGACGCACTCCTCTGGGGATCCCTGCGACTGCCGCTGGGCAGTCTTGGCCAGTGGCTAGGGGCCAGGCGGCCAACTGGGCTTCAATTCCAGAAATTTCTCGGCAGCGGCCGCGGTGGCGGCTTTCAGATCTGGCCCAGCCTTGACCATCAAGGCTGGTTTGGTGTCTTTGGGCAGCCCGACCAGGCGGAGGAATTTGTCCAGACCAGTGCGCTCGTCCGGAGCTATCGCCAGCACAGTGCTGAGCATCTGGTCCTCCAGTTGCAGGCCTATGCCTCACGGGGCCGGTGGTCCAACCAGGCCATTGAGCCCAGCTCGGAGGGACCAGGCGCGGGCCCTATCGTCTCGCTCACCCGCGCAAGTATTCGAGTCTCGCGTGCGCGGGCCTTCTGGGCCCAGTCTCCTGACGCGGAGAGAGACTTGGCCTTGGCTCCGGGCTGCGAGCTTGCGATCGGTCTGGGAGAGATGCCGCTTCTTAGACAGGCAACGCTTAGCCTCTGGCGGGACGAGGCCAGCCTCATGGGCTATGCCCGAAGCGGCGCACACCTGCGGGCCATCGAGGCTGCCTATCGCCAAGGCTTTTTTACCGAGTCTCTCTTCACACGATTCGTCGTGCGCTCGGCGTCAGGCCACTGGAGAGGCCGAGTCTATGGCTAGCCAGCCCTCCTTAGTCAAACGCGTCGGCGTGGTCGGATCGGGGATTGCCGGTCTGGTGGCGGCGTATGAGCTAGCGGCACTGGGCCACCAGGTGATGCTGTTTGAGCAGCAGCCCAGACCAGGTGGCAAGGTCCACCAGGAGAGTGTCGCGGGTCAATGGATCGACAGCGGACCGACTGTCATGACCATGCGTTGGGTCTTCGACGACCTGCTGGGCCAGTCCGGTCATCGACTCGACGACCTGATGACGCTGCGGCCACTCGACGTTCTGGCAAGGCATCACTGGCCCGACGGCAGTCAGCTGGACCTCTTTACAGACCTCGATCGGAGCCACCAGGCGGTTGCTGAATTCGCGGGCCCGGCCGAGGCAGCGGCCTTTGATCAGTTGATGGCCCAGGCCCGAGAGGTCTACCACCGACTCGAGCCGATCTACATGCGAGGACAGCGTCCAGACCTGATCGGCATGACCCAGCAGCTAGGCCTGTCCGGTCTTGCCCTGCTTACCCGACTGGGGCCACTTCAGAGTCTAGCCCGCCACCTCGACCGACGATTTCGAGACCCACGACTGCGCCAACTCTTTGCCCGATATGCCACCTACTGCGGTGGCTCCCCCTGGCTGGCTCCCGCCACCCTGATGCTCATTGCCTATGTGGAGTCCCGTGGGGTCTGGGCCATTGAGGGTGGCATGCAGTCGCTGGCCACCGGCCTTGCGAGGGGCTTTGAGGAGATCGGGGGACAGCTGCTGCTCCAGACCCCAGTGACGCGACTGCGCCATCGTTCTGGCCAGATCATCGGGCTCGAAGCACGGATCAACGGCCAAGACAGTCAATCCTTTGACTTCGATGCGGTGGTTTTTAATGGTGACCTGCGGGCCCTGTCCCAGGCTGGATTGCTCGATGAACCTCGGCCCACTATTCCAAGGCAGCAGACGGAGCCCAGTTCACTGTCTGCCATGACCTGGTCAGCAGTCGGCGAGGTACAGGGCTTTGGCCTGCACTATCACAATGTGTTTTTCCAGCCGAACTATGCCGAGGAGTTCTCCTCTATTTTTGAGCAAGGCAGACTGCCCAGAGAGCCAACGGTCTATCTCTGCGCGCAAGATCGTTACGGCGACCCTGCCGGTCAATCCGATTCACTCGGCCGACCCGAGCGTCTTTTCTTGCTGATCAATGCTCCCGCAAGCCAACCTGGGCAGACCGCCCCCTCTCTTCAGGAGATAGACCAATGCCAACAACGTGTCTTTTCCCGGCTCGCGGATGCTGGCCTCAAGATCCAACTTACGGAACCCGCCCGAGTCAAGACACCGGCCGACTTTGGTCGTCTCTTTCCGGGCTCGCGGGGCGCCCTCTATGGTCGAGCACCCCATGGCTGGATGTCGGTCTTCCACAGGGCCTCCAGTCGGTCGCCCATCCGACATCTCTATCTGGCGGGAGGCAGCGTACATCCGGGGGCGGGGGTTCCGATGGCGGGCCTCTCCGGTCGATTGGCGGTCGCGAGCCTGATGGAAGACCTCGGTTTGACCAGGAAGTCCCCTCGGGTGGTTATCTCTGGTGGTATGTCGATGGCCTGAGTGACTGCGGTCAACACGGCATCACCATCATCGTCTTTGTCGGCAGTGTCTTCTCACCCTATTACCGGACAGCCCTTCGAAGAGCCGCTAGCCAAGGAACTCTCGTCGATGCCCAGAACCACTGCTCGGTGAATGTCGCCCTCTACAGTCCCGGCCAACAACGATGGGCCATGACCGAGCGAGGCGCCAGGTGGTTGTCTCGGGGAAGAGACTTCTATCAGCTAGGACCCAGCGCCGTTCACTGGCACGCCGACCGCCTGACCATCGAGGTCGAGGAATGGTCCAACCCCATCCCAAGGCGTCTGCGTGGTCGTGTCACGCTGCATCCCGAGCAGCTCTTCAGCCAGGTCGAACACCTCGACACCAATGGGCTGCATCGCTGGGGACCCCTTGCGCCGAACAGCCGCATTGAAGTCGATTTCTCGCAGCCTGGTCTACGCTGGCAGGGACGCGGATACCTCGACTCCAACGAGGGGGATGAACCGATTGATCGGCCTTTTGTTGACTGGGATTGGTCCCGTTCAGAGCAGTCTGATGGCTCCTGTGCAGTGGTCTACGACGTCCGACAACGGGATGGCCAGGAGATTCTGCTGGCCAAGCGCTACTCGGCCTCGGGCCAGATCACTGACTTTGTTCCCCCGGGTCGGCAGCAACTCGGCCGAACGGGCTGGAGAATCGGGCGCCAGTTGAGGTCTGGCGGGGCGAGCCTTGGAAGCCTTCGGACTCTTGAGGACACTCCGTTCTATGCGCGTTCGATGGTACAGGCCCAGAGCCTTGGTGAGCAGGTACCGGTCATGCACGAGACCCTTGTCCTCGATCGCCTGGTCTCACCCGTGGTCCAGTGGATGCTGCCTTGGAGAATGCCCCGACGCTCGTAAGACAGCCTGGGGGCGTTCTCGGGCCTGAAGATCTAGAAAGAGATCGATCATCCAGCCCGCCTTGTCGGAGAAGGTCTTGGGGGCAATGCTGGCCATCGACGGCAGGGCTGCATCGACCAGAAACTGCACAGCCGGCAGTGGGCGGTGGCCGCGACGCCAGGCGGGTGCCATGACAAAAGAGGCCGTGGCCTGCGCCACTCGTACGAGTTTTCGATGCTTGGAGACGACAGCCCGATGGTCAACGGAGTTGAATCCTCGGCGGGCAATCTCCCGACCGATGTCCGCATAGATGGTGCGGGCTGAGACGATGGCTGGGCGGCAGGCCCTTGGCAGGGCTGAAACACCCTGTTCAGCCCGTCCATAGAGTTCGTTGGCATGGTCGAGCAGACGGCTGACCACGCGACCCAGGGCGGGCGAGAAAGTCGGTCGGGCGAGAAAGTCATCGGGATCAAGACCTTCGGCCTTCAACCAGTCGCGCGGCAGGTAACAACGACCCATGGCTGCATCCTCGCCGACATCTCGGGCAATGTTGGTCAACTGCATCGCCACTCCAAGCTCGCAGGCCCGCGCCAACGCCCATGGCTCGCGAACGCCCATGATGAGGGCCATCATGGCGCCCACCGTGCCCGCCACCCGAGCCCCGTAATCACAGACCTGGTCGATGGTCTGGTAGTGGCGGCCCTGGGCGTCCCATTCAAAGCCCTCCAGGAGGGCGGCCGGCAGGGCCAGTGGCAGTTGGTAGTGGTCCACCACTTTGGCGAAGGCCTCGTCGGCAAGAAAGGCCTGAGGGCGGCCCTGGTAGATGGCCGCAAGTCTGCTGCGCAGGTCCCTCATCACCCCATCCATCTGGTCGGAGCAATCTACCTCGTCATCGGTGACACGGCAGAAGGCATAGAGGGCTGTCACGGGCACTCGAACCTCTCGAGGCAGGAGCCGAGAGGCTGCATAAAAAGATTTTGAACCCTGACGCATGAGGCCCTCGCAGCCACCCAGGGCGAAGGCTCTGAGATGCGCAGCCCGATACTGCTGGGCGCCTGAGGTGGTCATGGCGAATACCCCGAGGCCTTGGCCAGACCGGCCGATGGGAGACCCGACCGCCTAAGGGGCGGGGCGCGACGGGTCCAGTCGTTCGCCCTGGGCATCAGGGCATCAAAGGCTTTGGCCGAGGTGAGGACGCCCGGTATGCCTGCCCCTGGATGGGTACCTGCCCCGACCATAAATAGGCCCTCTACTTCTTCGCTGCGGTTGTGAGGCCGAAACCAGGCACTCTGCAAGAGCCTTGGCTCCATGCCAAAGGCGGCGCCCTTGTAGGCCATGTAGTCGGTCTCAAAGTCGTTGGGAGTCATCCAGTGGGAGGTCACGATGGACTCGGACAGCCCTGGGCAGATGGTCTTCTCTAACTCGGCACAGATGGCGGCCTGGTATCGAGGGGCCTGAGCAGCCCAGTCCACCGCAGCATCCAGGTGGGGGACCGGCGAGAGGACGTAGAAGGCATCGCAGCCCGGCGGTGCAAGGCTCGGGTCGGTTGCAGTCGGACGGTGGAGGTAGAGACTGAAATCCTCGGACAAGACTTTGTTTTGAAAGATGTCACGAAGGAGACCTTCGTAGCGGGGGCCCATCAGAATCTGATGGTGGGGCAGGTCGTCATAGCGCCGGCTCGTGCCGAAGTACCAGACGAAAAGCCCCATCGAATAGGCGGACTGCGCGAGCTTGCGGTCTGTCCAGGTCTTGCGGGTCACACTGGGGATCAGGCGACGGTAGGTGTTGGCCGCGTCGGCATTGGAGACCACCAGATCGGCGGCTATCCGCTGTCCACCGGCCAGACGGACGCCCTGGACGTGCCCAGCCTCCACCAGAATTTCCTGAACTTCGGAGTTGAGCTGGACCTCACCACCAAGGTCCTCAATCAGGCTCACCATCGCCTGCACAATCGCACCGGTACCGCCCATGGCGGAGTGGACACCAAACCGTCTCTCCAAGGCTGGAATCAGGCTGTAGACGCAGGTTACGGTCAGTGGATTGCCGCCGATGAGCAGCGGATGAAAACTAAAGACCTGCTGAAGCTTGTGGCTGCGGAAGTGGCGTCTGGCCATGCCAAAAATACTCTGCCAGGCCCGCATCTCGACCATGGCCGGAATCGAGGCCAAGAGCTCTCCAACGGTCTCGAAGGGGACCGTGCCCAGTTCCTCGTAGCCTTTGGTATAGCAACGCTCAGCCTCCTGCATAAATCGCTCGAGGCCCGGAAGGTCTTCGGGGCTCAGGCGGGCCACCTCCTGGCGCATTCGGTCGGGGTCACCGTGGTAGTCGAAGTGGCTGCCGTCTGAAAAACGAATTCGGTAGAAGGGATTCATGGGAACCAGCTCGACCACGTCAGAGAACTGGCGTCCGGCCAATTCCCAGAGTTCGTCGAGGAGGAAGGGGGCCGTCACAATGGTGGGACCGGCATCGAAGGTAAAACCATCCTGCCGAAAGACCTGGGCTCGACCCCCCGGCCGGTCCAGTCGCTCCAAGACCGTTACCCGGTAGCCTTTGACCAGAAGCCTGATGGCTGCGGCCAGGCCGCCAAAACCGCTGCCAATCACCACAACGGTCGGTCGCTGGTCTTTGGTGTCTCTCACCATGGGGATGCTTTCTAGTCTGCTAAGAGTGTAAATTGCAATTGACGGCCTTATTTGTCAAGTAGAGAATGTCTTCATGGCCATTCCCACCGCGGCCCTCGAGCTCTTCAAGCCCATCACCTGGTTTCCGCCCATGTGGGCGTTTGCCTGTGGAGTGGTCTCGTCCGGACAGTCCCTTGCCAACCACTGGACGCTGGCCCTGTTAGGCCTGGTCTTGGCCGGCCCAATGGTCTGCGCCAGCAGCCAGGCCGTGAACGACTGGTTTGACCGACACGTTGACGCCATCAATGAGCCTCACCGACCGATCCCGTCTGGACGGCTGCCGGGCCGGTGGGGGCTTGGTCTCGCCCTGACCTGGACCCTGCTCTCCGCCCTCATCGCCAGTCTTCTGGGCCCCTGGGGTTTCGCCGCTGGACTGGTGGGCCTGGGACTCGCCTGGGCCTACAGCATGCCCCCGCTTCGCCTCAAACAAAATGGATGGTCCGGCATCCTGGCCTGCGGATTGGCCTACGAGGGGCTGGCCTGGATCACGGGCTACGCCGTGATGACCGATGGTCAGCCACCAGCCCAGGCGGTCCTCGTTCTGGCCTTGCTCTACAGCATCGGAGCGGCCGGCATCATGGCCCTCAACGACTTCAAGGCCATTGCTGGGGACCAAGCCCACGGCATCCGATCCCTGCCCGTGCTCTACGGACCACGCCGTGCCGCTCACCTGGCCATTGGGCTGATGCTGGCGCCCCAAATCCTAGTGATTGGCTTTCTTGCAACCTCGGGACACTTCCTCGCAGCACTGCTCATCGCGGGCCTGCTGGCGGTCCAGGGAGCCCTGATGGTCTGGTTCCAGCGGGAACCAATTGGCCGCGCCCTTCCCCTGAGTGGATTCGGAGTGCCGTTTTTTGTGGGCGGAATGATGATCAGCGCATCGGCCATTGGGGCGGTCACATGAGCAGAAGCCAGAACGCCTTCGGCTGGCAAAAGATTGCCCGCCTGGGTCTGGTCCAGGCCTGCATCGGCGGCGTCGTGGTGCTGGCCACCTCAACGCTTAACCGTGTCATCGTGGTGGAGCTCAGTCTGGCGGCGGTCATTCCCGGCCTGATGGTGGCGGGCCATTATCTGCTTCAGATCCTTCGGCCTCGAATGGGCTTTGGCACCGACCAGACGGGCCGTTGTACCCCCTGGATTCGCGGAGGCCTGCTGGTCCTGGCCCTTGGGGGGGTGATCGCCAGCATGGGGACGGGCCTCATGGTGGAGCAATTCTGGCTGGGGCTTTTGGTCTGCGCGGGTGGCTTTGTCGGAATTGGTATTGGCGTTAGCGCCTGCGGTACCTCCGTCCTCGCCCTCTTGGCCAAGTCGGTCGAAGGACCCCGCCGGGCTGCCGCGGCGACACTGGTCTGGCTGATGATGATTGCCGGCTTTGCCATCACCGCTGGTCTCTCAGGGCGTTTCCTCGACCCCTTCACCATGGACCGGCTCTTGATAGTGAGCCTCTGGGTCGCTGGGCTGGCCATTGTCTTGACTCTTCTGGCCACGTGGCGGCTCGAGCCTGCTCGTTGGGCTCCTGCGGCGCGGGCCTCTGCACCCAGCCCCCTGAGTTTTCGGCAGGCTATGGCAACCGTCCTGACCGAGCCCGCCGTGAGACGCTTTACGGTCTTTGTCTTTGTCAGCATGCTTGCCTTCAGTGCCCAAGACCTGATTCTTGAGCCCTATGCCGGCTTGGTCTTCGGCTATTCGCCAGGCCAGTCCACCCAACTCTCCGGCCTTCAGCATGCTGGAGTCTTGGTAGGCATGCTGCTGGTGCCAGCCTCTCAGCGGCTGCCCCGATTCGGCCGGGCACCCGGGCTGCTCCGGTTCTGGACGATTGCAGGCTGCCTGCTGTCTGGCCTTGCCTTGCTGGCCCTTACAGTCGGTGGCCGTCTGCCCAGTGTCTGGCCGCTGGGGCTGAACGTCTTTCTTCTTGGCGCAGCCAACGGAGCCTTTTCGATCGCAGCAATCGCCAGCATGATGGCCCTGGCCAATCGGGGTGTAGCCGCCCACGAGGGCACCCGAATGGGTGTCTGGGGCGCCGCCCAGGCCCTGGCCTTTGCCTGTGGCGGGCTCATCGGAACTGCCCTGGCCGATACCGCGGGCCATCTGGTGGACGACCTGGCCACGGCCTATGGCCTGGTCTTCTTCCTAGAGGCCTGCGCCTTCGTGGTGGCCGCCGCCCTTGGAGCCAGGCTCGATGCACCCATTGGCCTGCCCCACCCTTCCCCTCAGACCCACCAGGAGACCTGCCGTGCCTGACCCTCTCTCATTCGATGTCGTCGTGGTGGGCGGTGGACCCGCTGGTTCAGTGGCCGCAGAACGTTTTGCCAAGGCAGGACACTCTGTCGCCCTCCTCGACCGAGCCGGCCGGGTCAAGCCCTGCGGTGGCGCAATTCCGCCTCGTCTCATTCAGGACTTCAACATTCCAGACCGTTTGCTGGTGGCAAAAATTCGCTGTGCACGCATGATCGCCCCAAGCCGGAAGATGGTCGACATTCCCATCGACAATGGATTTGTCGGCATGGTGAACCGCGGTGAATTTGATGAATTTCTTCGGGAGCGAGCCGCTGAAGCTGGTGCACGCCGACTTGTGGGCCAGTTTGTTCGCCTGCAGCCGGCTGACCAGTCCCCCTGGCGATCCCTGGAAATACTGCAGCGAGACCGAGACGGCCAGGAGTATCGCCAGCAGCTCCGGGCCCGCCTCATTATTGGAGCCGACGGCGCCAAGTCGCAGGTCGCCCAGCAGGCCGTTCCCGGGGCCGACCGCGGCAAGACGGTCTTCGCCTACCACGAGATCTTGCGGCGTCCAGCGGCCGACAACTCCCAGGCCCACGACTACGATCCAGACCGCTGCGATGTCTACTATCAGGGGGATGTCTCGCCTGACTTCTACGGCTGGATGTTTCCCCATGGGGACTGCCTGAGCATTGGCACCGGCAGCATGGACAAGGGCTTTTCCCTCCGGGGTGCCACAGCCCTGCTAAAGACTCGGGCGGGGCTCGAGAACTGCGAACTCCTGCGGAAAGAGGGCGCCCCCATTCCGCTCAAGCCCCTTCCTCGATGGGACGATGGACGTCAGGTCCTTCTCGCGGGTGATGCGGCGGGCGTCGTCGCGCCCGCCTCAGGCGAGGGCATTTATTACGCCATGCTTGGTGGCGACCTCGCCGCACAGGCGGGCCTGAATTTTCTTCGAACCGGCGATGCCAAGAGCCTCCGCCAGGCCCGAGCGGCCTTTATGAAAGACCACGGGCGCATCTTTATGATTCTCGGACTCCTGCAGAGGTTTTGGTACAGCTCCGAGAAAAGACGTGAACAATTTGTCAAAATCTGTGAAGACCAAGATGTTCAGCAACTCACCTTTGATGCCTACATGAACAAGCGACTCGTCCGTCGTCGACCAATGGCCCACCTGCGAATCCTAATGAAAGACCTTGCCCACCTGCTGGGCTTCGCCCGAGCATGAGCCGCGAGGTCTGGGTCGCGGCCGGCCTGGCTTTCGCAACCGCCAGCATTGGGGGCAGCCTCACCGTTTTAGACAGCTGGTACTACAGCCTCGTTCAGCCCAGTTGGAAGCCACCCGACTGGGCCTTCGGACCAGCCTGGACCACTCTCTTTGGGCTGATGGCCTGGTCGGGCGTGGTGGGCTGGCGAGCAGCCCAGTCCATCGGCGGAAGACTGCCGCTGAAGCTCTTGGGTCTCTGGGCCCTCAATGGCCTCTTGAATATCGGCTGGAGCCTCTTGTTCTTCAAGCTCCAACGGCCCGACCTGGCTGTCATTGAGGTCGCCTTTCTCTGGCTCTCGATTGCTGGGCTACTGGTCCACCTGCGGTCCTATGCGCCCCGCGCAGCACTTCTTCTACTGCCCTATCTGGCCTGGGTGAGTTTTGCCGCTGCGCTCAATGCGGCTGTTGTCTTGTTGAACACCCCCGTTGCCTAGACTCTAAAAAAACGCCAACCAACTTTCGTTGGCTGGCGTTTAACCAAAGCCCCCGGGGAGAGGGCCCTGGATCACACTCCAGGAGAGGAGGTGTTTTTGGTGGTTCTGTTCTAACGGCGCAAGTGGTCCTTTGGTGGGCTTGCGGGAGCAGCCATGGAGGCCACCTTCTCGACTGGCAGACTCCCTTTTAGCTCAGGGTAGGCCTGCAGCATCGACTTCCCATAGAGCGGCTTCTGGACACCGTTGTGGCAGGTCGCACAGTTCACCTTGCCGATGTCACCCGTGGGTCCGAGACGATGGGCGGGCTGGATTCCGGTGAGTGGCACGACAAAGGTGTTGTTAAGGTCACGCACCATTCGAATGCCGACCCAGGCCGTGGTCCTCTGAGGCGTGCTCTGATCCCACTCGGCCATTGCACGGGTGTTGTGACAGGTGGTGCAATTGGCACCCAGGCTGTCCGACATGTGGATCATGAGGCCATGAACATACTCCGCCTGCTTGAGTGAGGTCTTGTTGCCGGTGGGCAAGGCCGTGGTGCCCGCTACCCGAATGTTGGTGTCTTTGAGTAGAAATGGGGTAAAGGGGTCATAGGGGAGCGAGGCATTTTTCACACTCTCCTGACCAGCCCGATTCTGCCCAAAATTGTTGCCTAACATTCGACCTGCGGTCTTCACCTCAGGTGCCGTAAACCAGATCTTCTCAGGCAGGTTGTTGCCCCGGTGGCAGGTGTAGCAGGTCACACCGGTGTTGCCGACGTGGGCCTGCCATTTGCTGTTGATGGTCGTTGTCATCTCGATCATCTTCCGAGCCACCACCTTCTGGTAGAGCGAGTCATCAGCGAAATTCTGGGCATTGTGGCAGTAGGTACAGCCTTGCTCCGGAGCCACCCAGGTGGTAATGGCCAGCATGACCCGGTTAAATTCATTTTCGCTGAGGTCACCAAGAACCTTGACGTTCTTGTAGACCGCCGAGGCCTTTTTCCCACCCTTTTCAGCAGGAGGTAGCGCCTCGGGGATCTCATTGGCCGCGAGCTTCACGGCCTCGATCCGAGGGTTTACTACCTTCTCCATGCCGGTCCCACGGTAGCCGATCTGCTCGGTCACCTTGGGGGGTCGCTCGCAGCCGGTCAGGGCCAGGCCAAGGCCGAGGCTCAAGCCAAGCATCCAAGTCCGATAGGTCATTTTCATGATGAGGATCCTTTTTTTATTGGGCTGCTGCAGGCGTCATGGGATCAACCACAGGCCCCCAGATCGCGGGGTAGCCCGGAGCCACGCCGTGTTTAACGGCCCAGAGGTACCAGTTGTCCACCACCGTGCCGGTCAGCAGAATGCCGATGCCGCCGGTGATACAGGTAAGGACGGCAAACCACCAGGCCCAGCGGTGAATGGACTCCATCGTGGCATTGAAGCCCATGGTCCAGCGCCAGAAGAGTGCTGCACGCTCGGAGGCTGATCCACGGTCGACAATCTGCTCAATCTCACGCTCTCCACCGTAGCGGCTGACCGCCAGAATCGTGGCACCGTGCATCGCGAAGAGCAGAGTCGAGCCATAGAGGAAGGCAATCGAAAGCATGTGGAAGGGGTTGTAGAAGAGGTTGCCGTATCGCAGTGAGAAGGCGGTGGTCCAATCCAGATGAGAAAAAATGCCCCAGGGCACTGCCTCGGCCCAACTTCCCATGAGGATCGGGCGGAAGAAGCCCAAGACCAGGTAGAGCCAGATCGCGCCTGCAAAAGCCCAGGCCACATGGGTCCCCATCTTCAAAGCCACTGCGCGACGATAGGTTCGAACCCACCAGAGCAGGATTGAGACGGTGATGAAAAAGCCCGAGAAGAGCCACCAGCCACCCTCATTCATCGGCGGAAGCCTGAGACCGTAACTGGCGTTAGGGGGATCGACACTGAGCCAGAAGAGCTGCCGAACGAACTCAATCGGGCTGTAGTTGACCTGGACCAGATAATTCCATCCAATCGCGGTGAAGCCAATCACGAAGAAGAGGATGGAGGCGATTCCTGTAAATCCCAGGTAGAGGGGACCGATCTGGGCATTGCCGAGACGGCCGGCGAGATGCCAGTGCCAGGGCTTGCCCACCCGTTCTGCCGTGTCGCGATCCCGATCGAGTGGAATTCCCCACTCGACTGGTCCATTGACTTGGACCTGGGTAAAAAGGTTTTGATAATCAGCCATTTTTTTCTCCCATGTCCTGAATTAGGACCAAATCGGTAGACGCAGCCACCAGCCCCACCATTCGGGCCAGCCCCGGGACCAGAAAGGTCCACTAATCACGATGCAGACGGCGCTGAAAAAGCCTGCCGCCAGCGCCAGAAAGAGACCAAGCCGGTGGATGCCAAGCGTGCCAACGGAGTAGCCGATGATGTCCCTGAAGAAGGTGTCCTCGTACTCTGGCGACTTCACCACCTCACCCTTGCCTGGGTTGGTGGCCGAGAGAATGAGCGAGCCGTGCAGGGCCAGCGCAAAGGTCGTGGTGAAGAAGAGGCTCACCGCAATCATGTGGGCTGGGTTGTAGTGGAAATGCAGGAACTGGTAGCCCACGTTTGAGACCCAGTCGAGGTGGCTGAGGATTCCATAGGGGAATCCATGGCCCCAAGCCCCCAGCAGGACTGGCCGAATGACCACCAGGGTCACATAGGCAAAGATGG
Source organism: uncultured Burkholderiales bacterium (assembly GCA_937864175.1). Taxonomy (GTDB): domain Bacteria; phylum Pseudomonadota; class Gammaproteobacteria; order Burkholderiales; family Burkholderiaceae_A; genus Hahnella. Next base: position 164,545 of record CALMJH010000041.1, read on the forward strand.
CCACGCTAAAGGCAAACGGCACGTGGTATCCCATGCCGAGCTTTCGGCAGATCTCGACCTCTCGAAGGGCCCAGCTTCCAAAGGCACCAATGGCACAGATCGTAATGACCTGCCAGAGCCCACCCTCCATCAGCGGTGCAAGACCGAGACCGTACTTCAGGTCAGGAGGTGCGATGTTGATCTGCCACAGATTCCAGGTGGGCCCCTGCGAGGCGCCATAGAGAATCAGGGCAGTGCCCAGGAAGCTAAAAAATATGGTCAAGACCCCAAAGAAGCCGACATAGAAAGGGCCCACCCAAAAATCAAAGAGGTCGCCACCCAGCAGGGTGCCGCCCCGAACTCTGTACTTTCTCTCAAAACTTAGCATGGCCATTTTTATGTCCTCCTCGTTCGATGAGCAGGCAATCTCAGGTCGCTAGCTCTCTGAGATTGCCCGCCTTTTTTACTTACTTCGGTGCTGCGACCTTGGCGGCCGAGGCTTTGTACTCGGCTTGGCTCAGGCCATCCATCCAGTTGAACCGAACCGTGCTCAGCAGAATGAGATGAATCATTGCTGCCAGGCCGAACAAGAACACGCCTTGCACAACCATTGCACGCAGTGGATCGTAAAGTTTCCAAACTCGCCACATGACGTTTTCTCCTTTTCAGGTGATATGCGACATCAGGGTGTAGACAGCTGCCCTAACGCCACTAAAGAGATTCCGACTACTCTCTGCGCCAGGAAACCAGGTGCGCCAGTTCAGCATCAGAATCGTTGCCAACAACGCGACCACAAAGAACGCGATGTAGACCGAGACAAACACCAACGAGAAAGCCAGTGAATCGGCCTTGACGGTGGACCGTTGAACCAGTGATGGACTCTGTTGCATGGCTAGGCCTCCTGTTTCAGAGATTTAGTGGAACCAAGGACGCCATGCCCAAACCAGAATATGGGCAATGACGGCTACAGCCGTGAATCCAACCAAGCCCTGCATGTAATACGTGTGGAACTCTTGGGCTTCTTCGTCGGACAGGCCGGAGATGCTTCTGTTGTCGCTCATGGGAGGTTCTCCTTAGAGTTGATCCGCAAGGATCAAGTCCACGCAGGGCCCGCGTGGAGAGGGCAGCCGTGACACCGTGTCACGACGTTCTGGTGAAGCAACTGCTGCTTCGTGTCTGGTCATGGATGGGGCTGGACTGGTCCAGTCCATCGTGCTCATGAAGTTCTGGCGGGTCATGCGGTGACCCCCGTGTGCAGGGCCTCTTGGGCCTCCTGCAGATGGCTGGCTTCCACCTGGTCTGCTCCAAGCTCACGCGCCAGGCGCTCGGCCCGATCCCTAAGCCGCTTGGCCACCGAGATCTGGATGAGGACGGGCTGGGACGAGACCAAGTCGTCGAGGAGTTCCCGGGCCTCAGGCGTCCAGGCGAGGCTCCTGCTTGAGGCCCCCGTTGCCGCAGCCTGCAGGCCGGTGGGTGTGGCCTCGACCTTGTCGAGATCAGTCCCCAGAGGCAGGATATGGAAGAGCGCATCAAAGAGGCCATTGCAGACCTCCTGTAAGAGATAGACCGCCCCCGCATAGCCCATGAAGGGCGTCCCGGTGTGTCGTCGAATGATGGCGCCGGGAAACGAGGCTGGAATGAAGCTCGGACGGGCACCGGCCTCGGCGCAGTACATCCGCTCGTTGTAGCTGCCGAACAAGACCAACGGGGTCTTTTTCTGACAGAACTCACGGACCATCTCATTGGCCGTCTTTTCCCCGGGCTTTCGGGCCACCGCAAACTGGCAGGGCAGGCCCAGCTCGTCTTGCAAATAATGTCGAACGCCGCGGCTGTAGGTCTCATTGGCCACGATGCCAAAGCTTGCCGTGCCAAAGAAATCCTGGGTCACCGATCGCCAGAGGTCCCAGATGGGTTTAATCGTGGTGTGCTTCTCGCGCTCTATGAAGGGCTCGGGGTCCAGGCCCAAGAGCTCTCCAAGGCTGCGAAGAAATGCGGTGGTGCTGTGAAGGCCTATGGGTGCCTGGAGATAGGGCCTGTCCAGCTGTTCGCAGAGCTGCCGACCAAATTCGCGGTAGAGACAGACGTTGACCTCTGCCTCGGCCAGTCGCGGCACGTCGGTCAGGTGGCTGCCCAGAGGAAAGCTCATGTGGACTTCTGCACCGATGCCCTCGACCAGACGACGGACCTCCGCGAGATCGCTGGGCATATTGAACATGCCATAGGCCGGCCCGATGAGGTTGACCTTTGGACGCTCACCCTCCTTACGGGGCTTAAGGGCTGGAACCTTCTTCATGCCGTACTCTGTCCAGAGCCAGGTCATGGCTCGATTGGCGGCCTGCCACTGGTCTTCGTCGATGGTTCGCGGCAGAAAGCGTGAAATATTCATGCCCTCGGGTGTGACGCCACCGCCAATCATCTCTGCAATGGAGCCAGTGACAACAACGGCAGGAAGGTCGGGGTCTAAGACTGCATGGGCGCGCTTCATGGCGCCTTCGGTGCCCTCGCGACCCAGCTGCTCCTCGGCCAAGCCGGTGACCACAATCGGCAGCTCGTGGGGTGGCAAGGCATCGGTGTAGTGCAGGACCGACGTGACCGGAAGGTTTTCGCAGCCCACAGGGCCATCGATCACCACCTGGAGCCCCTTGATGGCCGTGAAGACATAGACGGCTCCCCAGTAGCCGCCTGCACGATCGTGGTCGAGGACGAGCATCGCCTTAGGTCCCCATGGCCTCTTGGGCACGCCGAGCCGCCCGTTTTTCTTGTTGGCGCCGAACCTGGGCCTTGAACTCTGGGTGATGGACAGGCGAGTCCTGCCAGATGCCGGCATTGTCGCCAAGCCCAGTCTCACCAAAGAATGACTTCATGGTGTCAAACCTTGGCTTGTTGGCCAGGGCCGCATTGACCACCTGGGCCAGTGAGCCTGCCCCTGCGGCTCCCATCAGCGGACGGGCGGAAATGAGATTGGTGAAATAGAGCGACGGAATGGTCTGTTCTTTTGCCTTCTGAACCACGGGGGTTGTCCCAATCGCAAGATCAGGCTCAAACTCCTGGACCGCCGCAAGGTCTTGCTCGAGTGAGGCCCGGTACTGGACATGGACTCCTCTGGCCTGAAGCCAGTCGCGGTCTTCTGTGCTCATGGTGGTCTGCGGACAGGCCGTTCCCACGTAGCGGACGTCTGCCCCACTCTCCATCAAGAGTCGTGCCACCAGCAACTCTGAGCCCTCGTAGCCACTCACCGTGATCCGTCCACGAATTGGTGAACGCTCCAGCACCGTCTTGAGACTTGGTAGTACGGCTTGCTTGGCCTGCGCAATGAGGTCCTCCGGGGTATTGGTGGCCCGCCCAATGGCCTCCAACCAGGACGCCGTGCCCTCGTAGCCGACGGGGGCCGACCCGACGATGGGACGGCCCGCAGAGGAGAAGACACGCATGCTCGAAGTGTAGAAAGGATGGATCGCTGCAACAGCGGCGCAATCCAGTGCCGAATAGAGCTCCCGCCATTCGCGGGTTGGAACCACCGCTCCTGCGGATAGGTTCATCGGTCGCAGCATCTGGCTAATGACCATGGGGTCGGCCGGAAACATCTCCCCCAGCAGGGTCACCGCAGGCAGGGCATGCTTGCCTGCTCGTGGCGTTGCGACAGGGCCCGACTGGGCCTCTGTCATGGCGTAACCCAGCATCGCTCCGGCCAGCACGTCCTTGGCCTCCGCATGGGTGGGGACGCCAAACCCAGGGACATCGATCCCGATAATCCGCACCCCGTTAACCTCCTTGGGGAGCAGTTGCAGTGGCACACCACTGGCCGTCGGGACACAGAGATTGATGAGGACAAGGGCATCGAGTTTGGCGGGGTCTGCCTGGGCATAGACCACCTCCCGAATGTCCTCGAAGAGCTTGCCAGTGACCAGCGTTTCAGAGTTAAAGGGCACATAGCCTACTGGCCGTCGGGCTCCGTAGAAGTGCGATGTGAAGGTAAGGCCGTAGACACAACAGGCGCTGCCCGACAAGATGGTGGCGGTTCGGCGCATCCGAAGGCCCACTCGAAGAGAACCAAAGGCTGGGCACATGCTCTGGGGCTGGTCATGTGGCCCCTTGGGATAATCCTTGGCGTACTGATTCAGCAACTCAGCCTTGCCAGCTGCATGGGCCGAGGCGAGCAGGCGATCCGATCCCGAGACACAGGCTGTCCCCTCTTCGGGAAGTATCGGAATCGGCTGGCGGGCGTTCATGGACTTAGGCCTGGTCGTAGACGACTTCGAGCGAGGGCTTAACCATGTCTTCGCGGCCCATCATGTCAAAGACGGTAGCGGGTTCGAGCACCACATCCCGCCCCACTGCGCTGCCTGAAAAAAGGCCCAGCAGCTCGTCTTGAGACAGCGGTTTTGGCCGAACCGGAGGTGCTGTGGCGACTCTGCTGGCCAGCTCCGCGAACATGGGGCCCCACTGGCCATTTGGGGTACCGATAATCTCGTAAGAGGCACTCTTGCGACGAATGTCTTCGTCTGCGGGAATCGCTGAGAGCACCGGAATGCCAGCGGCCTGGGCAAAGGCCGCAGCCTCGCCAGTGCCATCGTCCTTGTTGATGACCAACCCGGCGACGCCGACGTTGCCACCAAGTTTTCGGAAGTACTCGACGGCAGAGCAGACGTTGTTGGCGACGTAGAGCGACTGCAGGTCATTGCTGCCCACCACGATGACCTTCTGGCACATATCCCGGGCAATGGGCAGGCCAAAGCCGCCACAGACGACGTCCCCTAGAAAATCGAGCAGCACGTAGTCAAAGCCCCAGTCATGGAACCCGAGTTTTTCCAAGGTCTCAAAGCCATGGATGATTCCGCGGCCGCCGCAGCCACGGCCCACCTCAGGGCCGCCAAGCTCCATTGCATAGACCCCGTCGCGCTTGAAGCAGACATCGCCGATGGCGACGGTCTCGCCCGCAAGCTTTTTCTTGGAGGACGTCTCGATAATGGTGGGACAGGCCTTGCCACCAAAGAGCAGAGAGGTCGTGTCGCTCTTGGGGTCACAGCCAATGAGCAAGACCTTCTTACCCTGCTGGGCCATCATGTAGGAGAGGTTGGCCAGCGTAAAACTCTTGCCGATGCCGCCCTTGCCATAGATGGCAATGATCTGGGTGTCCTTCTTGATTGGCCCCGTATGGACTGGATCGGGCTCGATGGCCGCCTCGGACTTCAGGCGTGTCTTCATCATGAATTGGACCGGTGTGGGACCAATGGCAGACAGATCTTGGCTCATGCGAGGGACCTCCAGTCCAGTACCACCTTGAGAGCAGTGTTGTCGTCAAATGCCTTCTGATAGGCGCCTGCGGGCTCGGCAGCCGGCAGGAGATCGGTCACCAGACCCGAGAGATCAAGCCGGCCTTCAGCGACCAAGGCGGAGACCGCCTTCAGGTCCTCGGGCTGCCACTGGGCTGCGACCTTGAGTTGGGACTCGCGCAGGAAAGCCGGCACGAACTTAAAGCTCAGGGGCTGGTTGTAGAAGCCCGCCAGAATGACCTGCCCACCGGGCAGGAGGCTGCTGATCCAGTGGTCCAGCTGATCCCCTGCACCGCTCGCATCCAAAATGCAGTCGAATTGCTGCCCTTTGCAGTAGTTGGGATCCCGCACCAGATAACCGGCCGCCCCGCCCTGTCGCTCGGCAGCGAGCTCCCAGACCATGGGGACCCCTCCAAGGGCGACGATGAGTCGGGCCGCCAGGCGTCCCATGACTCCATGGCCCACCACGAGGTCAGGCAGACGCTCACCGGCCATGCGAATCGCATGATGGGCGGTAGCGGCTAGTGCGAGTAGCACCATCTCGGGGCCTGGTTCTTGGTCCAGTGCGATCAGCCGCTGGTCACTCGTCAGTAGGCTGGCCGCGGCCCCACCGAATAGTCCACGGGCCTCTCGATAGCAGTTCGCGCCTGGCGCAAAGACCCACTGGTCAACGCAGAGGCTCGCCTGAGGGCCTGCCTCGACGACTCGACCAACGGACTCGTATCCCGGTACCAGTGGATATCCCAGGCCGGGGAAGGAGGGCATCTCGCCCCGATAGAGGAGTCGCTCAGTGCCGGTGGAGATGCCGGTGTAGCGAATCTGAACCCTGACTTCATCGGCTGCGAGCTCACGCAGACCCAGCGTCTGCCGGGCTACGTGCCCGGGGGCCTGGAAGACGACTGCCTCAGTCTTGGTTCCGATAGTCATTTTTAATTGACAGGTTGTTGTGTCTATTTATAGTTACACCCGATTGTCGGCTTATTTTGATGAAAGTCAACAGGCCCGAGCCCGGCGCCCCTCCCTAGAGACGGGCCTCCAAGACGCTGCACTGCACAGGCAGCGGGGTTGGACGGGCCACGACCTGGCGGAAACCCGCCTGCCGAAGGAGATTCGTCAGTTCCGCTGCGGTGCGGGGACGCCCACCCTGCATCGCCAAGAGATAGAAACCAAAATAGGCAGCTCCCATTCGATCTCTTGGGTCTTGGCTGGCCATGGGCTCAGCCACAATCAGGCGGCCTTGAAGTGGCCTGAGGTAGTCACAGACCCTGGTCAGGAGTCGGAGCACCCAGTCATCGGGATGGTCATACAGCACGCGGACCAGACTGACCATGTCAAAACCGTCTGGGTAGGGGTCCGCAAAGAAATCCCCCGAAAACCACTCCAGCCTTCCAGTCGAACGGTCCTGGAGGCCCTCTGCCCGGGCCTTGGCACTCGCAACAACCCCCGGGAGGTCAAAGACTGCTCCCCGAAGCCCAGGGTGTTCCGCCAAGAGTTCGCTCACCAATCGGCCCTGCCCGCCCCCAAGATCCAAGAGCGCCCGCGTGCCGGTCAACGGCACCGCAGCACGGACCTGGCTGACGACGAGACTCTGGGTCATGGTCATCAACTCGCTATAACGAGCGGCCCTTGGATCCACCCCATGGTCGCCACCCCGCCCTCTGGTCTCGACGTAACTCCAGAACTCCCGCATCTCGGTCTGTGGACTGCTCGCTTGGAGCAGACCCACCGGATCGCTCAGGTCTCGATAAAACATCCGATGGTGACGAACCAGGGCCCTCAGACCAGGCTCATGGGCAATGACCTGTCCAGTCAGACTCAGCCGCACGAGATCGCCCTGCCGAACCAGAAGGCCCACGGCGACCGCCGCATCCACCAGCAGCCGGGCTCGCTCGTCTGTCAGTGCGCCGAGGCGCGCCAGTTCAGCCTCGCGCTCTGGTCGGATGGCCAAGGCCTGGAGCCAGTCGAGCTCTTCACAGGCCAACAGGATTTGGCTGTAGACAAAACCGGACATCAGGTCCAAGACCTGTCGTGCACGGCGTCGAACCAACCAACCAAGCCAGGGAGACCTTGAGGCCCAGTCTGAAAAGCCCGGGCGGACCATCAGGGACCGGACCCACTGGTGCAGCATGCTCACTGGTGCAGCAGCTGGTTAAGAGACTGTGAGTGGGAGATCCGTCGCTGCCATGCCAATGGGACGATCGTGAAAGGGCAGGAGCCGCTGGGCCTCGCGCAGGACCAGGTTTCGGAGACGCACGGCCCCGCGACAGACAGGAATGCCCTCAATGGCTCGGCCAATCAACTCATCGAAGTAGACGACCGCCCCCTCAAGACCAAGCTCTCGAGCCGCACTCGGGCGATCGAGGGCGGCATCTTGCTGGCCCGGCTTGCCCAGTTGCTGAGCATCCATCAGGACATCACGGATGTCGTCGGCGACTTGGTAGGCTTCTCCCAGGGCCTCACCCAGGACCTGCCAGGCCCGAGGATCCCTGCCCGCACAGGCCGCCCCACCCATGGTGGCTGCTGAGAAGAGTGCACCGGTCTTCAGGCGCTGGTAGACCTGAATCTGGGCTCGGGGCTCACACTCCCAGGCCTGACCGGCCACGATGCCCATTGAAGGGCCAACAGCCGATTCCAGAAAGCCGAGGACCTCGGCGAGCCGATGCGGCTGCCTGGCCTTGGACCGAATCACCGCCCGAAATGCCATGACAATCAGGGCGTCTCCGGCCAAGACAGCCAGACGTTCCCCGAACTGCTGGTGGACCGAGGGGCGGCCGCGCCGCAGGGCTGCATTGTCAAAACAGGGAAGGTCGTCGTGGACCAGAGAGGCACAGTGCATTAACTCAAGGGCTGCCGCATAGCCCTCGGAGAGGGCAGGATCGTCGTCGCCGCAGGCCAGGCTCACGGCCATGGCGAGCTGGGGCCGAATGCGGGCGCCACCCGGCATCACCGCATGGACCAAGGCCTGACCAAGTCTGGGGGGCGTTTCGGGATGGACGGCCTCTTGCAGACTCGCCTGGAGCACGCGCTCAATTCGCTCGATCAACATGGCCCCTCCAATTGTCAATTAATATTGACGTTAATAAATGTCTATTAACCTAGACATTAGGGGGGACGACAGTCCATGTCAATCCAGGGGTCGAGATGAGCCCGACAGCCGAACACCCGTCACGGGGGCTTGTTCGCAAGACGCTTCGACCACCTGGCGGGTCGGGCCTGACCCTGCGCCTCGGGGTTCGATCTCCAAGCGCGAACTCCCCCTGTCTGTTGTTGTTGCATGGCACCGGGAGCAGCCACGAATCATTTGCCCCTCTCTGGGACAGGCTGCCGACAGACTACGGCCTCGTCATTCCCGACCTGCCCGGGCACGGCGAGTCTGCCTTTGACCGCAGTCCCATCCCGGCCTTTGGACTGAAGGAGGTCGCCGACTGGCTAAGCTGGGCCCTGGAGGCGCTCGACCTGCATCCAACACTGGTGATCGGTCACTCCGCTGGGGCGGCAGCAGGCCTGGTGCTGACGATTCGTCAGCCCCGTCTGCCGCTGGTGGGCCTGGCCCCCTCCCTGGTGCCACCGCCAGCCCTCTACACCCACCTGCTTGGTCCTTGGATGGGCCCGCTGATTCGCAGTCTGCCCAGCCTCGCCCTGGGACATTGGCTGACAGGTCATCCCGCCGTTATTCACCAGTTGCTCGACTCGACTGGAAGTCGTCTGCCTCAGAGTCAGCAGCTGATTTACGAGAGACTCTTTAAGAGCCGCTCACACCTGGAAGGAACCCTCTCCTTTATGGCTGGGACCGAGCTTGCCGACCTCTTGGCCGACGAGAGACTCTCCGAGGTGGAGTGCCTAAGACTGATCGCAGCCCGAGATGACCGCTGGATTGCCGAGGGACCGCTCAGTCGACTGGTGCAGAGGGCTCTGCCACAGGCCCAAGTCCAATGGCTCCCCTCGGGAGGCCATCTCTTTCACGAGGTCGACCCCACAGCCGTCCTCGCCTGTCTGGCCTCTTTAATCAGGCCATGAATCTGCCCCGCACTCGCAAAGGGCAGGGGGTGGTAGTGGGCCGTCATGGCCTGGGCCAGAGCCGCTGCAGCGGGTTCTGACCTTGGACTTGCGTCGATCCAGAGACTGCAGACGGCACGCCCGGCCAGTTGCGCTGCGGCCCGCAGCGCCTCCTCGCCCGCCAGCCTTCGGTCCACCTCGCCAGCCAGGGAGAGATTAGCCCGCCCATCCGACAAGACAACGATAGTCGCATCCTCACCGTCCCGGGTGAGTTGGTCCACCAGCCGTGAGACTGCTCGGAGGCCTGCAGCAACAGGACTAGCGCCGCCACCGGGTAAGGCAGTTAAGGCCCGCTTTGCGGCTACCAGGGACCGAGTAGGAGACAGGATCACTTGCGCTCCCCGCCCCCCAAAACTCAGCAGGGCCACCTGATCCCGACGGACATAACAATCTGCCAAGAGTGTCTGAACCGCACCCTTTACCTCAGCCAATCGAGTGGCTGCCATCGAGCCCGAGGCATCCACCAAAAAGACCGTGGTGACCGGGCGGCGGTGCAATCGGCGCCAGACGCGCAGGTCCGTGGGGTGCAAGACAAGGCATTGATCCTCGGAGACGCTGCGCCATTTTTGAAGAGGCAGGGCTCGCTCGAGTGTCTTGATCCAGGCCAGCTGGTGGACTCCAAGACCCCGGCGCCAGGGCTGCGTTCGGACCCGACGGCCTCGGCTTGGATGCCAGGTGGGCTGGCCGGCCCGGCCGCCCTCTCGACGGGCCGGCTGAGGGTTGCGAAGGGTCTTGCTCAAGGCTCGGTCTAGAAGCCCCCGCTCAAGCTGGGCCAGGGCTGCTTCAACGGCCTTCTCCAGGGTGTCCAGGTCTGGGTCGGGGAGGCTCTGACTCTGCCGACCCTCCTGATGAGAGTCTTGCGAGGGCGACTCTGCCGACGCATCTGCCTGGGCCTGGGACTCCTGGGTCGGTTGCGGCTGAGACTCCCGGGTCGGTTGCTGCTGGGCAGGCTCTACCGGACGGTGCCTCGCATGTGGAAGGAGTGCCGCCAGTAGGGCCTGTTCAAGCCCACTCGAACTGACCGTCAATGCCTCTGGGTCAGACCAGCGGGTAAGAATCTGCGCGAGTTTGGCGGTGGCCAAGACAGGCCTCGAGGACTGGATACCCACCGCCTGCGCCAGGGCACAGATCTTCAACAACTGCTCATCGGAGAGAGGCGGACCTGGCTGCTTCGGGCCAGAGGTCCACCACTGACGGGCGGCGACGGCTGCCGCTGCGAACGATGACGTCAGGGCCTGACCGGATTGTTGGAACGCCTCTAGGTCAAAGACCATCGTGAGTCGATCCCGAAGACTCGGTGCAACGCCAGCTTCGTGCGGCTCAGACTCATCCAATGCCAGGACGAACAGCTCATGATGGTCTAGCGCCCGAGCGAGACGATGGGCCAGGCCCACCTCGAGACGCTCGGCCATGCTCACCACCACCAGAGCCCCACGATTTTTCTCAAACCAATCCTGGCTATAGACCGGCCGTCCCGCTGCGAGACTCTCCACCATCAAGAGATTCTTGCCAAGACTCTCCGCGGCGGTGGCGTGGGCCAGACGGACCAGCCGCCGACCGGTCTGCCGGGTGAGTTCCTCAACCAGGGCCAGAAGGGCCTGCCGACCGGGACCGGGTCTTGCCCCCCTGACCAGCAGACCACCCGAGGACTCGGGCACACACAAAAAAGAACAGAGGGCTGCGAGCTCAGCCGGCATGGCCGCCTTTGTCAGTGGAGGTTGGCCAGGGCCCGAGAGACCCGATCGTCCGCCGTGGTCTCATCAAGAACCTCTCGACGGAGTCGGTGACGAAGCACCAGCGGTGCGACAGCCTTGAGCTGTTCGAGGCCGACCTGACGGCTGCCGTTGAGGGCCGCCATGGCTCTAGCAGCCCGCATCAGCGCCAGTTCACCGCGCAGACCATCGGTGCCCAGGGCCAGGCAGAGCTCTGCCGCCTTGGTGAGACAGTCATCGGGAAGCCTTACCTTCTCGAGGTTCTTCCGGGCCTGCGTGATTTTTCTCTGCATGGCCTGTTGGGCTGGCTCATACGACTCGACAAAGGCCGCCGGCTGTCGGTCATAGGCCTCACGACGGCGGACCACCTCGATCCGGTCTGCAAGGACCTTGGGCGTGGTGACCTGGACGGCCAGCCCGAAGCGGTCCAGGAGCTGAGGACGCAATTCGCCCTCTTCGGGGTTACCGCTGCCGACTAAGACGAAAGAGGCCGGATGCACAAGGCTTAGTCCCTCTCGCTCGACTCGGTTCTCCCCGCTGGCTGCAACATCGATCAGCAGGTCTACCAGGTGGTCCTCAAGAAGATTGATCTCGTCGACATACAAAAACCCCCGGTGGGCCCGCGCCAAGAGACCAGGCTCAAAGACTCTGCGGCCAGAGGCCATGAGCTGCTCGAGGCTCAAGCCCCCCACAATGCTCTCCTCGCTGGCGCCGAGCGGAAGGTCTACCACCGCGACACCGCGTTTGGCCCTTCCCCGCCCCGCGCAGCCGCCCTCACAGAGGCCCGCCTCTGCCTTGGGCAGGCACGAATAGGCACAGCCCGAGACCACCGGTATCTCTGGCAAGACGGCCGCCAGGGCCCGAACGGCTGTCGATTTGCCGGTACCCCGCTCTCCAAGAATCAAGACGCCCCCGATGAGCGGATCGACCGCAGCCATGAGCAGGCCAAGCTGCATCTCCTCCTGACCGACCAGTGCGGTGAAGGGAAAGGGGGGACGGCCGGACTGAGCTGACATCGTGTGACTTTGACGCTTGACGCGCCAAGAGTCAATTCAGGCTGACACAGAGAACGAAGCCTAGACCGCCCTCGGAAGGCTGAAGACAAGAACTCTGGGGGATTGCTGCGAAGGCATTGGTAGCGGGGGTAGGATTTGAACCTACGACCTTCGGGTTATGAGCCCGACGAGCTGCCAGACTGCTCCACCCCGCGTCGAAGAACTGGAGAGTATACATGAAGTTTTGTTCGAGTTGCGGCCACGGAATCGTTCACCAGGTACCCTCGGACGACAATCGGCCGCGTGCCATCTGTACACACTGCGAAACGATTCACTACGTCAATCCTCGACTCATTCTGGGAACCCTCAGCACCTGGCAGGACCAGATCCTGCTCTGTCGCCGCGCCATCGAGCCCCGTGCGGGACTCTGGACTCTTCCGGCCGGTTTTATGGAGCTTGGTGAGTCAACGGAAGCCGGCGCCCTCCGCGAGACCCTTGAGGAGGCGGGAGCAGAGGCCAAGATTCAAGACCTCTTTGCCATCTTCGACATTCCTCATGTTGAGCAGGTCCACCTCTTTTTTAGGGCGGACCTGGTCAGCCCGACGCTCGCACCGGGCGTCGAGAGCCTGGAGGCCCGACTCTTTCGGGCCGAGGAACTGCCGTGGGATGAGTTGGCCTTTGAATCCGTCCGACAGGCGCTGGAGCTCTTTCTGGAAGACCGGGCTGCCGGTCAGCATCGGCTACACCGTCGCTGCCTAGTCAGGATGGACTGGTAGTAGGCCCATGCAAAAGCCTCTTCGCCCTCGGTTGGCCTGGGTGGGCCCCCACGACGACTTCCCCTGTACCCAAGACGCCTGGACCGCCCAAGACGGCGCCGACGGACTGCTGGCGGTTGGCGAGATGCTGAGCCCGGCCTTGCTGGTCCGTGCCTACCGACGCGGCATCTTTCCGTGGTCGGGCCCCGGGGAGCCCATTCTCTGGTGGACGCCAGACCCCCGCATGGTCCTTCGTGTCTCCGACTTTCGGCTGCATCGGTCCATCCGACAGGCGGCACGGCAGTACCAACGCGAGGGCCTGACCCTGCGGTTCAACCAGGACTTTGACGAGATTGTTCAGGCCTGCAGCCAGCCACGAGCGGGCCAGGCCGGGACCTGGATCACCCCAGACATTCGGGCTGCGTACCTGGGGCTTCACAACCAGGGCCTCGCCCACTGCCTTGGCCTCTACCAAGACCAGACGCTTTTGGCGGGCCTCTATTTTGTTCAGCTGGGACAGATGGTCTTCGGGGAGAGCATGTTCACCCGACGGACCAATGGCTCCAAGGTCTGTCTGGCCGCTCTGGTTCTGGGCTGTCAGGCCCGTGGCATTGCCCTACTCGACTGCCAGCAGCAGACTGGCCACCTGGCCAGCCTCGGGGCCCGCCCCATTCATCGACGGGAATTTGAGCAGCACCTCGAGCAGGTCATTGGCCAGCCAGCAGCAGACGGACCAGAGGCCGGGCTGGTTCACTCCTGGCCCCGAGAGCCGTTAGACTGGGAACCTCTCGTGTATCCCTATGGCTGACCTCAAAGACCTCCCCATCAACCGCCTGCAGTTTTATGTGACGGCGCCCTACCCCTGCAGCTACCTGCCAGGGCGGCGGGCTCGTTCACAAGTGGCCACACCGAATTACATGATCACCGGCCCGGTCTACGGCGAACTGGTCCAGCTGGGCTTTCGTCGCAGCGGCCATTTTTCGTATCGCCCCTACTGCGACCACTGCCGGGCCTGTCGGCCCATCCGACTCCAGGTGACGGCCTTTAAACCGTCTCGAACCCAACGTCGGGTCTATCAGAGGCTGTCCGCCCAGCTGCATGCAAGGGTCGAGCCCCTTACCTTCAATCAGGCCCACTACGACCTCTATCTGCGCTACCAAGCCAGCCGGCATGCGGGTGGCGGAATGGACCAAGACAGCAAGGACCAGTACGCACAGTTTCTGCTTCAGAGCCGCGTAGACACCCAGTTGGTGGCGTTCTACGACGACAAGGACGTCTTGGTCATGGTCTCCATGATCGATGTCATTCCCCAAGGGCTCTCGGCGGTCTACACCTTCTACGATCCGGAGCGGGCTCGTGACTCATTGGGCACCTATGGAGTGCTCTGGCAGGTCGAGCAATGCCGCAGGATGGGACTGGACTACGTCTACCTGGGATACTGGATCGAGGACAGTCCCAAAATGGCCTACAAGGCCAACTTTCAACCCGCAGAAGTCATGATTGAGGGATCCTGGCGTGCCCTGAGGGCGCTGCCCACGACATGACCAAGCCGCTGCTCTGGTCCGGCTACCCGCTGGCCCGTCGTCTGCTCTTTCGTCTGGACCCAGAAGTCGCCCATGAGGTCAGCCTTGCGGGACTCGACTTTGCCCACCGCTGGCTTGGCGGACTGATGCCGCCGGCCCAGCCATTGCGTCTAGGCCCTGCAGTTGAATTGGCTGGGCTTCGCTTTCCCAATCGGGTGGGACTGGCCGCGGGCCTCGACAAGAACGCGGCCCACCTCGATGGTCTCGCCCGCTTTGGCTTTGGCTTTCTGGAGGTTGGTACTGTCACGCCCCTGGCCCAGTCGGGCAATCCAAAGCCCAGGCTCTTTCGGCTCCCCAAGGCCAATGCCCTCATTAACCGCTTTGGCTTCAACAACCAGGGGCTTGAGGCCTTTCTCGCCAATGTCAGGGCGTCCCGGTGGGCCCAAGAGCACCGGGGCATCCTGGGACTCAACATTGGAAAAAATGCGGTTACCCCGATTGAGCAGGCCCTCTCCGACTACCTCATCTGCCTCGAGGCCGTGACTCCGTGGGCCGATTACGTCACCGTCAACATCTCATCGCCCAACACCAAAAACCTGCGAGACCTGCAGGCCGAGCAGGCGCTGGAGGCGCTGCTTGAGCCACTCCTCGAGCGACAGGCCCGGCTGGCCCAGCAGCATCAGAAGCAGACTCCCCTCTTTCTGAAAATCTCACCAGACCTGGGGGCCGTTGGGCTTGAGCAGCTGATTGGCGTCGTGAGGAATCTGCGCATCGACGGCGTGGTCGCAACCAACACCACCCTCGACCGGAGCCTGGTCCAGGGGCAGCCCCATGCCCAAGAGACAGGGGGACTCTCCGGTCAGCCCGTTCACCTGCGCAGCCTGCAGACCGTCAGACGCCTGCGCGAGGCGCTTGGACCGACCACTCCAATTATTGGCGTGGGCGGCATCTTTTCGGCAGCCGATGGTCTGGCCATGCGGGAGGCCGGTGCCGACCTGGTCCAGGTCTACACAGGCCTCATCTATCGAGGCCCCGCCCTGGTCTACGAGCTTGCGGAGCGCCTGGCCTGATAGGCCGAGTACTGCTGGGAGAAGGTCTTGCCTCGCGGTGTGGGCATGTCCCGATAGCCACTCCAGCCCTTGGCCAGAGGCAGATGTCGCACCAGGTGTCGACGTCCTCCCATGATCCGCAGAACAAGACTGGCCATGCTGTAGGCGGTGCGATAGAGGGCTGGACGCGCAGCCATAAAAGCCCAGACTGCCAGAAAGAGTCTTTCGGTCCAGGGACGCAGGTGCCGCTCGACCTGCTTTTCACGGAGTTTTCGTAGCAAGTCGGGGAGTGGGATTTTGACCGGACAGACCACATGGCACTCGCCACAGAGGGTTGCGGCCTGGGGCAGGTCGAGCGAGTTCTCGATACCGGCATAGGCCGGCGTGAGGACCGAACCCATCGGACCTGGATAGACCCATCCATAGGCATGGCCGCCAATCTTCTGGTAGACCGGGCAGTGATTCATACAGGCCCCGCAGCGGATACACCGCAACATGTCCTGAAAGGCGCTGCCGAGTAGGCTGGAGCGTCCGCCATCGACCAAGACGAAGTAGAGGTGATCGGGCCCGTCGGTCTCGCCCTTGGCCCTTGTACCGGTGAGCAGCGAAATGTAGTTCGAGATGGACTGCCCCGTTGCTGAGCGGGTGAGTAGCCTGGCGATGGTGGCGAAGTCCTCGAGAGTGGGCAAGACCTTCTCAATGCCGGTGACGACCACATGGACCTTGGGCATGATGGTGCACATTCCCTCGTTGCCTTCATTGGTCACAAGGGCCACTGATCCGGTCTCCGCGATGACAAAGTTTCCACCCGTTACCCCCATGTCAGAGCCGAGGAACTTGGGGCGCAACTGCTCCCGGGCCTCTCGGGTGAGTTGGGGGATGTCAGTCAGCCTGGGCTTGCCGTGGACTTTCGAGAAGAGGTCGGAGATTTCTTCCTTGTCCTTGTGAATGACCGGCGCAATGATGTGACTCGGGGCCTCGTTGTCATTGATCTGGAGAATGTACTCACCTAGATCGGTCTCGACCGGCTCGACACCCGCCGCCCGAAGGGCGTCATTCAGCGCCATCTCCTCAGAGACCATCGACTTCGACTTGGTGACCGTCCTGACTTGATGGTCCTTGGCAATCTGGACCACCAGCTCCGAGGCCTGGGCCGCAGACTCCGCATAGAGGACTTTGGCCCCACGGGCAGTGGCCTGCTGCTCAAAGCGCTCCAGCCAGAGGTCAAGGTTCTCAATCGCCCGATTTCGGCGCTCCACAGCGGCCTCTCGGGTCGCCTCAAAATCGATCTCGGTGATCGTGCTGGCCCGGGCCGTGACAAATTTTTCGGCTAGTCGCCGAAGATTTTTCTGAAGCCGAACATCTGCCAGTTTCTGGCCCGCACGGGCCTGGAAGTGCATGGATTGAACTTGCATCAGCGTCTACCCTTTAGTCCATCGGCCTCGAGCTGCCCCGAGAGCACCTCGGCGACATGCAAGACCTGGGTCTTGTCATCCCCCAGACGGCGAAGCCGCCCCTCGATATTGAGCATACAGCCCAAGTCGCCCAGGACCACGGCCTGGGCCCCCGTCTCCTGAATGTTGGAGATTTTCTCGTCCACGATTGCGGTGGAGACATTGCCGTACTTCAGCGAGAAGGTACCCCCAAATCCACAGCAGGCCCGAGCCTGCTTCATCTCCCGAATCTCAAGACCGGGAATCTTCCGAAGCAATTCACGCGGCTGCTCGCAGACGCCCAACTCACGGAGTCCGCTGCAGCTGTCGTGATAGGTGACACAGCCCTGGGCGAGTCCGGGGACAGTCTCGAGCCCCGCCACATTCTGGAGGAAGTCAGTCAGCTCAAAGACCCGGGGGGCCAGACGGCTCATCCGCTGGTTCAGGTTGGGATCGTCGGCGAAAAGTTCAAGGTAGTGGACTCTGATCATCCCGCCGCAGGAGCCAGAGGGGACCACCACATAGTCATAGTCCTCGAGCTGCTCGAGGACCCGCTCGGCTAGTCGGTGGGCGGCCTGACGGTCACCGCTGTTGTAAGCGGGCTGACCGCAGCAGGTCTGGTCAGGCGGAACCACCACCTCGCAACCCGCGTGTTCGAGCAGGGAGAGCGCAGCAAATCCAATCTGCGGACGCATGAGGTCGACCAGACAGGTCACGAAGAGTGCGACCCGGGTTCCTGGCTGGAGCGATCCGACTGAAGACATTTTTGTCATCCCTTTGTAAACTGCCATTCTGCCATTTCAAGTTACGAAATTGAATTCCAATAAACCCCATGCGACCAAGCCCTGACCAGCCAGCCCCCAGAGGGCTTGCCGCGCCCCCGATTGCCAGCCCCAAGCCGGCCATCCAGGTCATTGAGCGGATGAATGCCCTGCTAGATGCCTTGGCACAGCAGTCCGAGCCTGTAAGCCTGAAGTCCCTCTCCACCACCACGGGGCTCCATGCCTCGACGGCCCACCGCATTCTGAACGATCTGGTCCTGGCTCGAATGGTTGACCGCACGGAGCCTGGGCTCTATCAACTAGGCCTGCGGCTCCTGGAGTTGGGTAACCTGGTGAAGGCCCGCCTCAATGTCCGAGACGCGGCCGCTGTGCCGATGCGAGAACTCCATCGGCTGACTGGGGAGACCATCAACCTCTCGGTCCGCCAGGGCGATGAGATTGTCTATATCGAACGGGCCGTGAGCGAGCGGTCCGGCATGCAGGTCGTCAGGGCCATCGGTGGACGGGCCCCTCTGCACCTCACATCCACTGGAAAACTCTTTCTCGCTGCAGACGACACCAAGGCGGTACGTTCGTATGCCATGCGAACAGGGCTCGCAGGCCAGACCCGAAACAGCATCACCGACCAACACCGACTTGAAAAAGAACTCGAAGAGGTCCGTCAACGGGGTTTTGCAAGAGACAACGAGGAGCTCGAACTTGGAGTTCGGTGCATTGCATCGGCCATTCGCGATGATGCTGGGCGACTGGTCGCTGGCCTGTCGATCTCGGCGCCTGCTGACCGGGCCAACGACGGCTGGCTGATGGCCCTCGAACAGACCGCTAGAGAGATTTCAATAGCGCTGGGCTACGAAATCGACGAGCCTGCGGCCCGCAAAGCCTGAGGCGATCGACCAGCAGGCTGGCCGCTGGGCGACCGAGGGGTCTCAGCCTGCTGAATCAGCCAACGCCGGATGCGCTCCGCATCGTGAATCCTCTGGGTCTTGCCCTGGGCATCGAGCATGACCATGATGACAGGGCGGTCCTCGACCTCCGCCTGCATGACCAGGCATCGGCCGGCCTCTTTGATGAACCCGGTCTTGGAGAGGCCCAACTCCCAGCGGTCCCCTCGGGCCAATGCATTGGAATTCATGAAATGCTGGTTGCGTCCCCCAACCCGAACAATAAGATCTTTAGCGGTGGAGTACTGCCTGATCTCTGGGATCTGGTGGGCCTCTTCCACCAGTCGAACAAGGTCCCGCGGGCTGGAGACATTGCCTGCATTGAGTCCCGTAGGCTCGACGAATCTTGAGTCTTTCATGCCAAGCTGCAGTGCTTTGACGTTCATGGCCTCTACAAAGGCCTGCATACCACCAGGGTAGGTCCGTCCAAGCGCGTGGGCGGCGCGGTTCTCTGAGGACATGAGTGCCAGGTGCATCACCTGACCACGGCTTAGCGTTGTTCCCACGCGTAGGCGTGATTTAGAAAACTTTTCAAGGTCCGCATCGTCGTCTGTAATCGTTATCGCCTCGCCCATGGGGAGTTCTGCTTCCGCTACAACCAGGGCGGTCATGAGTTTGGTGATGGAGGCAATCGGCAGGACCGAATTGGGGTTCTTCTCAACCAAGACCTCACCCGAAATCTGGTCCACAACCAAGACGGCGCTGGAATTGAGCGCCAAGTCGGAGAGTGCAGACCGCAGACCGAGCCTGGTACCAGCGGACATACGATTGGTCGGGTCTCTGCGGACCAAGGACTGACGGGGCTTGGTCGACTGACGCTTGGAAACCGCCTGCTGCGTTCGAGCTTTGGCCGAGGCCTGAGGCTGCTTGGCTTTGTCGGTCTTGGTCTGGCCAGCTTTTTTGGATGACGGCTTGGCGGACTGCTGGACTCGGTCCTCAGCAGGCCCTGCCCACGCAACACTGGCGCCAGAGAGCCCAACCATGAAAACAAGGGAGAGGCCGAGAATCGATCGACAGACGCGGCCGGTGCGCAGGGGTAGACGTAGTGTGTTGGCAACAATCATCAAGGTTTAGACGGTCATCTCTTGTAGGTTGTTAAGACAGCACGACGCAGAAGCGTCGAACCCCAAAAAACTCCCTGCATCATACCCACTCGAAAAATAATTGCAAACAAAAAAATTCTGGATTTTCCGCTAGTTAGGAATCAAATCCGAGAAAGAGTCTGGAGTCCAATGCGAATGGTCTGCAGATGGGCCTCTACGGTTAAGGAGATGGGACGGCTATAGCCCCCCGCCATGGCGACTGCGGTTGGCAGAGACCGCGCCCTTGCCCACTCAAAAACCGCCCTATCCCGTCGGCCCAGGCCTTCAAGGCTGAGGGCCAGTTGACCAAGGCGGTCAGAGGCCAGAGGATCCGCTCCTGCAAGGTAGACCAGGAGGTCAAAGGGACCCGCCCGATCCGCCACGGCCAAGGCCTGGCCAAGGGCGGCAGCATAGGCCTGGTCATCAGCACCGCTCTGAAGTGCGATGTCCAGATCGGAGGATTCCTTCTGAAATGGGTAGTTCTGCTCTCCATGGATGGAGACTGTGAAGACCGACTCGTCGCCTTCAAAGATGCAGGCTGTGCCATTGCCCTGATGAACATCGAGGTCAAGAATCAGGACACGGTGGGCAAGGCCCTGGGCCTGCACCCATCGGGCCGCCACCGCCGCATCATTGAAACAGCAAAAGCCCTCGCCTCGGTCAGCAAATGCATGGTGGGTTCCGCCCGCCAGGTTGAAAGCCAGCCCCTCTCCAGAGAGGGCAGCGACAGCCGCGGCCATGGTGGCCCCCGTTGATCGACGAGAACGCTCGACCATGGCGGGGCTCCAAGGAAATCCTATCTCGGCGACCATAGCGGTCGGCAGGCTGCCCTCAACCATCGCCTTCAGGTAGGCCTGGGTGTGAACAAGACCCAGCGCTTCGTCCGTCGCGGCTGGTGGTTCAACGACCTCTAGGCCCGGCCAGTCAGAGACCGCCTCCCGCAGCAGGCGGTACTTCTCCATCGGGAATCGATGCCCCGCAGGCAGGGGCAAGACAAACGCATCTGTGCTGTAGGCCTTCACGCCCATGAGCGCTCCACCAGTCCCCGGCTAACGCTGGGCCTGGTTCTCTTGTGCAATCTCCCCCCCAAGAGCCAGCACGCCCTGACGCAGCGTCTGATAGGCCTGGTCCAATTCGGCCATCAGGCGTGCAGAATCCTCGGCGGCCGAGACATTGTTGAGTTTGATGCCCAGCTCCAGGTGCCGACGCACACGCTCCTCACCCGACTGAACGGGGGCAGACGGCAGGCTGTAGATCTTCAGGCGAGGATGGGCAGTGGTCATCTCCTCAAGGAGTGGCGTCACCGTTGCCTCGAAGAGTTCGTGGACAATCATCGACCGGTCCACCTCGGCCACGGACCGAAATAAAGCCTGGTAGTGGTGGTCTAAGACCCACTCCATCATGGGCCAGGCCATGATGGGGAAGCCCGGCAAGAAATAGTGTGAGCCCACCGAAAAACCAGGAATCCGGTTGTAGGGATTGGGCACAATCTCCGAGCCCTCTGGGAACTCCCCCATCCGAAGGCGCTCGGCCGTCAGGGGCTGGCCCGACTCTTGGCATCGCAATGCAATGCATTCGCGGGCCTCGGGGTGGAGGACCAGAGGCCGACCCAGGGCTCTCGCAGCGGCTTGCCGGGTATGGTCGTCGGGTGTTGAGCCGATGCCTCCAAAACTAAAGACCAGGTCTTTGCTGGCGAAACTTCGACGCAAGGCCTCCTCACAGCGACCGGGATCGTCCCCAAGGATCTGGACCCACGACAGGGCCATTCCTCTTTGGGCCAGGACGGTCTTGGCCTGCTGGAAGTGTCGATCCTCTCGCTTACCCGACAGAATCTCATCGCCAATAATGATCAGGCCGATGTCAGGAACGGTTTGGTTAGCGATGGCCACAGAGAGGCTCCTTTTTTGAGTCTGCGTCAGAGAGAAGAGTCTAACGAAGGCCCGACTGAAGCGCCTGCCAAGCCTTCTGGAGACGTTTGACGGAGACCGGGCCAGGAGTCCTGAGACTCTGCGCAAAGAGCGCCACCCGGAGCTCCTCCAGCTGCCAACGAAAATCCACTGTGGCCTCTGACCAGGCCCCGGTCTGCTGACGGGCCCACCGCCAGAAGGGCTGCTCCAGTGACGCCACCTCGGCCTGCAGCTGCTGGTCTCGAGCGGGGTCCAGCCGGGCCTTGTCCAGACGCATCAGCACCGCCTGGAGGTACCGCACCAGATGCCGTTGGCGCTCTGGCGGTAGTTCGTCGAAGCCGTCCTTCTCCAGCAGCCGTTCCATCTGAGCCTGAACATCGTCCACGAGTCCCCGCTGGGACCGAAGTCCACCCAACCTCTTTTGTACGGTCGTGACGAGGCCCAGCAACTCGGTTAACCACCTCGTCACCTCTTGGGCCTGCAGCAGGACGCGACTCCGACCCTGCGCCAAGACTCTTGCGAAAGACTCCGAATCGCGAGGCCAGTCGCCACTCAAAAATGCCCGGCGCAGGGCCAGACGAATGACCGCCTCACTGGCCAGCCCGGACCAGCCGCTCGCGGACCAGGCCAAGGCCAGTGCCGGCTGATGGGCCAGGTCCTTCTCCAGAGTCTTAATCTGGTCTTTCACCTGAAACGAGAAGAGCCGAATGAGTCCAAGACCATGGCTCTTGCGGGCCTGGTCCGGATCCTCAAAATGACCTACCACGACCCCGGTCTGATGGTCTTGCAGTGCCGGATAGGTCAGCAGCGTCTGGCCGGCATGCTGAAGGGTCTGTTGAGTCGGGAGGGCACCAAAGGTCCAGCTGGTCTGCGGCGGCTGCTGGTCAGTCTGAGTCGCAGCGGCCACCAAATCACTGGCCTTGCCGCCCAGCGACTGCTTGAGCACGGCCAGGTCGCGCCCCTGGCCCAGCTGACGACCATGCTCGTCCAGGACCCGAATCCAAGGGCTCCAGTGGGCCGGGAGTTGGTCCCGTTTGAAGTCGTCCGACATCAGCCGCAGCCCAGTCTGGCTGGCAATGTCATCGCAAAGCGCCACCAGGAGGCCAAGCTCACCCGCACGGTCTGCCCAGCGCTCGCAGAAGCCTTGGGCATAGGCCTCGAGCGGCACCAGAGGCCGACGGTGTCGCCCCGGCAGGCTCTTCAGGAGTGCCAAGACCTTCTCTTTGCGCATGCCCGGCACCAGCCAGTCGAGTCCCTGGGCCTGAACCTGGTTGAGGACCGCCAGCGGAATGGCCACCGTGAGGCCATCGTCCACCGCCCCCGGTTCAAACTTGTAATCCAGCGCAAGGCTCAGGCCCGCCTGAACGAGCGTCTTTGGAAACTGATCGGTGGTGATGCCAGCCGCGTCATGGCGCATCAGGTCCTGTCGGTCCAGAAAGAGCAGCCGCGGCTGCGTGGGGCTAGCCTTGCGCCACCAGCGGGTCAGGCTGTCGAGGTCCACCACGTCCTGCGGCAGCTGCGAATCGTAGAAGGCTTCCAGCAGGCTCTCGTCAACCAGCAGGTCCTGCCGACGAGCCTTGTGCTCCAGACGCTCAATCTCTCGCAGCAGCCGCTGGTTATGCTCAAAAAAAGGCAGTCGACAGTCCATGGCCTGGCCCACTAGGCCCTCCCGAATGAAAATGGCCCTTGCCTCCCGCCGTTCGGCCTCTCCTCGGGAGGCCCAGGCGACACGGCGCTGCTGATAGACCGTTAGGCCATAGAGCACGCCACGCGCTGTGCCGACCACTCTGGCCTGCTTTTTCTCCCAATGAGGTTCCGCCACCGAGACCCTTAGCAGGTGACCGGCAGCCTGTTCGATCCAAGTCGGATCCACGCCTGCCAACGTTCTGGCGTAGAGCCGGCTGGTCTCTACTTGCTCGGCGGCCATGACCCATCTCGGCGGCTTCTTGGCCAGGACCGACCCAGGCCAGATCGAAAACTTCACCTCATGGGTGCCCTGCCAGAGCGGCCCCGTCCGAGTCCTCGGACCGGTGCCCCCCCCCGAGGCAGCGGCCTCGATCCGACAGCCCAGGTTAGACAAGAGACCTGTCAAGAGGGCCCGATGGACCTGCTCGGCTGTGGCCGGCGTCGTGTTGAGTCGCCAGTCCCTTTTTAAGACCCAGTCATGGAGTTGCCGATGAAGGTCTCGCCACTCACGAACACGAACGGGCGACAGAAAGGCTGATCTGAGCTGCTGGTCTAGCTGACGGTGGCTCTGCTTGCCCTCGTAGCACTGTTCAACAAAAGCCCAGACCTTCAGCCAGGTCATGAAGTCACCCTGCTCATCGGCCAGTCGACGGTGGGCCTGATCGGCCGCCTGCTGCTGCTCAAGGGGCCGGTCCCGGGGGTCTTGAATCGACAAGGCGCTGACAATCACCAAGACCTCACCCAGGCAGCCCCCCTCGTGACCAGCCACCACCATGCGTGCGAGACGGGGATCCATCGGCAGGTCAGCCAGGTAGTGGCCGGTGGTTGTCAGGATGCCCGCCTTGTCGACCGCCTGCAGCTCATAGAGCAGGGCCAGGCCATCAGCGATCGCCCGACGGGCAGGGGGATCTACAAAAGGAAAGGCTGCTGGGTCCGGCAGTCCAAGAGACTTCATTCGCAGGAGTACCGAGGCCAGGGACGACCGTCGAATCTCTGGGTCTGCATGAACCGGACGTGTCGCGAACTCCGCCTCATCGTAGAGCCGGATGCAGAGTCCAGGGCCCAGCCGCCCCGCCCGTCCACTTCGCTGCGCAGCCTGCGACTGGCTGATCGGCTCAATCTGGAGTTGCTCGACCTTTCCCTTGGTTCGATAACGCTTGACCCGTGCGAGTCCGGTGTCCACCACAAAGCCAATGCCGGGGACCGTCAGGGAGGTCTCGGCGAGGTTGGTGGCCAGCACGACCCGGCGACGACGGACCGATCGAAAGAGACGCTCCTGATCGGCCTGGGCCAGCCGACCAAAGAGCGGAAGGATGTCCACCTGTGCAGCGGCCGGCCAGTTTCGCTGTGCCTCGGTCAGGGCCTCTGCCGATGCCCGGATTTCCCTCTCACCCGGCAAGAAGACCAAGACATCAGCGGGTCCGCCCGCCGGCGGCTTCTCGGCCAGAGCCTCCTGAATGCCCGCCAGCGTCTGTTCAATGAGATCGCCTCCTCCAGAGCCCTCTGAGGCCGAATGAGCGGGTGGCCGCCACCGGAGGGCCACAGGATGGAGACGGCCAGAGATCGTCAAGACGGGGGCCGGTCCCTGGCCAAGGTCGAAGTGTTTCGCGAACTTATCGCTGTCGAGGGTGGCAGAGGTGATCACCAGCCGGAGGTCTGGTCTTCGGCTCAGCAGTCCCCGAAGGTAACCCAACAGAAAATCGATGTTGAGGCTGCGCTCATGGGCCTCGTCCAGAATGATCGTGTCGTAACGCCGCAAGTCAGGATCGGACTGCGTCTCGGCCAACAGAACCCCGTCGGTCATGAGCTTGATCTGCATGCCCACGTCGGTTCGATCCTGAAAACGAATCTTGTAGCCCACCCTCGCGCCTGGCTCCGGGGCAAGCCCCGACCCTAGTTCCTGGGCGATCCGACGCGCCACTGAGGTCGCCGCAAGCCTGCGGGGCTGGGTGTGGCCGATCAGGCGACCTGCCTGGCCGCGTCCGCAGGCCAGAGCAATCTTGGGCAGCTGCGTGGTCTTGCCCGAGCCAGTCTCTCCGCAGATGACCACAACCGGGTGTTGGGCGATGGTCTGAGCAATTTTGATCCAGGCCTGCGCAATGGGAAGGTCGGGGTCAAAACGAATCCCCAAAGAGCGTGCCTGATTTTCTAGGTATTCTTGGGTTGGCGGCTCGCTCAGGGTCACCACAAAATTATAATGAGCCTATGACCCAAGACGCCCTCCCAGCCGCAGCCAGTCCCTCTTCGCCCCCAGGCCAAGGCGTTGGCCATGACTTCGTTCGCTGGCTTCGAAGTGTTGCTCCCTACATTCACGCCTTTCGAAACAAGACCTTCGTGGTGGCTTTTCCGGGGGAGATGGTGACCGAGGGGCGCCTGGAATCGTTGGTCCATGATGTTGCTCTCCTGCAGGCCATGGGCATGCGCATTGTCTTGGCCTATGGGTCGCGCCCACAGGTGGAAGAGCAACTTCGACTGCGTCAGATTGAGGACCGGTACAGCCATGGCATGCGCATCACCGACCTGGCTGCCCTGGAATGCGCCAAAGAGGCGGCGGGGGAGCTCAGGCTCGATATTGAGGCGGCCTTCTCGGCCGGCCTGCCCAATACGCCAATGGGCAACTCCCGCATCCGAATCATCAGTGGCAATTTCGTGACGGCCCGGCCCGTCGGCATCGTCGATGGCATCGACTTTGAGCACACCGGCCTGGTGAGGAAAATCGAGGTGGACTCCATTGCCCAGGCCCTGTCGGGTGGTTCCATTGTGCTGGTTCCACCGCTGGGGTTCTCGCCCACTGGAGATGCCTTCAACCTCACCCTCGAAGATGTCGCCGCCTCGCTGGCAGTGGCCCTCGATGCGGACAAGCTCATCTATCTGGTACCCGAGTCCGGCGTACCTGCCGCCCCCGCCGATGAAGATCCCATCATCGAGATCTCCGAAGACCAGGCTGAGGCACTGCTTGCAAAGCCTGGGCTCTCTGAGGAGGCGGCCTTCACCCTGTCGCATGCCCTCAGGGCCTGCAAAGGCGGCGTTGAGCGTGCCCATCTTGTGCCTTACACCAAAGACGGGGCCCTGCTCATCGAACTCTTTACCCACGATGGCGTAGGCGTCATGCTGGTGGAGGAGACTCTGGAGGCCCTTCGGCCGGCCACACCAGACGACGTCGCCGCCATCGTTTCCCTCATTGAGCCTCTCGAGGCCGACGGCACCCTGGTCCCCAGAGGCCGCAATGCCATTGAGCGAGATATCGACAACTTCACTGTGATCGAACACGATGGAGTGCTCTTCGGCTGTGCCGCCCTCTACCACTATGCCGACAGCACGCTCGGTGAATTGGCCTGTCTCATGGTGCGGCCTGATACCCAAGAAAAGGGCGACGGCGAACGGCTTCTGAAGAGAATTGAACACCAGGCTCGGCAGACAGGCCTCAAGGCACTTTTTGTGCTGACCACCCGAACGACCCACTGGTTTCTCAAGCGAGGCTTCAAGCCTGCGACCGTCGAAGAACTGCCAGAGATTCGCAAAAAAGCCTATAACTGGGACCGTAAATCCCAGGTCTTGATCAAGACCCTCTGACCAAAACGCCGGGCACCGAGTCGGCAGCGATGGGCAGGCCAATTCCGCAGATCTGCGTAGCCTGTGCCATCCACTGGTCCAGCCAGTAGATCAGACAGGGACCCTCGACCACCCTCTGGTCCTGCCAGACCAGACCCTTTGGAAGCCCAGCCAGTTCTGGCCAGCGTGGAAGACGCAGTTCGTCCACCAGTCTGATCTCGGGACCCTCGCCAGGGCCCGCCGGCTCTCTCCAGACCGGCTCGACCAGAAGCGAGAGCGGGCCTATTAGCCTGAGGCTAGAGAGGTCCTCCTCAGAAATGGGCTGATCAAATCTGAGTAAGAGGGACCCATCGGCGGCCTCCGACGACAGGCGAAGCAGCCCTGGCTGGGCAAGCCTCTGCAGCCATGCCGTCCAGCGGGGCGACAAGACCAGAGGATCGGCAAGACGGACTCTGCCCAGTTCAGAACTCACCGGACGTTGCTGCGCCTCTCGCTGGGCCCGCGTCTGTAAAGTGGTTCGCAAGAGGGAGAGGCTGGTGGCCTGGAAATCCTGGCCCAGAGCGGGGGACCCCGCCACCAGAGCGAGGGCCGTCAGGAGTCGTTGAGCCTGTGCATCAAGACTCTGGGTGCTGGAGCCTGCGACCTCCGAACGGGGCAGCAGCGCCGTGGGCTGGGTCTCACGATCGGCCAAGAGACTGTCGAGGCCTGCAAGAAGACCATCTAGGGTCTCGGTCAGGTCTTTGTCGATCTGGACGCTCACAATCTAGCCCTTAGAGTTTTGCGAGGTTGGCCATCATGGCATGCTGGGGACCCCGCTGACGCTCGAGTGCCGCCAGGGACTCGTCCAGGGCGTCTCGCAGGGCCTGAAGGTCGTCAGCTGTCCGTGGACCAGAGGGGTCGAGGCTGAGGTTGAGGGCCGACTGACGCGCTGCATCCAGGCTTGTCCGCGCCTGGTTCCAGCCCTCTTCGCTGGCCATGAGGTTGCTCTCGATCGATTCAATAATCGCTCGAGTAATGGGTGTGAAGACAGGCTGGCTCTGGCGGGGTGCCGACCGCTCTGGTGGACTCGCTGGCTCGTGGGCGTCGTACCCCTGAAGCTGCTTTGGGAGATGGACAGCCAGAGAGATCAGCACGAGGGCGGCGAGCGTGAGTGAGAGTGCCCCCAGAAGCAGAAAAAGCAAGGCCAGCGGAACGCCTTGGTCGGACCAGTCTGCTGGGTCGTCCACGAAGGGCAGGTGAAACAGAGCGTGCGAGTCATGGTGGCTAGCCAGATCGAGCACTGTGGCCCAGGTCCACTCATAGACTTCTTGAATGGGAGAAGCAAAGACCCATGCAGACCACTCTGGGGAGAGCCAGACCCAACCCTGCTGATGCGCCAACAGCGCCGTAAGGAGAAGGGCCAACCCCAACCAGACCAGCCTAGATCCTCCTCGCGCCATACGGTATGACCACTTCA
The DNA here is from genome assembly GCA_937864175.1 of uncultured Burkholderiales bacterium. Lineage (GTDB taxonomy): Bacteria > Pseudomonadota > Gammaproteobacteria > Burkholderiales > Burkholderiaceae_A > Hahnella. Next base: position 192,726 of record CALMJH010000041.1, read on the forward strand.
TTCCTTATTCCTCCCTCATCCAACTCACCTCGTCTGCAAGGACGCCCACGCCACAGTCGCCATTGTCACGCAAGATGACCACAAGAGCTGCTAGGCCATGGACCTCCGGCTCGAACCCAACCTCCGAGGGCTCACGAACAAAAATTGGTTTGCCCGACACAAACCCAAAGCCTGTGCCACCCACCGACCACCGCATGCCCATCTGGGAGAGCGGGACGACCCGACTCACCTCCTGGGCCTGATAGGTGGTGATCTGGCCAAGGCGCATGATCTTGATCTTCATGAATTCACCTGCTGAGAAAGGCGTCGCCAGACCGCGCCCTCTGGGCAGACCCGGTCGATCTCATCGAGGATTCGCTCATGGGCAGCCCACTCCTCTGGCGTCGGTTGAACCACCAGAAGGCTCGAGAGGTCCATTGCCGCCAAGGCAGCCTGGGAAGCCGCCCGATCCTCCGTGGGCATCATATCGAGGGTCTCCTGTCCCCGTGTCATGGCCAGGTAGACCTCCGAGAGCAACTCGGCATCCAGCAGGGCCCCGTGCAAGACCCGGTGGTCGTTGGCCACGCCATAGCGGCCACAGAGGGCATCGAGCGAATTTCGCTGGCCAGGATGAAGCTCGCGAGCCATCTTGAGGCTGTCCGTGACTTGAGCAGCCACCGACTCCACCGGCGGCAGCCCCAGCCGGTCCAGCTCAGCATTGAGAAAGCCGAGGTCAAAAGGCGCGTTGTGGATGATGAGGTGGGCTCCATCAATAAAGGCGGTGAAGTCTCTGGCCACCTGAGCAAAGACTGGCTTGTCCTGCAGCATCTCCCAGGTAAACCCATGGACCTGGGCGGCCCCCTCGTCGACCTCCCGCTCCGGGTTGATGTAGAGGTGCAGACGTTTGCCGCTGGCACGACGGTCGATGAGCTCGACGCAGCCGATCTCGATGATGCGGTGACCTTCGTCGACCCTTAGGCCGGTTGTTTCGGTGTCGAGGACGACGAGACGCATGAGGCTACCCATACAAAAATGGTTGGCAAAACAAAGAGAGTGAGCAGGGTTCCAAGGCTCATTCCACCAACAATGACCCAGCCAATCTCACGACGGCTTTCTGCGCCTGGGCCTGTCGCCAGCGCCAGCGGAATAGCCCCAAAAACCGTTGAAATCGCTGTCATCAGAATGGGCCGAAAACGAAGTTCAGTGGCCCGAAGCGTCGACTCCACGACCGAGAGACCCTGCTCGCGAAGCTGGTTAGCAAATTCAACAATCAAAATGCCGTTCTTGGTCACCAGGCCAATCAGGGCGATAAGGCCTATCTGTGAGTAGACATTGATGGTTCCGCCGGTCAGCCACATCGTTAGCAGGGCCCCCGCAAACGACAAGGGCACGGTCAGCATGATGACCATGGGATAGACAAAACTCTCAAACTGGGCTGACAAGACCAGGTAGATGAAGACAAGGGCCAGGGCAAAGACAAACAAAATCGTGTTTTGAGAATCCCGGTATTCCCGAGACTGTCCATCATAGTCCAGCTGATAGTCCGGTGGCAGGACCTCCCGGGCTGTCCGCTCGACAGCGGTCAGGGCCTCGCCCAGGGCAACGCCCGGGGCCAAATTGGCTGTCACGGTCACCGCCCTCTGCTGAAGAAAGTGGTTGAGTTCGCGGGGTGCCACGGTCTCCCGAATTTTGATCAGGCTGGCCAGCGGAACCAGCTGGCCATCCCGTCCTCTGACCGAGACCCCACGAATGTCCTCGGGCGTGTTCCGCCGGTCGGCCTCAAGCTGCACGATGACATCAAACTGCTCATTGCCCCGCTTAAAGCGCGTCACCTGTCGGCCACCAAGCAGAGTCTCCAGGGTGCGGCCAATCAATTCCACAGGCACCCCTAAGTCGGCCGCACGTTCACGATCAATGTCAAGGCGCATCTCGGGCTTGGTAATCTGGAGGTCCGTCTCCACCCCCTGCAGCATGGGGTTCTGTAAGAGCCGCAGGCGAAGAGCCTCCGTGGCCGCCGACATTTCCTGGATGCTCGCCGAAGACAAGACCACCACCTGAATAGGACGGGCCCGCACGTTCTGGCCTAGTGAGGGCGGGGTAACCACAAAGGCGTTTATTCCGGGAATACCCAAGACCTTGGGCTGGATCTGTTTGGCGATTTCTTGGGTGCTGCGATCCCGGTCCTCCCAGGGCACGGGACGCAAGAAGGCAATGCCCTTGTCAACGGCAGGCGAGCCGGCGATGACCAGATACTTCTCTACCTCGGGTACCGACGCAAAGATGTCCTCAAGCCGCAGGGCGTAACGAGCCGTGTACTGAATGGAGCTGCCCTGCGGGGCCGTGAGGATGGAGACCAGAAAGCCCCGATCCTCGACCGGCGTGAGCTCTTTCTTCAAGATGTTGAAAAAACCGCCAGTCACCACCAAGACAGCCACGGCCGCGAGGGCGATGGTCCTGCGCCGGTCCAAGATGACCCCCAGGACCTGGGCATAGCGGGCTGCGACTCGATCAAAACTCCGATCAAACCACTCCCCAAGCCCACGGGCCCACAGTCGCCATTTGGCTGGTGGACGCTGGCTGGCCAACTCTTCGGCCTCTTTGGCGTGAGGCCGCAGCAGCCTTGAGCACATCATCGGAGAGAGGGTCAGGGCCACAAAGCCAGAGACCAGCACCGCGCCAGCCAGCGTTAGGGCGAACTCAATAAAAAGTCGCCCGGTCCGGCCGCTAGAGAAGGCCATCGGTGCGAAGACCGACGCCAGTGTGAGGGTCATGGCCACCACCGCAAAGCTAATCTCCCGCATGCCTTGGAAGGCAGCGGCCATGGGCCGCATCCCCTCCTCAATGTGTCGGGCAATGTTCTCCAGCACAACAATGGCATCGTCGACCACCACCCCAATCGAGAGCACCATGGCCAACAGCGTCAGGGTGTTGATGGAAAAGCCCAGCATGAGCAACAGGGCAAAGGTCGTCACCAGGGAGACGGGAATGGTGACGATGGGAATGATGGCGGCGCGCCAGCTTTTGAGAAAGACGAAGACCACCAGGCCCACCAAGACCACGGCCTCGAGGATGGAGGAGGTCACCGCCTTGATGGAACGGTCAATGAAGACCGAGTAGTCGTTGGCTACCTCGAATCCGACGCTCGGGGGCAGGTCGCGAAGAATCTTGGGGATCTCGGCCTGGACCGCATCCGACAGGGTCAGTGGATTGGCTGTGGCCTGCTTAATAACCCCCATTGCGACGGTGTTGCGTCCCTTGTAGCGGGCGACACGACGCTCGTTCTCTGGGGCAATCTCGACGCGGGCGACATCCTTTAACCTCACCAGAGAGGCCTGTCGCCGAGGCGCCTTCAGGATAATGCCCTCGAACTCCTGAGGAGTCTGTAGGTCGGTGGGCGCCATCACCGAGAACTCTCGGCCTGGTGTCTCAATGAGTCCCGCCGGAATCTCGACATTCTGACGGCGCAAGGCATCCTCCACGTCCTGAATCGAGAGTCCCCTGGCGGTCAGGGCCTGGCTGTCGACCCAGATGCGCATCGCAAATCGACGGTCACCAAAGATACGGACATCGGCCGCACCAGGTAGCGTCTGGAGCCTTGGCTTTACCACTCGGTTGGCCAGGTCACTCAACTCCATCAGGTTCAGGCTATCGCTGTTCAGAGTCAGCCAGATGATTGGAGAGGCGTCGGCCTCCACTTTCGAAACCTGAGAATCGCCCACGCTATCCGGCAGACGACTGCGGACGCGGGAGACCCGGTCCCGCACGTCTGAGGCCGCATCGTCCGGATTGCGATCGAGCTTGAAACGCACGCTGATCTGAGAATTCTCGGCCCGAGAGATCGAGGTCAGGACCTCGATGCCCTCAATACCCGCAATGGAGTCTTCCAGGGGTTTGGTAATTTGCGATTCGATGATTTCCGGTGAGGCGCCACGGTAGTCCGTGCTCACGGTCACGACCGGCTCGTCAATCTTTGGATACTCGCGAATCGAGAGCTTGGTCAGGCTGACTGCCCCTACCAGGGTAATGACCAGCGACAGGACCGTGGCGAAGACTGGCCGCTCGATGCAGATTTCAGACAGACGCATCCAGTGCTCCGGCTAGGGCTTTGCTGGGGCGGGCCCTAGGACCCTAACGGGCTGACCTGGGCCACGAATTTTAAGCTGACCGGCGATGACCACCTGGTCACCAGCAGACAGCCCACCGACAATTTCGACCGTCTTCTCGAGCCGAATGCCTAGCTTTACGGGGACCTTCTCGGTCTTTCCGTCACGAATTCGCCAGACAAAAAAGCCATCTCGCTCGCCCACCAAGGCCTCCTCCGAGAGAACCAGGGCTTTGGGTTTCTCAACGAGATTTAATTTTGCGCGGCCAAAAAGCCCAGGCTTGATTCGGTCACGGCTGTTGTCGACTGCCGCACGAAGGGCGATGAAACGGCCCTCCGCGTCAATCCGCGCGTCAACCGCCTCCACGACCGCCTCGACAGATTTTCCCTGGTCTAGCAGTTCGATAGTGAGTTTCTGGCCGCGACGAACCTCCGACATAAACCGCTCAGGCACTCGAAAATCAAAGAGCAGGCGACTGCTGTCCTCGACAATGGCCACCACATCACCGTCTTTCACAAAGTCTCCAACGCTGTGCTGTCGAAGGCCCACACGACCGGCGAAGGGGGCCGACAAGGCAGTTCGCTCGAGCCGCGCCTGCGCTAACTCGCGTTTGGCCTGGGCAATCTGTGCGGCCGCCTTGGACTCGTCGAGTGCCCGAGCACTGATGAACTTCTTGGCAAAGAGGTCTTGTGCGCGGGTGTAATTCGACGCCGCCAACTCGGCCTCTGCAGAGGCCTGCGCGAGCTCAGCCTTCAAGAGACGATCGTCTAGAGAGACCAGCAGCTGGCCCTTGTCCACTATCTGCCCATCCCGAAAGTGAATCTGGGCAATTCGCCCAGCCACCTCAGGCCGCAGATCGACAGACTGACGGGACTTGAACTCTCCCGTGACGCTCAGGGTCTCGGCAATGGCCTGCTCAACCACCGTGGAGAGCTCAACCGGAGCGGGAGGTGGCCCTTTGGGCGCCTGCTCCTGCGGCGCCAGCCAACCCTGACGCCAGGCCAAAAGGCCCAGACCCAACAAGACCACTGCCGCCGCAACCAACCAACGAACCCGATGCTTCACAGAGATCCTTTCTGTCCAACGCCCTTGTTTGCCAGCGCGTCTGCTCGCTCATTTCCGAAGTGTCCACTATGCCCCTTGACCCAGACCCAATTGGTCTGGTGCCCTTCTAAGGCTCTTTCCAGTTGCTGCCAGAGATCCTGATTCGCGACCGGCTTGCCAGCAGAGGTCTTCCAGCCTTTTTGCTTCCAGTTCTGAAGCCAGACTTCAACTCCATTTTTGACATAACTCGAGTCAGTATAGATGGTCACCCGGCAGGGACGGGTGAGTGCCCCAAGCCCCTGGATGACTGCCATCAACTCCATCCGGTTGTTGGTCGTCATCGGCTCTCCGCCGAAGAGCTCCCGCTCTCGGTCGCCCGCCATCAAGAGGGCTCCCCAGCCCCCAGGCCCGGGATTGCCCTTGCAGGCCCCGTCCGTGTAGAGGGAGACCGCAGTCGCCGCTTCGGTGCTCATCCGCGCTGCCCCGGCTCGAGTTGTTGAACGGTCGGGGCCACGGGCTTGGCACTGCTGGCGGCCTTGGTCCGCCACTGCGGCAGGATAACCCGCATGCCGACCCTTCGCTTGACTGCCGTCAGCTGATAGAGGGCCCCAAATCCCGGCCACCAGCGGGCACCAGCATCCTCCATCCAGGCCAGACGCTCCAGGCGCCGGGCGGAGTCAGAGACAGGCCGGTAAAAACCGTGGCGACCCCCTTCCACCTGCAGGGCGAGCAGCGCGCACCAGTCCTTTACCCGCCCCATGGCCACCCAACGCGACAGGACAGGCGGGAACTGGACGGGCGAGAGCGGGCGGTGCAGAGCCCAGAGGCTCATGGGATTGAGCCCAACTAGCACCAGCCGCCCCTCGGGAATCAGCACACGCTCGGCCTCACGAAGAAGGCCATGTGGGTCCTCCACGACCTCCAGCCCGTGCGCCAGGACCACCAGATCGACAGACTCGCTCGCAAATGGCCAGGCGTCGGCCTGGCCGACGACCATCGACTGGTCCTGGTCGGACTCCAGCCGGTCTTGCTGCGGGGCCTCGAAACACAGGCGCGACCGATGACCCATTCGATTTTTGCGAAGTGCGTCTAGAGAAGAGGGGCCCACCTGAATCGCCTGGTAGCCAAAGCAATCCCCAACAGCAGCATCCAGCCAGGCCTGCTCCAGCGCGAGCAACTGCTGGCCGGTCGGCAGACCCAGCCAGCGTCTCCAAGAACTGTAGGGATGCGAGTCTATTGGGGGGATAATTTGCATAACCACATTCCGCTGGTGCAAGGATCTCCATGCAGGTCGAGCCACTTCACGCATTTTCAGACAATATCATCTGGGCCCTTCTAGCCAGCCAAGGGCCAAGCGTCTGGGTCGTTGACCCCGGTGACGCTCAGCCCGTTGTCGACTGGCTCTCGCAGACCCAACGACGCCTCGCCGGCATTCTCATTACCCACCATCACCAGGATCATGTCGGTGGCGTCGAGTCCCTCTTGGCCTCTCCCGCACTCTGGGTGGACCCCATGTTCCAGCCAGTCTTGGGCCCCGAGGCCTGCCGTCCATTTGGCGTCAACCAGGTGGTCTCCGAAAAGACCCATGGACAAGCCTTTCGCCTGGCTGGTCTCGATGGGACCCTGATGGTCCTCGAGGTTCCTGGTCATACCCTGGACCACCTGGCCTACCTGGTTCAGGCCAGCGGCCAGCCTGCAAGCCTGTTCTGTGGTGACACCCTGTTTGCGGGTGGCTGCGGCCGACTGCTCGGTGGCACTGCCGCCCAACTGCAGAACTCGCTTGTCCGGCTGACCCATCTGGCCGCCGAGACTCAGGTCTACTGCGCCCACGAATACACCCTGACCAACCTGCAGTTTGCAGCCGAGGTTCTGCCAGACTGCCCAGCGGTTCGGGCCCGTCTTGCGGCCGTTCGCCTCGACCGTCAGGCTGGTCGCTGCACGCTACCGAGCACCATCGGCCTCGAGTGCCAGACAAATCCTTTTCTTCGTGAGACCGACCTGGAGGCCTTCGCGGCCCTGCGCAGAGCCAAAGACAGCTTCAGACCTGCCAGCCGTTAAACTAGTCGGATGAACCGTTTCTCTTGTGGACCTCTTGCGGGTCGGGTTGCAGCCCTCGCAGTTGCGCTCCTGTTGTCGGCCTGCGCCAGCGTTGGCCCAGACCCGGTCGTGCAGCAGGCGCCCTTCCCGCCTGTCACGGCATCCAGTCGGTCAGACACTGGGTCGCCCTCTGGCCAGGTCCCCTCAAGGCCGACGCAGGACTCCAAGGCCAAGGCCCCCCTCGCCCAGTCGCCAAAAGCCCCCCAATCCAGCCCGACTGCAGACGCTGGGGTGGCGGGCCCCAAAAATCTCATGGTCCGCGTCCAGCGCGGGTTTGGCATGCCAGAGCTCCCCAGCAGCCTGGTCGATAGCCATATTCGACGCTTTCTGAACAAGCCCGAGTATCTGGAGCGCGTCTTCGAACGGGGTGGTCGCTACCTTCACCACATCGTGGAGGAGGTGGAGGCCAGGGGTCTGCCGACCGAATTAGCCCTGCTTCCCATTGTGGAGAGCGCCTTTAATCCTCAGGCCACCTCCAGCGCAAAGGCGGCGGGCCTCTGGCAGTTCATCCCCTCGACGGGACGGGCCTTTAACCTCTCGCAGAGTTGGTGGCAGGACGAGCGACGAGACATTATTGAATCCACCCGGGCGGCTCTCGATTATCTTCAGAAGATCTATGCCTTGCAGGGGGACGACTGGTTTCTGGCACTGGCCTCTTACAACTGGGGCGAAGGTGCGGTCTCTCGGGCGATCAAACGAAACAAGGCAAGAAAAAAACCCACCGACTATCTGAGTCTGAAGATGCCGAAGGAGACTCGGCATTACGTGCCGCAGCTCATCGCGCTGCGCAACCTTCTTAGAGATCCAGAGAAATATGGCCTTCGCCTGCCATTCGTCGAAGACCGCCCCTACTTTGCCGTTCTCGACAAGAGCCAGTCGATGGACTTGGCCTTGGCGGCAGAGCTTGCAGAGCTGAGCGTCGCAGACTTTAAGGCCCTCAACCCCCACCTGAACCGACCCGTGATCACGGTGAGCCGGACCAGCAGAATCGTTCTGCCCGTTGAGGCAGTCCAGACCTACCACGAGAACCTGAAAATCTGGCTTGAGAGTGGTCTGCCGCTGGTGACTTGGCAGCCCTACACCCTGAGAAAAGGGGATTCTCTGGCCAAGCTGGCCAAGACGTCAGGCGTCAGCGTTCAAGACCTGGTCAAGGCCAATGGCCTGAAAAATGGCACCACCAGCCTTCTTCCGGGGTCGTCCATTCTGGCGCCCATTGCGGTCCAAGACCATCAGCCTGCCATTGAGACCACTCTGGCGAGATTCCCGGGTGCCAAGACCATCGAGCACGTCCACCTGCCGGCGAAAATCTACCGAGTTAAAAAATCCGACACCCTCTCGAAAATCGCTCGGCGCTTCGATGTCTCGGTAAGCGACATCCGCCGCCTGAACAAGCTCTCTGGCAACGTTAAGGTAGGCATGCGACTCATCATCCGGCCCGCAGAAACAAAAGTGTTGGTGACCGACGCCCAGGGGCGCCGGTCTTATCGGTAGGGACCCGCAAGCCGGCTAGGCAGCCTGAACCGTGAGGCGGCGGATAGACCGCTGGGAGAAGTCTTGAAACGCAGCGATGCCACTGGCCTCGGCGCGTTGGCACCAGGCGGCCAGCGCGGCAACTGCCTGCTCCACACTCAGTGAGCGCTGGGCCCAGATACCCTCGAAGTCGGTTCTAAGTTCGGCTGCGCGCTTAGTAAGATCGCACTGCAGTCGGCCCTGCTGAATTCTGGCCTTTTCGAGCCGAGCCTGCACGCCTTCCGCGACTTTGGAGAGCCGCGCCAAGATCTCGTACTTGCCACGCAGAACTGCTGCAACCGTGTCCGCATCGATGTCTTGTTTGGTCGGATCGAAAGAGAGTCCCGCTGGCAGGCTCCTGGGCCGTGCCAGTCCCACCAGAGTCAGCAGCCGAATGTAGAGCCAGCCAATGTCGAATTCGTACCACTTCGACGAGAGCTTAGGCGAGGTGGCATGGGCATGGTGGTTGTTGTGGAGTTCCTCGCCGCCGATCAGGATGCCCCAGGGCAGCAGGTTGGTGCTGGTGTCGGGACTCTTGAAGTTGCGGTAGCCCCAGAAGTGCCCCAGGCCGTTGATGACGCCCGCAGCAAAGAAGGGGATCCAGGCCATCTGAACAGCCCAGATAGCAACGCCTGCGACCCCGAATAGCAAGACATCGGCAATTAGGTAGAGGCTGACTCCAAGTGCGCTGTGGGCGCTGTAGAGCTTTCGCTCGATCCAGTCGTCCGGACAGCCATGGCCATAGCGCTCCATGATCTCGTGGTCCTTCGAGGCGACACGGTAGAGCTCCGCACCCCGCCAGAGGACCTCTGGAAGCCCACGAGTCTGGGGGCTGTGGGGATCGTCGGATGTCTCACACTTGGCATGGTGCTTGCGGTGAATCGAGGCCCATTCTTTGGTCACCATGCCCGTCGAGAGCCAGAGCCAAAACCGAAAGACGTGGGAGACCAACGGGTGCAGCTCGACCGCACGGTGAGCCTGACACCGATGAAGATAAATGGTGACGCCAGCGATGGTGAGGTGAGTCGTGGCCAGCGTAAACAAGACCAAGGCGGGCCAAGACCAGCCGGTAAGTCCGAACTGCAAAAATGTGTAAAAAGCGTCCAAGTGCAACCCTTCTGTCAATAACGTTAGGCTATTTTCCCACGGGGTTTCCCAACTGTGGGTCCTTTTTGGTCAACAAAACCCCAAAAAAACCATCCGTATTCGACCGATGGGGCAGCAGCCGGAGTTCGTCGTTCTTCGTGAAGGCCTGCCAGTCGCCAGGCAACTCAACGCCAGCTGCCGCCAAGGCCAGCCGGGCCGATTGACGCTCAAAGTCCGGATGGTTCTGGAGAAACCAAGTCACCTGGTCCTCGTTCTCGCGACGGTCCACGCTGCAGGTGGCATAGACCAGCCGCCCCCCGGGTGCACAGAGCTGAGCGGCGGCGGCCAGAATTCTGCGCTGGGTCTCGACCAGCTGCGCCAGGGTCTGCGGCGTCTGGCGCCATTTCAGGTCTGGGTTTCGCCGCAGCGTGCCCAGACCGCTGCAGGGGGCATCCACCAGCACCGCCTGGGCCTTGCCCCGCAGACGCTTGACTCGATCATCTCGCTCGTGAGCAATCGCGACAGGCCAGACATTTGAGAGACCACTGCGGGCCAGACGGGGCTTGAGCCGCGCGAGGCGGTTGACCGCAGTATCAAAGGCATAGAGCCGCCCAGTGTTGCGCATGAGGTCACCCATGGCCAGGGTCTTGCCGCCCGCGCCCGCGCAGAAATCCACCACGAACTCGCCCCGTCCCGGGTTGAGCAGCCGCACCAGCAGCTGGCTACCGGTGTCTTGAACTTCAAACCAGCCCTGCTGAAAAGACGGAAGGCTGGCGAGCGCAGGCCGCCCCTCCAGCCTCAATGCCCCGGGCAGGATGGGCGAGACCTGAACGGCAAGACCCGCTGCCGCCAGAGCCTGAACCGTCGCCTTCACCGTGGTCTGGGTTCGGTTTACGCGCAGGTCCAGACAGGCTGTCTGCAGGCAGGCCTGGGCCAACTCGCCGGCCTGATCCACGCCGAACTCTGCTGTCCAGCTCTGCCAGATCCAGTCTGGAAGGCTCTGGGCTACGGTGGGGGGCAGACTCTCATAGGCCTGCAGGGCCAGTTGACACCAGGCTTGTTCGCCCTGCGTCAACTCCGAGACGATGCGGTCGTACCCGATTGCAAGACTGGCTGCGAGGAGGGCCATGCGGCGCCAGCCTGTTGAGGCGGGCTGCTCGGCCTCAAGGGTGATACCAGCGGCGGAGAGGACCTGCACCAAGGCAGACCATCGACGAACCGCCAGGTAGGCCGACTCGGCCAGAAAAAAACGGCTCGAGGTGCTGAGTCTTGTCTGATCCTTCAGGGCCTGAGAGAGCAGGCTGTCCATCGGTGCAGAGAAGGTCGAGAGCCTGCAGAGCAGTTCAGCCAACAGGGAAAGCCTCTCCGGGGGCTGCCCCTTGGAGCCCCTGCCGGTGGTGCTTGGCCGACTTCTGCCGTTGGCCTGGCTTCGTGGCCGATCTGACCTGGGGCCGGCCCTTCCCTTTGGCTTGGGGATGGGCTTAGTGGGTGGCATGAATGGGCCTCTGGCTAAGTTCAGGGTGCAGCAGGCGAGACTGGAAGACAAACGACTCAAAACCAGCCGCTGGCGTGCCGCCCAACTGCCAGCCGGCTGGGGTCAGACGAGCCACCCCCGACAAGACCGCCGCGGCGGCCTGGGGGTAGAGCTGGTGCTCCATTGGAAGAAGCCGCTCAGCCAAGCGCGCCGGCGTGTCGCCGGGATGCACCGGAATAACGGCCTGGGCCAAGATGGGTCCCTGGTCGAGGTCGGCCGTGACAGCATGGACGGTCGCACCGTGGACCGAGACACCGTCGGCCAAGACCCGCGCATGGGTCTGGGTACCCGGATAGGCCGGCAGCAACGAGGGATGAATATTGAGCAGCCGTCCGGCGAATGCCAAGCAGAACCCGGGGCTGACAATCCGCATGTAGCCGGCCATGAGCACCAGGTCCGGGCAGGCCTGGTGGAGGACTTGGGCCATCGCCTCATCGAAGGCCAGTCGGTCTGGATAGTCTCGGTGGTCCACCACCTCGGTCTTGAGCCCTCGCTGGTGGGCGGCGGCCAGCCCGGCGGCCTCCGGTCGATTGCTGACCACCTGGACAATCTCGACAGGCAAGGCCCGTTGGGCAAACCAGTCGGCTACTGCCGCCATGTTGCTGCCACGGCCCGAGATCAGAATCGACAAACGCTTTTTGCTCACCGACGGATTGTAAGGCCGGCGGCCATCAAGCCCTATACTGTGGGCTTTTCTGCTGTCTTGCAGTCCACCTATGCACATTTCCTGGAGTTGGGCGCAGCCGTCATCCGCTAGCCCCAGACCCCTCCGCAGCCCTTCTCAGAAGAATGCGCCCGGCGCCGCCGTCGCAATTGGCAGCTTTGATGGCCTCCATCTCGGTCATCAGGCCCTGATTCGTCGCATCCAGACTGTCGGAAGGTCGCAGGGACTGGTCCCAACGGTCTGCAGTTTTCAGCCGCATCCAAGAAAGCTTTTCAGCCCCCAACAGGCGCCGGGCCTCATCCTGCCTCTGCGAGACAAGCTCGATGCCTTGGCACGAGCGGGGCTTGGTCGCACCCATTTCCTGCGATTTAACCAGGCCATGGCCAGCCTGAGTCCGCAGGAGTTCGTCCAGCAAATCCTGGTCCGAGTACTGCAGAGTCGTCTGGTGGTGGTAGGAGAGGATTTTCGATTTGGTCACCGAAGAGCCGGTGACATTGGCCTTCTGACGAGCCTCGGGGAGCAGCACGGCTTTCAGACCGAGGCTGTCTCGGAGGTGGTCGAGGGGGGGCTGAAAGTCTCGAGTTCTCGGGTCCGACAGGCCCTGGCCGACGGCGACCTCGGCCTTGTGCGCCGTCTGCTGGGAAGGCCCTACACGCTCAGTGGCCGGGTTCGGTATGGCCAGCAGCTTGGCCGCAAGCTGGGGTTCCCGACCCTCAACCTCGCCATGCCAGATGACCTCGTTGCCATCGGGATTTTTGCTGTCCGCGTCCATGGGTTGTCCAGACAGCCACTGCCTGGTGTGGCCAGCCTTGGCCGGCGGCCCACCGTAGAATCCAATGGCCGCCTTCTGCTGGAGGTCCACGTTCTGGATTGGGACGGGCTGGCCTATGGCCAGGCAGTTCAGGTCGAGATGGTTGAACGGCTTCGAGGCGAAAAGACTTTTGATCACCTAGACGCAATGATTGAACAGATGCACCAAGACCTGGCACAGGCCCGTCAGCGGCTTCAACCTTAGAATCCACTATGCAAAAAACCTCCGACACCCAGAAGGCCCCAGAGGACTATCGACAGTCCCTCAACCTGCCGCAGTCGGCCTTTCCGATGCGAGGCGATCTTGCCAAACGCGAGCCCGACTGGGTCGCCCAGTGGCAGTCAGAGGGCCTCTACAAACGCATCCGAAGTCTGACCGCTGGCCGCCCCCTCTTTGTCTTGCACGACGGGCCTCCTTACGCCAACGGTGACATTCACATTGGGCATGCGGTCAACAAAATTCTGAAAGACCTCATCGTAAAGTCCAAGACCCTAGCCGGCTTCGACGCCCGGTATGTTCCAGGCTGGGACTGCCATGGCATGCCCATCGAGATTCAGATTGAGAAGGCCCACGGAAAGGGCTTGGCCACCGCCGAGGTCCAGGCGAAATCTCGGGCCTATGCCCAGGCTCAGATCGCCCGGCAGCTCCAAGACTTTGTTCGTCTGGGTGTACTCGGCGAATGGGACCGGCCCTACAAGACCATGGATTTTAAAAACGAGGCCGATGAAATCCGCGCGCTCAAGACCATTGTCGAAAATGGCTTTGTCTATCGGGGACTCAAGCCCGTGAACTGGTGCTTTGACTGTGGCTCAGCACTGGCAGAGGCCGAAGTGGAATATGCGGATAAGACCGACCCTGCAGTCGAGGTGGCCTTTGAGGCCGACGACCAGACCAGGGCCGGGCTGGGCCAGGCCTTTGGCCTGCCCATGCCGACTGGCCGGGGTGCCACTGTCATCTGGACCACCACCCCCTGGACTCTGCCCGCCAATCAGGCCCTCAATGTCCATCCCGAGCACCTTCTCTCGCTTGTAAGCCTGCGCGGCCACGCCCAGTGGCAGTGGCTAATTCTCGCCAAAGACCGCGTTGAGGAGTGTCTGAAGGCCTGGGGTCTTGAGGGTGAGATCCTGGCCTCCTGCCCTGGCCTGGCCCTCGAGGGCATCGCCTTTCGGCATCCTCTCTGGGCGGCTCATGCCGACTATCAACGGACTGCCCCCGTCTACTGCGCGGACTACGTCACCATCGATTCGGGCACCGGTGTGGTTCATGCCGCACCGGCTTATGGCGTCGAAGACTTTCTTTCCTGCAAGGCCCATGGTCTTGCGGACCAGGCCATTCTGAGCCCCGTCCTGGGTGATGGAACCTATTCCACCAGCCTGGCCCTCTTTGGCGGCCAGCATATTTGGAAGGCCAATCCAGTCATAGTCCAGGCCCTCGAGCAGGTGGGCAGCCTACTCAGGTCGCAGTCCTACGCCCACAGCTACATGCACTGCTGGCGTCACAAGTCCCCTATTGTCTACCGGGCGACCAACCAGTGGTTCGCCGGCATGGACTTGGCGCCCTCTGGTGGCAAGTCTCTCAGGGAGCTCGCCCTCCAAGGCATTGAACAGACCCACTTCTATCCGGCCTGGGGCAAGGCTCGGCTGGCCGCCATGATCGCCAACCGGCCCGACTGGACTCTCTCTCGACAGCGTCAGTGGGGTGTTCCCATGGCCTTTCTGGTCCACAAAGAGACCGGAGCCCTGCATCCGGATACCCCCGCAATCTTGGAGAAGGTCGCCCAGCTCGTCGAGCAAAACGGCATCGAGGCCTGGCAGACCCTGACGGTGGCGGATCTGATTGCCGAAGGCCAGGACCAATACGTCAAGAACCCCGATACGCTCGACGTCTGGTTTGACTCCGGCACCACCCATCAGACCGTTCTGCGAGGCTCTCATGCGACTGAATCCCACTTTCCGGCAGATCTCTACCTAGAGGGCAGTGACCAGCACAGGGGCTGGTTTCACTCTTCTCTGCTGACCAGCTGCATGATCAACGGTCAGCCGCCTTACAAGGCCCTGCTCACCCATGGGTTCGTGGTCGATGGTCAGGGACGAAAGATGTCGAAGTCCCTGGGCAATGTCATCGCGCCCCAGGAGGTCACCAACAAGCTTGGTGCGGACATCCTGCGTCTCTGGGTGGCCTCGACAGATTACTCAGGTGAGTTGTCCCTCTCCGACACCATCTTGATGCGAGTCGTGGAAGCCTATCGAAGAATTCGCAACTCGATGACCTTTCTGCTGGGCAACCTCTCTGACTTTGACCCGACCCGCGATGCGGTCGCTCACGACGAGTTGCCCGAGATCGATCAACTGGCGCTGGCCATGACCGCAGACCTTCAGCGCGAGATCCTGGAGTATTACGCCAGCTACAACTTCCATCCTGCGATGGCGAGACTCTCTAGTTTCTTCTCGGAAGATCTCGGCGCCTTCTACCTGGACATCCTCAAAGACCGCCTCTACACCACTAGGGCCAACGGCCAACCGCGGCGGGCGGCTCAGACCGCGCTCTACCAGATGACCAACGCTCTCATTCGGCTAATGGCCCCTGTTCTGTCGTTCACTGCCCACGAGGCCTGGACAATCCTCAAGCCTGGCGAGGAGACCATCTTTGCCCAGACAGCCTGCCCGGAGACCGGCCCCAAGGACGACTCTCTCCTCAAAAAATGGGCGGTGGTGAGAGCCGTCAGGGCAGACGTCATGCGTGCACTCGAGACCCGACGGGAGGCCGGCGAGATCGGCGCCTCGCTGCAGGCAGAGGTCGAGCTGGCAGTGCCAGCGCAGACCCATGCAGTGCTCGAGAGCCTTGGTGACGAACTCCGGTTTGTCCTGATGACCTCTGCAGCAAGAGCCGTCGTTGGATCTGACCAACAGACCCAGGTCCGCGTCACAAAGTCTGTCCACCTGAAGTGCGGGCGGTGTTGGCATTTTGCCCAGACGGTTGGGCAGTCAAGTCAGCATCCCAGCCTCTGTGCCCGATGCATAGACAACCTCGAGGGCCAGGGCGAGCGGCGGCAGTTCGCCTAGGCCCAGAGTCAGACCATGGCACGGCGTCTCCAAACAGAGCGCAGGACTGGCAGTCGCCGGTCCGGAGCCCCCGTCGGCTGGTTTGCTCTGGCCCTGTTGATACTGGGTCTCGACCAGGTCAGCAAACTGGCGGTCGTCAATGCTCTGGCCCTAGGCCAGGTCATCCCAGTGGCCGACCACCTCAACCTGGTCTTCGTCCTAAACACCGGTGCTGCCTTTAGCTTTCTGGCCGACGCTGGAGGCTGGCAGAAATGGTTCTTCACAGTCCTGGCCCTTGGCGTAGTCCTGGTGCTCGGACTTCTGGTCTGGCGAGCCCCACACCAGAGACTTTTTGCTGCGGGTTCCAGCCTGATCATGGGAGGGGCTATCGGCAATGTCATCGATCGCCTTACCATCGGCGCTGTCGTTGACTTCATCGACCTCTACTGGCGCAGCTGGCATTGGCCGGCTTTCAATCTTGCAGATGCGGCCATCTGTCTCGGTGCCGCCCTGCTGGTCATTGACGAACTGCGCAGAGTCAGACGAGCATAGACCTCATGTCAAAAAAACCTCTAGCCCCCTCGGCAACGGCCTGCCTGTCCAGCGTGAAGCCCAGCCTGGCCAACCGTCATCTGGTCCTCGGGGTATCCGGCGGAATTGCGGCCTACAAGGCCTGCGAATTGGTTCGACGTCTGCAGGACCTCGGGGCGAGTGTTCAGGTGGTCATGACCGCAGGGGCCCAGCACTTCGTCACCACCACCAGCTTTCAGGCTCTGTCAGGTCGTCCGGTCTTCACCGACCAGTGGAGTGACACGGTTGCGAATGGCATGCCCCACATCGAACTCTCGCGAGAGTCGGATGGCATCGTGGTAGCACCGGCCAGTGCTGATTTCCTCGCCAAGCTCTGCGCGGGCCTCACCGACGAACTCCTACTCAGCCTCTGTCTAGCCCGCGATGGTCCCCTCTGGGTCGCCCCCGCCATGAATCGCCAGATGTGGGAGAACCCCGCCACCCAGGCCAACATGGCCACCCTGCGCAGCCGTGGGGTGCTGGTGCTCGGTCCGGATCACGGCGAGCAGGCCTGCGGTGAGGTGGGTCAGGGTCGCATGCTCGAGCCCGAGGACATTGCCCGCCTGCTGGCGGTCCACCTCCAAGAAATGCCACAGCCCCCAGCAGGGCATCTACCCCCACTAAGGGGTCGACTGGCTGGCCGTCATGTCCTAATTACCGCTGGCCCCACCCAGGAGCCCATCGATCCGGTTCGGCTCATCACCAACCGATCCTCCGGCCAGATGGGATTCGCCTTGGCGGCAGCGGCACAGCGGGCCGGGGCCCGTGTCACGCTGGTCTCGGGTCCTGTCGGACTCAGAACGCCGGACCAAGTCCATCGCATCAATGTCCAGACCGCCTTAGAGATGCAGGCGGCGGTCGTCGAACACCTTCCAGCAGCCATTTTTGTCGGGGTTGCCGCCGTTGCCGACTGGCGAGTGGCCGGTCCTGTCCACGACAAACTGAAGAAGCAGTCCGGCGCAGACTTGTCCTCGCTGTCGTGGGTCGAGAATCCTGACATTCTTGCGTGCGTAGCCCAGGGGTCATCGCGTCCAGACCTGGTGGTGGGCTTTGCAGCCGAGACCGGTGACCTCGACCAACTCCGACAACAGCTCCCCGAGAAGCTCGCTCGCAAGCATGCGGATCTCTTGGTGGGCAACCTAGCCCAGGACAGCATGGACCAAGCCTCTGCCCAGCTCCTGCTTCAGTCGCGTGACGGCTCCACCGAACTCCTCGAGACCGCCCCAAAGACTCATCAGGCCGAACGCCTGGTGCATCGATTTGCCGACCTGCTCAATGCCTTGGACAAGACCACATGAAAAAACTTGCCGTCAGAATATTGGATGAGCGACTGAGGCATCAACTGCCAACCTATGCCACACAAGGCTCCGCAGGACTCGACCTCCGAGCGGCCCTGACCGAGCCCCTGACGCTGCAGCCCGGCCAGACAGAGTTGGTGCCCACCGGCCTTGCCATCCACATCGCAGACCCTGGCTACGCTGGTCTGATCCTTCCCCGCAGCGGCCTGGGACACAAGCACGGCATTGTGCTGGGCAATCTTGTCGGACTCATCGATGCCGACTACCAAGGGCCTCTGATGGTCTCAGCCTGGAATCGTGGCCAGGCCACCTTTACCATTGCGCCCCTTGATCGACTGGCCCAGCTGGTGGTCGTGCCCGTCTGTCAGGTCCAGTTTGAGGTAGTCGATACGTTTGACGCGTCAGACCGTGGGGCTGGTGGGTTTGGATCGACCGGAAAAAGCTAACCTCAAGCCAGCAGAGCCCTGAGCTTTTGGCCATCGGCATGAAAGAGCCGAATGCCCTCTGCCAGCTTCTCGGTAGCCAGCGCATCTTGGTTGAGTTCAAACCGAAAGGCGGCCTCTGACCGATCCGCCGGCCAGGCTAACGAACCATCCGCAGGCGCCTGTCGATCCGCCGCCACGTGGGAGACGAGGCTGGGTCGAAAGTCTGCCGGTGCGGTCTGAGTCGAGAGTTCGCCCAATAAGTCTGGACTGACCGTCAGAAGGTCACAGCCGGCCAGTGCCAGCACCTGGGCGGTATTGCGAAAACTCGCACCCATAATCTGCGTCTGGACACCCCGGGCCTTGTAGGCCTGAAAAATTCGTCGCACAGACTGGACCCCTGGATCCTGGTCTGCGGAGTCCCACGACTGCCCGTGGGCCTTGGCCCAGTCGGTGATGCGCCCCACAAAGGGGGAGATCAGGGTCACGCCTGCATCCGCGCAGGCCAGGGCCTGGGACATCGAGAAGAGCAAGGTGAGATTGCAGTGAATCCCCATGCGCTCGAGCTGACGAGCGGCTTCTATGCCCTCCCAGGTCGCTGCAATCTTAATGAGCACGCGGTCGGGCCCAACACCTGCCTCTTGATAGAGCTGCAGAATGTTGACGGCCTGATCGACGGTGGCCTTGGTGTCAAAGGACAGACGGGCGTCAACCTCAGTCGAGACCCGTCCGGGAATGATGTTGAGAATCTCCTGGCCAAATCCCACCAGCAGGTGTAAGACTCGCCAGTCGACGGACTGAGACGCCTGCTCGTGCAGGACTCGCGCAAGCAGAGCCTGGCCCATGGGCTGACCCACCGCCTTCAGAATGAGGCTTGGGTTGGTGGTCGCATCCTGGGGACGGTAATGGGCCATCTGATCAAATCGTCCCGTGTCGGCGACAACGGTCGTGAAGGCCCGGAGGGCCTCCAAGGCGGTCTGGGCAGTCTGCGATGGCATGGTCAACTTCCTGAAAGCCCCCATGATGCACGAAAAAAAAGCCTTGCCGATTGGCAAGGCTTTGGACCCCCGGGGTGAAGACGTCTAGGCCAGCATGTCAGCCCAGATATTCTGAGCCCAGCCCAGGGCATAGGCCCCCTCAAGCTCGTTGGCCTCTTTAGAGAGACCACCGGACCCCTGGACGACTTCCATGGTCTTTTTCTCGGGATTCCACTGGTGAACCGAGGCCACATGGACCACCTTGCTCTCGGTCGTGAAGCTGTAGCAGGTGTTGGCCATGGTCAATGGAAGGGGTTCGCGCCCGTTCATGAGTTCGACAATGGCGGCTGCCGCAGCCTTGCCATGCTGGTTGGCCATGTGGCCAGACTTGGGCATGAGCGGGGCCGAGAACGTGGAGTCTCCGAGCACGTGGACGTTTTTGTGAGCGGTGGATTCCATGGTGACCCAGTTGACGCCACACCAGAGGTTGTTGACGTTGACAAGACCAGACGAGCGGGCAATGTCGCCAGCGGCCTGGGGAGGCACCACGTTAAGCACATCTCCCTTGACCTTGTCGCCGACCTCGGTGGTCAGGGTCTTGGCCTTGGCATCCACTCCGACGACATTCATGTTGGGTCGATACTCGATGAGACCCTTGTAGTTCTCCTCCCAGGCTTTCAGGAACAGGCCTTTTTTGGAGACGATATCCGGGTTGGCATCCAGCAGAATGACTTTGCTCTTGGGCTTCTCACGCTTGAAGTAGTTGGCCACCTGGCAGACCCGCTCGTAGGGTCCAGGAGGGCAACGGTAAGGAGCCTTGGGCACGGTAAGGATGTAGGTGCCGCCGTTGGGCATGGCCTCTAGCTGGGCCCGCAACGCCACGGTCTGGGGGCCGGCTTTCCAGGAGTGGAGGACGGTCTTCTGGGCTTCTTCGGTCAGGCCTTCGATGGCCTCGGGGATGAAGTCGGTACCGGGGGAGACCACCAGGCGGTCGTATTTCAGGTCGGCACCCTTGCGCATGGAGACCACCTGCTTGACGGGGTCGATCTTGATGACTTCGTCATTGATGACCACGATGCCTTTGTTCTTCAGGCCGTCGTAACCGCGGGTGATGTAGGGCATCTTCTGCGCTCCACCCAGCACCAGGTTGGAGATGGGGCAGGAGTAGAACTCCTTCTGGCGCTCGATCATGACGACTTCAATGGCACCCTCACCCCACATGTTGATGTACTTGGCGGCGGTCGCACCGCCGAAGCCACCACCGATAACGACTACGCGGCCCAGTGTCTTGCCAGAGGCCGACTGCCCACCCGTTGCACAGCCTGTCAGTCCCGCTACGCCCCCAAGGACGGCGACTCCTGCGCCCGCCTTTAACAGTCCACGGCGGCTCTCAATGGTTTTTTTTGTCATACCTTGTCTCCTCGGTGCTCTGGATTATTTCTGGCTGGCGAAGAAGGTCGCCATAACCTCTAGCTGCGCATCGGTGTAGCCCTTGGAGAGCTGGTGCATGATGGTCGCTGGACGTTTGTCCGTCTGAAAGTCTTTCATGGTGGCCAAGAACTTGGCCTTGTCGTAGCCAGCCAGACTCGCAAGACCACCGTTGCTCTTGCCGTTGGTGCCGTGGCAGTTGGCGCAGGTCGCTGACAGATACTGGGCCTTGGCCAGGGTAGAGGCCTGTGCTTGTGCAGCAAGACCAAGCGAGATCGCCAGGCCAGCCAAAAGGGTTACGCGTTTCATAGAGTCTCCTCTCCTTATGTTTTTATGCGCATATGCAGTGTCTGAAAAAAAAAGCATTGATGCAAGTCAAATTCATTTTGCCTCGCAGCATGTTGGCCTAAAAAACCCACCGGCTTGTGACCGATGGGTCTTTGCTTATGACCAAGAGTAAAAGACTACGATTGCTCGGCTGGCTCGGACTTTGCTGACCGACGGCGGCCGGACCCGGACTTCGAGGCCGAGGCCGGTCGGGCTGGCTCAGCCACAGAGGCTTCCTGGTCTTGTCCCTGCGAAATTCCAAGAACAACCTGCTGATCCTTGCTGAGATCAATGTCCACGCGTCCGCCGTTGGCCAGCCGACCAAACAAGAGTTCATCGGCGAGCGCCCGACGGATCTTGTCTTGGATGATTCTTTGCATAGGCCTCGCACCCATGGCGGGATCAAAGCCCTCTTTGGCCAGGTACTTGCGAAGTTGGTCGCTGAATGAGACCTCGACCCGCTTGTCGTGGAGTTGAGATTCCAACTCGATGAGGAATTTGTCGACGACCCGGAGAATGATTTCCTCGTCGAGAGCCCTGAAAGAGACCACTGCATCTAGGCGGTTGCGAAACTCGGGCGTAAAGACCCGTTTGATTTCCTCGAGCTCATCACCGGTCTGGCGGCTATTGGAGAACCCGATGGTCCGCTTGCCCAGGACGTCAGCCCCGGCATTGGTCGTCATGATGATGATGACGTTGCGGAAGTCGGATTTGCGGCCGTTGTTATCGGTGAGGGTACCGTGGTCCATCACCTGCAAGAGGATGTTGAAGATCTCGGGGTGGGCCTTCTCAATCTCATCCAGCAGCAGCACGGCATGAGGCTTTTTGTGGACCGCCTCGGTCAGCAGCCCACCCTGGTCAAAACCGACATAGCCCGGAGGCGCACCGATGAGTCGGGAGACCGCATGCCGCTCCATGTACTCCGACATGTCAAAACGGATGAGCTCGATGCCCAGCAGGTAGGCGAGTTGCTTGGCCACCTCGGTCTTGCCCACACCCGTCGGCCCGCTGAAGAGAAAAGACCCAATTGGTTTTTCTGGTCGCCCAAGGCCGGAGCGCGACATCTTGATGGCGGCTGCCAGGGCGTCGATGGCAGCATCCTGCCCAAACACGACGTTTTTGAGGTTGCGGTCAAGCTTGGCCAAGACCTGCCGGTCGTCTGTATTGACGGTCTGAGGGGGTATGCGCGCAATTTTGGCAACGATGTCTTCGATTTCAGACTTGCCGATGGTTCGCTTCTGCTTGCTCTTGGGCAGGATCCGCTGGGCGGCGCCGGCCTCGTCAATCACATCAATGGCCTTGTCTGGAAGATGGCGGTCGTTGATGTACTTGGCCGAGAGCTCTGCAGCGGCCAGCAGAGCGGAGACCTGGTACTTCACACCGTGGTGCTCCTCGAAACGGGACTTCAGGCCCTTGAGGATCTGGATGGTCTGGTCCACCGTTGGCTCGTTGACGTCGATCTTCTGAAACCGGCGGGAGAGGGCATGGTCTTTCTCAAAGATGCCACGGTACTCGGTGTAGGTGGTCGCACCAATGCACCGGAGGTGCCCAGAGGAGAGGGCGGGCTTGAGCAGGTTGCTGGCGTCGAGGGTGCCACCCGAGGCTGACCCAGCACCGATCAGGGTATGAATTTCGTCGATGAACAAGACCGCATGTGGCTGAGCCTTGAGCTGCTTGAGAACGGCCTTGAGCCGCTGCTCAAAATCACCCCGGTATTTGGTGCCCGCCAAGAGGGCGCCCATGTCCAGGGCGTAGACCACCGCGGCATCGAGAATCTCAGGGACCTGTCCTTCGGTGATTCGCCAGGCCAGACCCTCGGCAATCGCAGTCTTTCCGACGCCTGCCTCGCCCACGAGCAGCGGATTGTTCTTTCGGCGACGACAGAGCACCTGGACCACCCGCTCAACCTCCTGCTCACGTCCGATCAGGGGATCGATTTTCCCCTCAGCAGCGAGTTTGTTGAGGTTGATGGTGTACTGGTCCAGAGCGGTGGGCTGAGGCGCGTTGTTGGACGATGCCTGCTGGCCCTCGGCCTCCTGCGCAGCCGGCTCCTCTGTGCCATTTGGCGGAACCTGGCCGGCCTTGGTAATGCCGTGGGCGATGAAATTGACAACATCGAGGCGGGTGAGGCCCTGCTGATGCAGGAAGTAGACCGCATGAGAGTCCTTCTCGCCGAAAATGGCGACCAGGACATTGGCGCCCGTCACCTCTTTCTTTCCGTTGGAGGTGGACTGGACGTGCATGATGGCCCTCTGGATGACCCGCTGAAAGCCCAGGGTGGGCTGCGTGTCCACATCGTCGTTGCCGGCCACAATGGGTGTGGCCTCGGTGATGTGATGGGTCAGGCTCTTTCGGAGCTGGTCGAGATCGACCGCACAGGCCCGAAGGATCTCAGCTGCGCTGGGATTGTCGAGGAGGGCCAGCAGGAGATGCTCCACCGTTATGAACTCGTGACGCTGCTGCCGAGCCTCCACGAAGGCCATGTGCAGACTAACTTCCAGCTCCTGTGAAATCATGCTTCCTCCATTACGCACTGCAAGGGATGTTGGTGCATCTTTGAAAAGCCGTTGACCTGCTCCACCTTAGTCTCTGCGACGTCTTTGGTGAAGACCCCACAAACCCCACGTCCCTCTCGGTGGACCCGAAGCATGACGTCTGTTGCTTTTTCACGATTCATTGAGAAGAATTTTTGCAGAACTATGACCACAAATTCCATCGGGGTGAAATCGTCGTTGAGCAACCAGACCGTGTACTGGGGCGGTGGGGCAAGCTTTTCTGGCCGAATCAGGGTTGTGGTCGAACCCTCCTCAAAGGGAGATTGGCCTGAAAAAACGGGGTGAAATGGCGCCATGCAGAAATTTTAGGCGCAAATTCGTTGGACAAACCCCTTGACATTCCATATATTCGAGGGTGGTAGTGCATCGCGCATGCCATGTTGGGGTTCCACTTGACGTGCGGTTTTTATTGTTTCTTTTAAAAAAGGTAGGAAAGCAGGAATGTCTACAGGTACAGTCAAGTGGTTTAACGACGCCAAAGGTTTTGGTTTCATCACCCCCGACGAGGGCGGCGAAGATGTATTCGCCCACTTCTCGGCGATCCAGACCAACGGTTTTCGCTCACTCAAAGAAGGCCAGAAAGTTCAGTTCGACATCATTCAGGGCCCCAAGGGTAAGCAGGCCTCCAACATCGTCCCCCAGGGTTAACCTGGCACGATTCGGGTCGCCTCCCCTCTGGGGAGAGACCCAACAAAAAAGCCCGGTCCACGACCGGGCTTTTTTGTTGATGGGCCCGCCAGTAGGCCCTACATCTGTTCAATCATCACATCCCCAAATCCAGAGCATGAGACCTGGGTTGCACCGTTCATCAGACGGGCAAAGTCGTAGGTGACTCGCTTGGTAGCGATGGCCTTCTCCATGGCGGTCAGAATAAGGTCTGCCGCCTCAACCCAGCCCATGTGCCGAAGCATCATTTCCGCCGAGAGGATGAGCGACCCCGGGTTGACGTAGTCTTTGCCGGCATACTTTGGTGCAGTGCCATGGGTGGCCTCGAACATGGCCACGGAGTCGGAGAGGTTGGCGCCCGGGGCAATGCCAATCCCCCCCACCTGAGCAGCCAAAGCATCCGAGACATAATCGCCATTGAGGTTGAGGGTCGCAATGACGCTGTACTCTGCTGGCCTCAACAGAATCTGTTGGAGGAAGGCATCTGCGATGGAGTCCTTGACCACAATCTCTCGACCCGTCTTTGGGTTCTTGAAGGCACACCAAGGACCCCCATCAATGGGCTTGGCCCCGAACTCCGTCTGGGCAAGGCCGTAGGCCCAATCCCGAAAGCCGCCCTCGGTGTACTTCATGATGTTGCCCTTGTGGACGATCGTGACCGAGGGCTTGTCGTTGTCGATCGCGTACTGAATTGCCTTGCGGACCAGCCGCTCGGTGCCCTGACGCGAGACCGGCTTGATGCCGATGCCGCTGGTCTCGGGAAACCGGATCTTCTTCACCGCAAAATCCTTAATGAGAATCTCAATGAGCCGCTTGGCCTCGGGCGATTCGGCTTGGTATTCAATGCCGGCGTAGATGTCTTCGGAGTTTTCGCGGAAGATCACCATGTCGGTCTTCTCGGGCTCCTTCACTGGGCTCGGAACACCAGCAAAATAACGGACGGGACGCAGGCAGACGTAGAGGTCAAGCTGTTGCCGCAGGGCCACATTTAGGGAGCGTATGCCACCACCAACCGGCGTGGTGAGCGGGCCCTTGATCGAGACCACGTAGTCCTGCAAGGCGGTCAGTGTCTCGTCTGGTAGCCAGACATCCGGGCCGTAGACCTTTGTGGACTTCTCGCCGCAGTAGATCTCCATCCAGGCGATCTTGCGTCGGCTGCCGTAGGCCTTGGCGACGGCAGCATCGACCACCTTGATCATCACCGGCGAGATGTCAACACCCGTGCCGTCTCCCTCAATGTAGGGAACGATGGGCTGGTCGGGGACGTTCAGCGAGAAGTCGGGATTGACCGTAATTTTTTGGCCGTGCGCGGGAACCACAATCTTGCTAGACAAGGCAGGTCTCCTTCGGAAGGGGAAATTTTGGTGCCCCATTCTAAACCTGAGTCTGTGGCCAAGAATTTTCTTGTAAATACAATTTTGAGGACTTAAGTCAGGCGCCCCTTCACTTTGGGGCGCTTTTTGTAGTAACATCAGCGGCGCGGTACTCTAGAGACCGTAACACTAACCATCGAGGACTTTATGAAAACGTTGATCGCTGCCCTGGCCGCTGGCCTGTTTGCTACCGCTTCCATCGCTCAGACCGCTGCTCCTGCCGCTGCTCCTGCCGCCCCCGCTGCAGAGAAGAAAGCTGAAAAGAAAGCTGACAAGAAAGCTGATAAAAAAGCTGACAAGAAAGCCGAAGACAAGAAAGCCGAAGCAAAGAAGTAAGCCCGGCCTGACCATTCGACCTCCCACGAGGTCGAAGAGTCTAAAATCAGCCTCCCAGGTTCTGCCTCGGAGGCTGATTTCTTTTATGCGGACACTCACCTCAACGCTGCTAGTCGTCCTCCTGTCGACCCACCACGCTGGCGCCCAATCTGAGCCCGCCAGTGCGGCCTCTGGCAGCCAGCCAGAGGCACTTCGGGCACTTCGGGCCCTTCAGATCAAATCGTTCCTCGTAAAAGCAGAGGTCGCCGATCGGCCCTCTAGCCGAGCCCGTGGGCTCATGTACCGCCAGAGCCTCGCAGACAACCATGGCATGCTATTTGTATTCGACTCGCCCAGTCGACAGTGCATGTGGATGAAGAACACGCCTCTAGCGCTCTCGGTTGCCTTCATCGACACCGCCGGCCGAATCGTCAACATTGAGCAGATGGAGCCTCAGACCGAGACCATTCACTGCTCGACCAGCCCTGTGGTCTATGCCCTGGAGATGCAGCAGGGCTGGTTCTGGGCCAGGGCAATTAAGTCTGGAGACGAGGTGAGAGGACTCCCCCCTCTGCCGACCACGCAGAGCGGCCCATAAAAAAGGGCTGCAGAGGCAGCCCTGGAGGCTCGGTGAGGGCCCGCAACTAGCCAAAGTTCTTGGCGACAAAGCTCCAGTTCACGAGGGACCAGAAGGCGGCCATGTAGTCGGGACGACGGTTGCGGTAATCCACATAGTAGGCATGCTCCCAGACATCGCAGGTCATCAGAGCCTTGTCCGTACCAGTCAGGGGTGTGGCGGCGTTGCTGGTGTTCACAATGTCCAGGCTTCCGTCGGCCTTCTTCACAAGCCAAGTCCAGCCGCTTCCGAAATTGCCAATGGCACTCTTCGTGAAGGCCTCCTTGAATGCCTCAAAGCTGCCCCACTTCTGGTCGATGGCTGCGGCCAGGGCGCCCGTGGGCTTTCCGCCGCCGTTGGGTGCAAGGCAGTGCCAATAAAAAGTATGGTTCCAGACCTGGGCGGCATTGTTGAAGACGCCTCCGGACGACCGGCGAACGATGTCCTCCAGCGAGGCGGACTCAAACTCGGTGCCCTTGATGAGGTTGTTCAGGTTGGTGACATACGTCTGGTGATGCTTGCCGTAATGGAACTCAAGGGTCTCTTTGGAGATGTGAGGGGCGAGCGCATCGAGGGCATAAGGCAGGGGTGGCAGTGCGTGTTCCATCTGGGACTCTCCTGTCGTTGAGGAAGAATTGAGCAGCCCACATTATGACCAGACCGAACCCTAAATACGCCGCTGGGCCGAGAGGGTTTCCACCCGGGCACTGAACTCGCCGTCAGAGAGCACCACCTGCAGCTCTGACTTGGGCTGCAACCCGACGACAGAGGTGAGGACCTGACCATTAGGCCCCGTGACCATCGCGTAGCCTCGGGCCAAGACCGCAGTGGGGCCCAGATGGTCCAGCTGGTCGGCCAGACGCTGGATCCGGTGTCGAAGACCGGTCTGCCAGCGCTGTCTGGCCAAGGCAAGGGCCTGGGCCGACTGTTCGAAACGAAGCCGATTGAGACGCATGGTCTTTCGCGGATCCGGCAGGCTTGCCTGGGCCCGATCCAGCCGCTGCTCGGCCTGACGAAGTCTGGTCAGCATCCATCCTTTCAGGGTCTGCTGAGCGGCCTGAAGATCGGCCATGGCCTGCTCATCCCCGCGGGCCAGCCAGGCCGCAGCAGCCGTTGGGGTGGCGGCCCGGTGATCCGCCACAAAATCAACGAGCGTGACGTCGGTCTCATGGCCGACTCCGCTCACCACTGGAACCTTCAAACGACTCACGGCACGCACCACCTCCTCGGTGTTGAAGGCCCAGAGGTCCTCCAGGCTTCCCCCGCCGCGAATGACCGCCAGCGCATCGAACGGGAGTTCCCCTGCCCTCTCCAAGGCGCGCACGAGTTGACCCGGCGCCTCCTGCCCCTGGACCAGGCTGGCCAGAATGGTCACCTTTAATCGAGGGGCACGGTGCCGCAGGGTAATGAGAAAGTCCCGTAGAGCAGCTGCCGAGAGCGAGGTGACTACGCCCACATGGGCCAGCCGAGTCGGCCAGGCACGCTTACGGCCCGGATCAAAGAGGCCCTCGGTCTCAAGCTTGTGCTTCAGGCGCAGAAAGGCCTCATAAAGCCCCCCCTGCCCCACCCGGCGCATCTGAACAATCCGCACCTGGAACTCACCCCTTGGCTCGTAGAGGCCAGGGGCTACGACAAGCTCTACTGAGGTGCCGGCCGCAGGCACAAAGCCCACCAAATCGGCCTCACGCCGAAACATCACGGCCTTCACGCTGGCCTGCGCATCCTTCAGGGTGAGGTACCAGTGCCCGCTTGCGGCAACCGTCAACTGAGAGACCTCGGCCTGCAGGGAAACGGCCGGAAAGTGCCTTGCAAGAGCCTGCGCTATCAGGCGATTTAGTTCGGAAACGCTTATAAAACCTGGATCTTGCATAAAGAAATCCCTTGCGATCAGGGGTTCAGGACCAAGACTTCTCCACAAGGCCTTGCCCCGACTGAAATAAAAGCAACATTCTGAGTGCTGGCGCGGGTTTAACGACTCCCAGCCCCCAGGACAAGCGCCATCAATTTATTTAACTATCTGTTTTTAAATAAGATTTTATTTCTTGCTAAATCGCATCTCCGGCCCTTGGCCCGCCTGCGCCCCCTCGCACTGCCTTACACTCTGGCCACCCAATGCGCATTTAACCCAGTCAATACGGCCATGTCCACAGACTTATCCACATCCCAGCCAGCGCTGGCGCCAATCCAAGCGGCGCTCTGGGCCCGTTGGTTCCCTGGGCAGGGCATCCGTCCTCCAGCCTGGGCCCGAGGACTCCTCCTGCTGGCCACTCCGCTCTTGTTGACCCTGGGGGCCCTCACCGCCCTGGTCGGCCGCCAGCGGGCTCTGGCCCAGCAGCGGGCTCGACGACTGGAGGGCCAGCTGGTGCTGTCGATAGGAAACGCCATTGTTGGAGGAACCGGCAAGACGCCGGCCTGCCTGATGGTGGTCGAGGCGCTGCGCGAACTCGGTCACCGACCGGGCGTGATCTCCCGAGGCTATGGCCGCAAGGCCCCAGACCAGGTCCTGGTGGCCTGCCCGAGCGAGCTTGGGCAGATCGACGCCCACCAATTGGGCGATGAGCCCTGGTGGCTCGCCTGGAGAGGACAGGTCCCGGTTGCCGTGGGTGCAGACCGTCATCAGGCAGCCCTGGCACTGCTGGCCAGGGCCCCAGAGCTCACGGCCTTGGTTCTGGACGATGGTCTCTCCCAGACCAGCCTAAGAGTGGACCACCACCTGCTGGTGCTTGACCATCGGGGTCACGGCAACCACCGCTGCCTGCCGGCTGGCCCACTGCGAATGCCCTGGTCAGGAGGACCACCGGAGGGCCTGCAAATCGACGCGGTCTTGCTAAGGGAGGAGGCAGCAGACCCAACACCACTCACCTGGTCCATTCGACCGAAGCCCCGTCTGCTCCAGACCTCGACTCTCACGATGGGCTGGACCCAACTCGACTTAACCAGCCGAGACCATCCTCAGAAGCCTCTGGCGAGCCTTCCCATGGAGACTGATCGCCGGATGGTCCTGACCACCATTGCCCAGCCCGAGCGCTTTTATCAGACACTGCGCAGGCAGGGGCTGAGCTGGACCGAGACCCTGAGGCTGCCAGACCACACACCCAACCCCTGGCGAGGCCTCGAACAGGCCCTGCAGCGTCCAGCGTCGGCTGCAGACCAGCTGCTGATGACTGAAAAGGATGCCGTAAAATTCCTGAGCAACGCCAATCAGCTGTCGGCCCTCTTGAGCCGCTTCCCGCGAGGGGTCTGGATGCTTCGTCAGACCATGAGCTTGAAGACCAAGGCCGAAGACTGGCTGCCCGCCCACCACAGACCGAAGAGGCCCTGACATGGATCCCAAATTGCTCGACATCCTGGCCTGTCCCAGCTGCAAGGGCCCGTTGCGCCACGACCGGCCAGAATCAAGACTGGTTTGTTCGGCCGAGGCGCTGGCCTATCCCATTGTCGACGGCATTCCGCATCTGCTCCTGCAAGAGGCCCAGCCCTTCGACCAGGAGACGGTCGACCATGGTGAGTAAGTACTGGATCTGCATTCCCGCCCGACTCCGTTCCAGCCGCCTACCCGAGAAAGCGCTCGCGGACCTCGCCGGCCAGCCCATGGTGGTAAGAGTGGCGCAGGCCGCAGCCCGAACCCGAGCGTCTCGGATTCTGGTGGCCACGGACAACCGGGCCATCGAGTCAGCCGTCAAGGCAGCAGGCTTTGAGTGCCTCATGACCAGCGCCGACCATGCAACCGGCACTGACAGGCTCGCAGAAGTCGTCCAACAGACTCGGGCCGAACCGCACCAGGTTCTCGTCAACCTTCAGGGAGACGAACCCCTGATGCCGGAGGCCCCCCTAGACCAGGTGGCCATGGCCTTGGATGCCGATCCCTTCGCCAGTGTCTCGACAGCTGTCACTGCCATTGAAGACCAGGCCACTCTTCAAAACCCCAATGTCGTTAAAGCTGTCATTGGACTGTCTGGGCAGGCCCTCTACTTTTCGCGCGCACCAATTCCCTATCAGCGTGACGGCTCCGCAGTGCCCGAGCCGGGGGTCCCGCTCGGCTGGCGACACCTGGGGCTCTACGCCTACCGAGCTGCTGCGCTTGAGGCCTTTGCCCATTGGAGCCCCAGTCCCGCAGAGACCCGCGAGCAGCTCGAGCAGCTGAGATGGCTGCACCAGGGCCACCGGATCACCTGTGTCGAACTCGCATCAGCCCCGCCGCCGGGGGTCGATACCGCAGAAGACCTCGAAGTCGTAAGAAGAGCATTTGGCCGACGCGCCAGCAGCCTATAATGGACAGAAACACAACAACAACAGTCTGGAGACGACCATGCGCTTGATCCTTCTTGGTCCGCCGGGAGCGGGTAAAGGCACGCAGGCCAATTTCATTAAGTCAGCCTTTCACATTCCTCAGATCTCGACAGGCGACATGCTGCGCGCGGCTGTCAAGGCAGGAACGCCACTGGGCCTTGCGGCCAAAAAGGTCATGGACTCCGGCGGCCTGGTCAGCGACAAGATCATCATCAATCTCGTCAAAGACCGGCTGACGCAGCCCGACTGTCACGACGGCTACCTCTTTGACGGCTTCCCACGAACCATCCCTCAGGCCCAGGCGATGAAGGATGCGGCGGTGCGGCTCGACGTCGTCTTGGAGCTTCAGGTTCCGGATGCAGACATCATCGACCGCATGAGTGGTCGGCGAGTCCACGTTGCCAGTGGCCGCACCTACCACCTCACCTACAATCCACCGAAAACTGCTGGCCTCGACGACGAGACGGGTGAGCCCCTGATCCAGCGCGACGACGACCGCGAGGAGACGGTTCGCAAGCGGCTAGAGGTCTACCATGCGCAGACCAGTCCGCTGGTCGACTTCTACACCCGTTGGGCCGCCAGTGGCGATCCTCTCGCTCCCAAAATGGCGAGCATCCGGGGAGTGGGCAGTGTCGACGAGATTACGCAGCGGGTGATGCAGGCCCTGGGTCACTAGCCAGGCCCAGAGAGACGAGACTGGCCGGGGTCATGGGCAGGTCGTTGTCTCGCGCGAACGAGACCGCGAACTCCCAGGCCTTGGGCTCAAGTTCGGCAAGTCGGCTGTCGACCACCACCGCCTTCACGCCCTCGACCACCACCGGCTGCGCGTAGGGTGAGAAGCCGGTTGGCTGGGCGTAGGGATTGGTCGTGCCATCCCGACTATAGCCAGGCCGAAAAGGGGCCAAGACTCCGGCGAGTCGTTCCGCCCAGTCGCTGGGGCGAAACGTCTTGCCAGCGTGGGTCCTGCCCTGGATCAGAAAATGCTGGGTTTGAGTCACTGGGAACACCGAGACGTTAGGCGGGACGGGGATCCTCGCCGCGAATTGCAATGCAGAAAGCGTTATTCTAACGGTCTTGGCCTTTACCACTAACCCGCCCTCATCATGACGACTCCACAGTCTCCACTCATGCAGACCTACGCCCGCCTGCCCGTGGCCTTTGTCCGTGGTGAGGGGGCCTATCTCTGGGACCAAGAAGGCCGTCGATACCTCGATGGCCTCTCCGGCATCGCCGTCAACACGCTCGGCCATGCCCATCCAAAGCTCGTCGAGGCTCTCAGCAGGCAAGCCGCCACGCTTATTCACACCTCCAACCTCTACGAGGTTCCCCTCCAGACCGCCCTGGCTCAGCGACTCGTCGACCTCTCGGGCATGACCAACGTGTTCTTCTGTAACTCGGGCCTTGAGGCCAACGAGGCGGCCCTCAAGCTCGCCCGAAAGCACGGCTACAACAAAGGCCTCAGCAACTCCAAAGTCATCGTCTTCGAGGGGGCCTTCCATGGCCGCTCCATTGCAACTCTCTCGGCCACCGCCAACGCAAAGGTCCACAAGGGCTTTTCCCCTCTGGTCGAAGGCTTCGTTCGGCTGCGCATCAACGAGATCGAGCCTGTGGCCCAGGCCCTCGCATCCGACAGCAGCATCACGGCCATTTTCCTTGAGAGCATCCAAGGCGAGGGGGGAATTCAACCGGCCCACCTCGACTTCATTCGAGACCTGCGTCGCCTCTGTGACGCCCACGACGTACTGCTGATGCTAGACGAGGTCCAGTGTGGAATTGGCCGCACGGGCAAATGGTTTGCCCACCAATGGGCCGGCATTAAGCCTGATGTGATGCCCCTGGCCAAGGGACTAGGCTCTGGCGTACCCATCGGGGCCGTTGTCGCCCATGGCAAGGCTGCGAGTCTCTTCGAGCCTGGCAATCACGGCACCACCTTTGGTGGGAACCCGCTGGCCATGCAGGCGGGCCTGACCACACTCCAGGTCCTCGAGGACGAGGGGCTCTTGAAAAATGCCCACGATCGTGGCGAGCAGATCATGTCCATGCTGTCGTCCCAGCTGGCCGGCCTACCCGGGGTTTGTGAGGTTCGCGGCAAGGGCCTTATGATCGGCGTTGAGCTCGAGGCACCCTGCGCTGCCCTGGTTGCGAAGGCACTCGCTGCGGGGCTTCTCATCAACGTCACCGCCGAGAGAGTCGTCCGAATTCTTCCGCCGCTCACCCTCTCGGCCGATCAGGCAGACGAGATCGGCCGGCAGGTTGGAGCCCTCATCAAGGCCCACCTCCAAGGGGCCCACTGAGATGGCGGGCCGCCCCACCGGAATTCAACACTTCCTCGAGTTCAAAGACCTCGACCGGCAGACCCTGGACTATCTGTTTCGTCGCAGTCTGATCATTAAAGACCGGTTCAAGAAATACATCCGGCACATGCCCCTCCAAGACCGAACCCTCATCATGGTCTTCGAAAAGGCCTCCACCCGCACCCGCCTCTCCTTCGAGGCCGGCATGCACCAGCTTGGTGGGGCTGCCATCTACCTCAATACCCGCGACACCCAGCTGGGTCGCGGTGAGCCCGTGGAAGACGCCGCAGAGGTCATGTCCAGAATGTCCGACCTAGTCATGATTCGAACCTACGAACAGTCCATCATCGAGCGGTTTGCGGCCCACTCGCGGGTTCCCGTCATCAATGGCCTGACCAACGAGTACCACCCCTGCCAGATCCTGGCCGACATCCTCACCTTTATCGAGCACCGTGGATCCATTCAAGGGGCCACGGTCACCTGGATCGGCGACTCCAACAATGTCTGCAACACCTGGCTACAGGCCGCAGAGATTCTGGATTTTCAAGTTCGTGTCTCCACCCCACCGGGCTACGAGGTCGAGCCGGAGCGGGCTGGGCTTCATGCCACCAGCCACTTCCAGGCCTTCGCCGACCCCCTAGAGGCCTGCAAAGGCGCAGACCTGGTCACCACCGACGTCTGGACGAGCATGGGATTCGAGGCCGAAAACGAGGCTCGCCGCCAGGCCTTTGAGAATTGGTGCGTCGATGCCGAAATGATGTCGCAGGCCAAGCCGGACGCCCTCTTCATGCATTGCCTGCCCGCCCACCGGGGCGAGGAAGTCACCGCCGAGGTCATTGATGGTCCCCAGTCTGTCGTCTGGGACGAGGCCGAGAACCGGCTTCACGCTCAGAAGGCCCTCATGGAATACCTTCTACTCGGACAGATCGACGACTGAGCCCCTCTTCTTCTAGTGCCCCCCTTCACCACCCATCTGAATCCTTATGTCCAAAACAAAGATTAAAAAAGTAGTCCTAGCCTACTCCGGCGGTCTCGACACCTCGGTCATCCTCAAGTGGCTCCAAGACGAATACCACTGCGAGGTGGTGACCTTTACAGCTGACATCGGCCAGGGCGAGGAAGTCGAACCCGCCCGAGAGAAAGCCAAAAAATTTGGCGTCAAGAAGATCTACATCGAAGACCTCCGCGAGGAATTTGTCCGCGACTATGTCTTCCCCATGTTCAGGGCTAACACGGTCTACGAGGGTGAGTACCTTCTTGGGACCTCTATTGCCCGCCCGCTGATCGCCAAGCGACTGGTCGAAATCGCCAAGCTAGAAAAGGCCGATGCCATCTCCCACGGGGCAACTGGCAAGGGCAATGACCAGGTCCGTTTTGAGCTTGGCGCATACGCCCTCATGCCCGGCGTCAAAATCATCGCGCCCTGGCGCGAATGGGATCTTCTCTCACGGGACAAGCTGCTCGCCTATGCCGACCAGCACCGTATTCCAGTGGACTACAAAAAACGAAAAGGCCAGGCCCCCTTCTCGATGGACGCCAACCTGCTGCACATCTCCTACGAGGGCGGCGTCTTGGAAGACCCCAGCCAGCCTCCTCCGGAGAAGGGCATGTGGCGTCTCACCCAGCCACTCGAGAAGACTCCCAACAAGCCTGAGGACATTGAGTTGAGCTTTGCAAAGGGTGATCTCGTGGCCATCAATGGCAAGAAGATGAAGGCCCATGACCTGCTCGCCCAGCTCAATGCACTTGGCGGCCGTCACGGCATTGGCCGACTTGATCTGGTCGAAAACCGCTACGTGGGCATGAAGTCCCGGGGCTGTTACGAGACACCCGGCGGAACCATCTTGCTCAGGGCCCACAGAGCCATCGAATCCATCACCCTGGACCGTGAGGTGGCCCACCTCAAAGACGATCTCATGCCTCGGTATGCCAGTCTGGTCTACAACGGCTACTGGTGGTCGCCAGAGCGCAAGGCGCTGCAGGTCCTCATCGACCATACCCAGCAGGTGGTCAATGGCACCGTTCGGCTGCGGCTTTTCAAGGGCAACGTCACGGTCCTCGGCCGTTCCTCAGCCCAGTCGCTTTTCGATGCCAAGATCTCCACCTTCGATGACGACGGCGGCGCCTACAACCAGGCGGATGCCGGTGGCTTCATCAAACTCAATGCCCTGCGCATGCGGATTGCCGCAAGCAAGGGCCGCTAACCCCCTACGACTGGAGTTGCCATGCCCTCATTCGATGCCACCCTCGAAGCCGATGCGACCGAGCTGCGCAATGCGGTTGAACAGACCAGCAAGGAAATTGGGACTCGGTTTGACTTCAAGGGGACAAGCGCTGGCGTGGAGCAGAAGGACCGGGAATTGACCTGCATCGCAGACAGCGAATTT
This sequence comes from uncultured Burkholderiales bacterium, assembly GCA_937864175.1. Taxonomy (GTDB): domain Bacteria; phylum Pseudomonadota; class Gammaproteobacteria; order Burkholderiales; family Burkholderiaceae_A; genus Hahnella. Next base: position 228,112 of record CALMJH010000041.1, read on the forward strand.
CAGCTGGGCCAGGTCAGGGATGTCCTGGTGGGCAAATGCGCAAAGCGGGGCGTGGACGTCCGGTTTCTCAAACTAGGCGAAGTCCAGAAGCTGGGCGGTGACAAGATCAAGCAGGTCATCACCGTCCGCCACGGAATTGCGGGTGACGACGCCAAGCGCATAGTCCGCATCATCAAAGACAGCAAGATGAAGGTCCAGGCCGCCATTCAGGGAGATGCCGTGCGCATCACTGGGGCCAAACGAGACGACCTGCAGGCCGCCATCGCCCTGCTCAAAAAGGAGGTCTCAGACCTGCCGCTGAATTTCGGTAATTTCCGGGACTAGACTTCGCCAGCCGCCATGGGCCCATGAATACGGGCCCAGGCCGAGTGGTTGTGGATGGACTCGAAGTTTTCGGCTTCGACGGTGTAGCGGGCAACACCCGGAAGTCCTCCAACCGTCAGGGCCACATCCCTGACCAAGTCCTCCACAAACTTCGCGTTCTCGTAGGCACGCTCTGTCACGTACTTCTCGTCAGGCCGCTTGAGCAAGCCCCAGAGTTCGCAGGAGGCCTGAGACTCCACAGCCTGAATCAGCTCGACCACCGAAGGGCATACTCCCTTGGCCGGGTCTTGCATGACCACACTGACCAACACTTCGCTTCGCTGATTGTGGGCGCCGTAGTCGGAGATCTCTTTTGAGCAGGGGCAGAGGCTCTTGACGGGGACCCAGACCTGCAGGCTGACCTCCGTAACCTCCTGGCAGACGTGGGCCTGGAAACCCACTCGGTAGTCCATCAGGCTCTTCACACCACTGACAGGGGCTGCCTTCTCAATGAAGAAGGGAGCCTTCAACTCAATGGAGCCCTCCTGGGCCTCGAGCAGGACAATCATCTGCTGCGCCAGACGCGCCATAGCATCCGGCGTGAGTGGGGTCCCCTCTTTGTTCATGGTCTCTAGGAGGGCCACGAAGCGACTCATGTGGGTGCCTTTGCGGTCGGCAGCAAGCGCGACCGACAGCGAGAATTCAGCGACAGAGGGCTGGCTCGCCGCATGGTCGAGTCCAAACAAGACCGGGTAACGGAGTCCACGCACACCCACACGGTCAATGGGCAGGTTTCGGGCGTCTACTGTTCCCTGAACGTCGGGCATGGTGGCAGACCGGGTCTGCAGCAGACCCGAGGATTCTTTGAGCATGTTCATGAGGCCAGTGGTAAGGATCGAGCGGAAAATTTTGTTTCGGCTGCGGCGTCTCTGGCAGAGGGCGTCTTGCTGACGACCTCAGCGGCATGACGCCGAATAGAGGCCTCGAGCCCACCAGCATCCAGTCCCTCGAGGGCCAAAAGCTTGGCATGGTCCCCCTGGTCGATAAACCGATCGGGCAGCCCCAGGTGAAGAATTGGAATCATGGGAATACGGTCCTCCATGGCGACCAGAGCCTCTGCACAGCCAGAGCCTGCGCCGCCTGCAATGACGTTTTCCTCGACCGTCACCAGGAGGTCGTGGTGATTTGCGGCCCAGGCCAGGGTCTCAAGATCGAGAGGCTTAATGAAGCGCATGTTGACGACAGTGGCTGAGAGCGCCTCTGCGGCTACCAAGGCCGGCGCCACCATGCTTCCAAAGGCCAGAATGCAGACCCGGACTTGGTGTGGGCCGGTTCCGCCTTGCCGCATGACCTCAGCCCGACCAACCGGCAACGGGGTCAGGGCGTTTCCTGCTGCAACCCCCATGCCTGCTCCCCTGGGATACCGAACCGCAGAGGGGCCCTCGACAGCCAGGCCTGTGCTGAGCATAGCCCTGCACTCTGGTTCGTCTTTGGGGGCCATGATGACCAGGTTGGGAATGCACCGCAGGTAAGAGAGGTCGTAGGCTCCTGCATGGGTCGCGCCATCGGCCCCCACCAGGCCGGCCCGGTCGATGGCGAACAAAACGGGGAGGTTCTGAAGGGCCACGTCGTGAATCAGTTGGTCATAGCCGCGCTGCAGGAAGGTGGAATAGATGGCGACTACGGGCCGCAGCCCCTCGCAGGCCATGCCCGCAGCAACGGTTACCGCATGCTGCTCAGCAATGGCGACATCGTGGTATCGGTCGGGGAAGCGCTCGGAGAACTCCACCATGCCTGACCCCTCCCGCATGGCCGGCGTGATCGCAACGACCCGAGCATCTGCCGCCGCAGCATCACAGAGCCAGGCCCCAAAAATCTGCGAGTAGGTCGGCTTGGCCGGCTTGGCGGAGGCCACCAGGCCAACGGCTGGGTCGAATTTGCCAGGCCCATGGTAGGCGATGGGATCCTCTTCGGCCTTGTCGTAGCCCTGCCCTTTTTTGGTGACCACATGCAAGAACTGGGGGCCCTTGAGTTCGCGCAGATTGGCCAAGGCGGGCACCAGCGCATCAAGGTCGTGGCCATCGACAGGTCCAAAGTAATGAAAACCGAATTCCTCAAAGAGCGTGCCAGGCCCGACGAGACCCTTGGCCCCACCCTCGAGCCGACGGGCAATCTCAAGGACCGGCGGTACCACGCCAAGGACCTGCTTACCGATCTCGCGGGCGGTCGAATAAAACCGACCCGTCATCAGGCGGGCTAGGTAGTTGCTCATGGCCCCAACCGGCGGAGAGATGCTCATCTCGTTGTCATTGAGGATGACCAACAGGTCGATGTCTTTGTGAATGCCCGCATTGTTCAGGGCCTCGTAGGCCATGCCCGCACTAATAGCCCCGTCGCCGATCACTGCCACATGCCGTCGTCGGTGAGGCCCAAGGTGTTCACCTTTCTGGCGGGTGGCCAAGGCCATGCCCAAGGCCGCAGAAATCGAGGTGGAAGAGTGGGCCGTGCCGAAATGGTCGTACTCACTCTCTGCGCGCTTGGGAAAGCCTGAGAGACCGTTGAGTTGACGCAGGCTATGCATCTGGTCTCGACGCCCGGTAAGAATCTTGTGGGGGTAACTCTGGTGGCCAACGTCCCAGACCAGCCGATCGAAGGGGGTCTGAAAGACGTGGTGGATGGCCAACGTCAGTTCGACGGTTCCAAGATTTGATGAGAGATGACCGCCCGTACTGGCCACGGAGTGGAGCAGAAATTCCCGCAACTCGGAGGCCAACTCCTTGAGTTGTCGGCGGCTGAGCGGACGGAGGTCGGCGGGGGATTGAATGTCTTGCAGCAGGGCCATAGGGCGAAGATGAACTAGTATGCGCGCTGCGTCAATGCCTGGGCCATTTGCCGCAGGGCCATCGCCTCGGGACCGGCATGATCGAGCGCAGAAAGGGCCCGGTCATGCAGAGACCGGGCGTACGTGCGGGCCTGATCCAGGCCCATGAGGCTGACAAAGGTTGGCTTGCCCTGGGCCTGGTCTTTGCCAGCCGTCTTGCCCAGGGTCTGGGTGTCCGCGCTGGCGTCCAGCAGGTCGTCCACCACCTGAAAGGCCAAGCCAAGTGCCTGAGCAAAGACACCCAGGCTGTCCATCCAGTGAGAATCGCTCTGACGCCGAGGGCCCAGACAGCCCCCCATTTCGACGGCTGCCGAGATGAGTGCTCCCGTCTTGAGTCGATGCATCGTCTCAAGCTCTTGCTGATCGAGCGTCTGGCCGACGGCCGCGATATCAATTGCCTGGCCGCCCGCCATACCGAGGCCGCCGGTTGCTCGGGCTAGACGGCCGACCAACTCGATGGTGAGTTCGGCAGACCCCGCCCTCTCAGCCAAGCACTCAAAGGCCAGCGTCTGCAGGGCATCGCCCACCAGCAGCGCGGTCGGCTCATCGAAGGCCACATGGACAGTCGGCTGGCCACGTCGAAGGTCATCGTCATCCATGCAGGGCAGGTCGTCGTGAACCAGTGAGAAAGCATGGACCAGCTCGAGGGCACAGGCCACGTCCAAGACCCCCTGGTCCTTGGGGTCGGCGCCGCTGGCTGTAGCGGCTGCCAATACCAGCAGGCCTCGGGCCCGCTTGCCCCCATTGAGAACGCCATGCCGCATGGCCTGCTGGAGTCGGGAGAGAGACTGGCTGGCCGCGGGTGCGGCCGCCTGGGCGGTGGGCTTCGACAGGTGGACGGCCAGACGTTGCTCTAGGCTGGTCTTCCAGTCGCCAAGGTCTGGGCCATGCGCACCCTGATCGGCCTGAGGAGCCGAGGACCTCACGACCGACTGTCCTCCAGGTCTGCCCTGGGGATGGTCGAGGCCTGGCCTTGCGCATCGATAACGGCCAGGGACTCCTCCACCTGACGAAGCAGGCCCTGGGCATGTCGAAGCAGCGCAACCCCTCGTTCATAGCTGGCCAGAGACTCAGCCAGCCCCTGCTCCCCGGCGGCCAGTCGGGCCGTCTCTGCCTCCAGGGCGGCCATGGCTTCTTCGAAGTTCAAGGTCTCAACCGTCTGAGCCGAGGGGGGGTGAGGGTCTGGGCTGGTCTTCATGAAGGTCTGTGCTAGCCGTCAAAGACGGCGGTTGAAGCGGAAACTCATAGTGTAATTGAGCGGCATCAAACACGGCCTGCAACCCCGGGTATACTGTGCGGCTTTCCTTGGCTTCCCGGGAGGATTTCGATGTCAGACGTCGGAACCTTTTCTCGGCTTGCACCGAGCCAGGCTCAACTGCCGGTGCAAGCATATTTCAGCGAGGCGCTTCTTGCCCAAGAGCGCAGACACTGCTTCCAGGCAGGACCCGGCTATGTCGGACACCGGCTTATGGTGCCCCAGGCGGGTCAGTACAGCACCCTGGCCCACGAGGACCATGGTCGTGTGCTAGTCCATGGCCCCAATGGCATCGAGGTCCTCTCCAACATCTGCCGTCACCGACAGGCCATCATGCTCGAAGGCCAGGGCCAGGTGGAGAACATCGTCTGCCCGCTTCACCGATGGACCTACGACCTCACCGGCCAGCTCATTGGGGCTCCCTTCTTCGACCAAGACCCCTGTCGCCACCTTCAGCGTCAACCCCTCACCGAGTGGAACGGCCTGCTCTTCGAGGGGCCAGCAGCCCTTATCAATGAACTCTCGGAGGTGCCGTTTTTTGAGCGGCTCAATTTTGAAGGGTACGTCCACGCCAAGACCCAGATCCACCACTGCCCATACAACTGGAAGAGTTTCATCGAGGTCTACATGGACGACTACCATGTTGTGCCCTTCCATCCGGGGCTTGGAAACTTCGTTGACTGCAAGGACCTTCGCTGGCACTTTGGCAGCCACTACAACATCCAGGCGGTTGGCATCACCCCGCTTATCCAAGCCGCGACACCCATCTACCAGCGCTGGCAGCAAGAGGTGCTCAGGCTCCACGATGGTCAGCTGCCCGAGTACGGCGCCATCTGGATGACCATCTACCCCAACATCATGGTGGAGTGGTATCCAAAGGTCCTGGTCGTCAGTCACCTCCATCCGGTCTCCCCGCAACAGACGGTCAACGTCGTCGAGTTTTACTATCCCGAGGAAATCGTCCACTTCGAGCCGTCCTACATGCAGGCCCAGCAGGCCGCCTACAACGAGACGGTCGTTGAGGACGATGAAATCGCCATTCGGATGGACCGAGGCCGGGCCGCTCTGGCCAAGGCCGGGCGCAGCGAGACAGGCCCCTACCACTCTCCTCTTGAAGACGGCATGCTGCACTTCCACGAATACCTCCGCCGGCAACTCGGCGACACCGCCTTTCAACATCTCGACTAGGCCGGCCCAACGATGAACCCACTGATTCGTCCAGACCAACTCATTGCGGAACCGGGTGATGTCGTCGTTATTGACGTCCGGCATGACCTCACCGACCCCACCTATGGCTTTCGGGCCTACGCAGAGGGGCACCTCCCAAATGCGGCCTTCTTGTCGGTTGATGAGGACCTCAGCGGTGAGGCCTCCCCCCTCAATGGGGGACGGCACCCACTGCCCGACCAGCAGGCTTTTGCCAAACGCCTCGAGGCCCTGGGCGTTAACGAGAACACCCTGGTTGTGGGCTACGACAGCAGTGGTGGCAATTTCGCCGCCCGACTCTGGTGGCTGACCAGATGGGTTGGTCACCTGCGGGTTGCAGTCTTAGACGGGGGGATATCTGCCTGGCTTCGGGCCGGTGGTGGGCTCCAGACCAACGACTTCAAGCCCGCCCGCAAGGGCCATCTCAGCCTACGACCGACCCTCTGTCCCCGCTGGGATCTGCCCATGGTGGCCCAGTGGGTGAAGACCGGTGCCAATCCGGAAATTGGCTGCCTGCTCGATGCCCGACCCATTGAGCGGTATGCAGGCGAAACCGAGCCCTTTGATCCGGTCGCCGGACACATTCCAGGCGCGCTGAACCGACCCAATGCCCTGAACCTGGAGGCCGGTGGGTGCTTCAAGCCGCCCAGTGTCCTGCGTGAAGAGTTCCTACAACTGCTCGGCGACCGTGACCCCATGTCGGTTGTGCACAGCTGTGGGTCTGGCATCAATGCCTGCCACAACCTGCTGGCGATGGAGACCGCAGGCCTGGTGGGCAGCGCCCTCTATGCGGGTTCTTGGAGTGAGTGGTGTGCAGACCCGGCCCGTCCGGTCGCCACCGGTCGACCCTAGACGGCCGGAAGCCCCAGGTCGCCGGCTTCGCCAGGCGCATCGACCTGGCTGTAGGGATAGGCTGACCGAACCCAGTCGAGCCGAAGCAGCCGAGACTCAAGTCGGGCCATGGTGGTCAGGCCCGTCAGGTCGACCTTCATAATTCGAGCATTAAAGAGCTGCGGCATGAGAAGGCAGTCGGCCAGACCCGGCGTGTCCCCATGGCAGTAGTCCCCCGTCTGGGACTCTTGCAGGTGCTGCTCAAATTTCAGCAGGCCCTCGCGCACCCAGTGGGCATACCAGGCTGATCGCTGGTCCGCATCGAGCTGCAGGTTGCGACTCAGGTACTGCAGCGTCCGCAGATTGTTCAGTGGATGAATCTCGCAGGCAATCCACTGGGCCATGGCCCGCACACGGGCCCGTCCCACTGGATCGGCGGGCAGAAGAGCGGGCTCGGGCCGTGTCTCTTCGAGGTATTCAAGAATCGCCAGTGACTGCGTGAGAGACTGGCCATCGATCTGCAGCAACGGCACAAGGCCATCTGGGTTGATGGCCTGAAAGCCCGCCTCCCGATGGGCGCCCGCCGGCAGGTCTACCGGCACGATGTCTGCTGTCAGTCCCTTGAAGGCCAGCCCCAGCCGCACCCGATACGCGGCCGATGAACGCCAATAACTAAAGAGCCGAGGCTGGGTCACCAGATCGTCCCGTCTCAGGAGACCTGCAGCCGAAGGTCGGGCAGTCCCGGTACGCTAGCCACCAGCAGATCGCCCCTGCTCACAGGCCCCACGCCCGCCGGAGTCCCCGTGTAAATCAGGTCGCCCGGCTGGATCTCCCATGCCTTGGAGAGCTCCGCGATGGTCTCAGCCACCGACCAGATCATCTGGCTGAACTCTCCCTTCTGACGGACCTCACCATTGACAGTCAGTGAGATGCCCTGGTCGAGAAGACCCGGCAGGGACTCGACGGGCAGGAGAGGTCCGATGGGGGCGGCACGGTCGAAGGCCTTGCCAATCTCCCACGACTTGCCCTCTTTTTTCATCTGGGCCTGACGATCTCGGCGCGTCATGTCCAGACCAATCGCATAGCCCCAGATGGCTGCCGAGGCCTGCGAAACACTGAGATTGGTGCCACCCGAGGACAGTCCCACCACCAGCTCCACCTCGTGGTGGCAGTCCTCGGTGGCCATGGGATAGGGCCACTGGGCCGTCTGGTCCCCCACCAAGAAGAGGGACTGGGGGGGTTTCATGAAGAAAAACGGGGGCTCACGACCACTGGCGCCCATCTCTACGGCATGGTCTGCATAGTTTCGACCGACACAGAAGACCCGGTTAACGGCAAAGCCGCTAGACGCGGCGGCCGCCCCCCCCAGGGGCAACAAGACGGGACGAACGACGGGCAGTGCTTTCATGGGGCGCTCTCCTGAGCAGTCGATGGAAGACTTAGAACGGAACCGGTGCGCCGAAGCCAGCGGCAGGGGCGTGGTTATCGAATTTTGTGAACTGCCCCAGGAAGGTCAGTCGAACCGTTCCGATGGGGCCGTTTCTTTGTTTGCCAATAATGATTTCGGCAACACCCTTGTCGGGCGAGTCGGGTCGATAGACCTCGTCTCGGTAAATAAACAAGATGAGATCGGCATCTTGTTCGATGGCGCCCGACTCACGCAGGTCACTCATGACAGGGCGCTTGTCGGTCCGCTGCTCCACTGTTCGGTTGAGCTGTGAGAGGGCAATGACGGGGCATTTCAGTTCTTTGGCGAGTCCCTTAAGGGACCGGGTAATCTCAGAAATTTCGGTGGTGCGATTCTCCCCGCCGCCTGTGCCGCTCATGAGCTGGATGTAGTCCACGATGATCATGCCCAGGCCACCACTCTGGCGGGCCAGACGACGTGCCCGGGACCGAAGCTCCAGGGGGTTGAGGCCGGGCGTCTCATCGATGTGGACCTGGGCGCCAGTCATCCGGCTGACGCAGCCCGTCAGGCGGTCCCAGTCATCCTCCTGCAGGCGGCCGGTTCGGAGTCGCTGGGCATCGATGCGCCCCACCGAACAGAGCATCCGAAGAGCCAGCTGCTCCGCCCCCATCTCCATGCTGAAGATGGCAATCGGCAGGCCGTGGTCGATTGCGACATGCTCCCCAATATTGAGAGCGAACGAGGTCTTGCCCATGCTGGGCCGCCCAGCCACGATGATGAGATCACCGGCATGCATGCCAGCCGTTTTTTGGTCTAGATCGACAAAGCCACTGGGCAGGCCAGTGACGTCCGAGGGATTGGGATTGTTGGCCAGTTCGTCGATGCGCTTGACGACCGTCTGAACAATGTCATCAAAGGGCAGGAGAGCACCGCCCCCCCGAGAGCCCTCCTCGCCGATCTTGAAGATTCGGGTCTCGGCCTCATCAAGAATCTGCCGGGTCTCACGGCCCTCAGGATTCAGGGCTGTGGTGGCGATCTCGTCACTGACCGAGACGAGCTGACGCAGAATTGCCCGGTCTCGGACGATCTCTGCATAGCGTCGTATGTTAGCTGCAGAGGGGGTCTCCTGAGCCAGGCTGTTCAGATAACTCAGACCCCCGACCTCGTCTGCCCGCCCCAGAGACTGAAGGGTCTCGAAGACGGTGACGACGTCGGCCGGCCTGGACTGCTCAATCAGCCGGCTGATGGCCTCAAAGATGATCCGGTGCTCGGCTCGGTAGAAGTCCCCGGCCCGAACGAAATCACCGATGCGATCGAATGCCTGATTGTCGATGAGCAGCCCGCCCAGAACAGCCGCCTCTGCCTCAACAGAGTGGGGCGGCAGCCGAAGGGCTAGGGTCTGCTCATCCATTCATTTAGGCCGTCTCGCCGATGACGCGAACGGTGATGGTCACCACCACATCGGTATGGGGGGCGACCTCGACCGAATGCTCACCGATCATCTTGAGGGGGCCATCGGGCATGCGAATCTGCGCCTTGGCCACCTTGAGGCCCTTGATGGATAGGGCTTCGGCGACGTCAAAGTTGGTAACCGAGCCAAAGAGGCGTCCATCGACTCCCGCCTTCTGATTGACCTCGACGGTCAGGCCATTGAGCTGGGCGCCAAGGGCCTGGGCCTCGGCTAGTTTTTGGGCGGCAGCCTTCTCGAGCTCTGCACGACGGGCCTCGAAATCAGCGATGGCATCCTTGGTTGCCCGCCGGGCAACGCCCTGGGGAATAAGGAAATTGCGGGCATAACCGTCTTTGACGCGAACCACCTCACCGAGCTGACCCAGGTTGGCAACCTTTTCCAGAAGAATAACTTGCATGATGACCTCGGCGATTAATGGTTGTCGGTGAAGGCCAGCAGCGCCAGAAAGCGCGCACGCTTGATGGCCGTCGTCAGCTGACGTTGATATTTAGCACTGGTGCCGGTGATCCGAGCAGGAATGATCTTGCCTGTCTCGGTGACGTAGTCTCGCAGGGTATCGATGTCTTTGTAGTCAATCTGCTCGACGCCCTCGGCCGTGAACTTACAGACACGCTTGCGTTTGAAGAGTGCGGATTGGGCGTTGCGCTTGGGGCGCTTCTTGTCAAAGGGTTTCTTGGTAAAAGCCATTTTGGTTCTCCAGTTCGAAATCGGTGATGTAGAAGATGAGTCCGCCTGAGGATGTCGTCTGGTGTTCGGCCTCGGGTCTGGCTGCGCGGCGTGGGGCAAGAAAGCCTTGACACCGTACGACCTGTCCTGGGGTGAGGGCCTGCAGCCGGGTCACGATGTGTCCCACGGCCTTGGCTTGGGTCACAAAGGCCAGCCTGCGCTGTCCTCCCGCATGCTCCACTTCAGACTGGTGCCTGAGGGTGCAGTCCATTACCGGATGTCCGGTTGGGCCGACCCGAGTGATGCCGCGGTCTACCAGGCTCGCCGTCAGAACAACCTGGTTCTGAACGCCGGCCGACTTCATCCTTGTTTGGTCTCCGTCCTCCGTATTTAGGCCGCAGCCGGAACTGCGTCACTCGCAACCTTGCGGGCCTCTTCACGCTGAATCACTTTCAGCATGGGGGAGGGACCGGTCTGGGCTCTGGTCATCTTGACGACCAGGTGACGGAGAACCGCATCGTTGAATCGGAAGGCATGCTCGAGTTCGTCGAGCTCGGCCTGGCCACACTCGATGTTCATCAGAACGTAGTGGGCTTTGGCGATCTTTTCGATGGGATAGGCCAGCTGACGACGGCCCCAGTCTTCGAGACGGTGGACCTTGCCGCCCTGGGCGCTAATGGTGGCGGTGTACTTCTCGATCATGGCCGGAACCTGTTCACTCTGGTCCGGATGAACGACAAAAACGACTTCATAGTGACGCATGTGCGTAACGCCTTTCTTCCTGTGGTTAAAGCCACCCGGGTAGCGCATCCATCTGGCGGAGCCTTGGACAAGCGAAAGAGCCGGTGTAGCAGGGCCGCAAAGCATACCAAAAAATGCGGTTTTTTGCCAGTTTTTTGCCCGACTAGAGGGCGACCGGTGTCTTCAGGGGGCGTCCTTGCACGTGGGCCAACAGGTTCTCGGCAGCCAGCATGACCATGCGGCCCCTGGTGGCCCGCGATGAACTGGCAATGTGGGGCGTCAAGACTGCATTGTCCAGGGCTAGGAATCCGGCGTGCAGGGCCGGCTCGTTCTCAAAGACATCCAGGCCAGCGGCCCGAATCTGTCCCCGCTGCAAGGCATTGAGCAGGTCGGCATCGTTGACCACCCCACCGCGGGCGATGTTCACGAGGCAGGCCGAGGGCTTCATCTGGGCAAGGTCTGCAGCCGTGATGAGGTGATGAGTAGCCTGCGAATAGGGCACCACAATGATGAGATGGTCGGACTCCGCCAGCAGCGTCTGTTTGTCGACGTACTGGGCCCCGTATTCCTGCTGGGCTTTGGATCGGTTGTGGTAGACCACCCGCATGTTAAAGCCCGCCGCCCGTCGGGCAATGGCACCACCAATTCGGCCCATGCCCAGGATGCCCAGCGTCGCCCCATGGACATCGACGCCCGTGAATTGGTCGAAGGCCCAGCCCTTCCATTGGCCCTGCCGAACGTATCGCTCCGACTCGCTCACGCGCCGTGCAGTGGCCATCAGGAGGGCCCAGCCAAAATCGGCCGTGGTCTCGGTTAGGACGTCGGGGGTATTGGACAGGGCGATGCCCCGGGCCTTGCAGGCCTGAGCATCGATGTTGTTAAAGCCCACCGCGCCGGTGGCAATCATTCGCAGCGATGGCGCCGCTGCGATGACGTCGCCATCGACCTTGTCCGCGACAGTACAGAAGAGGTAGTCGGCCTGGCCAATGGCTGCCATCAGGCCCTCTTTGGTAGTGGGCGTGTCGTTGGCCTGGTTATCGGTGATGTCAAAGTGACCGGCGAGGGCCTCGAGGGCCTCTGGGTAGATTCTTCGGGTAATGAGAAGTCGGGGTCTGGTCATGGTGAGGGTCTTGGGGGGAGAAGAGAGGTCTAATCGTTTTCGAGCAGGAGCAGGTGGACCCGATAGGGGCCGTGAGCTCCCAGGACGAGGGTCTGCTCGATATCAGCAGTGCGAGACGGCCCCGAGATGAAATTCAAGGCACGAGGGGGCTGGCCAAGTTCAGCTCTTAACAAGTCAAAGACCGCCTCCATGTGACTGACCAGCCGACTGGCTGGTACGACTGCGATGTGCGTCTCGGGCAGCAGGGTCATGGCCGCTGGCGTCTGAGGGCCCGAGACCATGGCCAGCGTACCGGTCTCGGCAATGGCGGCAAAGCAGCCTGTAATGCCCACCAGGTCGGGGGCCGGCTCGTCCCGAACGGGCGGCCGGTGCTCCACCACAAGCCCTGCGGACGCCCAGTCGAGATCAGCGAAGGCCGGCCAGGCGATAGCCTTGGGTTCGAGATGCTGGGACGCCAGGTAGCGGGCGACGGCCTGCGGGATCTGGCTGCGATCGGAGAGACGCTCCGTGCTGGCCGAGAGCTTGGCTGACTGCTGCTCAAAGCGCTGCAGCCTCTGGGCAACATCGACTGGCGGGAGGGGACCAACCGGATGCCGCTCGAGATAGGCCGAGGCCGCCTGGACCTGGTCGGACGAGGGCTCGGACTGGCGGCCAAGGGCGTGTCGTATGCGGGCGAAGATTCTCGCTTTTGCGGCATCAGTAGGCATGTCACCTCTTTGTCAAAATGGGGCCAACCGACAGCCAGCGGACCCAAACGGCGTTACCATTTGTCTTTAAGTGTAAACAGGGTAACAGTCCCTGGATATTCGGAATTGACCCAATCATGACTCACGTTGTTACTGAATCCTGCATCAAATGCCGATACACCGACTGTGTCGACGTCTGCCCAGTGGACTGCTTCCGCAAAGGCCCCAATTTTCTGGTCATCGATCCCGATGAGTGCATTGACTGCGCAGTCTGCATCCCCGAGTGCCCTGTCAACGCAATTTATGCTGAGGAAGACGTGCCAGACGACCAGCGAGAGTTCATCGCACTCAACGTTGAGTTGGCCAAGTCCTGGCCCAGCATCACCCGTTTAGAGCCCCATGCCGCCGACGCCGACGACTGGGCCAACGTCAAAGAGAAAAAACATCTGCTCGAACGATAAGTGAGCAACGCCAGCGACAAGGTTGTCGAGGTTGCCATTACCTCGATCAGACCCTGGACAGACCACCTCTTCTCTTTCAAGACAGAACGGCCCAAGGGCTTTAAATTCTCGGCGGGCCAGTTTGCCCGGCTGGGCCTGCCCGCCCAAGCCGGTTCGGACCAGCTGGTCTGGCGGGCCTACTCCATTGCTTCTGGCCCCTTTGACGAAGAGCTCGAGTACTACTCCATCGTCGTGCCTGGTGGCGCCTTCACGAGTCAGCTCAAAGACCTGCGGGTTGGGGACCGCCTGCTCATGGAGCGGCAGAACCATGGGTTTCTCACCACCGACCAATTCCCCCTGGGGGGCGACCTCTGGATGCTGGCCTCGGGCACCGGACTGGCGCCCTTTCTCTCCATGCTTCAGGACCCCAGCTGCTGGGAGTCCTTCGACCGGCTAATCCTGGTCCACAGCGTTCGGGCCAAGGCGGAACTGGCCTACCAAGACTGGATTGAGTCTGAACTGCCTCAGCATCCCATTTTTGGAGCCTGGGCCCAGGAAAAACTCGTCTACCAGCCCGTTGTTACCCGAGAACCCTCTGCCTACCCCAGCAAGAGAATTCCTGAACTCATCGCCTCAGGGGAGTTGGCAAGGCTGGTCGGCCGTCCTCTGAGCCTGACCGCCTCAAAATGCATGCTCTGCGGCAACCCCGAGATGGTGAGCGATACAAAAAAATCCCTTAAAGATCAGGGATTTGTAACTTCCAGACGAAGTCGTCCTGGACAAATCGCGACGGAAAATTACTGGTAAAACTGCCGTAGTTCTTGTTACCCTGCACCATCAGTCGTCTAGAGAGGTCTCCGTGCTTTATCAACTCAATGAGATGCGTCGGGCGTTTATGCAGCCGATGTCAGCCTGGGCTAACTCAGCCTCTCAGCTCTACACCAATCCCTACTCCCCCCTGTCTTACTCGCCCATGGCCCGTCGCATTGCGGCAGCCCTCGACCTGACTCACCGTCTGGGCAAGGACTACGAAAAGCCCGCCTGGCGTATTCATGCGGTCGAGACCCCAGCCGCCGGCACAGCCCTCGTCGAGCCTGAGATCGTTCTGGAGTCGCCGTTTTGTAAGCTGCTGCACTTTAAAAAGCGCTACCGCGTCAAAAGCACAGAGCCCGGTCCCCGACTACTGATCGTCGCTCCCCTCTCGGGCCACCATGCCACCCTTCTACGAGACACGGTTCGCACGCTCCTGGCGGAGCACGACGTCTATGTGACCGACTGGGTGGACGCCCGTATGGTGCCCATCACCGACGGTGAGTTTGGTCTTGACCATTACGTCCAGTTGATTCAAACCTTTGTTCGCTTTCTCAGCCCCAACCTGCACCTGCTGTCGGTCTGCCAACCCACTGTACCGGTCCTCGGAGCGGTCTCCCTGCTGGCCAGCCAGAACGACCCGGCCCAGCCCCTGAGCATGACCATGATGGGCGGCCCAATTGACACCCGGGTAGGAGTCACACAGGTCAACGACTTGGCCAAATCTCATAACCTCCAGTGGTTTGAGCGCAACGTCATTCACTCAGTCCCCCAACGCTACCCAGGCTACCTGCGCAAGGTCTATCCAGGCTTTCTTCAATACGCAGGCTTTGTCTCCATGAATCCTGGCCGCCATGCCAATTCCCACTGGGACTACTTTGAGCACCTCATCAAAGGAGACGAACAGAGCATCGAGGCCCACCGGGAGTTCTACGACGAATACAACGCGGTCCTCGACCTTCCAGCGGAGTTCTATCTCGACACCATTCGAATCGTCTTCCAGGAGCATCAGCTGCCCGAGGGTCGCTGGCGAGTCGGTGGGGAGCTCGTGCGTCCCGCAGACATTCGCCAGACGGCCCTGATGACCGTCGAGGGCGAGTTCGATGACATCTCGGGAGTCGGCCAGACGCAGGCGGCCCATGGGCTGTGCACCGGCCTGCCGGACCGACTGAAAGAACACTTCCTGGTCCAGGGGGCGGGCCACTACGGCATCTTCAGTGGGAAACGCTGGCGCACGATGGTCGCCCCAAAGATCACCCAATTCATCGCCCAGCACGACCAGCCCAGACCCCCATCAAGAGCCAGCCGGTCCGCCGGGACCAGACGCGCCGCCTAACGTTCCGCCTGAGGAGCCGCCCCCGAAATGGACTCGGCGTCTGATTCAGCCCAGGCCGCCATCGAGGCCATTGATGCGGTCTTGCCGCAGACCCAGTGCACGCGCTGCGGCTACGAGGCCTGCCGGCCCTATGCGCAGGCCATTGTTCTCAAGGGAGCCGCCATCAACCGCTGCCCCCCTGGTGGCCCAGACGGCATTCGAGCCCTGTCTGCGATCACCGGCCAGGCCGAGCTGCCCCTTAATCCAGACTGTGGCCAGGCCGGTCCGCCCCTGCTCGCCCTCATCAACCCAGGCCAGTGCATCGGCTGCACCCTCTGCATCGCCGCCTGTCCGGTCGATGCGATTGTTGGCGGGTTCAAAAAAATGCACCGGGTCATTCGAGAGGACTGCACCGGCTGCGAACTCTGCCTGCCTCCCTGCCCCGTCAACTGCATCAGCCTTGTGCCCCATCCGGACCGAGCCCACTGGACAGCCGAGGCGGCTAGCCAGGCCCGAACCCGCTACCAGGCCCGGCAGGCCCGCCTCCATGAGCGAACCCTCTCGAAGGAAGCCCGTCAGACCGACAAACGCCGTCAACTGCTACAGGCCGCCAGGCAGAAGGCCCAGGCCAAACGGGCAACTCAGACATGAACGCCGAAAAAAGACTGGCTATTTTTCAGCGTCTGGCCGAGGCCAATCCCCGGCCCACCACCGAACTCGAATTCCAGACCCCCTTTGAACTTCTCATTGCGGTGATGCTCTCGGCCCAGGCCACCGATGTCTCGGTTAACCAAGGCACCCGAAGACTCTTTCCAAAGGCCAACACACCCAAGGCCCTTCTCAAGCTAGGCGTCGAGGGACTCATTCCGTTTATTCGACACATTGGCCTCTATCAGACCAAGGCCAAGCATGTCATCCAGACCTGTCAGATTCTGATCGACCAGCACAAGGGCCAAGTCCCCGATGACCGAGAGGCCCTGCAGGCTCTTCCGGGCGTGGGGCGCAAGACGGCCAATGTTGTCCTCAACACGGCCTTTGGTCACGAGACCTTTGCGGTCGACACCCACATCTTTAGGGTCTGTAACCGCACCAAGCTGGCCACCGGCCAGACGGTTCTGGCCGTGGAGAAAAAACTAGACAAGACCGTGCCCGCCGGCTTCCGAGTCAATGCCCACCACTGGCTTATCCTGCATGGCCGCTACACCTGCAAGGCCCGAAACCCAGTCTGTGGTCGCTGCCTTCTGGCAGACCTCTGCGAATTTAAAGACAAGACCAGCGATGTTTTTTAATCCCAGCCGAGACCAGGTCCGCGCCTTTTTCTGTGAGACCTGGGCCAAGATGCGTGCCCACGAACCCCTCGCGGGCCTTCAGCTGACCGCGGCCGACTGGATTGCAGAGCACCCCGAATACCATGCCCTGCTCGAGGATCCACAGGCCGCTCTCAGCCAGGACTTCAGCGTCGAATCCGGCCAGATGAATCCTTTTTTGCATCTGTCCATGCACCTCAGCCTGGCCGAGCAACAGAGCATCGACCAACCACCCGGAGTCAGGCTGGCCCTCGACCAGCTCGCCCGACAGACCGGCAGCCTTCACGAGGCCATGCACTTGGCGATGGACTGTCTAGGTGAGATGCTCTGGCAGTCCCAACGCCAACAGACCCCGCCAGACCCACTCGACTATCTCCAATGCCTGCAACGAAAAGGCCAGCGATGAACCCCCACCGCATCGACCTCACCAGCCTTCGCATTCTGCTCGCGGTGGCCCAGACGGGGTCTATTACCCAGGCTGCAGAGCAATGCCACCTGGCGCTCGGGGCCGCCTCAACCCGCATGAAGGAGCTCGAGCAGAGACTCGGCGTGGAGCTACTCGAGCGCCATGCCCGCGGGGTAAGACTCACCGAGGCCGGTCAGCTGGTGCTCGATCGGGCCCGGGCCATTGAGCGTGAGATTGCCCGGCTGCAGACCGAACTCCAGGATCATCTCCAAGGGGTCACGGGTCATCTGCGCGTCATCGCCAATGTGAGCTCCATCGCAACCGTGCTGCCAAACGACCTCACAGCCTTTCTGCAAGACCATCCTGGCGTTCGAATTGACCTCTCCGAGCACACGAGTCGGGAGATTCAACGCATGGTGGCCGACGGCCAGGCCGACATTGGTGTCCTGGCAGGACCGGTCCTGCAGGAAGAGCTGGAATCCGCCCCCTATTACCAAGACCGACTGGTCATCATGCTGCCCCGCCATGCGGTGCTCAGCGGCCAGAAGAAAATGAGCCTGGATCAACTGCTGGCCCAGGACCTCATCCTCTCCCAGGAGGGGGGGTCTATCTCGGAGTGGCTCGCCGATCATGCCCGGCTTCGGGGTCAGCTGCTGCATGTGAGGGTCCGGGCCAAAGGCTTTGATGCCCTCTCCCAGCTGGTGGCGGCGGGCTTGGGGGTCACCGTGCTACCGGAAATCGTGGCCCAACGCTTCTCAAAACTCCTGGACCTTCGGATCCTGCGACTCGAGGGGGTAGAGGACCAGCGGCTCATCTCAGTCTGTCGACGCAGCGGCACCAGCCCGCAGCCTGCAGCCCAAGACCTCTTCGTCCATCTCGCCCGGCGTCTCCAGGCCTAGACCACCCACGGCAGAGGGCCTGTCGGGCCGCAGCCCAAGGCTTCGCTTTTCACGAAGGCTGATCCCGCGATGCCGAATTCCCGGCCTCGGCCGAGCGGCGTAGAGTCTGGAGTTCATCGAAAGGAAACCCATGTCTGATCGAAACCTGACGGCGGGCGAGAAATTCCGGGCTGCGCTGGTCGAAGAATCTCCCCTTCAAATCATCGGCGCCATCAATGCCAACCATGCCCTGCTGGCCAAGCGCGCAGGCTATCGGGCCATTTACCTATCGGGCGGCGGGGTCGCGGCTGGTTCACTGGGCCTGCCCGACCTGGGTATCTCCGGCCTGGACGATGTCCTCACTGACGTTCGACGCATCACCGATGTCTGTGACCTGCCCCTGCTGGTGGACGTCGACACCGGTTTTGGCTCCTCAGCCTTTAACATCGCCCGCACCACCAAGAGCATGATCAAATTCGGCGCGGCCGCCATGCACATCGAAGATCAGGTGGGTGCCAAGCGCTGTGGCCACCGCCCAGGCAAAGCCATTGTCACCACCGAAGAAATGGTCGACCGGGTGAAGGCCGCTGTGGATGCCCGAACCGATGACAGCTTTGTGATCATGGCCCGCACCGATGCCCTGGCCGTTGAGGGCCTACAGGCTGCCATCGACCGGGCCTGTGCCTGCGTCGAAGCCGGTGCCGATGCCATCTTTCCAGAAGCCATGACCGAGCTGGGCATGTACAAACAGTTCGCCGATGCAGTCAAGGTACCCATCCTGGCCAACATCACCGAATTTGGCTCGACTCCCCTTTTCACGGTCGAGGAGTTGCGTGCCCAACAGGTCGCCATGATTCTCTATCCGCTGTCGGCCTTCCGCGCCATGAACAAGGCAGCCCAGGCGGTCTATGAGGCCGTTCGCAAAGACGGCACCCAGAAAAACGTGCTGGGCCTGATGCAGACCCGTCAAGAGCTCTACGATGCCATTGGCTACTGGGACTTCGAGAACAAACTCGATGCCCTCTTCAAACAAAAATCCTAATCCTCACGACACCAGAAAGGACCCTCACGGATGTCTCAAGAAGCAGCGACGACCGCACCCAAGCCCAAGAAGTCTGTTGCCCTGTCGGGTGTGACCGCCGGTAACACGGCCCTCTGCACTGTCGGGCGCACAGGCAATGACCTAGCCTACCGTGGCTATGACATTCTGGACCTGGCCTCTGCTTGCGAATTCGAAGAAATCGCCCACCTGCTGGTCCACGGCAAACTGCCCAATATTGCCGAGCTGGCTGGCTACAAGAAAAAACTCAAGGCCCTGCGAGGCCTGCCCGCTGCCGTCATGAGCGCCCTAGAGGCCCTGCCCGCCTCGGCCCATCCCATGGATGTCATGCGCACCGGGGTCTCGGCCCTGGGCTGCACCCTGCCCGAAAAAGACGACCACAACGTGCCCGGTTCCCGTGACATTGCCGACCGGCTCATGGCCTCGCTCGGCAGCATGCTGCTGTATTGGTACCACTACAGCCACAACGGCCGCATGATCGACGTCGAGACCGACGACGACAGCATCGGTGGCCACTTCCTGCACCTGCTACATGGTCATGCGCCCAGTGCCGAGTGGGTCAAGGCGATGCATGTCTCGCTGAACCTCTATGCCGAGCATGAGTTCAATGCGTCCACCTTCACCGCACGCGTCATCGCCGGCACGGGTTCTGACCTGTACTCCTCAATCGCCGGTGCGATTGGGGCCCTGCGTGGGCCCAAGCATGGTGGCGCCAACGAAGTCGCCTTTGAAGTCCAGAAGCGCTACGACACCCCCGACGAGGCCGAGGCCGACATTCGTCGTCGCGTCGAGAACAAAGAGGTGGTCATTGGCTTTG
This sequence comes from uncultured Burkholderiales bacterium, assembly GCA_937864175.1. GTDB lineage: Bacteria > Pseudomonadota > Gammaproteobacteria > Burkholderiales > Burkholderiaceae_A > Hahnella. Next base: position 247,713 of record CALMJH010000041.1, read on the forward strand.
GTCATCCCGTCTATACCGTCAGCGACCCCCGCAACAAGGTCATCAAAGAAGTGGCCCGCGACCTGTCCAAGCAGGCCAAGGACATGAAGATGTTTAGCATCGCCGAGCGCCTGGAGTCGGTGATGTGGGATGTCAAAAAAATGTTCCCCAACCTAGACTGGTTTAGCGCAGTCAGCTATCACATGATGGGCGTACCCACGGCCATGTTCACCCCCATCTTCGTGATCTCCCGCACCTCTGGCTGGGCGGCCCATGTCATTGAGCAGCGTCTGGACGGCAAGATCATTCGCCCCAGCGCCAACTACATCGGCCCAGAAGACCAGGCCTTCGTCCCCATCAGCAAGCGTCCCTAATCACCATGAACCACCAGTACCGCTCATCGCTCCCGGGCCAGGCCGTTGACTTCTTTGATGCCCGCGCAGCAGTCGAGGCCATTGTCCCCGGCAGCTACGATGGCCTGCCCTACACCTCCAAGGTGCTCGCCGAGAACCTGGTCCGCCGCTGCGAACCCAGCGCCCTGACTGACTCTCTCAAGCAGCTCATTCACCGCAAGCGCGATCTGGACTTCCCCTGGTTTCCGGCTCGGGTGGTCTGTCACGACATCCTGGGCCAGACGGCCCTGGTGGACTTGGCCGGCCTGCGAGATGCCATTGCCGACAAAGGCGGCGACCCCGCCCAGGTCAACCCAGTGGTGCCCACCCAGCTGGTGGTAGACCACTCCTTGGCTGTTGAGTGCGGTGGATTCGATCCCGATGCCTTTGAGAAAAACCGAGCCATCGAAGAGCGCCGCAACGAGGACCGCTTTCACTTCATCAACTGGACCAAGCAGGCCTTTCAAAACGTCGATGTGATTCCGCCGGGCAACGGCATCCTGCACCAGATCAACCTGGAGCGCATGTCGCCGGTCATTCAGGTTCGTGACGGAGTGGCCTTTCCCGACACGCTGGTGGGCACCGACAGCCACACCCCCATGGTCGATGCCCTGGGTGTCATCGCCATCGGTGTGGGGGGCCTAGAAGCCGAGAGCGTCATGCTGGGTCGTGCCTCCTACATGCGGTTGCCCGACATCATCGGCGTAGAACTCACCGGCAAGCCGGCCGCCGGCATCAGTGCCACCGACGTCGTGCTGGCCCTGACCGAGTTCCTGCGCAAATCCAAGGTGGTCTCGGCCTACCTGGAGTTCACTGGTCCTGGCGTGAAATCACTGACCCTGGGCGACCGCGCCACCATCTCCAACATGGCGCCTGAATTCGGTGCAACCGCGGCCATGTTCTACATCGACGAGCAGACCCTCTCTTATCTGCGACTCACTGGCCGCGAAGAACAACAGGTCGCGCTGGTTGAGTCTTACGCCAAGCAGACCGGCCTCTGGGCCGACGGCATGGCCAAGGCGCAGTACGAGCGTCTGCTGCAGTTTGACCTGGGCACCGTGGTTCGCAACATTGCGGGCCCATCGAATCCCCACAAGCGGGTGGCCACCACCGACCTTGCGGCCGCTGGCATTGCGGGTGCCTATACCGAGCAGCCTGGCCAGATGCCAGATGGCGCCGTCATCATCGCGGCGATTACCAGCTGCACCAACACCAACAATCCCCGCAACATGATTGCAGCCGGTCTGCTGGCCAAAAAAGCCAACGCCCTGGGTCTCGGTCGCAAGCCCTGGGTCAAGAGTTCGCTCGCACCAGGCTCCAAGGCTGTGGCGCTCTACCTGGAGGAAGCGGGCCTTATGCCCGAGCTCGAGAGACTGGGCTTTGGTGTGGTGGCTTTTGCCTGTACCACCTGCAATGGCATGAGTGGTGCACTCGACCCCAAGATCCAGCAAGAGATTATTGACCGCGACCTCTATGCCACCGCCGTGTTGTCGGGCAACCGCAACTTCGATGGCCGCATCCATCCTTATGCCAAGCAGGCCTTCCTGGCCTCACCCGCCTTGGTCATTGCCTATGCCCTGGCTGGGTCGGTGCGCTTTGACATTGAGAAAGACAGCTTTGGCACCGATGCCAACGGCAAGCCCATTCGCCTGGCCGACCTCTGGCCCAGCGATGCCGAGATCGATGCCGTGGTGGCGGCCAGCGTCAAACCCGAACAATTCCGCAAGGTCTATGACCCCATGTTCGCCGTTCGGGTCGAGACCAACTCCGACAAGATCAGCCCGCTCTACAACTGGCGTCCCCAGAGCACCTACATTCGTCGCCCGCCCTACTGGGAGGGTGCCCTGGCTGGTGAGCGGACGCTCAAGGCCATGCGGCCCCTGGCCGTCTTGGGTGACAACATCACCACCGACCACCTCTCGCCCAGCAACGCCATTCTTTTGGACAGTGCCGCTGGCGAATACCTGGCCAAGATGGGCCTGCCTGAAGAAGACTTCAACTCCTATGCCACCCACCGCGGTGATCACCTCACTGCCCAGCGGGCCACCTTTGCCAATCCCAAGCTCATCAACGAGATGGCGGTCATCGATGGCCAGGTCAAGCAAGGCTCCCTGGCCCGTGTAGAGCCCGAGGGCAAGGTGATGCGCATGTGGGAGGCCATCGAGACCTATATGTCCCGCAAGCAGCCCCTCATCATCATCGCCGGGGCCGACTATGGCCAGGGCTCCTCACGAGACTGGGCCGCCAAAGGCGTACGTCTGGCTGGTGTCGAGGCGATTGTGGCCGAGGGCTTTGAGCGTATTCACCGCACCAACCTGGTGGGCATGGGCGTGCTGCCGCTGGAGTTCCTCCCCGGCACCACCCGCAAGACACTGGGCATCGATGGCACCGAGACCTTCGATGTCACCGGCGCTCGCACACCCCGGGCCCAGTTGACCCTGGTCATTCATCGCAAAGACGGCAGCCAGGTTCAGGTGCCCGTGCTCTGCCGACTGGACACGGCAGAAGAGGTCTCGATTTACGAGGCTGGTGGCGTACTGCAGCGTTTTGCCCAAGACTTCCTGGAATCCAAGGCTGCCTGAGGAACCCGACCCATGGAGAACTCGCACCCATGACCAGACCGCAGATTCGCGTTCCGGCCACCTACATGCGCGGCGGCACCAGCAAGGGGGTCTTCTTTCGTCTTCAGGACCTGCCCGCTGCGGCCCAGAAACCAGGTCCGGTTCGTGATGCCCTGCTGATGCGAGTCATCGGCAGCCCAGACCCCTACGGCAAACAGATTGATGGCATGGGCAATGGCAGCTCCAGTACCAGCAAGTCCGTCATCCTCTCCAAGAGCAGCCGGCCCGACCACGACGTGGATTACCTCTTTGGCCAGGTCAGCATTGACAAGCCTTTTGTGGACTGGAGTGGCAACTGCGGCAACCTGAGCGCGGCGGTAGGCCCCTTTGCCGTGGCCAATGGTTTTGTAGATCCCAGCCGTATTCCCCAGAACGGGGTGGTCGCGGTGCGCATCTGGCAGGTCAACATTGGCAAGACCATTATTGGTCATGTGCCTATTGTCAACGGCCAGGTCCAGGAGACCGGCGACTTCGAGCTCGATGGCGTCACCTTTCCAGCGGCCGAAATTCCTGTGGAGTTCATGGACCCCGCAGCCGACGAAGACGGCGGCGACGATGCCCCAGCCAGCATGTTCCCCACTGGCCAACTGCTAGACGACCTTGAAGTGCCCGGCATCGGTGTGCTCAAGGCCACCATGATCAACGCCGGCATTCCAACGGTCTTTGTGCAGGCCGAGGCCATTGGCTACACCGGCTGCGAGCTCCAAGACGACCTCAATGGCGATGCCGCTGCGCTGGCTCGCCTGGAGACCATCCGTGCCCATGCCTCGCTGCGCATGGGCCTGATCAAACAACTTGACGAGGCCAAGACGCGACAGCACACCCCCAAGGTGGCCTTTGTAGCGCCTCCAAAAACCTACACCGCCTCCAGTGGCAAAACCGTCCAAGCCAGTGACATCGACCTGCTGGTGCGGGCCATCTCCATGGGCAAGCTGCACCACGCCATGATGGGCACCGCCTCGGTGGCAATCGCCGCTGCAGCCGCTGTCCCGGGCACCATCGTCAACCAGGCGGCCGGTGGTGGCCAACGTGACGTGGTGCGCTTCGGTCACCCCTCGGGCACGCTGCGGGTTGGCGCAGCCGCCCAGCTGGAATCGGGTCAGTGGAAAGTCACCAAGGCCGTCATGAGCCGCAGTGCGCGAATTTTGATGAAGGGCGAGGTCTATTGCCCTGCAGAGGTCTTAGAGGCCAGCTAAAAAACCGGCCACTGTGCAGCCCAGCCACAGCGGTCACAAAACAAATGGGCAAGGAGAACAACATGAGCACCAACTACAGCAACACCAAACTAGCCGGCATCCATGCTCGGTCGATTTCGGACAAAGAGGGCTTCTGGGCCGAGCAGGCCCAACACATCGACTGGTTCGAGCGGCCCAAGCAGGTCCTGGACTTCTCCAACCCACCCTTTGCCAGGTGGTATGTCGGCGGTAGCACCAACCTCTGCCACAACGCCGTTGACCGCCACCTCAAAGGCCGTGCTGACCAAAAGGCGTTGGTCTACATCTCCACCGAGACCAACGAAGAAAAGGTCTACAGCTACGCCGAGTTACACCAAGAGGTCCAGCGCATGGCGGCCATCATGCAGTCACTCGGTGTGAAGCGCGGAGATCGCGTACTGGTCTACATGCCCATGATTGCCGAGGCCATTTTTGCCATCCTGGCCTGTGCCCGAATCGGAGCCATTCACTCGGTGGTCTTCGGCGGATTTGCAGCTCCCTCGTTGGCAGCTCGCATTGATGACGCCACCCCCGTACTCATGGTCTCCTCCGACGCCGGCATGCGCAACGGCAAAGAAGTTCCTTACAAGCATCTGGTCGATGAGGCCTGCAGTCTGGCCACCAAGCCGCCCAAGCATGTGCTGCTGGTGAACCGCGGCCTGGCCAAGATGGACCTGATCGCTGGCCGCGACGTGGACTATGCCCAGGCCCGTGCCCAGCACATGAGCGCCCAGGTGCCCTGCGAAAAGATGCAGGCCACCGATCCCAGCTACATCCTGTACACCAGCGGCACCACTGGTAAGCCCAAGGGCGTGCAGCGCGATACCGGCGGCTATGCCGTGGCCTTGGCCGCATCCATGAAACACATCTACGACTGCAAACCAGGCGAGGTCTTCTTCTGTACCTCAGACATTGGCTGGGTGGTTGGGCACTCCTACATTGTCTACGGCCCGCTCATCAACGGCTCCACCACCATTGTTTACGAGGGCCTGCCGCTGCGACCGGACCCCGCCATCTGGTGGTCGATTGTCGAGAAGTATCAGGTCAGCACCATGTTCTCTTCCCCCACAGCGGCCCGTGTTCTAAAAAAACAGGACCCTGCCTACATGACCCAGCACAACACCAAGTGCCTGCGTCGTCTGTTCTTGGCCGGTGAGCCCCTGGATGAACCAACGGCCAAGTGGATGTCCGAGGCCCTGGGGGGCGCCCGAATCATCGACAACTACTGGCAGACCGAGACCGGCTGGCCGATCTTGTCAGCCCAGCACGGCCTGGAGGTCACCGAAACCAAGTTCGGCAGCCCCAGCTTTCCGGTTTATGGCTACGACATTCGTCTGGTGCATGAGAGCAGCTTCGAAGAGGTTGGTGCCAATGAGAAAGGCATGCTCTGCGCCATGCCGCCGCTGCCCCCGGGCTGCCTGCAGACCGTCTGGGGTGATGACGAACGTTTTGTGAAGACCTACTTCAGTGCCGTGCCGGGTCAGCATCTGTATTCCACATTCGACTACGCCACCCGCGATGACGACGGCTACTACTTCATCCTCGGCCGTACCGACGATGTCATCAATGTAGCCGGTCACCGCCTGGGCACCCGCGAGATCGAAGAGGCCATTCAGGCTCACAAGAACGTGGCCGAGGTGGCTGTGGTGGGCGTGGCCGATGCCCTCAAGGGTCAGGTGCCCATGGCCTTTGCCGTACTCAAAGATGCCAGCGCTGCGGCGACACCCGACGGCGCCAAGGCAGAAGAAAAGGCCATCATGGCCACGGTCGATCACGAGATCGGTGCGATTGCCCGGCCCTCACGGGTTCACTTTGTAACTCTGCTGCCCAAGACCCGCAGTGGAAAGCTGCTGCGCCGGGCTATGCAGGCGCTGGCTGAGGGCCGTGACCCTGGTGACATGACCACACTCGAGGACCCCAGCGCACTGGAGCAGATCAAGAAGGCGCTTGGCGTCTGACGAGTCGCCCTAAACCGTCCAGTCTGGCTGCCAGTCGACCGCAATGGTCTTGGCAGCCAGGTCTACCTGGTCAATGTAACGGTCCACATACGGAATCCAGTGGCGTCCCACGACAATCCAGTCGTGGGCGCCATTGGTCTCGAGTCGCTCAACCAGGCCCAGGGCTTCCCCCTGCCGGTTGGTCACCGAACAGCCCACCAGGTCTTCCCAGTAGAACTCATCGGGCTCGGGCTCGGGCAACTCGGCTCGGCTGATTCCCAACTCAAAGCCCATGAGCTGCTCAGCCAGGTCACGAGAATCAATCTGGGAAAATTCCATGCGGGCCTCCTGGCCCACGGGCTGGCACAACGTCACGTCTAGCAGCAGCCAGCCGCCGCGGCCCCGGGCCCAGAGCCGATTGGCTTGTAGCAAGACTGAGTCTTGCAGGTCGCCGGGGAAAAGACTCGCCACCTTGAGTTGGCCCTTGGTCCCGACGGGCGTGCGAACTCGCCCCAAGACCACCAGGTCGGACGGACCTGGTGACTGGGAAAAGACCAACTCTGGAGTGACAAGCTCTGGGGCCTTAGGCCCCAGTTTGGCGAGACGACGGGCGGCGAAAGAATCTGCCGGAGGTCTCGCAGGCATTGGCGCTTTAAACGGCCTTGCTGGAGAAATCCTTCAGCAACTGCTCGACACGGGGGCTGAGCTGGGCACCATGGCTGCGCCAGTGCTCAATACGCTCAACCGAGAGGTTGAGTTTCGTGTCGTTGCCACGGGCGATGGGATTAAAAAACCCAACCCGCTCAATAAAACGTCCATCCCGGCGATTGCGTGAATCTGTGGCGACCACATGATAAAAAGGGCGCTTGTGCGATCCGCCGCGGGCAAGTCGAATGACGACCATAACAATTCCTTGTAAAAATTCGCTAAACCACCGGCTAGCGGGATGGAGGACTGCAAGGCCCTCCAAAAGCCACTCGGTGAAAAGCCTTTGATTTTAACAGTCCAACGCCCAAATGCCAACCATTCCGATGCCCAAGCCCCAGCCAGAGAATTCTATGGCTCTGGGCCGCCGCCAGACCCTTCACCGGCTTGGGCGTCTCGGAGGCGCAGCGGGGCTGGCCCCTCTGGGCTCTGGGGTCCTTGGCCTGGCGGGGCTTGGCCGCTCCTCCAGGGCCTGGGCTGCCGCCAAGCCCGACTGGGCCCCCGCCGAGGCCTGGCAGTCGCTTCTGAACCAGCTGGTCAAGTCCAAGGGGCTCCCGCTGGCCTGGGCTCTGGAGTCCTTGGAGAATCTGCAGCGGCAAGACAAGGCGCTTGCATTGGTCAATCCACCGCCGGATGCACCCGTTATTCCACGGTCTCTGAACCGCGTGTTGTCTCGCAACCTAGACGCCAAGACCCTCGCCGAAGGCCGCGCCTTCATGCAGACGCACCGAGACTCTCTGAACCAGGCCAGCGAGCGTTACGGGGTGCCTGGTTCCATCATCTGCGGCATTCTGGGGGTGGAGACCCGCTTCGGACGCGTCCAGGGCAGTTTTCCTGTCAGAGACACTCTGGCCAGTCTTGCGCTGCTCTCGCCACGTCGATCGGAATTCTTCTCCCAGGAGCTTATCGAGTTGCTCCTGCTTGCCAAGTCCTCTGCCGTTGACCTTCGTGGCCTGCAGGGGTCTTTCGCCGGAGCCCTGGGTATGCCGCAGTTCATGCCGAGCAGTTGGCGAAAATATGCGGTGGACTTCGACCAAGATGGCCGCACCGACCTCTTGAAGAGCCCCGCAGATGCCATCGGCTCGGTTGCGAACTTCCTGCTCCGGCATGGCTGGCAGCGCGACCGTCCGACCCACCGGGTGGTGCCACCCACTGTCCGAGAGGCCCTAAAGGTCCACCAGCGCGTGGCCCTGGAGGCTTTTGTTGTCACCCGCCTGACGGCGGATCACCGGCTTGGCGACCTGCGAAAATCGCCCCTTGGGGCCTGGATTGACCAGTCCGAAGACTGGCGAGACCAGTCCTCGGAGTGGTCCGCGAGCCTGGTCCACCTGCCCGAACCCGACCGGCCAGAGGCCCATCTCTGGCTAGCGGCCCCTAACTTCTTTGCAATTACCCAATACAACCGCAGCTACGTCTATGCAGGAAGTGTTCTCAGTCTGGCTGCGGCGCTAGAAAATCCAGGCAGCCCACCGCCGCCTCGTGGTTAAAGAGTCCCTGGCCCCAGCGCTGCCAGATCTGCTCCAGATTCACACACTCAAACTGCTGGACCTCGCCGTCACGGTTCTGTGGCTGAGTCTGGTCAGCCAGCCAGAGGTCGTAAGACACCACCAGTTCACGCTGCAGACCGCCACCACCGTCGGACCCCAATAGCCGCTCAACCAGAACCTCGCCGCGAAACTCTGCGCGCTGCATCTGGCGCTCGTCCAGTCCGGCCTCCTCCCAAGCCTCCCGAACCAGGGCCTGCCAGGCCGTCTCTCCCAGGCCGATGCCGCCGGCCACCGCCGCATCCCAGAGCCCCGGGTCAATGGCCTTGTGGGCGGCCCGTTGGGCGACCCAGATGCGGCCATCCGCAGCCCGCAGGTTGAGTTGCGCCGTTCGGTAGAAAAGGCCCAGTGGCCGAAAGAGAGCCCGCTCAAGGCCCACCACCTGACCCCCCGAATCCAAGACTGGCCCACCGTTTTGGTCCGAGACCTCAAACCGCTCGTTGCGCCAGCCCTGTCCCCACCGACTCTCGCGCAAAGCAGCCGAGACCACCTCAAGCTCATCGAGAAAGAGGCCTGCGGGCTGGGTCAGCCTCTGGGCCAACTCCACAGGAAGACTCTGACAGAGTCCGGGGGCTAACCAACCCATTGCATGAGAGCCACCCTGACCATTGGCGAGTCTCCAGGCCTGGTAGCCTCTGGACTGAAGGTCCCGAGGACTGGGTCTGACTCCAAAACGACTGGAGGCAAGACGATGGGGGGAAGTCATAAAGCGAGTCGCCGGTCCGACAGACTAGCTGCGCTGGCGCAGCGCCTCGAAACAGGCCACACCGGTGGCCACTGAGACGTTTAGGCTCTCCACGCCCCCCTTCATCGGCAGTCTGTAGAGGGCATCGCAGTGGGACTTCACCAGGCGACGAATACCATCGCCCTCCGCCCCCATGACCAAGACTAGGGCCCCTTTTAGATCGGCCTTGAAGAGTGACTGCTCGGCCTCGCCATCTAGGCCATAGACCTGGTAGCCCGCATCCTGGACCTGCTCAATGGCCCGGCTCAGGTTGGTGACTTGGATGTAGGGCACCCGATCGGCACCACCGGCTGCCACGCGCATCACCACCTCGTTGAGTGGAGCACTGTGGTCCTTGGGGGCCACAACCCCGGCCACTCCAGCCGCATCGGCGGTTCGAAGAATGGCCCCCAGGTTATGGGGATCGGTCACGCCGTCGAGAAACAGCAGAAAACGACTGCCAACAGGCTGCTGGTCAAGCTGCTCCAGTAGAGTCGGTAGGTCGTCGACCATCTGGCGGGCCTGGGCCACTGCCACCACGCCCTGGTGTCGCTGGCCAGCCGACAGTGCATCAAGCCGAGCCATGTCAGCAGTCTTGACCGCAATGCCCGCCTTCTGCAGCTCATCGACCAGCGCCTTGATGCGTTGGTCTTTACGAGACGGCTCAACCCAGACTTCTTCGATGGTGGTCGCAGCAACCCGAAGTCGAGCACGAACCGCATGAAATCCACAGAGCTTTACGGTCTGGGCCATGAAACCTCCGCCAATTCAGGCCAGGCCGGCCTAGCGGGCCTTGCGTCCGCGACGCCCACGGGCCAGCTTGGCCGACTTGGCGGGCTTGGCTGACTTTGTAGCCTTGTTGGCATGGCTGGCCTTGCCGCCTCTGGACTTGGACTCGGACGCCCGGGCCTGGGATCTGCCGGGCACAAAATCATCGTCCGCATCAATACCACTCTGAAGTGCGTACTGCTCATCAAACTCCTCTCGACTGGGCAGACCCGTCTTTTTAACGGTTCGCATCATCGAGGGTATGAGACGAAACTCGATGCGACGGGCGTCAAGGTCTACTCGAGAGACCTGGACATTCACTGGGTCATAGAGTCGAAACCGGCGGCCAGTGCGCTCGCCACGGAGTTCGTGGACGATCTCGTTGTGCTGAAAGTACTCGGCGCCGAGCTCAGAGATGTGAATCAGGCCTTCGACATAGAGGGCATCTAGCGTGACAAAGAGACCGAAGGGCGCAACCCCAGTGACCGTTCCGGCCATCTGCTCGCCCACACGGTTTTTCATGAACTGACACTTCAGCCAGGCCTCAACATCGCGCGAGGCATCATCGGCTCGGCGCTCCGCCGCCGAGCAATGCTCCCCAATCACCCGCCACCGAGCCAGGCTCTCTTGGGTGCTGGCCGCCTTCTTTCGACGGCCACCAGGATCTGCCTGGAGTTCGCCGTAGATCGGCGCATAGGTGGTCTGGGCCAAGATGGATTTGATCACCCGGTGAACCAAGAGGTCGGGATAACGGCGGATGGGTGAGGTGAAGTGGGTGTAGGCGGAGTACGCCAGACCAAAGTGGCCAGCATTGTCCGGGCTGTAGATGGCCTGCTGCATCGATCGCAGGAGCAGCGTCTGGAGCAGTTTGTAGTCCGGCCGCTGCTTCATCTCGCGAGAGAGTCGCGCATAGTCGGCCGGAGACGGATCCTCTCCGCCCCCAAGTCGAAGGCCCTGGAGTTTCAGAAACTCCCTGAGCGAGGAGAGTTTCTCTGGGGTTGGGCCCTCGTGAACCCGGAAGAGCCCCTGGCGCTTGGCCCGAATGATGAGGTCGGCCGCACTGGTGTTGGCGGCGAGCATGCACTCCTCGATCAGACGGTGGGCGTCGTTGCGCATTCGGGGCAGGATCTTGTCAATGCGACCCTGGGCGTCGGTACGCATGACCGTCTCCACGGTCTCAATCTCAAAGGCCCCGCGTTGCTCGCGAGCAGCCAGCAGGGCTCGGAAGACAGCTTCCAGGTGGCTGAGCACCTGGAACTTGGGGCCCAGCACCCGGGCCTCTGGTCCTGTTGGGTCAGACAGCGCAGTCCAGGCTTTCTCATACGTCAGCCGAGCCGAGGACTCAATCACGGCCTCATAGAACTGGTAGGCCTTCACCAGGCCATCGGGGCCCACCACCATGTCGCAGACCATGGCCAGCCGCTCAACCTGAGGATTCAGCGAGCAGAGTCCATTGGAGAGTTTCTCCGGCAGCATCGGCAGGACTTCACGTGGAAAGTAGACCGAGGTGGCCCGGGCAAAGGCGTCCCGGTCAAGCCCATCCCCATCTCGAACATAGTGGCTGACGTCGGCGATCGCCACCAGCAGTCGCCAGCCCTTTTTTCCACCGGGGCCGTAGGGCTCCGCATAGACGGCATCATCAAAGTCGCGTGCATCTTCACCATCAATCGTCATGAGGTCGACATCCCGCAGGTCAACCCGGTCTTTGACATCGGCCGACCGTACCTGGTCTGGAAGCTTGGCGGCGCAGGCAAGGGCCTCATCGGAGAACTGATGTGGGACATCGAATTTCCGGACTGCGATTTCCACCTCGATGCCTGGGTCCTCAATGTTGCCCAGGACCTCCACCACCTTGCCCACCGGTGGCGTGTAACGAGTGGGCGGATCGAGAATCTCGACCATGACCACCTGGCCTGGCTTGGCCCCCGCGGTGTCGGCTGCCGAGACAATAATGTCGTGCTTGATTCGTTGGTCTTCGGGGACGACCAGAATGATGCCGCGCTCATGGACGAGTCGCCCCACCAGTTTGTCGATGGTGTGCTCAAGTACTTCGACGATCATGGCCTCTGGCCGGCCCCGTCGATCGGAGCCAATGATTCTTGCGGTGACGCGGTCACCGTGCATGGCCTTGAGCATCTCGCGGGGCGAGACAAAGACATCGTCCCCACCCGTGTCCGGGGCAATAAATCCGAAGCCGTCCCTATGGCCGATTAGTCGACCAGAGAACTGTGGCCCCCCCGAGCTAGCCTCATCAGAGAGGCGTTGTGCCTGAGAACTCGCGGACTCCGCCGACGCCTGCGTGGTGGTTGAGGGTCGACTGCGGCGTGACTTTGACAATTTTCAGAATCCCATTAAAGTAGCGGGTCCGTAAGCCCAGATGGCGGAATTGGTAGACGCACTAGGTTCAGGTCCTAGCGGTGGCAACACTGTGGAGGTTCGAGTCCTCTTCTGGGCACCACACTACACGGTTTGAAACGG
>CALMJH010000042.1 GCA_937864175.1 uncultured Burkholderiales bacterium
CAATGCCATCGAGTTCAAGGCCATGGCCAATCCAGACTATCTCTTTGCCAAGTAACGCTTAGAAACCCAGACCATCTGCAATTAGCTTCAGGCCAGTGAAAAACAGCAGGGTGTAGCTGGCCTGATAGAAGAGTTTTTCGGAGATGCGTCTGTGCAGCCAGACGCCCAGCCAGATGCCAATCGGAGCCAAGGGTGAGAACAGCAAGGCCAGGCCTAGGTTCTCGGTATTGAGCTGACCCAAAAAGTAGTAGGGCACCAGTTTGGTGTAATTCATTACACAGAAGTACAGGGCCGAGCTGGCCACGATCACGGTCTTGTCGAGCTTCAGGCTCAAGATATAGATCGCATAGGGCGGTCCGCCTGCGTGCGCCAATGTGCTGGTAAAGCCCGAGACGGCCCCCCAGAAATAGCCGGTTTTACGACCCGTCTCTCCAGGGGCCTTTCGAATCAGGTTGGCCAGCTTGCCCGCCAGGCCAAACCAGTTGTTCAGCACAAAGGTGACTGCAATCCCACCGATGATCAGTCGCAGGTCATCGACCGACAAGCGTTTGAACACCAGCCAACCAATCCCAATGCCGACCATCGCCCCGGCCAATACAGGCTTGACCACGGCCCAGGACCAACGCCCCTTGTAGGCGCGAACCCCAAAAATATCCATGGCACAGAGAATGGGCAGCATCACGCCAGCGGCTACGGCAGGCGAGACCCAGATGGACATGATGGGCACGGCCAGTCCACCAGCTGCGCCACCAAACCCACCCTTGACAATCCCGGTTAGCAGAATGGCCACCGCAGCAGCCGCGTAGAACGCGTAGGGAAAGTCGGGGAGTGTCATCGAGTCTCAATCATGGCAGATTGGCGCTCAAACCACCACGAGAGGAAACCGCTGTGAACAAAGAGCTTTTTGAAAGAGGATTGAAGACCCGTCGTGAAGTCTTGGGGGCTGCCTATGTCGACAAGGCCATCGCGAATGCCGATGACTTCAACCGAGACATGCAGGAGCTGGTCACCCAATACTGCTGGGGTGATGTCTGGAACCGTCCGGGTCTAGATAAAAAAATCCGCAGCATCATCAACCTGGCCATGCTGACCGCCCTGAACCGGCCGCATGAGCTCAAGCTTCATGTGCGCGGTGCGCTCAACAATGGCCTCACCAAGGACGAGATCAAAGAAGTCTTTCTGCAGACCGCCATTTATTGCGGTGTTCCGGCTGCGATTGACAGCTTCCGAAATGCCAAAGAGGTCTTCGCCGAGGACAAATAAGGGCAGGCCGTGGGCTAACGCAACGGGGCGACAGTCGCCCCGTTGATCCCGTGCCGTTGGAGGGCCTTATCGACAAAGCCGTTGGCCTTTTGGGCCTCGACAAAATCAGTCAAATAAGCGGCGGCCATCTCGCCGCGCGACTTCGGCAGGCCCATGGCCTGTCGAATCACCATGAAGCGCTCTGGCAACAGGCGATGACCTGGGAAGTTCGGTAGATCTCTTTCCAGCTGTTGCTTCACGCCGGCCGCCACCTCCAGCCCCTTTTCAACGAAAAAAGAGAACACGGCGGGAGAGGTTGGGGCCTGAACGAGTTGGGCCTTCTGAATAGTTCGTTGCAGGTACAGGTCATAGGCACTGCCTTTGCCAACGGCGATTCGTACACCATTTTGATCAACCTGCTCATTGGTTTGGATGCATGACGCCTGTGGAACCAGGTAGTAGCCCTCGATCAAGACATAGGCGTCGGTGAAGGCAATCTCCTGTCCCCGCTTTGGGTCAATCGCGAAGAAACCGACGTCAGCCTCCTCATCGGTGACCGCCTGAACGGACTCACCGGCCGATTCAAAGATGATCAGGTCCAATTCAACCGTCAGCTGCCCTGCTAGTGCAAGGGCTAGGTCAACAGAGACGCCACTGGCCGACCCGCCCGGCTCGCGTTTGGCCAGAATGGGGTTGCCCACGTTAATCGAGGCCCGCAGTCGGCCGGTCGGGGCAAAAGCGCTGAGTAAGTCAGCAGCGGTGTTTGTGGTCATCCTCGGACTCCCTTTCATTCAGTCATGGCTCGAAACAGCAGGTGGGCTGCACTGCCCGCAATCACCAGTTCGATCAATCCTTGCTGGGTCTTTTCGTGAAGGCGATGGGAGAGCCATCTTGCAAACCAGACACCGGGCACGCTGGCCAGACCGCAGAGTACAGCCAGCAGAAACAGTTCATCTGGGAATCCATCCAGTTTTCGAAATAGACCAATCTTGGCGATGTTCAGAGCCAAGGAAATCAGGGCATCCGTGGCAATCACTGCGACGGCTGGCAGCCCGATAGCACTGAAAAATGCCAAGATCATGACGCCAGAACCCGGGACCACACTATTGAGAAACCCATAGAGCAGCGACATGGGGCCTCCGATTCGCCACTTCGAGCGGGCTCGGTCGATGGTGGGCCCGTGGATTGGATGATGACGTTTGGCAAACCGAAAGGCCAGCACAGCCAATATAGCCAGGCCCAGAATGAACTCCAGCGTGGAGACCGATAGCGCCATGTAGAGGTGAGCACCCATCCAGGTGCCCGGAAGGGCTACGGCCGTCATGCCGGCTGCCAATTTCCAGTGGACCCCTTGTCGATAATAAAAGACTCGACTGCCGTTGTTGATCAGCATGATGACGGCGAGCGCTGGCATCACTGCTTTGGCCCCGATAATGGGAGTAAGGAAACCGGCAACGATCAGACCCGTACCGGCTCCGCTTAAGCCGCCCAGCAGGCCCCCAACAAAACACACCACCACACCAGCGAGCAGGGTCTCGGTCTCTGGCAGCAAGGCCATCATCTTGGGGGGCTCGCTTTGTGACGTGGCGTGGGGCCTAGCGTCCGAATTGCATGGCCTTGGTCCAGGCGGCCTCGGCAGCCGGTTGACCGATGACAGCGCCGGCCTGATCCATGAACTTTGCCTTCAGCTGCTCATTGGTCATCGGGCGCTCCAGACTCCCGATGGCGTGCTCGACCAACACATGATGGGTCTTGCCATCTTTGGTGATCACCGTTACATCGGCAGCCGCCTCGTCCATGTTCTCGTCGATCACGGCTTCAACACGATCTCGAATGGCAATGACGGCCGCGCTCTGGACCACCTCATCCGAATACTCGTGCTCACCAGCCTTGCCGAACAAGAACCCGACGGCACATGAGTGATAGACGCTGAACTTGCCCTCCAGACCTTTCTGCGGAGTTTTCTTGCCAGTGAGTTCAATGACGAGCGGATGAACCTTAAGCAGAACCTTCTCAATCTGGTCGGGCTTCACGCCATGCTGGTCACGCAGTTGCACGCAGCCATCAATGCTGGGGTGAATCACAATGCCGCAGGCAAATGGCTTGTAGGTGTTGAGCTCCGCCTCCCACTGTTGGCCAAGGCCCTCGGTGATTTCCGACCAGTCGCACTTGTCCGAAATCACCTGGATCAGCCCGCGAGGCGCCTCTAGGGCCCGCTTGGAGGCCGTGAAACCCTCTTTGGCCATGAGGGCCGACATTAGGCCAGCCTTGGCAGCACCACCAGGGTGGAAAGGTTTGGTCATGGTGCCAAACTGCTCGCGAAGGCCTACGGGCTGACTAGCGGCAAGGCCAAGGGCCATCTGGGTCTGTTCGACCGAAAGTTTGAGAAGCCGTGAGCAGGCCGCAGCCGAGCCCAGCATGCCTGTGGTGCCAGTAATGTGCCAGCCACGGTCATAGTGGTCGGGGTACATGCAGTTGCCCACTCGGCAACTCACCTCTATCCCCAGGACCATGGCATCGATCATCTCGCGTCCTGTGCTCCCCAGCAGTTCGCCCAAGGCATAGACAGCAGAGGCCACAGGACCGGCTGGGTGGATAATGGTCTTCAGGTGCGTGTCATCGAAATCAAAGGTATGACAGCTAATGCCATTGAGCAGGGCCGCATTGGCAACATCGACTTTTTCACTGCGGCCGAGTACCGTCGCCTGTGGGGCTGGCTTGAGGACCATGACTGCGCGAAGTGCGTACTCGATCGTTTCGTGACGAGAGGCGCCAATGGCACAGCCCATCCAGTTGGCAAAGGTTCGATGTGCCTGTTCGTCAACGGCCTCTGACCAGCCCTTACTGGGGTGGTTGACTACAAATTGGGCCAGAATCTGGGTGATCGCCGGTGCGTTGTGGTCGGCTTTGACATTGGTGTTGCGGGCCATAAAATAACCTTTGATTGGTAAAGTTCGAAACCCTAAATCGTATACGATTTAAGTGCCTGCCACCAGACGCGTCAGGGCGCGACTTGCGTGATTGTAGGCGGCCTG
>CALMJH010000043.1 GCA_937864175.1 uncultured Burkholderiales bacterium
AAAAGGTCAAGCTTATGCTGGAGGCCAACGAGGCAGCCATGCCTAATTCAACCAAGACGGGCTCCTAAATGAATCTCCACGCCGACTACAGCCAACGAATTGTTTTAAACCACAACGACCTGCCTTGGGTGCCAAGCCCCGAGGCAGGTGTCCACCGTCGAATGTTGGACCGACGTGGCGATGAAGTGGCTCGGGCGACGTCTATTGTTCGCTATGAACCAGGTGCTAAATTTGCGGCGCACACGCACGATCTTGGCGAAGAGATCTTTGTGGTGGAAGGTGTGTTTGAGGACGAGCATGGACGTTACCCGCAGGGTTCATGGATTCGCAGTCCTCACATGAGCCAGCATCAGCCCTTTAGTCGCGAGGGCTGCACCATCTTCGTCAAAACGGGGCATTTACTTGCCTAGACGTTTGCCTGAAAGAGGCAGCGGCTTGGTCATTCTATGACTGCAGGCGCCAACCCCACCGTATTAGATGCCGCTCAAACAGCAGCGCTACTCCCTTACAAAGCGCTAACCGACGAGATCGAGGCGGTGTTGTTGTCTTCTTCCATCAACGTACCACCTCGAAACATTTACAGCACGTCGGGAGGCAATCGCTTCTTCGTCATGCCGGCATTTGACGAGGACGTGGCCATTACCAAACTAATCAGCCACGCACCCCAGAACCCAACCTGCGGACTGCCTGCAATTGTTGGGCAGGTAGCGGTTTTCGACGCAAAAACAGGTCTTTGCCGACTGATATTAGACGGACCTACAGTCACCGCTCGTAGAACAGCAGCGGTCTCTGGACTATTCCTTAGGCAACTGCATCGCCCATCATTCGATCATTGTCTGATCGTTGGCGCCGGCGTTCAGGGTGAATCTCACCTGGACATGCTGCAGGCCCTTTTGACTGTGAGGGTGGTCAGTATTGCCTCCCGATCAATCAACAGCGCCGCGCGCTTGGCAGATCATGCGGGATCAATCGGTTTAACCGCCACAGTTCTCTCGAAACTGCCAGACACTTTTGAAGCCTTTGACTTGATCATCACCTGTACCCCAGCCCAGGAGGCCGTGATGGTGAGGCGACCAAGACCAGACGCCGTGATCTGCGCCATTGGGTCTTACACACCGAAGATGCTTGAATGGCACCCAGACCTTATTCGTTGGATTGCAGCAAGCGGTCAGGTTGTTGTGGACAGCCGTGATGCCGATCATGAGGCTGGGGATTTAATACAGGCGACACTCAATCCTGCTGACTATCCCTGCCTGGGAGATTTGGTGAAAAAGAAGACTGCTATCGATCTGGATCCGGTCCAAGGGCCTATTTTGTTCAAGAGCTGCGGCTGGGGTGGCTGGGATCTAGCAGCAGCTAGGTGTGCCCTCCAGCAGTTGGTTTAGAGACTGGGGTTATTGCTCTGGCAGACCAAAGCGCTCGACTGCGTTCTGGTAGGCCACCCGACGCAAGGTGTTGGGTGTGAGGTATGGCAGAAAGTCTCGGCGAATTTCAGCGATCATCTCGCTGTACTTGTCTTCAAGACCGCAGCAGGGATCGGTCCCAACAAAGAAGCGTGTCGGATGACGCTCAATCAGTTGGGCCCACTCCGATCGAATGCCTTCCCGATTAAAGACCCGCCCACCGACAGGCGGCGGCATGTGAACCAGTCCTTGAGCGGAAAGCTCACAGGCCACGTTGGGGTGCTGATCAAAAAGTTTCCCGATCAGCTGCGGCGACGTCGCTGGTAAACAATGAGACAGAATGGTTAAAGCCTTGGGATAGCGTTCGGCCATCACCGAGACCTCGTCATAGCCTCCAAAAATGCCGCCCATGCTGTGAATCT
>CALMJH010000044.1 GCA_937864175.1 uncultured Burkholderiales bacterium
AACGGAAAACTACTCCGATCATCCGTCTTCACATGATGCACAGATCCGGTCGCGGTCATCTTCCAGCCGCTCTGCAGATTCCGCTGTAGACGGGCCATGGCAAAGATGGAATCAAACGTCACCGGCTGTGACCAACTGCTCAAGCCCAAGACCGTCTCCGGGTTGATGGGAGGCAAGGCTGTACCGCCCAGCAACTGACTGCCCGGCTGGGTGATCTGCGATTTATGAGCGATCTCCACATCCACCTGCAAAGAGTCACCACCGGATAGACGCTGGTCGATGGCCAGCGACACCATGGCGCCTTCCCCGTCGGCGCCCTTGGCATAGGGCCTGTAACGGTCTGCACTGGCATTCAAGCGCCAGCCCTGACCGCTTCCATCAGCAATACCAATATCTGCCGTCAGGCCCAGACTCTCGCGCTGCTCAAGTCGCAGGCCGGCCTCGCGGATGTTGTCCGGCCGCTTGGTCAACAGATTGATCAAACCACCGCTGCTGCCCATGCCCACCAAGGCACTCGCCGGACCACGCAAGACCTCTACGCGCTGCTTGTTGTCCAGGCTGATAGGCGCCTCGCCGACAATCGGCACACCGTTGACCCGCATGCCCAAAACGGGATCCACCGGAAAGCCTCGTATCTGAAAGTTCTCGTAGTAGCCAATTGGGCTGTAGTTGGGGTCTACCGAGGAGTCCAGACGCAAGAGATCCGTCAGCCGGCTGCTGCCGGAGTTCTTGATCGCATCCTCATCAATCGTGGTGGCTGAGACCGGTTGGTCCAGCCAGTCTCCCTGGAAAAAGCTTCCCAGCAGGCTCAGCGGCTGGGCCTGCGTACCCACCACCGTTGCCTCGACGCGAACCTCTGGCAGCGTGGTCTGGGCCCAGGCTGCCGGCCTCACGGCAGCCGTGGTGACCAGGGCCAGCGCAATCGCAACGGAGAGAGCATTTTGAGAAGGCAGTTGTTTTGTTGTGTTCACAGCGCAGTCCTATCAAACGCACAGGAAGGCTGCAGAAAGAAGACCGATGGTGGGACCAAACATAGCCCCAACGGCGAAAGCTTTCGACGCTTCCCTGCGCAAGTCTTAACTCGATCAGGTTCGAAGGGTCTGTCTCACCCGCCTCTTTCGAGGACTCTGCAAACCAACCACAGAGCGCTTCGGGACCCCTAGCGATGACTCAGTGTAAGGCGCCCAGGGCCCTGAGTGCAAGCCCAAGGCGGTGATCCCCCTCTCCGACGATGGGCACTACTGGGCTCTGGATCGTCTGAAGACGCTCAGCCAGCCGCGCATGAATGGCCTGCCTGGTGCTAGGCCCATCTCGCATCCCGGGATCGGCGACCCATGGCAAATCGGGCTGACAAAAGAGGGTCAAGGAGACCCGGGCATGGTGATCAAGGGCCGGTGCATAGAGCGTCTGATCCCCAAAATAAAAATCGCTGTAGACCGCCGTCATGATGGCGCTGCTGTCACACAAGACAAGCGACAGACCCGAGGCAACGGCAGTCTCGGCTGCGGCGTTCTCGGCCTGCATCTGCGCCTGCAAGATCTGCAGCTGCTCGCCCTGCGTCGGCAGTCGGCCTTTCAGCTGGACAAACTCTCGCAGGACCTCTGGGACCACCACCGCGCCGACCTGCTCAGACAGCGCCTTCACCAGACTGGTCTTGCCTGTTGATTCAGCCCCAACCACTGCGACTCGTCGCACTAGCTGCGAAGCCACTGCCGTAGCCCCACAAATGAGAGCACCAGTTGAACCGCATAGAGACCGGCGGTTGCATAGAGCGCCTGCCCAGTGAATAGATAGATCGAGAGTCCGTTAGCCAGGGCCCAGGCGAGCCAGGCCTGATGCGCTTTGAGTGACATCAGTCGCATAGCGACCATGCTAACGGCAGTCACCAGGCTGTCCGTGACCACCGATGGATTGTCAGACGATCGCATGAGCATCCAGAGGCCCAACCAAATGGCAGATCCAGAGAGAACGTAAAGCAAGGAGGTCTTTAGTGACATCCAATGCGGCTCGCCCTGCTCAAGCTCAGTGGGCCGTGACCAGTCCCGTAGACCCCAGAGTGACAGACCAATAAAAACCGCCATGAGCAAGACCTGGCCGTAGAGGCCAACCGTCCAATAGAGCCAGAGGTAAATCAGACTCGAGGCTGCAAAAAACCACCAGGCCCAGAGGTGCTGTCGAATGCCCAGCACCACACCCACCAGGCCAAGCCCCGCGCCGAGCCACTCCCAGATCATGGCTGCATCATCTCAAGCAGGGTCTGCCCCAGGACCGAGGGCGCCGCTGCCCCATTGATCAGGCGCTCCGACTGCCCCCGCTTCAACCGAAAGGTTGGCACGCCGTTGACGCCATGGTCGACCCACTCCTCGGCAATGTGCGAGACCCGCTTCACCAGCATGGTGTCGGCCAGCGCGGCCAGTGCGCGTTCTGGGCTCAGGCCAACAGCCTGGGCACATTCCAGCAAGACGGCCTGGTCAGCCAGGTTGCGACCATCCACAAAAAAAGCCTGGAACAGCTGGTCCACCAGACTGGTGGCCTCATCGCCCATGGCGGCGATCAGCACATGCGCCTTCAGGGTGTTGGGCTGTGTGGGGATGGCCTCTAAATTCATGGGCAGGCCTGCCGAGCGGGCATGATCCGCAATCTGGGCATAACCCGCCAGTCCAGCCTCCCCAAACTTGGCCACCAGGTAGTCTCGACGGGGCATGCCGGACTCTGGCATGCGGGGGTTAAGCATGTAGGGGCTCCACCGTATGCGAAGCTGGGCCGAAAGCCCCGGCTGCTCCCTCTCCAGCAACGCAACCGCCTGGCGAAGGTGGGCTAGCCCGATGTAGCACCAGGGACAGACCACATCCGAGATAATCTCGACTTCTAGTTCTAAGGTGCTGTGCATCAATGGTCTCTAAACGCTCGCTTCGTTGGCAGGAGGGCCAGTCCTCGGACGGTCAAGAGATCGTACCCGAGCAAGACTTAGATTGCCCCCTCTGCGGTCGCCCTCTTATTCGGGGCGACAGCGTAGATGAGCATCACCTCATTCCCAAGTCACAGGGTGGACGAGACAAGTACCTCATCCACAAGGTCTGCCACCAGAAGATCCACCAGACCATCAAGCCCCGAGAACTCGCCCGTGCTTTCAATACCTGGCAGGCCCTTAGGGAACATCCCGAGATCGACAAGTTCATTGCCTGGGTTCAGAGGCGCCCGCCCGAGTTTCTGGGGTGATATCTTTTCATCATGTTCTATCTAGATGACTTCACCGTTGGGCGGCAATTTGATCTTGGGCACTACACCCTGTCCCAAGACGAGCTCATTGAATTCGCCAAGGCCTACGACTTCCAAGACTTTCACATTGACCCCGAGGCGGCCAAGCAGTCCATCTTCGGTGGCCTCATTGCCAGCGGATGGCAGACGGCGGGCATCTGTATGAAGCTGGTCTGCCAGGCCTTCATGACTCAGACGGCCTGCAATGGCAGCCCCGGCATTCAAGACCTGAAGTGGCTCAAGCCCGTCCGTCCGGGAGACCGCCTCACCGGCTTTGTTCGCGTCACAGGCCAGGTGCCCTCTAAATCCAAACCCGATCGTGGGGCCAGCCTGCAACATTGGGCCCTTCAGAACCAAAATGGCGAAACAGTCTTCTGCGCGGATGTCACGGTGCTGATGATGAGAACGCCTCAGCCCATTGAGCAGACGCCCGCCGTTGCCGCCGTTGCCGCAACTGCAGCCGAAACCGCAACGCCGGCTAGCAACGAGATGAACACCGCCAATTCGAGCCGGGAAGAGCTGGAGAAATGGCGCGCTCAGGCCCAGTCGCTCTGGTTTAACGAGGGGTCGTGTACCTCTGGCAAGCCGGAGTGAAAATGGTCATTGGCTGGATTCTTATCTTTGCCTTGGGCTTCTTGTCAGGCTGGGTGGTTGGGCGCAAGCGTCGCTAGGAGACAGACTATTCAACCGTCTAGCAACAAGCGAACCTTCTGCCTGAGCCTGCTCGGTGCAGGCCTGGTCGTGGCTGCCCCCATCGCCTTCGCCCAGTCTCAGCCCGCCGCGGTCGCCGCGGTCGCAGCACCGAACTGGGTCATCGGGCAAAAGCCTCAGCTCCCTCCCCTCCCCCTTCTCTCGGGCCAGGCCCATCGATTTGATCAGCATGCGGGCCGGGTCCTGATCATCGAGTTCTGGCACACCAAATGCCCGTTCTGTAAAAAACAAAATCCCCTGCTTGACGCTTTTTACAGAAAACATCGGGCACGCGGACTCGATGTGGTCACTGTCAGCATCGACAAGAAATTGTCCGATGCCCAGGCCTACATGAAAGACCACGGCTATGCCTTTGCAGCGGGCCTCGCCGACCCGGTCTGGCATGCCATCTACAAGCAGCGCAAGGGGCTGCCTCAGCTCTTCGTCATTGATCGAACGGGTGTGCTGCGGCAGATTGAGCTGCGAGAAATGTTCCCGGACGACATCCTGGAACTAGAACGACACCTCTAGCATTTCTCTGCGTCGCCTAGGCGGCAGCCTTCACCTTCAGACGCCAGGCATGCAGCAGCGGCTCGGTGTAGCCACTGGGCTGCTCCTTGCCCTTGTAGACCAAGTCGCAGGCGGCCTGATAGGCCATGCTGGTCGCAAAATGGCCTGACATCTTTTTATAGAGTGGGTCTCCAGCGTTCTGGCCATCGACCACCGCCGCCATGCGCTCGAAGGTCTGCTTGACCTGCTCCTGGCTCACGACACCATGGTGCAGCCAGTTGGCCATGTGCTGCGAAGAAATGCGCAGCGTGGCGCGGTCCTCCATGAGGCCCACGTTGTGAATATCGGGAACCTTCGAGCAGCCCACACCCTGGTCCACCCAACGAACCACATAGCCCAAAATGCCCTGGGCGTTGTTGTCCAGTTCCTGCTGCTTCTCGCCATCGGTCCAGTCCGCCTTGGCCACCACGGGCACAGTCAGCAGACCAGTCAGAATGGCCTCGCGCTCGGCATTGGCGTCAATTTTTTCGAGTTCTTGCTGAATGGCAGAGACGCTAACGCGGTGATAGTGAATGGCATGCAGCGTTGCGGCGGTTGGGCTGGGCACCCAAGCAGTGTTGGCACCTGCCTTTGGATGGCCAAGCTTCTGGTCCATCATGGCGGCCATGAGATCGGGCATGGCCCACATACCCTTGCCAATCTGGGCACGACCGCGCAGGCCACAAGACAGCCCCACCAGCACGTTGTTGCGCTCGTAAGAGCTGATCCAGGCGCTGGTCTTCATGTCGCCCTTGCGCAGCATGGGACCGGCCAGCATGGCGGTGTGCATCTCGTCGCCGGTGCGATCCAAAAAACCTGTGTTAATGAAAGCTACACGGCTGGCTGCCGCTGCAATGCAGGCCTTGAGGTTCACGCTGGTGCGACGCTCCTCGTCCATGATGCCCAGCTTGACCGTGCTGTTGGGCAGACCTAGCAACTTCTCCACATGGTCAAACAACTCAGCCGCAAACCCCACCTCTGCGGGGCCATGCATCTTGGGCTTCACGATATAGATGCTGCCAGTGCGGCTGTTGCGAATGGACTCGCCGCCGGGCAGCTTGCCATGGCCTTTCAGGTCATGCACAGCAATGGTGGTGGTAACCACCGCATCCAAGATGCCCTCAGGAATCTCGCGCTCGGAGCCGTCGGCAGCCTTGTAGAGGATGGCGGGATTGGTCATGAGATGACCGACGTTGCGCAGGAACATGAGCGAGCGGCCATGCATGCGTACCTCGCCGCCCTTGGGGGCGGTGTAGAGGCGGTCGCCATTGAGGCCACGGGTAAAGGTCTTGCCGCCCTTGCTCACCTGCTCCGTTAGGTCCCCTTTGATAATGCCGAGCCAGTTGCGATAGGCCAGGACCTTATCTTGGGCGTCCACTGCGGCTACCGAGTCTTCCAGGTCCAGAATGGTCGAGAGCGCAGCCTCCATCACCACATCCGACACACCAGCAGGGTCGTCTTTACCAATCGGGGTATTGCGGTTGATGGTGATCTCGAAATGGATACCGTTGTGTTTGATCAGAACAGCCGCGGGAGCCGAGGCCTCGCCTGTGTAGCCCACTAATTGCGCCGCATCCTTCAGGCCAACGGTCTGCCCAGTCTTGAGAGTCACCACCAGCGAACCACCCACCACGGCGTAGCCGGTTGCGTCGACATGTGAGCCTGCGGCCAGTGGTGCGGAGTCATCCAAGAACTGACGGGCGAAGGCGATGACCTTGGCGCCGCGCTTGGGGTTGTAGCCGGCGCCTTTTTCGCAGCCATCGGCTTCCGGGATTACGTCCGTGCCATAGAGGGCATCGTAGAGGCTACCCCAGCGGGCATTGGCGGCGTTCAAGGCATAACGGGCATTCAGAATGGGCACCACCAGCTGAGGCCCAGCCTGCGTGGCCAACTCTGCGTCAACGTTGGCTGTGGTGGCCTGGACTCTCTCTGGCACGGGCACCAGGTAGCCGATCTTCTCTAGGAAGGCCCGATAGGCGGCCATGTTCTGAATGGGGCCTGGGTTGGCCTTGTGCCAGCCGTCTATCTCGGTCTGCAGCCGATCACGCTCGGCCAGCAGTGCAATGTTCTTGGGTGCCAACTCACCAACAATGGCATCAAAGCCCTTCCAGAAGGCTGCCGAGTCGATTCCGGTACCTGGCAAGACCTCGGACACGATGAACTGGTGAAGGTCTGCATCAACTGCAAGGCGATGCTCGGATATGCGACGGCTGGCCATGAAAAGACTCCTTTTCTAAAACCTTCGATTTTACCCAAGCAATGGGCCAAAGTTTGAGCCAGAGCAAGGTCTGAGGGCTCGGAATAACCCGAGCGACATGGCATGATGAACGACATGAGTTCTCCACAACTTCACCCTGCAGATGCCCCACACGGGCCGTCCTCGAGACACAGAGGCCTGCTACTGGCCGCCTGCCTCGCCTGCCTCGCCGGCATCCTGAACCTCCTCATTTCGCCACTGGCCACAGGGGCTTTTGCAGCCCCCTTGGGCCAAGCCCAGTCCGCACTAAAGGCGATGCCGGAGATTGCCAATGAGCCCAAGACCGAGCGTTTTCCGGGCGATCCCGCCGAGCACAAGGTGGTCTACATGTTTAACCAGGCCGACCTGGCCTACCAGACCTCTGTGCTCAATAGCCTTCAAGCCATGATCTCCACCTACGGTGATAACGTCAGTATCGCGGTGGTCGCCATTGGCCCAGGTATTCATGTGCTGGCGAAAAATCCCAAACGAGATGTCGACCCTCAGATCTCGGCCCGCATCGACAACTTCTCCAAGAGCTACAAGGTGCGGTTTATCGCCTGTGGCAATACCATGACGACAGTGGGCTACGCCCAGTCGGACATGAAGCCTTTCGCCGAGTACGCCCTGGTGGGTGCAGCCGCGCTAATGCGCCTGCAGGAGACAGGCTACAAGGCGATCTTTTGGTAGTAAGAAGAAAAAGGGTTGGAGGCGGAACCCGGAATCGAACCGAGGTACACGGCTTTGCAGGCCGCTGCAT
>CALMJH010000045.1 GCA_937864175.1 uncultured Burkholderiales bacterium
GCAGGCGACGAGACTGTGATTCCATCAGTCGAGGCGCTGTCGCCACCGGTCGAAGCTTTAGAAGCAGTAGCGCCATCGGCCAGCTCGATCATCCCGAGCACACTGCCCTCGCTCACCTTGTCACCCAGCTTCACACTCAGACTCACCAGCTTGCCCGCATGCGACGACGGAATCTCCATCGAGGCCTTGTCACTCTCCACCGTAATCAGACTCTGCTCAACTCCAACCACATCCCCAGCCTTCACCAAAACCTCAATCACCTCCACCTCTTTAAAGTCCCCAATGTCCGGAACCTTCAACTCAATCGTGGCCATCTTTATGCTCCTCTGGGGTTAGGCGAATGCCGGGTTCATACGGTCGGCGTCGATGTTGTACTTCTTGATGGCCTTGGCCACGTCCTCAGGCTTGATGGCTCCGTCCTTCATCAGACCATAAAGCGCTGCAACCGCCACATACCGGCGATCCACCTCGAAGTGCTCGCGCAATTTGGCCCGCGAATCAGAGCGACCGAAGCCGTCCGTGCCCAGCACCAGGTAGCGCCGACCTTCCGGCATAAAAGGTCGAATCTGGTCGGCAAACGACTTCATGTAGTCGGTAGCCGCCACCACCGGACCCGCATGCTTGTCCAGCTGCTGGGCTACAAACGGCAGCCTGGGCTTGGCGGTTGGGTGCAACAGATTGTGGCGCTCTGCATCCAGCCCCTCGCGACGCAACTCGTTAAAGCTCGGGCAACTCCAGACGTCGCTGGCAATGCCGAAGTCCTCTGCCAACAGCCGGGCGCCCTCTTGGACCTCACGCAGAATGGTGCCGCTGCCAAGCAGCTGGACCCGCTGCTTGGCCTTGGCCTCTCCCACCTGCTCCAGCAGGTACATGCCCTTCAAAATCTGCTCTTCCGTTCCTGGCTTCAGACCCGGATGAGCATAGTTCTCGTTCATCAGGGTGATGTAGAAGAAGACGTCCTCCTGGTTTGCCACCATCCGCTTCAGACCGCTGTGCAGAATGACTGCGACCTCATGCGCAAAGGTAGGGTCGTAAGAGACGCAGTTGGGAATGGTCGAGGCCAAAATCTGGCTATGGCCGTCCTCGTGCTGCAGGCCCTCACCGTTCAGGGTGGTACGCCCAGCCGTGCCTCCCAACAAAAATCCACGGGCCCGCATGTCCCCGGCCGCCCAGGCCAGATCGCCCACACGCTGCAGGCCGAACATGGAGTAGTAGATGTAAAACGGAATCATGATTCGGTTATTTGTCGAATACGAGGTGGCTGCGGCAATCCAGGAACTCATGCCACCGGCCTCGTTAATGCCTTCCTGCAGAATCTGGCCCTTGATGTCCTCTCGGTAGTACATCACCTGGTCACGGTCGACCGGCTCGTACTTCTGGCCCTCAACCGAATAGATGCCGATCTGGCGGAATAGGCCCTCCATGCCGAAGGTCCGGGCCTCGTCCACCAAGATGGGAACCACACGAGGGGCCAACTCCTTGTCTCGGAGCAACTGAGTCAGGCAGCGCACATAAGCCTGCGTCGTTGAAATCTCTCGCCCCTCCGGCGTCTGCTCCAGAACCGGGGCAAAGAGATCTAAACCAGGAACGCTCAGCTTCTCCTCGGCCTTCTCGCGGCGGTGAGGAAGGTATCCCCCCAGAGCCTTGCGACGCTCCTGCAGGTATTGCATTTCCGGCGCATCAGATGAGGGCTTTAAGAAAGGAACCGCCGGCAGCTGGTCGTCCGAGACTGGAATGCCAAAGCGGTCGCGGAATTCTTTTATAGACTGATCGTCGAGCTTTTTGGTCTGGTGAGCCGTATTGCGGCCCTCGGCCACTTTGCCCATGCCAAAGCCCTTAATGGTCTTGACCAAAATGACTGTTGGCTGGCCCTTGTGACGAACGGCAGCCGAGAAAGCGGAATAAATCTTGTGGGGGTCATGACCACCGCGGTTCAAACGCCAGATGTCATCGTCTGACATCTTGGCCACCATCTCCAGGGTCTTGGGATGCTTGCCAAAGAAATGCTTGCGGACATAAGCGCCGTCATTGGCCTTATAGTTCTGGTACTCGCCATCGACGGTCTCCATCATGATTTTTTTCAGGGTGCCGTCGGTGTCTTTGGCCAGCAGCTCATCCCAGTAGCCACCCCAAATCACCTTGATGACATTCCAGCCAGCGCCGCGAAAGTCACTCTCGAGTTCCTGAATGATTTTGCCGTTTCCACGAACCGGGCCGTCGAGACGCTGGAGGTTGCAATTCACCACCATGACCAGGTTGTCGAGCTTCTCGCGAGCCGCCATGCCAATCGCTCCCATCGACTCAGGCTCGTCCATCTCGCCGTCACCACAGAACGCCCAGACCTTGCGCTCGGCGGTATCCGCCAGCCCGCGGGCATGCATGTATTTTAAAAACCGAGCCTGATAGATGGCCATGATGGGACCAAGCCCCATGGAGACCGTGGGGAACTGCCAGAAATTCGGCATGAGTTTGGGATGCGGGTAGCTCGAGAGTCCCTTGCCATCAACCTCGCGCCGAAAGTTGTTGAGCTGGTCCTCGGTGAGCCGTCCTTCCAGAAAGGCGCGGGCGTAGATACCGGGCGAGGAGTGGCCCTGAATGAAAAGCAGGTCCTGGCCCTTGGGGTGGTCAGGCCCTTTCCAGAAGTGGTTAAACCCGACGCCAAGCATATTGGCCAGGGACGCAAAGCTCGAGATATGCCCACCAAGATCACCATCCGCGCGGTTGGCGCGCACGACCATGGCCATGGCATTCCATCTCATCCAAGACCGAAGACGCTCCTCGTACTCCAGGTTACCCGGGCAATGCTCCTCGGCAGACGGTGGGATGGTATTGACGTAGGCCGTCGCCGCCGAGAAGGGCACCGAGCCGCCCGAGCGTCGCGTCTTGTCAATCAGGGCCTCGAGCAAGAAATGGGCCCGATCAGCCCCTTCATTTGCAATGACGGCCTCTAGGGCCAAGAGCCATTCCTGCGTCTCTTGAGGATCGGTGTCGGCGGCCGAGTTAATCATCTCGGTGATATGGGCGGGCCTAGTGGACATATCGGTTCCTTGTCTGATGGAGTTTTAATTGTTCAGGCTGAAAACACGAAAGGCAATGATTTTTCCGCTATGCAGAACATGTTTTTACATTATGAAATACAAGACCGGCCAGTTGGTCGGGCGATTTCAGGCGATAAACTCCC
Organism: uncultured Burkholderiales bacterium; assembly: GCA_937864175.1. GTDB lineage: Bacteria > Pseudomonadota > Gammaproteobacteria > Burkholderiales > Burkholderiaceae_A > Hahnella. The sequence goes on from CALMJH010000045.1 coordinate 3,182, forward strand.
CAAGTGAGCTTTCGCCTATCGCACCTCTTTACGCTTCGGGCGAGCCCAGGCCAGATCCGGTCCCAACGTCAGACCGAGGCCGAACTCTCCCGAGAAATCGCCTTTCGGAGGGCCATGGAGAACTCCATGCCCACCGGTATGCGGGTGATCGACCTGGAGGGCCGAATCAGCTACGTCAACCCGGCCTTCTGTCGACTAGTCGGCATGACGCAAGACGAGTTATTGGGCCAGACGCCACCCTACAGCTATTGGCCACCCGAGCAGGTTGAGCAGCACAGGCTCAACATCAAGCGTCTCTTGCAGGGTGAAATCAAGAGCCTCAACACCCAGATACCGGTCATGCACCGTGACGGCACCCGACTCATCTGCCGCATGTACACCTCTCCACTCGAGGACGCGCAGGGACGCCAGGTCGGCTGGATGACCTCTGTTACCGACATCACCGAGCCCAGTCGGATACGACTTGAACTCGCCCAGGCCCAGGAGCGATTTATCACCGTCCTGCAGTCGCTTGATGCTGCCGTCTCGGTCGCAGCGCCGGCCCCGGACGATGAGCTGCTCTTTGCCAATGAGGCCTACCGAAAATGGTTTGGCAACAGCCTGCAGGTCGGTCACAGACCAATGGCCGATGCCAGTCGAGCCCCTTGGACGGATGCGCGCGAGGTTTATCACGAGCAAATCGCGCGCTGGTTCGATGTCCGGGTCCGCAGCATCCAGTGGGTAGACGGTCGAGTCGTTCAACTCCTCGTCGCCACTGACATCACGCAGAAACGAATCGCCGACGAAAATCAGCGACTCCAATACGAACGCCTCCAGCAGACTTCCCGACTCATCAACATGGGGGAGATGGCCTCCTCATTGGCCCACGAACTCAACCAACCGTTGACCGCTATCAATAACTACCTGATGGGTGCCGTCGCTCGAATTCGGGCAGCAGAACAGCGAAATGAGGTCATCGCGGCTGAAGACCTCATTGACATGATGACCAAGACCGCCAGACAGGCCGAGCGCGCTGGAACCGTGATCAAGCGAATTCGCGGATTCGTCAAGCGCAGTGACCCCATTCGAAAGTTCATCGACCCTGCAGCACTGGTGGCCGAGGCGGTTGGTCTGACAGAAATCGATGGCCGAAGCCTAGGCATCACCATTCTTCAGGAACTGGACCCAGAACTCCCGTCCATCTACGTGGACCCTATTTTGATCGAACAGGTCCTGGTCAACCTCATTAAGAACGGACTGGAGTCCATGCGGGAGGCTCGCCTGAAGACGCTGAGGGTCCGTATCCGAATTACTGAGGGACAGATTCTCTTCTCGGTAATCGACCGTGGACACGGTGTCCCCAAGGCTATGCGAGACCGTCTCTTCGATTCTTTCTACACAACCAAGACGGAGGGAATGGGCATGGGCCTGAACATCTGTCGATCGATTATTGAGTCGCATCAAGGCAGGCTCTGGTTCGAGGATAATGCCGACGGCGGCAGCACCTTCAAATTCTCTCTACCATTAGAGCCTGGAGAACCTTTTCAAGCCCAAAACGACAACGGAGATGCGGTATGAATGAGATGGTCTATGTCATTGACGATGACGAGGCAGTGCGAGACTCCCTGCGCTGGCTTCTCGAGGGCCATGGGTTTCGCGTCAGCAGCTTTGAGTCTGCTGATCGTTTTCTCTCGCATTTTCCAGCCGGCCAGACCTCCCCCCGTGCCTGCATCATCCTGGATGTCCGTATGCCTGGCATGACCGGCCCTGAACTCCAGGATGAGTTAGCACGCCGAAACGTGGCGCTTCCCATCATCTTCATCACCGGCCACGGAACCGTTCCGATGGCTGTGGAGAGTATGAAAAAGGGCGCTGTAGATTTTCTCGAAAAACCCTTCAGCGACGAACTGCTCTGCGCCCGCGTAGCCAAGGCCTTTGAGGCACTGCGTGGCGAATCCGAGCGCGCAGACGGCACCAGACGTGCGGTTGAGCTCCTTAGCCGACTAACGCCTCGCGAGGCCCAGGTGCTAGACCGTATTGTTGCCGGCCGTCTCAATAAACAAATTGCGGACGACCTCAACATCAGCATCAAGACCGTCGAGGCTCACCGGGCCAACATCATGGACAAAATCGAGGCCCGCACCATGGCAGACCTGATGAAGACCGCGCTTGCCGCAAAGGCTGCCTGAGTCGTGTTATAGTATTGGGCTTCTTCGTGCGGCTGTAGCTCAGTTGGATAGAGTACCTGGCTACGAACCAGGGGGTCGTGGGT
>CALMJH010000046.1 GCA_937864175.1 uncultured Burkholderiales bacterium
ATGCCAAGGCCCGGCGTCTGGCCTTCTTCGCTTCGGTCAAAGAGCATTTGTTGGCCCACACAGATGCCAAAGAAGGGGCGGGTCCGCAAGACCTCCTGCAGGGCCTCTTGGAGGCCAGACCGCGAGAGGCTTGCCATGCAGTCGTGCATGGCGCCCTGCCCCGGAAACAAGACCCGCTCGGCCTTGAGGAGTTGGTCGGGCTGGCTGACCAGCTGAACCTGGTCTGGCGATCGGCCCACGGCGAGACAGGCGGCATGGGCTGCACGCTCCACACTGCGAATATTTCCGGCGCCGTAGTCAACGATTGCAATCATGGTGAAGACGTCTTGTCGGCCTGGGGATGCTTGAACAGGCCCCACCGAGACCCCGCGGGGTGTCAGTGGAGGCTAGAGGCTTCCTTTGGTCGAGGGAATCGACTGCGGGTCTAGGCGAGGGTCGAACTCGACCGCCATGCGAAGGGCCCGACCAAAGGCCTTGAAGATGGTCTCGCATTGGTGGTGGGCGTTTTCGCCCTGCAGGTTGTCGATGTGCAGGGTGACCATGGCATGGTTAACAAAGCCTTGGAAGAACTCATGGATGAGGTCGAGATCGAATTGGCCCACCATCTGACGCTTCCAGGTGCAGCGAAACTCCAAGCCGGGTCGGCCCGAGAGGTCGATGACCACCCGAGACAAGGCCTCGTCGAGAGGAACGTAGCTGTGGCCATAGCGACGGACGCCCTTTTTGTCGCCAACCGCCTTTGCAAAGGCCTGGCCCAGGGTGATGCCGATGTCTTCTACGGTGTGGTGGTCGTCAATCTCAAGGTCGCCTTTGGCCTGAACCACCAGGTCGACCAGGCCATGACGGGCGATCTGGTCGAGCATGTGATCAAGAAACGCAATGCCGGAGTCGAGCGTGCGCTCACCCGTGCCGTCTAAACCAACGGAGACTCTGATCTGGGTCTCAGCGGTATTGCGCTGAACCTCTGCGGTGCGATTAACGGTAGCCATAGCCCAGATGATACATTCGCGCGAATGTCCCGTTAGAAAAACCGAGCCCATGAATCCTTTCTGGAGCCCCGTGGTGGGCCAGTTGGCCCCCTATGTCCCCGGTGAACAGCCCAAGGTGAGTGACCTCATCAAGCTCAACACCAACGAGAACCCCTACCCACCCTCGCCCCGGGTGGCGCAGGCTATTGCGGCTGTCCTGGGGAGCGATGGCGATGCCTTGCGGCTCTATCCCGACCCAAGCTCCTTGGCCATTCGCCAGGCCGCCGCAGGGGTCTATGGCCTGCAGGCCGACCAGGTCTTTGTGGGCAACGGCTCGGACGAAGTGCTGGCCTTTGTCTTTCAGGGTCTGCTCAACCACAGCCAGCCGCTGGTCTTTCCAGACATTACGTACAGCTTCTACCCCAGCTACTGTCGCCTGTATGGCATTCGGTATGAGCTGCTGCCCCTGACGGATGCCTACGAGATTGACCTGCCGTCAGTGCCGGCCAAGGCCAGTGCGGTGATCTTCCCCAACCCCAATGCCCCCACCGGTAAAGCTGTTCGGCGAGAGTGGATTGAGCGGTTTTTAAAAGAGCGTCCCAACACGCTGGTGGTGGTCGATGAGGCCTATGTGGATTTTGGGACAGACTCCTGCGTGCCGCTGGTACCCAACTACCCCAACCTGCTGGTAACCCAGTCACTCTCGAAGTCGCGAGCCCTGGCCGGCATGCGGGTGGGCTTGGCCTTTGGCCAGGTGGGCCTGATCGAGGCCCTGGTGCGAGTCAAGGACAGCTTTAACTCCTACCCCATTGACCGCCTGGCCAGCGCCGCTGCAGTGGCCGCGCTAGAAGACCGGGACTGGCTGACCGAGAACAGCCGCAAGATTGTGGAAGACCGCGACTGGCTGACTGGCGCCCTGCAGTACTACGGCTTTCAGGTGCTGCCATCGCTGGCCAACTTTGTCTTTGCTCGGCATCGCAACTTTGATGCGGCCAAGCTGGCGGCGGGCCTCAGGGAGCGCAAGATTCTGGTGCGGCACTTTGACAAGCCGGGGATCTCGGACTGGTTAAGGATTACCGTGGGGACACGGGCGCAGTGCGAGGCCCTGGCCGACGCCGTCGAGGCGCTGACCAAAGCTTGATCGGTACCCTGGGCCCGGC
>CALMJH010000047.1 GCA_937864175.1 uncultured Burkholderiales bacterium
CAGCAGTCTGCAGACTGGTCGACAGAGGGCCCTGGTGGGCCGTCTAGCCGTGGGGGTGGGAGTGGTTGCAGTGGGCCTGGGTATCACGATTGCAATTACCGTCTCCCCCACCCGGTCGCCCCCTACCCCTACCCAGGCGCCTGCCCCCGCCCCGGTCGCTGCTCCCGCGGATCCCGCCCCGCAGGCTGGTTCGGAGCCAACGGCTTCGGGCCAGGCAGCCTCTGGTCCGACAACGGCTTCCGCATCACCTGTTTCGACGACGCCAACGCCGCCGACCTCATCAACACCGTCAACACCACCTAAGCCAGCCGAGACTGCCCCAAAACCCTCGCCTGCTGCAGCCTCCCCCTCGACTGATTCGGAAAAAAAAAGCCCCGTTGACACCCCCATGACCCTTACCGCCAAGAAGCGCAGCTGGCTCTGGGTCCGTGATGCAACTGACACCGTCCGTCAGTTTGGTGTGGCGGAGGGCGAGACCGTCCGTTTTGACCAGCTGCCCATCTTCATCGTGGTCCATGACCCGACAGTCTTCGAGGTCGTCATTGGCAACAAGACGGTCAACCTGGTTCGAAACGAGACCGAGCGAAATGTCGCCCGTCACACCCGAACCGATCTCCTTAACTTCTCTCAGCGCTGATCACTTGCCGGTCTCGTCGGTGAGTACGCTTTTGTTGTTTGTCGCGCTCTCTGCGATCTGGGGGGCGTCTTTTCTTTTTCTGCGACTGTCGGTCCCCGACCTCGGCAGTTGGCTTGTGGCCCTGCTGCGGGTCTTGCTGGCCTTTGTGGCCTTGGGCCTGGTAGCCAGGGGGCTGGCCTGGCTCGCCAAGACTCGGGGTCGACCCGGTCCCTCCAACGCCGAGGCGCGATCGGGCGTTCGTTGGCAGCAGTTCGCCTGGGTGGGTCTTTTGAACAGCGCCATTCCGTTTGCGCTCTACAGCTTTGCGGCCAAGACCATGCTGGCGGGCTACATGGCCATTCTGAATGCCCTGGTGCCTATGTGGGCGGGGCTGCTGGCAGTAGTGGTCCTGCGCGAGCCTCTGCGGCTTTCTCTGTTGGCCTCGGTTGTGCTGGCCATGGCCGGCATTGTGGTCTTGGTGGGGCTCAGCCCGGTGGAAGTCAACCTAGCCTTTGTCCTTGCGGCCTTGGCCTGTGTGGGGGCAACGGTCTGTTATGCCGTGGCGGGCCACCTCACCCGCCGCTGGCTGTCAGGAGTCTCGGCCTTTGACAGTGCCCTCTACAGCCTGGCGTTTGCGTCCATGGCCCTGCTGCCCTTTGGTCTGGCGGAGGCGCCCCAGGCCAACTTCACACTCCAAGCCAGCCTGGCCGTCGTGGCAGTGGCCTTGCTCTGCTCTGCCTTGGCCTACCTGCTTTTCTTTCGACTGATTCGGACGGTTGGACCCATCAAGGCCACTACGGTGACTTTTATGATCCCGGCCTTTGGGGTGCTCTGGGGAAGCCTGTTTCTGGGCGAACCTCTCACTGTCAATGTCCTCATTGGTTTTGGCATGGTGGCCTTGGCTAGCCTGATTGCCATGCGGTGGGCCTGACCATGTCCTCGAACAAGAAGGCCATCGAGCTCTGGCTCTGCCGACACGGCGAGACCGAGTGGAACCGGTCGCGTCGCATCCAAGGCCAACTCGACATTCCCCTGAATCCCCTGGGTCAGGCCCAGGCCCGGCGGCTGGGAGAGGTCCTGGCCGATCAGAAATTTCAGGCGGTGGTGAGCAGTCCACTGGGCAGGGCCCTTCAGACCGCAGCACCCCTGGCCCAGCGACTGGATGCTGCAGTCTTGCAGCGACCCGCCTGGGCCGAGCGCCACTTTGGCGAACTGCAGGGCCAGTCGTTTGAGGACATGGCCCAGGTGGACCCCCAGGCCGCAGCCCACTGGGAGGCGAGAACTCCCGATTTCTGCCCGACTGGAGGAGAGAGCCTGCTGATGTTGCAGGCCCGCGTTGTCGGGGGCCTTCAGGATTTGCTCGACCATGACCTGGGCACCAAGCTGGTCTGCTTCACCCACGGCGGCGTGCTGGACATGGTCTATCGACAGGCCCATGGCCTTGATGTCTCAGCCCCCCGGGTGTGGGGCATCCCGAATGCGGGCATCAACCGTCTGGTCCTGCAAAGTGGGCCCGGTGGTGAACTCAGACTAGAGGTGCTGTCATGGGCCCAGACCGACCACCTGGCTGACCTGGAGCAGCACGAGTCACTTGGGATCTAGAGCTCTCGCGTAGCGGTCGAGGGAGGCAAAGACCCCCGCGATGCTAGTCTGGACGTCGATGGCTTCCATGTGCCGGGCCGTCAGAAACCCCTGGTGCAGGCCGTCTCTGACGAAGTCCAGCAGCTTGTCGTAATACCCACTGAGGTTGGCGATGACAATCGGCTTGTCATGGCTACCGGTCTGGCGACCTGTCCAGACCTCGAAGAGTTCTTCATAGGTGCCAATGCCGCCGGGCAGGATGAGAAAGGCCTGCGACTGGTCGATCATGCGGACTTTGCGCTCAACCATGGTCTCGACCACCTGCAGATCGGCCAGGCCTGAAATGACGGGCTCCATCTCGGTGAGGTAACGGGGAATGATGCCGCTTACCCATCCCCCCTCCTCAATGGCTGCCTGGGCCAGGGTGCCCATCAACCCCCAACGGCCAGCGCCAAAGACCAGGCCCCACCCCCGGTCAGCAATGGCCTTGCCGGTATCGGCCGCGGTTGCGGCCCACTCGTGGTGGTGACCCAGCCGAGACCCACAAAAGACACAGACGGAAAAGTCGGGCCGAGGCTGATGGGTCTGGGGTGAGGCGGGGGAGGAGGGATTCATAGTGGGCAAGGACCGGTCATGCCAAGATTATCAGGCGGAAATGACTTCCCTCTGACGGTACACTCGCGGCATGCTGAAGACTTCACTTCACCAAATTCTCCAGAACCTGGGTCTTACTGACCTACCGCCCTGGGCCACTTTTCTGCTCTCGATTTCCAATGTGGTGCTCATTCTGGCGCTGGCCTGGTTGGCCAGAGGCCTGGTAGGGCGGCTGGTTCGGGCGGCCCATAGCCGGCTGATTGCTCGCCAAGAGACGGCCGATGACCGTCGCAGGATGGAGACCCTCGAGCGGGTGACCCAATACATCCTGACCGTTGTTGTGGCGACCATTACGGTCATGCTGGTGCTGTCTGAATTTGGCATCTCCATTGCCCCCATTCTGGCGACCGCTGGTGTGGCCGGTCTGGCGGTGGGCTTCGGAGCCCAGAGCCTCGTGAAGGACTACTTCACGGGCTTTGTCATGCTGATTGAAAACCAGATACGCGTGGGCGATGCCGTTGAAGTGGCCGGCAAATCCGGCCTGGTGGAGGAGCTCACCCTTCGGTACGTGCGACTTCGAGACGACGATGGCGCGGTTCATTTTGTTCCCAATGGCTCCATCGCGACCGTGACCAACCGCAGCCGACTCTTCGCCTATGCCGTGGTGGAATTTGAATTGGCCCACGGCCAGAACCTAGACCAGGTAGTTCAGGTTATGGGCGAGGTGGCCCAAGTACTCCAGTCCGATGCAGCCTACCAAGGCAAGATCTTGCAAGACCTGGATTTGCTGGGAGTCGAGCGGCTCACCAGCAATGGTGTGGTGATTCGAGCCCGCATCAAAACCGTAGCGCTAGAGCAGTCAGGCGTTCGCCGAGAGTATCTGCGACGGCTTCAGGCGGCTTTTACGTCCGCGGGGATTGCCCTGGCCGCTCCCGCGACGACAACAGTCGCTGGCCGATAACCACCACCACTGCTGCGAGTGGCAGGGCCAGCAAGACGCCCAGAAAGCCAAAGAGCCCACCAAAGAACATCAGGGCAAAGATAACCGCCAGCGGATGAAGCCCAATACGCTCGCCGATGAGCTTGGGTGTGAGAACAAAACTCTCTAGCAGCTGGCCCAGCCCATAGACCACCAAGACGGTGAGAAGACCCGGCCAGAGCCCCAGCTCCAGGGTGGCTGAGACCGTGGCCACTAGCGCGGCCAGTGCAAAGCCCGCATAAGGGATGAAGACCAGCAGACCCGAGAGCAGCCCAATGGAGAGCCAACTCTGAAGGCCGGCTAACAGCAGGGCCACGGCGTAATAGACCGCCAGGGCCAGCATGACCAAGGCCTGGCCCCGCAGGTAGCTGCGCAGCATCAGGTGGATAGATTCGCCGGTCTCGCGCACGGCCTGCTGATGGCGTGGCGGAACCAGCAGCAGCGTCTTGGACAAGAGTTGGGCCCAGTCTTTAAGAAGAAAAAAAAGAATGACGGGGACCAGAACCAGCCAGCCCAATAGGCTCACCAGGAGATGAAGGCCTGACTGAAGCGTGGTCAGCAGCTTTTCGGAGACCGCGCCGGTCTGCCCACTGAGCAGGTCCATGAGCTTTTGGCGAAGGGCTGCGGTGTCGTCGAGGGGCAGCCCAAGACTCGCCAGCGGCGGATAGACCAGGCCATAGGCCTGGGCCAATAGGTCGGGCAGTCGGGCCTGGATCTTGGCCCACTCGCGGTCCAAGACCGGCAGGCCAATGGCCACCAGGCCCACCACCAGCCCAGTTCCCAAGACGATGGCCATCAGGCTGGCCACCACGCGCGGGATGCCCAGACGCTCGAGAAGACTGCAGAGTGGCTCCAGCAGGTAGGCCAACAAAAATGCGGCGGCAAAGGGGGCGAGGAGGGCCAAGAGGTCTGCCATAAGGACTCCGTTAGATCACCAGTGAAGACCGGCCAATGAGACGATGAGGCAGCCAGTGAGCAGAGCCGGCACCAGCCCACCGAACCGGCGGTGGGGCCAGACCATGACGGCCACGGCTGCAGCAGAGGCGAACAGACGAATGGACATGGGCACGGTGGCCAGCATGCCTACCGGCAGCAAGACAATTCGAAAGACCAAGCCCGCCACCATGGAGTAGGTGACGCAGGTGACCCAGATGAAGATTTCGCTGTTGGTGTTGATGCGGCCGGAGAAGTTCACGCCCAAGGCCCGCCAGAGGTAGGTGCCCACCACGGTCCCCGTGAGTGCAATGAGTTCGCTCATGCGGTCGCCCCCCGTCGGTGCCAGCGGTGCAGGCCGTAGGCCAGACTTCCACCCACCAGGCCAGCAACCAGCAGACTGTAGTCGGGAGAGACCAGGTAGACCAGCGGACCCAACAGACCACCAAAGACAATGGCCAGGCGATTGGGAGTCGGTCGAACCTCGGTGAAATTCAGAAGAAAAAAGAGTGGGTTTAAAAAGACCAGGGCAAGCTTGAGCGGGGTGGGCACTTGTCCCGCCATCACATAGCCAATGACGGTACCCGGCAGGGTGGTGCACCAGCAGAGCAGACTAAAGCCAAGAAAATAGGGCTGCCGAAACTCTGGCTTGATCTTTGGAAAGTCCCGCATGGCCACGGCCCAGCTGGTCATGGCCAGGAAGTGGACCGTGAGGTAGCGCAGGCCAGTCTGATGGCGTCGGTCGAACTGGGGCATGACGGTGAGCGTCATGGGCATGAAGCGGGCTGCTGTGATAGAGGAGGCCAGGGCCGCCACAATCGCAGTGCTACCCAGTGCCAGCATTTCAAACAGCACAATCTGCCCCGGTAGTGCAAAGACCAAAACGCTGGTGGCCACTGTCATGTAGACCGACAGGCCCAGGCTCTCACCAAGGGCCCCAAAGCCGATGAAGCCTGCAAACAAGACTGCAACCGGGGGGCCGAGGGCATCTCGCAGGCCTCGTCTAAAGGCCTCTTGTTCTGAATCAAAGTCGAAGTCTGTTGAGGCTTTTGCGGTCATCTGCCGATTGTATGATTGATTCAAATGAAATCCCCTCTCTCCGAACGCGATGCCGGACTCGACGACCCCAAACTTGGCCCAACGCCCACCCGCGTTCGGGTCTGGGATCTGCCGCTTCGGCTCTTTCATTGGCTGCTGGCGACCTCGATAGTTGGCAGTGTGGCAAGCGTCAAGCTGGGGGAGTTGGAGATTCACGGATGGTTTGGTGTCTTCGCCCTCTCGCTGTTGCTGTGGCGTCTGGTCTGGGGCCTGGTGGGCTCCTGGCCCGCAAGGTTTTCCAATTTTCTGGTCTGGCCCTCGACCACCCTTCAATACCTGCGACGGCCTTGGCCGGTGCTCGGCCACAACCCCCTGGGGGCCTGGTCGGTCATGGCCCTGCTGGGACTCGTCACCCTTCAAGCCCTGTCGGGCCTGGGCACCTCGGATGAGATTGCCTTTGACGGACCTCTGGTCCGACACCTCTCAGAGGCCTGGGTCTCCCGGTTTGGATCAGTCCACCTGGCAAGCGAACCTGTCCTGTTTGGTCTGGTGGCCCTGCATGTGTTGGCCATTGTCTATTACGGCCGCATCAAAAAAGACCCCCTGCTACCGGCCATGGTGCATGGAGACAAGCTGCTCTTGCCGGCCGCGGCTGCGGCGATCAGCCAGGAAAAGCAAAAGCCCGCATCGGATGATGCGGGCCTTCGCCTCAAGGGCCTGATGCTCTATGGACTGAGCCTGGCCTTGGTGATAACGGTTTACTTGTCCTTGTAGCTGTCGTGACAGCTCTTGCAGGTCTTTTGCGTGTTGGCAAAAGCCTTCTTGAGGTTGTCCAGGTTGCCTGATGCGGCGGCGGTCTTCAGGGCCGCTGCAGCCGTCTGAAGTTCTTTGGCACCAGCATTGACCTTGTCCATTTCTTTCCAGATGGCAGGCTTGGCCTTGCCGCCCTCGGTGCCAGGCCCAAAGCCAGCCCAGGGCAGGGCAGACAGGGTGGCGACGAGGTCCGCATTGGCCTGGGCGGTTTTCGCATCAAAGGGCTTGTCTCCTTTGACCATGGCACCCAGGTCGCCGAAGTGGCTGGCCATGAGGCTAAATGCGCTCTGACGGTACTTGATAGCGTCTGCTGGTTTTTCGAAGGAGACGGCCTGGGCGGCGAACGAGGCCGCGAGGGCTGTGAGGACCAGGGCTGAGACAAGACTTTTTTTCATAATGGCTTCCTTTAGGTGGAGAGGCAGAGAACGAACGCCCCTATTGTTGACATCTCACGCATGGGTGACTCTTCAGTTTTTTGAATGCACCACTGAGTCTATTTCAATGTGATTTCAGCTTCGTGTCGTTGATTTTTGTCACAAGCCAGACGCCGGCCATGGTCACCAGAATGCCCAGGACGGTCAGACTGTTCACGGGTTCGTCGAAGAGGACATAGGCCATGACGGCGGTGGTGGGCGGGGTCAGGTAGAGCAGGCTGGTGACCTTGGTGGCTGCCCCCTCTCGAATCATGATGAAGAGCAGCGAGATCGCTCCGATCGAGAGGGCCACAATGGACCAGAGCAGGGCGCCGATCATCTCGGGATGCCAATCAATCTCGCGAGTCTCCAGGCCAAAGACAAAAGGCAGGCAGACCAGAGCCGAGGCGCCATATTGAATGACTGCGCCGGTGCGCAGGTCGAACTGCGGGCAGGCGGCCTTCTGATAGAGGGTGCCCGCAGTGATGCTGGCCAGTGCCAGGCCGGCGAGCAACAGGCTGGTCAGGCTCAGGCCTGCAAGACTTAGCTTGGCCCAGACGACCAGCCCCACCCCGGCCAGACCCAAGACCAGCCCCAACCACTGCACAAGTGAGATACGTTCTTTTACCAGGCTGGCCAGACAGGCCGTGATGATGGGCTGCAGGCCAACAATCAGGGCAATGAGGCCCGCGGTCATGCCGTGACGAACTGCTGCCCAGACGCCGCCCAGGTAGCCGGCCTGAAGCAAGAGGCCGGCCAGGGCAATCTTCCAGGCCATCTGACGACTGGGCCAGGAGGCCCTCATGAGCCAGGCCGCTGGCAAGAGCAGGGCCAAGACTCCGAGAAATCTCAACAACAAAAAGGTCATGGGCTCGGCATGAGGCATGCCGTAGCGGGCGACGATAAATCCGGTGCTCCAGATGAGCACAAAGAGAATTGGAAAGCTGGCACGAGGCGTCGGGGGCATGGGCGCCTATAATGCCCGAATGCAATTTACTGAACTGGGTCTTCACCCAGACCTTCTCAAAGCCATCGCCGAGGCCGGCTATGAGACCCCCACCCCCATTCAGGCGCAGGCCATCCCCCATGTCATGGCGGGCCTCGATGTCATGGGAGCCGCCCAGACCGGCACGGGCAAGACCGCCGCCTTTACGCTGCCCATCCTTCACCGGCTGATGCCTTTTGCCAGCACCAGTGTCTCCCCGGCTCGTCATCCGGTGCGCGCGCTAATCCTGGCCCCCACCCGGGAGCTGGCCGACCAGATCTACCAAAACGTTGCCCAATACGCCAAGCACACCCCGCTGCGCAGCGCAGTAGTTTTTGGTGGGGTGGACATGAAGCCCCAGACGGCCGAGCTGATGCGGGGCGTCGAGGTCTTGATCGCCACCCCTGGTCGTCTGCTCGACCATGTCCAGCAGAAGACTGTCAACCTCTCTCAGGTCAGTGTCTTGGTGCTTGATGAGGCCGATCGCATGCTGGACATGGGCTTTCTGCCGGACTTGCAGCGCATCGTGAACCTGCTGCCCAAGGACCGCCAGAGCCTGCTGTTCTCGGCCACCTTTTCCACTGAGATTCGCAAGCTGGGCAAGACTTTCCTGAAAGACAACCCGGTCTCTGTCGAGACCGCCAGACGCAACGCCACCTCCGAAAACATTACCCAACTGCTCTATCAACTGGACCGTGGTGATCAGAAGCGGGCCGCAGTCGTGCGACTGGTCCAGTCGCTTCAACTCTCGTCGGTCATTGTCTTTACCAACACCAAAATTGGTGCGGGACGCCTGGCGCGAGAGCTTATTCGCGAGGGCATCTCTGCCGATGCGATCCACGGTGACAAGTCTCAAAACGAGCGGCTAGCGGTTTTGGATCGTTTCAAAAAAGGCGAGGTGGCTGTTCTGGTGGCCACCGATGTCGCAGCCCGCGGACTGGACATTGCAGAGTTGCCCGCCGTTATCAACTTCGATGTGCCCTATTCACCAGAGGACTATGTCCACCGCATTGGGCGGACGGGCCGCGCGGGGGCCTCTGGTCAGGCGATCATGCTCATGACTGCAGAAGAAGAGCGGCTCGTGAGCGATATTGAAAAACTGGTGGCGCGCAAGTTTGAACGGGCCGTCTTGCCGGGTGGTGCGGTGGAGTCCAGAGGCCACGGGGAGCGCTCCGATCGTTCTGGCTCGGCTGAGAGGGCGGGCCGAACGGGTGATCGCAGTGACCGGGGTGACCGGGGTGACCGGGGAGCGAGTCGGTATAACCGAGGGCTTGATGACCAGGGAGTCGACCGCGTGGTGGCCTCCACCCGTCAGCGGGCAGCCGATCCATTTTTTACTCAGCCGTACGACGACAGCCTGCCGGTCAGTGCCCCTTCCGAGGCCTCTGCTGATGGCGGTCAGACGCCGGCTGCTGGCCGAGCAGAGGCCGCCTTGGCCAAGCCCAACAGCAACATCACCCGTCGAAGGGCCGGTGGCGTTCCAGCACTCCTGGGCGGCGTCACCAAACCTAAAACCGGCTAAGGAAGTCCTGGAAGACAGGCCTTGCGGCTGTCAGCCACTGCTCGGGCATGACCTGCTGCAGATGGGCCCAGGCCTGCTGAAGGTTCTGCCGTGGCTGGTCCAGCGAGAGGGCGGGTGCCTGGGTCTGTTTAGAGAGCTTCTCGCCTTGCGCGTTTCTAAGCACCGGAACATGCAGCACCTCGGGCTCTGAGAGGCCCAGAGCCTGTTGCAAAGCCCGGTGACGGGGCAGGGCCAGGGCCAGGTCGTCTCCCCGAACTATGCGACTGATGCCCTGGGTGGCATCGTCAACCACCACAGCCAGGTGGTAAGCCCAGAAGCCATCGGCCCGTTTCACCACAAAGTCGTCCTGGCCAGCTGGGCTTCTGAATCGCCAGGCCACCGGCCCGCTGGCCTCGTCGACGGCTGGGCTGGCGTGAGGAGTTCGACAGCGGCCTGAGTAGAGAATCTCGCCGTCAGCGTTGCGGCTGGTGAGGCCCTGGTTGAGGTCCTGCTCGAGCTGACGTCGACTGCATCGGCAGGCATAGACCAGGCCATGGTCCTTGAGGTGCTCAAGAGCGGCTTGGTAGGCATCGCCTCGTTGGCTTTGAAACCAGAGGGGCTCGTCGCTCTGCAGTCCATGAGCCTGCAGCTGCCGAAGAATAAGGTCTCTGGCCCCCGCCTGCTCGCGGGGTGGGTCCAGGTCTTCTAGGCGAATGATCCAGGACTGGCCATGGGCCCGAGCATCCAAAAAACTGGCCAGGGCCGTAACCAGCGACCCCAGGTGAAGAGGGCCCGTGGGTGACGGCGCAAAGCGCCCACGACCAGGCATGGGCTAGGCCATGACCTCCGCAAAGGCGCCCTCAGCAGCCTGAAGAATCTCGGCCACCGGCTCACCTTGGTGTTGAATCGACAGGAAGCCAGCCTCGTAGGCAGAGGGAGCCAGGTAGACCCCTCGGTTGAGCATGGCATGAAAGAACCGGTTAAAGCGTGCACGGTCACTGTTGGTGACATCGGCCATGGCCTTGGGACATTCTTGGCTGAAGTAGAGGCCAAACATCCCTCCCACGCTGTCGGCGCTGAAGGCTTCGAGCCCTGCAGCCCGGGCCTTTTGAACCAGACCCTGCATCAACTCTGAGGTGGTCTTGGTGAGCGCCTCGAAGAAGCCGGCCTCGGAAACAATCCGCAGGGTAGCCAGGCCAGCAGCCACGGCCACGGGGTTGCCCGACAGGGTGCCGGCCTGATAGACCGGACCCACCGGTGCCACCTTCAGCATGATGTCCTTGCGTCCCCCAAAGGCGCCCATAGGCATGCCACCGCCAATGACTTTGCCCAGGGTGGTGAGGTCGGGGGTGATGTTCATGAGGCCCTGAACGCCGCGGGCCCCCACCCGAAAACCAGTCATCACCTCGTCGAAAATCAAGACGGTGCCGGCCTTGGTGCATTCGTCGCGCAGCGTCTCGAGAAAACCTGGGGCGGGACGCACCAGGTTCATGTTGCCAGCCACGGGCTCGACAATGACGGCAGCCAGATCGGCTCCATGTTCGGCAAAGCAGGCCTTCACGCCTTGGATGTCGTTGTAGTCGAGCACCAATGTCTCGGCTGCAAAGCTCGGTGGCACGCCGGCTGAGGTGGGGTTGCCGAAGGTGAGCAGGCCCGAGCCAGCTTTGACCAAGAGGCTGTCGACGTGGCCGTGGTAGCAGCCTTCAAACTTCAGAACCTTGCTGCGGCCGGTGTAGCCGCGGGCCAGGCGGATGGCCGACATGGTGGCCTCGGTGCCGCTGGAGGTCAGCCGCATCATCTCCATGCTGGGCAGGTGATCGCGGACCCACTCGGCTAACTCGACTTCGCCGCGGGTCGGCGCACCGAAGGACAGGCCGCCCTCAGCAGCCTTTTTCACGGCCTCGATGACCTTGGGGTGCGCATGCCCGACAATCGCGGGTCCCCAAGAGCAGATGGTGTCGACGTATCGGTGGCCGTCGGCGTCCCAGAGGTAAGGCCCTTGGGCGCGGGTGAAAAAGCGCGGCGTGCCGCCGACAGAGCCAAAGGCTCGGACGGGTGAATTGACCCCGCCCGGGATGGTCCTTTGAGCCTGATCAAACAGGGCCTGGCTGGTAGAGATGTTTTGCTGAGTCATAATGCAGCCATTCTAGAGTGATTGAGACTATGAAGACTTACATGTGCCTGATCTGCGGCTGGATCTACGACGAAGCCGCTGGCGTTCCCGACGAGGGCCTTGCGCCTGGAACCAAATGGGAAGACGTGCCCATCACCTGGACCTGCCCAGAGTGTGGCGCCCAGAAATCCGACTTCGAGATGGTGGAAATCTAAGCGGGCTTTTAGTTTTGGGCCTTCACCACCGCAAAACGGGCCAGGGTCTCGGCCCGGGCCTGCGCATGGTCTACCACTGGCAGGGGATAGGTCTGGCCCAAGACAACGCCCGCGGCCTTTAACTCCAGAGGACTTGCTAGCCACGGCGCATGCAGCGCCTGGTCGCTTAGGGCCGCCAACTCAGGCACATAACGTCGAATGAACTGGCCCTTGGGGTCGAACTTCTCGCTCTGCGAAACCGGATTGAAAATTCGGAAATAAGGCTGGGCATCGCAGCCCGTTGAGGCCGCCCACTGCCAGCCCCCGTTGTTGGCCGAGAGGTCGTAGTCGTTGAGCTGCAAGGCAAAGTAACGCTCACCCGCCAGCCAGTGGATGCCCAGGTCTTTGGTTAGAAAGCTGGCCACCACCATTCGCAGCCGGTTGTGCATGTAGCCCGTCTGGTTCAGCTGACGCAGGCCTGCATCCACCAGCGGATAGCCTGTCTGGCCACTGCACCAGGCCTGCCAGCGTGGGGCATACCGAGCATCGTCCTGATCGACCCACCGAATCTGGTCATAGATCGGCTTGAAGCTCCTGTCGACCACATGCGGGAAATTGGCAAGAATCTGGAAGTAGAAGTCCCGCCAGATGAGCTCAGACAGCCAGGTCTGGGCCCCAAGAGACTGGCTGGGATCGGCAGTGATGAGCCCCTGGGCTCGACGCACGCAATCCCGAAGGCTAATGGTGCCAAACCGAAGGTGGACTGAGAGGTAGCTGGGACCCCGTTTGGCGGGGAAGTCTCTGGCCTCTTTGTACTGGCCCATTCGGTGGCTGAAGTCCTCGAGCAGGGCCTCGGCCGCTCTGGGTCCAGCCCGCATGGGCGACTGGTCGGGCAGTGGTTCGGTGGGGGCCTCAAAGCCCAACTCAGCCATGGAGGGCAGGCGGGTCACCCAAGATTGGTCGCTGCTTAACCGTGCCTGAATCGAGGCGGCCGGCAGGAGCTTTCTGGCCAGGCCGGTCGTGGAACGGGCCTGACTCTGCTGAGGGGTCTGGGCCTTGAGCCAGGCATTTTTGTAGGGGGTGAAGACGGAAAAGGGCCGGCCTGCGCCGGTGAGCAGCTGCTGCTTGGCAAAGATGCACTGGTCTTGGACGGTGACGAGCTCGCTGCCCTGTTGCAGGAGTGACTCTGCAACCGACTGGTCTCGGGCGATGGCATCCGGCTCGTAGTCCTCTGCGCAGATCACCCGGATGGCCCCGAGCTGGCGGGCCAGCCGGGGAATGGACTCGCGGGCGCGGTCATGCACAACCAGCAGTCCTGCCCCCTGCTGAGCCAGGGTCTGTTGGAGCTCGGCCAGGGTCTCGTGCAGGAACCGAACCCTGCGGTCGGCCGCGGGCAGCCCCTGCAGAATCTCGCGGTCAAAGACAAAGACCAGCACCAGGGGCTCCGGATGAGTCAGGGCCTGCGCAAGGGCCGCGTGGTCTTCGAGGCGCAGGTCCCGCCGCAGCCAGACCAGCTGGCAGGCCGGATGCAAGGGGTTAGGGTTCAAAGCTAGCCATTTCCTAGAGTTCGAGGTTAGAATCAGGCCATGGGTCAACGCTGGACTGACGAACACAATCATGCCGTGGAACAGGCCACACAGGAGGCCCATCTGACCAAGGATTCCACCAATTTCCCTAGCGTCGCTGGCCAGCTGTTGGTGGCCATGCCCTCTCTGACCGACCCAACCTTCGGTGGCTCTGTCGTCTTCGTCGCCGAGCACAACCCCCAGGGGGCCATGGGCCTGGTTCTCAACCGGCCTGCCGACATGTCTCTGGCCAGCCTCTTTGCGCGCATCGACCTGCCCCTCGAAGGCGAGGCACTTCAAGACATGCCCGTCATGATCGGTGGCCCCGTGCAGACCGACCGGGGCTTTGTTCTGCACGAGCCCATTGGCCAGTGGAGTTCCACTCTGGTGGTCTCGGGAAGCCTGCAAGGCATTGGCCTGACTTCCTCGCGCGACATCCTTGAGGCCACCGCCAAGGGTCGTGGGCCAGAGCGCATGCTCGTGGCCTTGGGGTATTCGGGCTGGGGCGAGGGACAGCTCGATGCAGAGCTGGCCTCGAACGCCTGGCTCACCGTGCCCCTGCACGATGCCGATGTCCTGTTCTCGGTTGCCCCCGAAGACCGCCTCAGCGCGGCCTTCGCCATGCTGGGGGTCGACCCCCTCAATCTGTCGGGAGCCGTTGGGCACGCCTGACCACCAGGCCGGCAGCCTGCTGGCCTTCGATTTCGGCGAGAAGCGAATTGGGGTGGCCATTGGCAACACCCTCACCGGTGGCGCGCGGCCGCTGGCCCAGATCGCCACCGATCCCAAAGCCCAACGTTTCCAGGCCATCGCCAGTCTGATTGCGCAGTGGGAGCCAGTGGGCCTGGTGGTGGGTCTACCGGTCTACCCCGACGGCCAGCCCCATCCCTTTGCAGACCGGTGCCGTCGGTTTGCCCACCAACTCCAAGGCCGGTTCTCACTGCCCGTGGCCCTGGAGGATGAGCGCTACACTTCTGCCTGTGCGCCATCTCAGACGGACATTGACGCACAGGCTGCAGCCATTCTTTTGCAAGGTCACCTGAATGCCAAGATCCATTCAACTTAATGCGCGCGGAGAGCTAACGCACCTGTTGTCCACCGAGGGGCTGCCGCGGTCCATTGTCTTGGAGATCCTGGCCCATGCCAAAGATTTCCTAGACCTGGACCAGATGACGGTTCGCAACCAAGACCTGCTGGCCGGCAAGAGCATTTTCAATCTCTTCTTTGAGAACTCCACTCGGACCCGAACCACCTTTGAGATCGCCGCCAAGAAACTCAGCGCCGATGTCGTGAACCTCAATGTCAATGCCTCGAGTACGGCCAAGGGCGAGTCTCTGCTCGACACCATCGACAACCTCGTGGCCATGCGGGCCGACATGTTTGTCGTGCGGCACAACCAGAGTGGAGCGGCCGCCCTCATTGCCAAGCACATCAACCAGGTGGCGCCTCATATTCACATCATGAATGCGGGCGATGGTCGGCATGCCCATCCCACCCAGGCTTTGCTCGACCTCTTCACCATCGCCCACTACAAGGGCGACTTCAGTCAGCTTCGCGTGGCGATTGTGGGTGACCTGCTGCACTCGCGGGTGGCTCGGTCTGACATTCATGCCCTGACCACCCTCGGGGTACCCGACATTCGTGCCATTGCACCCCTGACCTTGCTGCCCTCGGGCCTGCGTGAGATGGGCGTGACGGCCTACACCAGCCTGGACAAGGGCCTGCAAGACGTCGATGTCATCATCATGCTGCGGCTTCAGAATGAGCGGATGCGCGGGGCCATGCTGCCCAGCCCCCAGGAGTATTTCAAGCACTATGGCCTTACGGAGGAGAAGCTTCGCCTGGCCAAGCCCGATGCAATTGTCATGCACCCCGGCCCCATGAACCGAGGCGTTGAGATTGACTCGGCCGTAGCCGATGGGGCCCAGTCTGTCATCCTCTCGCAGGTCACCTTCGGCATCGCCGTCCGCATGGCGGTGATGAGCATTCTGAACAGGGCCAAGCCATGACCCCCACAGCCTCACTCGCCCATCCTCAGGCCCTGCCGCATCAGCCGGCCGCCTTTCCAAGAATCGCTATTCTGGGCGGTCGTCTCATCACCGCCCAGTCCTCCGAACCAGTGGCCACCGACGTCTTCGTGGCCCAGGGCTCCATACTGGCCATGCTGCCAACCGGCCAGCGGCCCGCTGGCTTTGAAACCGACCTGGTGATTGACGCCAAGGGCTGCCTGGTTGCGCCAGGCCTGGTAGACCTGTCGGCACGACTACGTGAGCCAGGCTTCGAATACAAGGCGACGCTGGAGTCTGAGATGCGGGCTGCAGTGGCTGGTGGTGTGACACGCCTGGTCTGTCCGCCCGACACCGACCCCCCGTTGGATGAGCCCGGCCTGGTGGAGATGCTCAAGCACCGGGCCCGAACCCTGGGCCAGGCCCATGTTCACCCCCTGGGCGCACTGACAGTTGGTCTGGCTGGTGAGCGGCTCACCGAGATGGCGGAACTCACCGAGGCAGGCTGTGTGGGTTTCTCGCAGGCCACGCGGCCGCTGGCCGATACCCAGGTCCTCTTTCGGGCCATGCAGTACGCCAAGACCTTTGATTACACGGTCTGGGCCTATGCCCGCGATCCATTTCTGGGAGTCAGCGGGGTTGCCCACAGCGGTCCGGTGGCCGGACGCCTGGGCCTGCCCGGAGTGCCGGTAGCAAACGAGACCCTGCGGCTTCATACCCTCTTTGAACTGGTCCGCATGACAGGCGTCGGCCTGCATCTCTGCCGCCTCTCGTCAGCAGCTGGTGTAGAACTGGTGCGTCAGGCCAAGCGAGAGGGCCTGCCAATTACCGCTGACGTGGCCGTTCACCATCTCCACATGATCGATGTCGACATCGGTGACTACGACAGCAACCTGCGGGTGGACCCGCCCTTTCGAAGTGACCGAGACCGTTCCGCCCTCCGGGCCGCCCTGGCCGATGGCACCATCGATGCCATCTGCTCCGATCACTCCCCAGTAGACGACGATGCCAAGCAGCTGCCGTTTGGCGAGGCCGAACCAGGTGTCATTGGACTGGAGCTGCTGCTGCCCCTCAGCCTGAAGTGGGCCGCCGAGGAGCGTCAGCCCCTGCAAAAGGCTCTGGGGCTTCTGACTGCAGGTCCTGCCAAGATTCTGCGGCGTGACTGTGGCAGCCTGACAGTGGGAGGCCAGGCCGACCTCTGTGTCTTCTCGGCAGATGAGCCCTGGGTTGTCACCAACGACACGCTCTACAGCCAGGGCCGCAACACCCCCTACATTGGCCGCGAAATTCTGGGCCGCGTGCAGGCGACCATCGTCGATGGCCGCAGCGTCTTCTCTCGTCACGACCCCTCATGAGTCTGGTGGTCTGGGCTCGGCTGGCCTGGCGCCTGCCGCTCTTGGCCTGTCTGGTTTTGGCGGGGCTGGTCTGGGCAGTGGCCCTGTTGCCGGTCTTGGGCAGTCGCATGCGAACGGTCGTCATGCGCGCCTTTTCCAGGGCCCTGCTCTGGATCTGTGGGGTACGACTGCAGCGCACGGGTGAGGCCCAGGGATGGCCTAGCCCCTGCCTTCTGGTCTCTAACCACATCTCCTGGATCGACATCTACGTCATCTTGGCCCAGGCGCCAGTCATTTTTATTGCCAAGTCAGAGATTCGCAGTTGGCCTGTTATTGGCTGGTTGGTGCGGCTCACCGGCACCATCTTTATTGAGCGCGGCAGTCGACATGCTCTGCGAGGCGTTCTCCATCAGGCCGCTACCCGGTTTCGTCAGGGGGAGACGGTCTTGTTTTTCCCCGAGGGGACTACCAGCGACGGCCTTGGCGTCTTGCCGTTTCACAGCAACCTCTTTTCGCTGGCCGAGCAAAACCCTAGCCTGCCACTCTGCGCCCTGACCATTCGCTACAGCCAGCACGGCCGACCGTCGACGATTCCGGCCTACATTGGTGACATGACGCTTCTGGAATCGATGCGGGCGATTGTTGCAAGCCCAGGACTCTCGGCCCACTGCCACATCCATCCGGTCTTTCGTGCCCAGGATTGGCCTGTGGTTCAAACCCAAGAGGCCAGCCCTCGACCCTCGCCTAGAGGCCTTCGTCAGGCGCTCTCGGACCATGCACGCGGTCTGATCGAGTCGGTCTAATCGAGTCGGTCTACAGCCCTGGTGCGCGTAGTGGGCTTGGTGTGCCTG
>CALMJH010000048.1 GCA_937864175.1 uncultured Burkholderiales bacterium
CCACGCTCGACCGTGATGGTCTTGACCTTGAGCTCGTCAATGTCTGCGCCGTCGTTGTGCTCGGCATTGGCAATTGCAGACTCAAGCACTTTCTTCACGATGACCGCCGCCTTCTTGGGGGTGTAGGTCAGGGTGTTGAGGGCCTGCTCAACTGGCTTGCCGCGGATGAGGTCGGCCACTAGGCGACCCTTCTGGGCCGAGAGCCGCACGCCTCTGAGTTTTGCTGAAGTTTCCATGTCTATTTCCTTGGTCCGATGTCAGAGGCCTGGCTTACTTCTTGACGGCCTTCTTGTCAGCCGCGTGGCCTTTGAAGGTGCGGGTAAGTGCAAACTCACCAAGCTTGTGGCCCACCATGTTGTCGGTGACGTAGACCGGCACATGCTGCCGACCGTTGTGAACCGCAATGGTCAGGCCGACGAACTCGGGCAGGATGGTCGAACGACGCGACCAGGTCTTGATGGGGCGCTTGTCCTTTGACTCGATGGTGATCTCTACTTTTTTGTAGAGATGGTCATCGACGAAGGGGCCTTTTTTTGCTGAACGTGCCATGTGCTAGTTCCCTCTAACCTTATTTCCGCTTGTGACGGCTCGTCACAATCATGGAATTGGTGCGTTTGTTGCGACGGGTCTTGAAGCCCTTGGTGGGCGTGCCCCATGGGCTGACCGGCTCACGGGCCTCGCCTGTACGACCCTC
The DNA here is from genome assembly GCA_937864175.1 of uncultured Burkholderiales bacterium. Lineage (GTDB taxonomy): Bacteria > Pseudomonadota > Gammaproteobacteria > Burkholderiales > Burkholderiaceae_A > Hahnella. The sequence goes on from CALMJH010000048.1 coordinate 695, forward strand.
ACCACCACCATGTGGGTGGTCGATTGGGTTCATGGCAACGCCACGGACCGTCGGGCGAACACCGCGCCAACGGGTGGCACCGGCCTTGCCCAGCTGGCGCAGGTTGTTCTCGGTGTTGCTGACCTCGCCCAGAGTAGCCCGGCACTCGATGTGGACCCGACGAATTTCGCCAGAGCGCAGTCGAACCTGAGCGTAGGTACCCTCACGGGCGAGAAGCTGGGCGCTTCCACCGGCCGCCCGGACGATCTGTGCACCCTTGCCCGGCAGAAGCTCGATGCAGTGGATGGTGGAACCGACCGGAATGTTGCGGATGGGCAGGGTGTTGCCAGGCTTGATGGGGGCCTCGGCGCCGCTCATGAGTTCTGCACCCACCTCAATGCCCTTGGGGGCAATGATGTAGCGACGCTCACCGTCGGCATAACAGAGCAGAGCGATGTGGGCGCTGCGGTTGGGGTCGTACTCAATGCGCTCGACCTTGGCCACGATGCCGTCTTTGTTCCGACGGAAATCGATGAGACGGTAGTGCTGCTTGTGACCACCACCACGGTGACGGGTGGTGATACGGCCGAGGTTGTTACGGCCGGCAGTCTTGGACTGTGGCTCAACCAGTGCGTCGAGCGGACGGCCTTTGTAGAGGTGGGGATGGACCACCTTGACGACGGCCCGCTGTCCAGCGGAGGTTGGTTTTAGTTTGACGATCGGCATGGTTAGACAGCCTCCCCACCAAAGTTAATCTCTTGACCCTCTGCCAGGCAGACATAGGCTTTGCGGGTGTCGCGACGGCGACCAGAGGTCTTGCCATGGCGCTTGGCCTTGCCCTTGACGTTCAGGACCTTGACATCGGCCACGCGAACCTTGAAGAGCATCTCGACGGCCGCCTTGATTTCGGGCTTGGTTGCGTCGGGCGTGACACGGAAGGCCACCTGGTTGTTCTGCTCGCCAATCTGTGTGCTCTTCTCGGAGACGATGGGCGAGAGCAGGACTTTTAGAAGTCGCTCTTGATTCATGACAGCATCTCCTCGAAGCGGGCCAAGGCGGCTCTAGTCAGCAGGACCTTGTCGAAATAGACCAGAGAGACCGGATCGGCAGACTCTGGCTCGATGACCGCGATGCTCTGCAGGTTGCGGGAAGCAAGATAGAGCGACTCGTCTAGGTTGTCGGTGATGAGCAGGACGGACTCCATGCCCATCTGCTTGAGCTTGTCAGCCACCAGCTTGGTCTTGGGGGCCTCAATCTCGAACTTCTCGACGATGGCCAGCCGGCCTTCGCGGGCCAGCTGCGACAGGATGGCCCGGACACCAGCCCGGTACATCTTTTTGTTGACCTTGTGGCTGAAATTCTCGTCGGGCGAGTTTGGGAAGATCTTGCCACCGCCACGCCAGAGGGGGCTGGATGCACGGCCCACACGCGCACGGCCGGTGCCTTTTTGGCGCCAGGGCTTGCGGGTGGACTTGTTGATCTCGGAGCGGTCCTTCTGCTTGCGGTTTCCGCTGCGGGCGTTGGCCTGATAGGCCACCACCACCTGGTGAATCAGGGGCTCGTTGAAGTCACGGTTGAAGACCACATCCGTGGCCTGGACCGTGCCAGCAGCCTGTCCCGACTCATTTAAAAGGGTGAGTTCCATGTCTGTTCCCCTTACTGAGCCGCCGCGCGAATGGCGGGACGGATGATCAGGTGGCCGCCCTTGGAGCCAGGAACGGCTCCCTTGATCAGGACGAGTTGGCGGTCGACGTCAATACGTGCGACCTCGAGATTCTGGACCGTGCGGCGGACGTGGCCATCGTGGCCAGGCATGCGCTTGCCAGGGAAGACGCGGCCAGGGTCCTGGGCCATACCGATAGAACCAGGAACGTTGTGCGACCGAGAGTTACCGTGGGAAGCACGCTGGGAGCCGAAGTTGTGCCGCTTGATGGTGCCGGTAAAGCCCTTGCCCTGGGTGGTGCCGGTGACATCCACCTTCTGGCCGGCCGCAAACAACTCGACAGACAGGGTCTGCCCAGCAGTCAGGCCGCTCAGCTGGTCTGGCGCAACCGTAAACTCACGCAGGATTTCGCCGGCCTGAACGCCAGCCTTGGCATGATGGCCTGCCGTTGGTTTGCCGACGCGGCTGGCTCGCTTGGTGCCATAGGCAACCTGAACGGCGCAATACCCGTCGGTCTCGTTAGACTTGAGTTGGGTGACACGGTTGTCAGACACGTCTACAACGGTAACGGGAACAGTGTCGCCGTCTTCCGTAAAGATACGGGTCATGCCAACCTTGCGACCGAGTAGTCCAAGGCTCATTTTCTTCTCCGTTCCCAGCTACGATTGGCCGGGGCTGAATTTGAACAACGTTTAAAAGACTGCCCGCCAGGCCACCCCTGGTGCGCCAAAGCGGAAAAGCCCTCTACTATACAACCAAAAGCTGAATCTTCGCAAGCCTTTTTCTTGGGGGCTTACTGAAGCTTGATTTCGACATCGACGCCAGCCGGCAGGTCGAGCTTCATCAGGGCATCGACCGTCTTCTCGGTGGGATCAACAATGTCCATAAGCCGCTGGTGAGTCCGCAGCTCGAACTGGTCCCGAGAGGTCTTGTTGACGTGGGGGCTGCGCAGGATGTCAAACCGGCGAAACCGGGTGGGCAGGGGAACCGGCCCACGAACCACCGCGCCGGTGCGCTTGGCGGTCTCAACGATCTCAAGGGCGGACTGGTCGATTAACTTGTAATCGAAGGCCTTTAGGCGAATACGAATTTTCTGTTGCATCACGGACTCCAAAAAGAACAAATAAAGAGCAAGGCCCGATAAAGACTAGCGGCCTGCAGCGTCGGGATTCGCTGCGGGCCGTGCACCAAAATGCTTAGTCCAGTACTTTTGCGACGACGCCGGCGCCGACGGTACGGCCACCCTCACGG
>CALMJH010000049.1 GCA_937864175.1 uncultured Burkholderiales bacterium
GGGCGCGGTCCAGCTCATCGCCGTCGTGGATCTCCACCAAGACATCCATGCCCAGTTGCAGGGCAACGGTCTCGAGCTCTGAGAGTTGAGCGTCCGAAAGAGCCGCCACGATGAGCAAAATGGCGTCAGCCCCCCAATAGCGGGCCTCGTAGACCTGATAGGGATCAACCATAAAGTCTTTGCGCAGCACCGGCAGGTTGCAGGCTCGGCGGGCGGCCTTCAGGTAATCCGGATGGCCTTGGAAATAGTCTTTATCAGTCAGAACAGACAAGCAGGCGGCCCCTGCCCCGGCGTACTGACCCGCAATCTCGGCCGGGGCAAAGTTCTCGCGCATGACGCCTTTGGAGGGGCTGGCCTTTTTGATTTCCGCAATTACGGCCGGCTGATTGGAAGCGATCTTGGCGCGAAGGGCTTTTTCAAAGCCGCGTGGCGCATGGTCCTGACTCTGGATGCCCGGATGCTGATCCACCGAGATCACCCGCAGGGCCTGCTCGATGGCCGCCTGCGACATCTGGGCTTGGGCCTGTTGGACCTCGGTGGCCTTGGTGGCGAGGATCTTTTGGAGGATGTCAGACATTAGTTACTCGAATCCGTTAAATCGCCACATCACCTTCGATATCCTGATTCAGTTGGTGGTGATTTTGAAGCGTGGCTAACATTGACTTAGCCAATTCGTCACGAATACCAATCAAATTTTTGCCAGCCCGAATATCGGATTCAATTAGAGTGAGAAAGGCTCGAATCGCCGGATCCTCATGTGCCTCGCTTGCAGCAGTGCCCATATTCATTAACTCAGCTCCTTGTAAATTCAACAAACTCAGCCAGCTTCTTGGCGGCGGCACCTGACTCCAGTGCCGCCTTGGCCTGTCGAATGCCATCGGCCAGGCTGCTTGCGACATCGGCCGCCCACAACGCAGCGCCGGCATTCATCATGACGATGTCGCGGGCAGGACCCGGCTCATTGGCCAGGGCCGAATGCATCTTGGCCTTGGCCTCGTCCAGAGTCTTGGCCCCCAGGCCCTTGGTGAGCTCATCCGCGCTGTAGGTGGGCACACCGTACTGCTGGGCAAAAATCATGCGCTCGTGAATGTCGCCCTCGGGCGTGAGCTCAGCCATATAGGTCTCGCCATCAATGGCGATCTCATCCAAGCCATTCTTGGCATGAACAATGACCACGTGTTTGGAGCCCAGACTCTTGAGGACCTCAGCCTGCAGGCGAACCAGGTCAGTGGCAAAGACACCCATGAGCTGGTGCTTGGCCCCGGCAGGATTGGTGAGTGGTCCCAGAATATTGAAGACCGTGCGAACGCCCATCTCTTTGCGAATAGGCGCCACATGCTTCATGGCTGAATGGTGATTGGGTGCAAACATAAAGCCCACACCCACCGAGCGAATGCAGTCTGCGACTTTTTCGGGCGGCAGATTGATGTTGGCACCCAGGCCTTCCAGAACGTCTGCGCTACCGGTACTGGACGACACCGCGCGGCCACCATGCTTGGCTACTTTAGCTCCAGCAGCGGCCGCTACAAACATGGCCGTCGTCGAGATGTTGAAGGTGTGCTGGCCATCGCCTCCGGTGCCACACAGGTCCACCAGATTGGGGATGTCATTCAGGTCAATCTGAACGGGTGTGGCGAACTCGCGCATGACCTGGGCTGCTGCCGAGATCTCGTCCACGGTTTCTTTTTTGACGCGCAGGCCCATGAGCAGGGCCGCCAATTGGGCCAGTGGGACCTGACCGCTCATGACCTGACGCATGATGGCCAGCATCTGCTCGCGGCTGAAGTCTTGACGGGTAATCAGCTGGTTAAGGGCCTGCGGCAGGCTGAGTTCAGTGGTCATGCAGGCACCAGGTCCAGAAAGTTTTTCAGCAGGGCATGGCCATGCTCGGTCAGGATGGATTCGGGATGAAACTGCACCCCATGAATGGGCAGGGTCTTGTGCATGACGCCCATGATCTCACCGTCATCGGTCTGGGCCGTGACCTGCAAGCTAGCCGGCAGGCTCTGCCGCTCAATGGCCAGCGAGTGATACCGAATGACCGTGAACGGATTGGGGAGTCCTTTAAAGACGCTCTGAGTCGTGTGCGAGAGTTGAGATGTCTTGCCATGCATGATGGTCTGGGCGCGAACGACCTTGCCTCCGAAGGCCTGGCCAATCGACTGGTGGCCCAGGCAGACACCCAGCAGCGGCATGGGGTTCTTCAGGGCGGCGACCGCACGGATCAACTCAACCGAGATGCCGGCCTCGGTCGGGCTGCAGGGGCCAGGCGAGACCACAATGGCCTGCGGTGCCTGGCCGTCTAAGCCCGGAATATGTCCAGCCAGTGCGTGTTGGACGGAATAGGCATCGTTGCGCACAGTGACCACATCCGCACCCAACTCACCGAAGTACTGCACCAGGTTGTAGGTGAAGG
>CALMJH010000050.1 GCA_937864175.1 uncultured Burkholderiales bacterium
ACCGCGGTGTCAGGAGCCTTTCCTCAGCGTCAGCCGGATGGTTCCGTCGTCATGCCGAAGGCCGCCCAGCGGCAGCTGCGCATCCAAACGCTGGTTGTTAAGAAGGAGCAGCGCAGTCCGGTCATTGAGCTGGCAGGACGTGTGGTGATGGATCCCAATGCCAGCGGCAAGGTACAGACGTTGATCACTGGGCGAGTTAGAGCAGATGAAAAAGGCTTACCCACGATTGGTCAACGGGTCCAGAAGGGACAGGTTCTGGCTTACGTCTCCTCCGAGGTCGATACAGAGGGACGCTCTTTAGCGCAAATTCGATTGGATCGGCTTAGCAATCTAGCCGACTCAGTTCCTCGCAGAAGGCTGGAGGAAGCCCAGGCTGCTGTCGCCAACGAGGTGCTGCGGGCACCCATTTCAGGTGTGATTGCCACGGCCAATGCCTCGGTTGGTCAGGTGGTTGAAGCTCGAGACATTCTCTTTGAAGTCATTGACCCCAAGCGTCTTATGGTTGAGGGTTTACTCTACGACCCAGGTTTAGCCTCATCTATTGGCAACGCCACCATGCGGATCGGGCAGACTGTTGTCCCCCTGACCTTGGTAGGAGTATCTAGCGCCCTCCGCGATCAAGCGCTCCCTGTGAAGTATCGCGTCAACGGTGACAGCGCAGTGGCGGTGCAGCTGAATTTGTTAACCACCATTTTTGCGAGCCTCACACGGAAGGTTGAGGGCCATGTCCTGCCGGTCCAGGCAGTCGTTCGAGGACCCTCGAATCAATCGATTGTCTGGGTGAAGCATGATCCGGAGCGATTCGAACCTCGTCTGGTGACGTTTACCCCGATTAGTGCGGATCAGGTGTCGGTAACTTCCGGCCTGCAGGACCGGGATCGGGTGGTCATCATCGGCGCTTCCTTGGTCAACCAGGTTCGTTAGGAGTCATGACATGTTTACATGGATCCTAGAGACCAGTCTTAAAAATCGGCTCTTCGTTGTGTTGGCCAGTGTGGTGGTGATGGTCTATGGGGCCTTCACTCTGTCCCATACCGGTGTTGATGTGTTTCCGGATCTCAATAAGCCCACGGTCACGATCATGACGGAGGCTGGGGGGATGGCGGCCGAGGAGGTGGAGCAGCTCATTACGTTTCCTCTGGAGAGTACGATCAACGGGCTTCCAGGGGTAGAAGGGGTCCGTTCGGTGTCATCGGCGGGTTTGTCCTTTCTCTACGTCACATTCGGTTGGGAGATGGACCTTTATCGAGCGCGGCAGTTGGTGGCAGAGCGGATCAACTCAATGGAGGAGGCCTTGCCCGGCGGAGTGGTGCCTCGGATGGGGCCGATCAGCTCAGTGATGGGCGAGATTATGCAGATCGCCATTCCGATCGACCCCAGCAAAATCTCTTTGATGCAGGTGCGGGAATATGCTGACTGGGTGCTGCGTCCCCGGCTTATGTCTATCCCAGGTGTTGCACAGGTCATTCCGATTGGTGGAGAAGTTCGACAGTTTCAGGTTCAGCCTGATACGGTTCGAATGGCCCGGCTCGGTGTCTCGTATGGCGATCTCGAGTCGGCTCTTAAAGGCTTCTCGGCCAATACCTCGGGTGGCTTTTTGGAACTCAACGGTCGCGAGTATCTGATTCGAAACCTGGGTCAGACCTCACGACTTGACGATCTTCGCAGTCTGGCGATTAGCGCACGTGATGGTCAGGTCATCAAGCTCCAACAGATTGCGTCAGTTGAGTTTGCTGCCGCCATCAAGCGGGGTGACGGGGGCTTTGGTGGAAAGCCTGCGGTCATTTTGGGCATCCAGAAGCAGCCGACGGCCGACACCATTTCGCTGACTCAGTCGATTGAGGCTGCGTTGGTCGAGTTGAAGGCAGGCCTTCCGGCTGGCATGGAAGCGCCAAGGGTCACCTTTCGGCAGGCCTCCTTCATTGAGGCCTCCATTAGCAATCTAAACGGCAAACTGATTGCAGCCTCACTGTTTGTAGCCCTGACTCTGTTCGTTTTCCTAGGCACTGTGCGCCCCACGATCATTGCCCTTACTGCAATTCCAGTCTCCATCTGCGTCACCGCTTTGGTCTTCGCTTACTTTGGATTGACGATCAACACCATGACGCTTGGGGGTCTGGCCATTGCCATCGGGGGGTTGGTCGATGACGCCATTGTTGACGTTGAGAACATCATCCGGCGTCTTCGGATGAACAATCAGCTTCTGGGATCTCATCGATTGCATCCCGTGGAGGTCGTCCGACGGGCGTCATTAGAGGTTAGAAGTGGGATTCTCTATGCAACCGTCATCATTGTTCTGGTCTTCTTGCCGTTGTTCTTTCTGCCAGGCATTGAGGGTCGTCTCTTTGTGCCACTGGGCGTAGCCTTTATTGCATCGACTCTGGCATCTCTGTTGGTGTCCGTCACCATTACGCCAGTCTTGGCGTATTACCTGATCCCGTCGATGAAGTCTTTGGATCACGGTGACACCAAGTTTCTGGCTTGGCTAAAGAGACACTATATTGCCGCTTTGAAAAAAGTCATGGCTGCCCCAAAGCGGGCGCTTCGGCTTGGCCTGGTTTGCGTGCTTGTAGCAGTTGCGGCAGTTCCGTTCTTCCCGACGTCCTTTCTACCGCCTTTCAACGAGGGCACTCTGCTCGTTGGCATGCGACTGAATCCGGGTGTGACGCTGTCTGAATCATCCGCCCTGGCCAGTGAGGCGGAACGTCTGGTGGCCAGGGTGCCGGAGGTGGCTTACGTAGGACGACGAAGCGGGCGGGCCGAGCTTGATGAGCATGCTGAAGGCGTTCATGTGAGTGAGATCGATATTGGACTCATCCCCAGTAGCGAGATGAAGCGGTCAATGACAGAGGTCCAGGCGGACATTCGAGATCGACTGAAAAACCTACCGGCTGCGGTTGCCATTGGTCAGCCCATCTCCCATCGGATCGATCACATGCTTTCCGGTGTCAGGGCGCAGATCGCTATCAAAGTCTATGGAGAAGACCTGGATCAGCTAAGGGCTCAAGCGGAGATGCTCCGCAGTCGCCTCGCAGGGCTTCCTGGCCTAGCGGACCTAGAGGTTGAGAAGCAGGTGTTGGCACCTCAAATCAAGATTCGGGTGGATCAGCAGCGAGCCGCTCAGTACGGTCTGTCAAGTGCACAGTTGACGGGGGTTCTACAGTCTCTTGTCGGCGGGGAAAAGGTCACTCAGATTGTCGAGCAGGGACGGCGGTTCGCGCTTGTGGTTCGGGTGCCGGAGTCATCTCGTGGACCCCAGGGCTTGGGCAACCTGATGATTGACACGCCCCGAGGTCGCGTTCCTTTGTCTCTTTTGGCTGAAATCGAGGAGAGTGACGGTCCCAATCAGATCAGTCGCGACGATGGTAAGCGGCGGATTGTCCTGTCGGCCAACACCCAGGGCCGTGCCCTTTCGTCGGTGGTTGCTGATATTCGGAGGGTCTCCTCAGAGATCAGGCTACCAGAGGGCTTTTACATCACGATTGGCGGTCAGTTTGAAGCGCAGGAGCGAGCCTCTCGTTTGGTAATGCTGTTGTCTATCGTGTCTCTGGTAATGATGTTCGTGGTCCTGCACGCGCGCTACCAGTCCTGGCGACTCTCTGCGCTGATCATGGCCAACATACCCTTGGCATTGGTTGGTTCCGTGATTGGCTTGGCCATTTCAGGCCAGCCCCTTTCGATTGCTGCTTTGATCGGGTTTGTCACGCTGGCTGGAATATCGGTTCGAAATGGCATCTTAAAGGTGAGTCATTACCTAAACCTGATGCGACAGGAGGGCGAGCAGTTCGACCAGAAGATGATCATGCGGGGGTCCTTGGAGCGGCTGGCTCCCGTCCTGATGACCGCCCTGGTAACAGCCCTGGCCTTGGCGCCGCTCCTATTTGAGGCCGAGCAACCCGGGACCGAGATACTGCACCCGGTTGCCGTGGTGATTTTTAGTGGGTTGTTGAGCTCAACGTTGTTGGATTCGTTTCTGACGCCGGTGATGTTCTGGGTGTTTGGGCGCAGAGATTCAGAGAAACTCGTTCGTCAGTCAGAGTCAGGTGAGTTTTAATTTCTTAAAAAGGAGTGTTTCAGAATGAAAAGAGTTTTCTTGGCAGTGCTACTGCTTGTTGGTGTTCAGATGTCAGTCATGGCTGGACCGGGTCATGATCATGGCAAAGATCACAAACCCATGCATGGCGGTCTGTTTCATCAGGCTGCTCACGACTATGAGTTGGTGATCAAAGACGGGGAAGTACGCCTCTATGTGACGGACCATGGCAATGTGGTGAACTTGGCCGGTGCGAGTGCCAAGCTCACTGTCTTGGAGGGCTCTCAAAAGACCGAGGTTCAGCTTAAGCCAGCCGGCGCCTATTTCTCAGGACAGTTTGCAAAGACTCCCGCCAAAGGGGCCAGGGCGGTGGTCCAGCTCAAGATTGGCGGCGAGTCGTCGACCGCGCGGTTCAAGTATTGACCTCGGTGCGCTG
>CALMJH010000051.1 GCA_937864175.1 uncultured Burkholderiales bacterium
ATCGGCTTCTCCCGAGGCCAGCGGGGCGAGAGCAGTAGCCCCCATCCAGACTGCGGCGCATGCCGGGCAACTGCCCCACGCCTCGCCCTCGGTCAGAAAGTTTGCGAGAGAACTCGGCGTAGACCTCACGCAGGTGAAAGGCAGTGGCCCCAACGGCCGCATTACCCCTGAGGATGTACGCGGCTTTGTAAAGGGCGTGATGTCCGGCGCAACCGCTATCGCTGGCGCATCTTCGGGAGGCAGTGGCATGGGTCTGGACCTGCTGCCCTGGCCCAAGGTGGACTTTGCCAAGTTTGGTCCAGTGGAAGCCAAGCCCTTGTCTCGCATTAAGAAGATCTCCGGTGCGAACCTGCACCGCAACTGGGTCATGATTCCTCATGTGACTGGGAACGACGAGGCCGACATCACCGACCTCGAGGCCCTGCGTGTCCAACTCAACAAAGAGAACGAGAAGTCGGGTGTGAAGGTCACGATGCTGGCCTTTTTGGTGAAGGCCGTTGTCGCCGCTCTCAAAAAATACCCAGAGTTCAATGCCTCTCTCGATGGCGACAATCTGGTCCTGAAGCACTACTTCCATATTGGGTTTGCGGCGGATACGCCCAACGGCCTGGTGGTGCCGGTCATCAAGGATGCTGATAAGAAGGGCGTGATTCAGATTGCCCAGGAGACCTCAGAGCTCGCCAAGAAGGCCCGTGATGGCAAGCTCTCGCCTGCTGAGATGACGGGCGGCTGCTTCTCCATCTCCTCGTTAGGGGGCATCGGCGGCACCCACTTTACGCCCATCATCAACGCACCAGAAGTGGCGATCTTGGGTGTTTCCAAGTCATTCATGAAGCCGGTTTGGAATGGCAAGGAATTTGCGCCGCGTCTCATCCTTCCGCTCTCTCTGTCCTATGACCATCGTGTGATCGACGGCGCTGCTGGCGCCCGTTTTAACGCGACACTGGTTCAACTGCTTGGCGACTTCCGTCGCATTGCCCTCTAAGGAGCCACCATGGCCACGATTGAGTTGAAGGTTCCGGACATTGGGGACTTTAAAGAGGTGGAGG
>CALMJH010000052.1 GCA_937864175.1 uncultured Burkholderiales bacterium
CTCGGGCTCGATGGCCACTGGAATGTTGTGCTCCTTGGCCCGTTGCTCAATGACCTGGGCCATAAAGCCCGCCCCCTTGGCCACCACGCGTGGGGCCGCAGAGTTCTGGGCGTACATCAGAGCCACGGCCCGTTTGCCGCGCAGGTCACCCGTGGACATGGCCCATCCTCATTCGTCCACCGCCAGTCGCACACGCACCTCGTTCAGGCCGGCCCTCTCCAGCCGCCCATCGAGCTCGGCCAGGTTGTTCTTCAGCACTGTCTGGGCTTTTTTTTCGGGCATGACCAGCAGGCCCACGCTGTCTTTCACCTGAAGCCCCCGAATGGTCACCTGACCCAGGGTGGGCAGCTGGGCCTCTAGCGAAATCTGGCTGCCTTTGACCAAGGGACCACCCGGCGCATCGGGATCTTCGGCGTAGGCATCCTCTCTAAAGATTCGCGCTTGGACGCCGGGCATCAGCTCGCCCGACCAGAGCAGCTGGCCATGGAGCAAGAGGTTCAGTCCGTCTTGGAGTTGCGGGCTGCCGGCTGCAGGCATCTGGGTGGAGAGGTCTTGCAGGCTGGCCTCATGCGCCAGATCGGCGTCCGATGCGCGAAGCCTGTCGAGCAAGGCCTCGGGACGGCCGGCAGAGGACTTGTTGGACACTGTTCGGCCAGGGCCAGCGGTTTCTTTTAAGACATCGGGGGCTAGCTTGTGGGCCAGCTGAGAGACGGCCAGCATGGGTGAGTTGGCCAGGGCATCGCGCAGGGCCAGCAGCGCCTGCTGTGGCTGCTGGGCTACTGGCGCGCCGGCCGGCAAGGGTTGGCCATTGGCCAGGGTGGGCTGAGGCCACTTGAGCGTATGGGGGCCGGACTCGGCGCGGCCCAGCTGGGCAGCAAGCTTAAGGGTGTGGGCCAGTTCGGGGTCTTCAATGGCCTGCTCAGGTGAGACATAGAGCTGGCCAGGCTGGTGGGTGGCCGATTTGACGGCCTGGGTCTGGTTGGGCACCTGGCCCACGGGGACAGGGACCTTCAGGATGACGCTGGGGTCCATGAACTTGGCTGCAACGTCGGAAAAAACCACCGGCATGACACGGGCGACCGGCTCGGTCTTGGCCCGGTTCACTGGAACATCGATCTGCGGTAACTGCGGGGGGATCTGCATGCCGCCTCCTTCCCCCGTTATACGGACTTTATTTCCCCGCGTGAAGAGTCCCTCTCTCGACTGCCTGCTCGCCCTTTGTCTCAGAACTCGTGGTTGCGCGGAGTTCCCTGATCTCAAGCCAAGCAGATTCTAGATTTCGAAAAACCTCGATCACGCCTGTCAGTAAAAGAGCATTCTTTTTAAGCCGGGCTTGGAGAATTTCGCGCAGAGCCCAGTCGTAAAGCGCGGAGAGATTTCTCGAGATGTCGCCGCCATGCTCAAAGTCGAGTGCCGCCGAAAGGCCCCGTTGAATCAAGTCAATAGCCTTGGCGACGTACACCGACTCGTCTCTGCCCTCCTCAATTGCCTTCTGGGCAAGCCTCAGGTTGTCGAGGATTGCGCCATAGACCATCACAATAAGGTCAATGGGACTGGCCTCGGAGATGGCCGTCTCGGCATTAAGTCGCTTGTAGGTGTTTCGCGGATTCGGTTTCATTCAGTGGAGCCCCCGGGGTTGATTAGTTTTTCTGACTGTTTACCAGCCCATCGATCGCTGAAGTCAGTGCATCACTTACGTTCTGAAGTTTAAAAATGAGGGCATCCAGTGCAGCATATTTGCTGTACAGGCGCTCTTGAATGATGGCCAGTCGGCTCTCTATTTGTGCTTTCCGATTGGTCAAGGCTGTCTGCTGCGCCTCGATTTCATCTGTCCGTCGAGCCAACAACCCCTCCATACCAGACGTCGTGCGCAGAGCGGTCGTGATGTACGAGGTGAAAGAAATCGATTCAGATTTCCGACCGACGGTAACGCCTGCGGCAAGTTTTTCTTGCAAGCCACTGGCAATCGCTGCGCTTAGCGCTGAGTTATCCAGTGCCAGCGTTCCATCGCGATTGAGCGTGACTCCCATGGACGAAAAGGTGATCGTAGTGGACTCATCTGCCAGGGTCAGCCCCCGGAGGTAGAGATCCTTCAATTGGTTCATGAAATCTCGAATGGAAGCATCCCCGTTGAGTTGTCCACGGGTGGTCTCGTCAAGAGAAGAGGTTGTCTCTGTGTTGTATAAGGTCACGAGGTCGTTAAAGGCTGTAACGAACCCCTGAACTACCGAGGAAGTCTTGTCGTCCTGACTGGATGCAATTTGTATCGTAGTGGTCGTTGCTGCGCTGGCACTGAGCAGACTGGCGGCGTTAGTCGAAAAGCTGCCAGTCGTGCTGTCAGTCGCACTGTCGTAACCTGCATCCAGCGGGGATGTCAGGGTAAAGGTGACTCCACTGATGACGTCGCTAATTTGATTGCTAGACCTGGTTGCGGACAATCCGTTTACCGAGAAAACCGCATCTCGCGCGCTCTGCATTTCTGTTACGGTGCTAACTGCATAGGAGGAGCCGTCCCCTACACTCAGTCCGCTAAGCGCCACATCGTTGGCCAGTCCAGTGCTCGTTGAGCGAACTGTCAATGTGTAGTTTCCACCCGAGGTTTCTACAATGTTGGCTTGAATCGGCGCGCCGAGATCGTTAATTTGTGTTGCGAGATCACGAATGGAAAGGTCCGTCGGCAAAACGCTGGTATGGACAGACACATCTACGGTGCCTGTCGTGACAGTTGCTGTGGAGATTCCTCGGAGGGGGTTGGTGGAGGTGAGGGTCAACACGCTGGAAGAGACCGACGCCTCGACACCACTCAGAACACCAGACGTCACAGCATCGTTGATGGCCTCGCTGAGGTCGGCGAGTGTTGTGACGTCAGAGCTGATGGTGAAAGTCTGCTGCTGACCCCCATTGAGGGTAAAGGTCACCACGTTGCTTGTCGTGAAGTCAATCGAGTCGTCCACCGTCAGACTCTTCGGAGCATAAGTGACCGACCCCTGCGAAAGACTGAATGCACTCAGCGCGACCAATTGATCATCGGCGTCAGACTCCGCGGTATCCGTAAAACCAGCCGCGCTCAAGACCGTGGCTTGGGCGGTCTGAGCAACTTTTACCGTGTAGACGCCCTCTGTGGCGGCAGAAGTTGCCGATGCGGACACCTGAGAGGAGTTCGTAGAACTGACCGTCTTGGAGGCAAAAAGCGCAGGGGTCTCCAGCGCCTTTGCCGCTTGACTCAGGACCGCCGCTTTAGCCTTAAATGCACCCAAGGAGCTGATGACCAGAGTCTTCTCAGCGAGTTGCTCTTCAATTTTCGTAATGGGGACCCGCTCGACCTCCATCAAACCACTGACAATGGTTGGGACGTCAATACCCTTTGAGGTACTACTGGTGCTGGATACGGCCATGAAAATTCCCGGGGTCTCTCTTTGCTAAGTGCCCAAATAAAACTCTTTACGGATCAGCACTGCTGAAACTTTACTTGGGATTAAGCAAAAAAAATGCCAACTGCACCAGCGTTGGCATTATTGGAAAAAAGTCTCGCCGCGAAACCCTTACGCTCTTTGGTTGACCAGCATTCCTTGCATGTTGTGGATATTTCGGGCGATGCGCAGCGTCTCCTCCGACGGCAGGGTTCTGACGATTTCCCCAGTCTCTGGATTCACCACTTTGGCGACGTAATAACCGGTGACCTCGTCAACGGAGACGTTCAGATTACGACCGGAATTACGAAGGTAGCCCTGAATTTGCTGGGCTGCAGCTTGCATGACTTCTTTAGATTTTCCAGCAAACTTTTGGAGGTCAACCTCGGCCTTTGCTGCAGAAGCGACAACAGCAGCATCACCAGCTGCGTCGACCTTGACCTCGACGCTACGCGTTTTTTCCTCGACCTGCGTCACAGGCTGACGGGGCTCCGAGGAGACCCGGGCCACTTGGGGGGGCGCCAACTGCGGCGCCGGTCCCTGGGCTGTAAGATTGTTGATGGAACTCATGTTCTTAATTCCTCAATCAATTAGGTTAATGATTCACCTGATTAATTGTTATTTCAACAGTGCCAAGATGAC
>CALMJH010000053.1 GCA_937864175.1 uncultured Burkholderiales bacterium
CTCCTTCGGCAAGGACACCAAAGGCAAGCAGCGTCTGGTCATCACCGACATGGACGGTGTTGCGCAGGAGTTCTTGATTCCCAAGGAAAAGAGCGTGCTGGTCCACGACGGACAGATCGTCAACAAAGGCGAGATGATTGTTGACGGCCCGGCCGATCCCCAGGACATTCTTCGTCTGCTGGGTATTGAGGCCCTGGCCCGTTACATCGTGGACGAGGTTCAGGACGTCTACCGACTCCAGGGTGTGAAGATCAACGACAAGCACATTGAGGTCATCGTTCGTCAGATGCTGCGTCGGGTCCAAATCACCGATCCCGGCAACACCAGGTTCATTCCTGGCGAGCAGGTGGAGCGTTCGGAGTTGCTCGAAGAAAACGATGCGGCAGTGGCCCAAGACCAGCGTCCGGCCCTCTACGAGAACCTGCTCTTGGGTATTACCAAGGCCTCGCTCTCGACGGATTCGTTCATCTCGGCCGCCTCCTTCCAGGAGACCACCCGAGTCCTGACCGAGGCCGCCATCATGGGCAAGAAAGACGACCTCCGTGGCCTGAAAGAGAACGTGATTGTCGGTCGACTGATTCCTGCTGGTACGGGACTGGCTTACCACCGGGCCCGCAAGGACCGGGAGCAGGCCGAGGCAGCCGAGGCCAAGACGCTGGCCGAACAGGCCGCACTGGAGGCCGAAGCCCTGTTCTCGGGCGGCGGATCGGCCGACGCCGGCGAGTCCAGCCCAGAGGGTTCGGGAGATTCAGCTTGACAGCCGAGGTGAAAAGCCCCGAAAATCGAGGGCTTTTCACCATTGGCCGTGAAATTCAACGAACAGGATTGACAAAGAGGATTTTGAAACATGCCCACCATTAACCAGTTGGTTCGCCAAGGTCGAACCACTGAGACCATTAAGAGCAAGAGTCCAGCGCTCGAGGCCAGCCCTCAGCGGCGCGGCGTCTGCACTCGGGTCTACACCACAACCCCCAAGAAGCCAAACTCCGCCTTGCGGAAGGTCGCCAAGATTCGTCTGACCAATGGCTTCGAGGTCATCTCCTACATCGGCGGTGAGGGCCACAACCTCCAGGAGCACTCGGTAGTCCTGATTCGTGGCGGCCGGGTGAAGGATCTGCCGGGTGTGCGCTACCACATTGTTCGTGGCTCCCTGGACCTCCAGGGGGTGAAAGACCGGAAGCAGTCCCGCTCGAAGTACGGGGCCAAGCGTCCCAAGAAGGCCTAAGGCCTTCATTTGTAGGCCGTGTCTGGCCCATGGTGGGTCAGACGCGAATGTAAGGGCCCACAGAAGTGGGCTGGGTCAAACCCAACTGAAGACATCAAAGGAAAATCATGCCTCGTCGTCGCGAAGTACCCAAACGCATTGTGCTGGCCGACCCCAAATTCGGCAGCGAAGAAGTCTCCAAATTCATGAACGTGGTGATGCTGCACGGCAAGAAGGCTGTTGCAGAGCGCATCGTCTACGGCGCCTTCGAGCACATCGAGCAGGTCGCCAAGAAGAACCCCATTGAAGTTTTCCAGGCCGCGTTGGGCAATGCCAAGCCCCTGGTGGAAGTCAAGAGCCGCCGAGTCGGTGGCGCCAACTACCAGGTGCCGGTCGAAGTCCGTCCCGCCCGTCGGACGGCCCTGGCCATGCGCTGGCTGCGCGAGGCTGCCAAAAAGCGTGGTGAAAAGTCTATGAACTTGCGACTGGCAGGCGAGCTGCTCGAGGCCGCCGAAGGCCGGGGTGGCGCCGTCAAAAAACGCGACGAAGTCCACCGTATGGCCGAGGCCAACAAGGCCTTCTCGCACTTCCGTTTCTAAGCTGCCTGCTCTCTAGGCCCGCCCCAAACCAACTGACAGGACGTTTCATGGCCCGCAAGACCCCGATTGAGCGCTACCGCAACATTGGCATCAGTGCGCACATCGATGCCGGTAAGACCACCACTACCGAGCGCATCCTTTTCTACACTGGCGTCAACCACAAAATCGGCGAGGTTCACGACGGCGCCGCGACCATGGATTGGATGGAGCAGGAGCAGGAGCGTGGCATCACCATCACCTCTGCTGCCACCACAACCTTCTGGAAGGGCATGGACGGTTCCATGCCCGAGCATCGCATCAACATCATTGACACCCCGGGTCACGTCGATTTCACCATCGAGGTGGAGCGCTCGATGCGTGTGCTCGATGGCGCCTGCATGGTCTACTGCGCGGTGGGCGGCGTCCAGCCTCAGTCCGAGACCGTCTGGCGTCAGGCCAACAAATACAAGGTTCCCCGACTGGCCTTCGTGAACAAGATGGACCGTACAGGGGCCAACTTCTTCAAGGTCGTCGACCAGATGAAGGCCCGTCTGCGAGCCAATCCGGTGCCTATCGTCATCCCCATTGGGGCGGAAGAAAACTTCAAGGGCGTGGTTGACCTCATCAAGATGAAGGCCATCATTTGGGATGAGGCCAGCCAGGGCACCAAGTTTGATTACGTCGAGATCCCGTCGGAGCTCCAGTCAATCGCCCAGGAATGGCGTGAAAAGATGGTCGAGGCTGCGGCTGAGTCCAGCGAAGATCTCATGAACAGCTACCTCGAAAACGGAGAACTCTCCGAGGAGCAGGTGATGGGCGGACTGCGGGCCAGGACCATTGCCGGCGAGATTCAGCCCATGCTGTGTGGCACGGCCTTCAAGAACAAAGGCGTGCAGCGCATGCTCGATGCGGTCATTCAGTTTATGCCCAGCCCTGTGGACATCCCGCCGGTTGGCGGCACCACCGAAGAGGGTACCGAGGCCAGCCGCAAGGCCGACGACAAAGAGAAATTCTCCGCCCTCGCCTTCAAACTCATGAACGACCCCTTCGTTGGTCAGCTCACCTTTATTCGCTGCTATTCCGGCGTCTTGAAGTCGGGTGATGCCGTGCTCAACTCGGTTCGTGGCAAGAAAGAGCGAATTGGCCGTCTGCTGCAGATGCATGCCAACAACCGGGAAGAAATCACCGAGGTGCTAGCAGGCGACATCGCCGCAGCTGTGGGCCTGAAAGACGTGGTCACCGGTGACACCCTCTGCGACCCAGAAGCCGTCATCATCCTGGAGCGCATGGAATTCCCAGAGCCTGTTATCTCTCAGGCCGTCGAGCCCAAGACCAAGGCTGACCAGGAGAAAATGGGCATCGCCCTTAACCGGCTGGCCAAAGAGGACCCCTCCTTCCGCGTTCGGACTGACGAGGAGTCTGGCCAGACCATCATCTCGGGCATGGGCGAGCTCCACCTCGAGATTCTGGTGGACCGCATGAAGCGGGAGTTTGGTGTCGAGGCGACTGTTGGCAAGCCCCAGGTGGCCTACCGCGAGACCATTCGCAAATCCGTGGAAATCGAAGGCAAGTACGTCAAGCAGTCAGGCGGCAAGGGCCAGTTTGGTCACGTCTGGATTAAGCTCGATCCTCAGGAAGAGGGCAAGGGCTACGAGTTTGTCGACGCCATCAAGGGCGGCGTGGTCCCCCGTGAATTTATTCCCTCGGTCGACAAAGGCTGCCAGGACACCATGAATTCGGGCGTGCTGGCGGGCTTCCCAGTCGTAGACATCAAGGTTACGTTGTTTGATGGCTCCTACCACGACGTCGACTCCTCGCAGATCGCCTTTGAACTTGCTGCCTCGATGGCTTTCAAGGACGGCATGCGCAAGGCCAACGCAGTCTTGCTCGAGCCCATGATGGCGGTCGAAGTGGAGACCCCAGAGGATTACGCCGGCACGGTAATGGGCGACCTCTCATCCCGCCGTGGCATGGTCCAGGGCATGGATGAGCTGCCCGGTGGTGGAGGCAAGATCATCAAGGCCGAAGTTCCCCTGGCCGAGATGTTCGGTTACTCCACGACGCTGCGGTCGCTGACGCAGGGTCGTGCCACCTACACCATGGAATTCAAGCACTACTCTGAAGCACCCCGTAACGTGGCTGAAGCCGTCATGACCAGCCGCACCAAGTAAACACGACTAGAAACCAATAACCGTTAGAGAAGGAAGAAGAAATGGCCAAGGGTAAGTTTGAGCGTACGAAGCCGCATGTGAACGTAGGGACGATTG
>CALMJH010000054.1 GCA_937864175.1 uncultured Burkholderiales bacterium
TGGTTGCAGGCCTCACCGGGGGCATGGTCGTGGCCACAGTCATGCTTGGGCTTGGCCGCCTGCTCGGCGGCCAGCAGTGAGGCCACCCGCTCCAAGCAGTTGTCATTGGTCTCGGCGGTGAACTCGTCAATGGTCGGCAGGGGCTTGAAGCCCATAGCCTTGAGGTTAGCGGCCGCGGTGTCGGCCTGTTCTTCGCCGCGCGGGAATTTAATGAAGTTGGCCCCGGCTTCCAGAGGAATGCCTGCTGCACTCAGCAATCGGGCGGCCCGAAGCAGGGCAGCGGTCTGCTGGCTGGTGATGACGTGAAGTTTGATGCGGTTCATGGCGGTGGGCCTCTGTGGGGTTTCGGGTGGTGGGAGGTGGGCCTTAACCCACCTTGAGAACAATCTTTCCAAGGTGTTGTGATGATTCCATGAGGCGATGGGCCTGCTCGGCCTGGGCCAGGGCAAACTCTGCGTGGACAATCGGCAGCAGTCGACCCTTCTGGAGTTCAGGCCAGATGGCCTGCTGCATGGTCAGCGCGATTCGGGCCTTCTCTTCGACGGATCGAGCCCGAAGCGTTGAGCCAGTGAAGGTGAGGCGCTTCATCATGAGGAGGCTCCAGTCCATCTCGACCTTCGCGCCAGACAAAAAGGCAATCTGTACCAGTCGTCCCTCCAGGGCCAGGCACTTGAGGTGCTTGGGCAGGTAATCACCACCCACCATGTCAAGGACCAGGTTAACGCCCAGCCCATCGGTCTCGTCTTTGATGACCTGGGCGAAGTCCTCGGTCTTGTAGAGAATGGTGCGGTCTGCACCCAACTCGCGACAGATACGAGCCTTGTCCTCTGACCCGACGGTCGTGAAGATTCGGCTGGCCCCGGCCCATTTGGCAAAGCCAATGGCGGTGGTGCCGATCCCGCTGGAGCCACCATGAATCAAAACACTCTGACCGGCCCGCAGCTGACCACGCTCAATTAAATTGGCCCAGACCGTCAGAAAGGTCTCGGGCAGGCAGGCTGCGGTTCTCAGGTCGAGCCCAGCCGGGATGGGCATGCAGTGGTCGGCTGGGGCCACGACGAATTCAGCGTAACCGCCACCTGGCGTTAGGGCACAGACCTGCTCACCCACCCGCTGGCCTGGGACCCCATCACCCACCGCAACAATGGTCCCACTGACCTCAAGCCCCATGAACGGTGAGGCATCGGGGGGCGGGGGATAGCTGCCGGTGCGTTGAAGAATGTCAGGCCGGTTAACGCCGGCATAGGCCACCTGAATCAGAACTTCGCTTGCTTTGGGCGTGGGCTGATCCGCCTCGATGAGTCGGATGCAACTGGCGTCTCCACCAGGTCTGTGGTCGATGACTTTCATGCGCAATGACCTTTACTTTTGTTTGGCCCAGGAGTCTTTGAGGGTGACGGTTCGGTTGAAGACCGGTACGTCGGGCCGCGAGTCCTTGAGATCGGCCACGAAATAGCCGTGCCGCTCGAACTGAAAGCGATCCTCGGGCCGGGCCTGCTGCAGGCTGGGCTCCATAGCGACCTGAACGGTGGTGAGGCTGTGGGGGTTCAGGTCGTCTTTGAAGTCGCGCTCAAGCTCCGGCGCATCACCCTCGCGACGTGCTCCAGGCGTGGGGTGGGCAAAGAGGCGGTCGTAGAGTCGGACCTGGGTCATGTAGGCCTGCTGGGCGCTGACCCAGTGCAGGTTGCCTTTGACTTTGTAGGTGTCTGCGCCGGGCGTACCGCTGCGGGAGTCTTCAAAGATCTTGGCCTTGACGCGGACGACCTGGCCATTGGCATCGGTCTCAAATCCAGTGCATTCCGCAACATAGGCGTACTTCAGCCGGACACGACCACCCGGGGTCATCCGAAAGAAGCCCTTGGTGGGCTCGGCCATAAAGTCCTCACGCTCGATAAACAGGCGCTTGGTAAAGGGCATGCCACGTTTACCGAGTTCAGGCCGCTGCGGATGGTTGGCGGCCTCGCAGGTTTCATCGTAGTCATCGGGCAGATTCTCGATGACCAGTTCCAATGGGTCGAGCACGGCGACTCGGCGAGGGGCGATCTCATTGAGGTGATCACGCATGCATTCTTCGAGCACGCTGTAATCAATCCAGCCGTCAGATTTGCTCACGCCCATCTGTTCGACAAAGCGCTGAAAACCCTCGGGTGTGTAGCCACGACGGCGGGCAGCGACCAGGGTGGGCATGCGGGGATCATCCCAGCCGTCGACCACCTGGCTGTCGATCAGGTCGACCAGTTTGCGCTTGGAGAGCACCAGGTAGGTCAGGTTGAGTCGGGCGAACTCGTACTGATGAGGAACCGCCTCTGGCTTAAAGAAGCCAGCCTGCGCCACCTTGTCGACCAGCCAGTCGTAGAGGGGACGGTGATCCTCGAACTCCAGGGTGCAGATGGAATGGGTGATGCCTTCGATGGCGTCACTTAACGGATGAGCGTAGTCATAGAGCGGGTAGATGCACCAGCTCTTGCCCGTTCGGTGATGCTCAGCATGCCGAATACGGTAGAGCACCGGGTCTCGCAGGTTCATATTGGGCGAGGCCATGTTGATTTTGGCCCGAAGCACGTGGGCGCCGTCTGGAAATTCGCCTGCCTTCATTCGTCGAAAGAGGTCCAGGTTCTCATCGATGCTGCGATCACGGAAAGGGGAGTTCTGTCCCGCCTGGGTCAGGGTGCCGCGACGGGCACGCATGTCCTCTGCATTCTGAGAGTCGACATAGGCATGACCGGCCTGGATCAGGGCTTCGGCGAATTGATAGAGCCGGTCGAAGTAGTCGCTGGCGAAGTAGTGATGGGTATTCCAGTCAAAACCCAGCCAACGGACAGAGGCCTCAATGGCATCCACAAACTCCTGCTCTTCCTTGGTGGGGTTGGTGTCATCCAGCCGCAGGTGGCAGCGACCCTGGTAGCGCTGGGCCAGACCAAAGTTCAGACAGATCGATTTGGCGTGACCAAAATGCAGGTAGCCGTTGGGCTCTGGGGGGAACCGGGTCACCACGCTGGAGACGCGGCCAGCCGCTAGGTCGTCTTCGATGATATGCCGCAGGAAGTTGCTGGCCTCGGGCTTGCCTGCTGGGTTTTTGGGGTCGTTGGGGTGAGTCATAAGCGTGTTTTTGTGAATTGTCTGATTTTAAGCGACATGCCCCCCGCGATTAGCCGATTGCCCTTTTGCTCGGACTGGCTACAATATGACCAGTCTAGTCAGAATGAAGGGTGCGTCATGCGGCAATGGCAAGTTCAGGAAGCCAAGGCAAAGTTGTCCGAGCTGCTCGAGGCGGTTGCTCAGCGTGGACCGCAAGAGATCACCTATCACGGGCGCTCCGCGGCAGTGGTGATCTCTAGGGCTCAGTACGACCAGATGGCCTCTTCGCAGGAGTCTCTGGTGACGTTCGTTCAGCGATCCCCTCTTGCCGGCATCGAGGAGTTGGATCTCAGTCGATCCAAGGTTCGATCTCGCCGGAGTGTCAGCCTGTGAGTTATCTGCTGGATACCAATGTGATTTCTGAGTTGCGCCGTCGACAACCCAACCCGGGGGTGATGGCCTGGGCCGGGGAGGTTTTACCGTCTGATCTCTACCTCAGCGTATTGAGCTTTGGGGAGATTCGTAAGGGGCTGGAACAACTCTCCGATGTCGCAAAGAGACGGTCCATTGCTGAGTGGTTGGAATCGGATCTCCCACGGTATTTCCAAGGGCGTGTCTTACCGATTGATTTAGCGGTCTCCCAGACATGGGGAAGGCTGCTGGCAAGCGCTGGTCGGCCTGTAGCTGAAGTAGACAGCCTGATCGCAGCGACGGCCCAGACATACGGGCTAACGCTGGTGACCCGAAATGTCCGAGACTACCGATTTGAGGATCTCAAGCTCTTGAATCCCTGGCACTAGCCCATAATGCGGGCATGTCTGCTCACCCCGCCCCAAGCCCCCGATTACTGCTGGTAGACGCCTCCAGCTTCGTCTACCGCGCCTTTCATGCACTGCCCGATTTGCGCAGCCGATCAGGCCATCCGACTGGCGCCATTACCGGCATGATCAACATGCTGCGTCGGCTGCGTTCTGAGTGGCCCGCAGACTTTGCCGCCTGTGTCTTTGATCCCAAGGGCCCAACCTTCAGGGACGAGATTTACCCCGAGTACAAGGCCAACCGTTCGGCCATGCCGGATGACCTCCGTGCGCAGATCCCGGTGATTTTTGATGCGGTTCGTGCGCTGGGTTGGCCCGTAGTCGTGGTCGATGGCCTGGAGGCCGACGACGTCATTGGTACGTTGGCTCATCAGGCGCAGGCTGCCGGCCTTCAGACCGTCATTGCTACAGGTGATAAGGATCTAGCCCAGTTGGTTAATGATCAGGTGCTGTTGGTCGACACCATGAGTCGTGACGGTGGTCCTGCGAAGGTCACGGATCGACAGGCTGTGATCGATAAGTTTGGTGTTCCGCCCGAGCGAATCATTGACTACCTGGCTCTGGTAGGAGATAGCGTTGACAACGTCCCTGGAGTCGACAAGGTTGGTCCCAAGACAGCAGCCAAGTGGCTGGCCAGCTACGACAACCTAGAGGGGGTCATGGCGAACGCCAGCGCGATTGGTGGCGTGGTGGGTGAAAACCTACGCAAGGCTTTGGATTGGCTGCCCACCGCCAGGACCCTGGTCACGGTCAAGTGCGATGCGGATTTGTCGGCGGTGGTGCCGCGGTTTGAGGATACCTTGGTCTATGGCGACATTCAGCCCGATGGCCTGGCCAGGCTTCGAGACGAGTTTGACTTGGCTCGCAGTCTTCGCGGCCTGTTGGATAGCGATGAGACCGGTGGTGGCAGCAGCGTATTGCCAAGCGGAGCCTCCAGCGCTTCCCGGTCGGAGAGCGTTCGTTTTGCTCCCGCTCATGCGATGGACGGTTTTGATCAAGTTGACCCGGCGGAATTGGCCGCTCGTTCTGCAGTGGTGGGTGAGTATCAGACAGTGCTGACTGCACAGGCTCTTGATGAATTGTTCAGCCAGATCACGAGTAGCGAACTGGTCTGCTTTGACCTGGAGACCACCTCCCTGGAGGCTCGGCATGCTGATCTGGTGGGGCTGTCCTTCGCTACACGCATCGGTCAGGCGTTTTATGTGCCGGTGGGTCATGTCTACGCTGGCGCTCCGGCCCAGCTTGATTGCGCAGAGGTGCTCGCGCGGCTCAAGCCGTGGTTTGAAGATGCCGCTCGTTCTAAGCTAGGCCAAAACCTAAAATACGACGCCCATGTGCTTCGGCGTTACGGAATTGTCTTAAGGGGCATCGAGCACGACACATTGCTGCAGTCTTATGTGCTGGAGGCCCATCGCAGTCACGACCTGTCTTCTTTGGCCGAGCGACATCTGGGTCGGCGCGGATTGTCCTATGACCAGGTCACCGGCAAGGGCGCCTCAAGAATTGGTTTTGAGCAGGTCTCAGTCGAGGTTGCGACCCAGTATTCAGGCGAGGATTCTGATTTCACTCTCCATCTGCACCAGGTGCTCTGGCCGTTGATTCAGGCCGATGACAAGCTTCATCGGGTCTACGCCCAGATTGAGATGCCCGCCCTGCGGGTTTTGATTGAGATGGAGGATCGGGGTATTCAGATTGATGCTGGACTTCTGGCTGCGCAGAGTCAGAGTCTGGCCACCACCATCGCCCAACTCGAGACCCAGGCTCACGAACTGGCGGGAGGTGCCTTCAACCTGGGATCGCCCAAGCAGCTCGGTGAGATTTTGTTCGATCGGCTGGGCTACAAGCCCATCAAGAAGACGGCCAAGGGAGCGCCCTCGACGGACGAAGACGTACTGGAGCAGCTGGCCCAGGACTATCCTCTGCCCAAGGTGCTGTTGCAATGGAGGAGCCTGTCAAAGCTGCGGTCCACCTACACGGACAAACTGCCTCAGATGATCGATCCGGCCACTGGCCGAGTTCACACAACGTTCTCGCAGGCTGTCGCTGTCACCGGTCGCCTGGCCTCCAGTGACCCCAATCTTCAGAACATCCCAATTCGGACGGCCGAGGGCCGGCGGATTCGTCAGGCCTTTGTGGCGCCGGCCGGGCAGGTACTGGTCTCAGCCGACTACTCGCAGGTCGAGCTTCGCATCATGGCCCACCTCTCCGAGGATGCTGGACTTATGGAAGCCTTTGCGACGGGCCAAGACGTCCACCGGGCGACGGCGGCCGAGATCTTCGGTGTGGCTCGAGAGGAGGTCAGTGATGAACAGCGTCGCTACGCGAAGGTCATCAACTTCGGACTGATCTACGGCATGAGCGCCTTTGGCTTGGCGCAGAACCTCGATATCGGTCGTGATGCAGCCAAGCTCTACATTGAGCGGTACTTCGATCGTTACCC
>CALMJH010000055.1 GCA_937864175.1 uncultured Burkholderiales bacterium
CCAGGACCCTAGCCCTGGCCTGCGCCCTGGATGGCGATGACACCGTCTGGCTGGGCATGGGCGTGGCCCAGATTCTGAGACGCGAAGGCACTAAGACCCTGCTCATTGACGAGGTGAAACTGGCTGACCGGCGGGCCTTTCCAAAACTGGCCTACCGCACCAAGTACGACCTGGGCCAGGTGATGGAAAACCTAGTGCCCATCGACAAGGCCGTGGTCGATGCCGAGGAGAACCTGAAATTTGCCTGTGCCATTCGGCTTCGCAAGAGCCACGAGATGCGGCGTGCCAAGCACCCGACGGTGCTTGAGCGACTGACCGCGGCCGGTATTGAGATTGACGTCATGCTGATCGCCACCCAAGACCCCAGCCACGAAGGCTTTGGGTTCTTTGCAGACGAGATCGATGTCATTGTGGTGGCCACACCCGAGCAGACCAGCCTGGTGAGGGCCCTGGAATTGATTCGAAGCATGAGTGCCCAAAACCCCGAGCGGGTGGTTCCGGTGCTGATGGTGGGCACTGAAGAGGCCGCCTGCCAGGAGGCCTTTGGTCGCCTGCAGCAGGCCAGCGACAGCCTTCTGGGCATCGACCTGGAAGACCTGGGCTGGGTCGCCGCGCGGCCCACCATCGACCCCCTGCCTGCCCGCGCGCGGAAAACCCCAACAGGCCTTATCCTGCCGGCTGGGCTTTTTAAGAAACTGGCCAACCTGGCCAGGGGCCTGGGACGCTAAACCACAGATGGCCAAACTCAAACAACCCTACGCCGAGGCCCTGGCCGACGATCTGCAGTCCATGATTCGGGCCCACACGCCGCTGGTCCGCCGCCTGGCCTACCAGGTGGCCTCTCGGCTGCCGGCCAACGTCGAACTCGACGACCTGATTCAAGAAGGCATGATGGGCCTGCTCGATGCCATCAAACGCTACAAGCCCCAGCCCGGCCTTCCTTTTGAGTCCTATGCCCGCATTCGCATCACCGGGGCCATCTACGACAGCTGCCGCGAGAACGACATCCTGCCGCGCAACCAGCGCGACAAGCTCACTGAACTCGAGCGGGCCACCCGACGCCTGGAGCAGGAGCTGGGCCGCCCCCCCACCGAGCAAGAGATTGCCGAGGCCTGCTCGCTGTCCATGGAGGAGTACTTCCAGACCCTGGATGCCAGCGTGGGCATGACGGCCATTGACGATGTGCCCGAGACGCTGCTGCCCATCTCGGAAGAGGCCGACCCGGCGCTGATCACCTCACACAAGCAGCTAAAAATTCAGATCAGCACCATGCTGAAGAACCTGCCGGAAAAAGAGCGCCTGGTGGTGGCCTTGCACTACCAAGAGGACCTGAGCTTTCGGGAGGTGGCCTATGTGATGGACCTGACACCAGGTCGCATCAGCCAGCTGCACACCCAGGCCATGGTCCGCATTCGCGGACTAATGTCAGACTTTGCGCGATAGCAGATTGCCCAAGACGTTGGCCACCTGGCCCCGGGCAGAGTAGGTCGCAGACTCGGACTGCTGGGCCAGCGAGGCCATCAGGGCCGAATTTTTGAGACTGGCCACCCGAATGAGTTCGCCATTGACCAGATGGTCTTGCTGAGCCTTGAGCAGGGTATTGCGAAGGCTGGTCTTTTCTTGCTCGGGTAGAAGGTCTAGACCCGCCCGCAGGCCGTCAAGCCCGCCTGGGAAGTTTGACAAGGCGGTCAGGGCCCGGTCGGCCCGTTCGATGCCGGCTGCATAGTCGTCGACCTGCTCGGCCTCGAGAGAACGACGAAGCTGGGCCACGGCTGAGGCCAACTCCTGAATAAGGTCAGATTCGACAAACTTGGACATGCGGCCTCCGGCTAGAGGCACGACACGACGTTACTGCGCGCGACGGCGGGCTGCGGCAGAGGAGATCGCATCGGCCAGGATGTTCTCAGCGACCTTATCGTAGTCGATCTGGAACTCACCGCTGGCAATTCTTTCGCGAATTTTGTCGAGCAGCTCGGTGTCGATGGGCTTTTCACCACGCAGGGCCTCTTTGGCGGCCTGGGCGGCGCTGGCCGAGGCCGAGCTGATGTCCACGTTGGCGGCAGGGGCCGGCTTGCTCTGGGCAGCGGTGCTGGCCTGCTGGTTGGCACGCATGGAATCGACCTGGCTTTTGACAGCCGGGCTCTGCGCGCCGTTGGTCTGGCTGGGCAGCTTGCTCTGATCAATTTTCATGGTTTGCCTCTTATTTCACTGTTATTTCTACTTCACCTGGGCCCACAACCCGTCCGGACACCTGACCTCCGTCGGTTAGGCGAACTGTAACAGTATCGCCCACCGCACCGTCGGAAAGGGCTACGCCCTCACCGCTGGCCTGGAATCCGGGGCCTTTAATCTGCACCCTGACGGGGGCCCTCGCCTGTACTACGGACGCCTGTCTCAAACTGTTTAGCCGAACCCAGCCCCGGGCTGAGATAGATTGGCTGGTGGTCTGGCCCAGGACATCTTCGGCTCGAATGGCAGCATCCGGGGGGGCATCGGTGACTTCGGCCTGCTCAATAACCAGGTCGTCCGGCCCCAGCCTGGCCCCGCTCGGCAGGTAGCGGGCAGCCTTGATGGAGGTACCGAAGACCCGAATCCGCAGGGGAATGCTGACCGAGAAGGCCGGTTTGGTACAGCGCGCAATGACCTGGGCATTCCCCCAGAGACGCTCTCTTTTTGGGGCCTCAAATGAAAGTGTTTGCTCACATTTAGACCGGAGTCCGAGCTGAGCTGGCCACTCAATCTGAGAGGTTAGGCCTTTGAGGCTGGCATGGCCCTGGACGACCTGCTCAATGGCCTGTCGGTCTTGGGGGGTGAGCGGGTGGCGACCCAGGCCCTCGGAGCCGATTAGGGCCCGCTGGGCAAAAACAGGGCCGGAAAAAAATGCCAGGACAAGCCAAGCAAGACGACCGGTCAGGTGGGGATGAGCCATGACATGAGTTGGGCGTCCTCGCCCACCAAGACCCCTGCTACCCAGTCGGGTGCCCCCACAACGGTGGGCAGCACAAAGGCATTGGCCACGGTAAAGGGCAAGACGGCATCGGCATAGAGGACAAAGGGCTCGGCACCGGACTGCCCATGAATGCGCAGACGCGGGTGCTCGACCTCGCCCAGCAGGTCGACGGCCCGGGGCTTGGTGCAGGTCTCGGCCGACAAGAACTGAGCCCAGGAAATGGCATAGCGTCGGCCATTGCGCACAAAGGGCACCACCCGAAGCCGAGACAGGCTACGAGGCAGAATCATCCAGAGGCCATTTTCAACCGGCTGAAGCCGGCCATTGACCACCTGCATGGCCTGGTTGATTCGCTCGAGTGCTGGGGCATTGGTGGGGATGTCGGCCAGCTCGATGAACAGGGTCTGGGACTGCACAGAGCCCGTAATCTTGGACGGCTGAGGCAATTGCCCCAGCATGGCCACCAGGTAGTCCACCACATCGGCATCGGCACGAAGGTCGCCCAGGTCGAGGGTACGCGACAGGCCATAGAGCCGCCTGGCCAGGGGTTCTTGGCCGATGCCCACCAGCCAGTCGGCATGGTCGGCCAGCATCAGCTGGCCACGTCGGGCCAGCTCATCAGAGCCGGAGTCCCCCAAAAACTGGGCCATGGCCTGCAATTTCTGAAGGCCGCGGGTCCGGTCGTAAATGCTGAGCCCCACCGAGGGTGAGTCCGAGGCGTCCAGAGGCGGGCCTGCATGGCTCTCGGCTTCGGGCAGATCGCCACTGCTGCCCTGGAAATAGACCAGGCCCTGCATGTCCGAGAGGTCGATGTCATCGTTGGTAGCCGGCGTGACATGGTTGTCTGCCGCCAGGACCATGGGGTCGGGGAGTTGGTCAGTGGCTCGATAGGCCAGGCCACTGAGGTCAATGGCGTTGCCCCCCTGGCCAGAGAGTTCTGCGGCCAGCCGGGCCAGCTGCTGGTGATGGTGCGCACCCAGGCTGGTCATCGCATCTTGGCTGCCCGACTCAAGTGCCTGCAGCAATTCAGAGACCAGCTGAGAAAACAGATCGAAGAGCTCGGCCAGATTTGGAAAGCCGCTGGTGGCATGCCGGGCCAATCGCTCGGCCAGCTCACCGTGTCGAGTCAGACGCAGGCAATAGAGTGCATCGGCAATGTCTCGGACGTACATCGAGACGGCCATGGCATCTGCTGAGAGCCCGCTGGCTCGGGCATGGGCAAGCCCCTCTGCGGCACGCCGCAGGTCTGCAACAAAGGGCTGCTGCAGCTCGCTCATGGGCTCGGGGCCTGCAGCGTGCCGGAGAGTTCGGCCAGGGCCTCGTTGAGTCGGCCAATCTGGCTCACCCACTGACGGGTAACCAGCAAGAGGGCCTCGGCATCGGTCTGCAGGCGACTCCAGCCTGGGGGCTGCTCGGTGGCCTGGGGCTGCAGGGCCTGTTGCTGCTCGGCCATAGATTTTTCAAGCCTGCGGGCCTGGAGTTCGATGTAGTCGATGTTCTCGGAGAACCGGTCACAGAGGTCGGCCATGCCACGGGGCGCATCCGAGCCAGAGGCCATGACCGAGAGCTGCAGTCCCTGCTCCTTCAGGCTCACAAGAGACGCCAGGGCCTCCTGCAGCCTGAGCCGTGCAGGCTCTAGCACCGACGCAACATCGGGGGCTGCGGTGCCCTCGGTGGATTGGCGAATCTCGGAGAGTCCGTCGGAGAGTTTTCGAATGGCCTCGGACAGCTGACGGCCCAGGTCGCCAATCTGCTTGGCGGCCAGCAGGACAAACGTGATCTGTTCGCCGGCGAGTTGCAGGGTCTGTTTGGCCCGCTCATGGGCCAGACGGACCTCTTCGGAGACCACCTGGCTAACCGCAGCAGAGCTGGCTGACGCAGAACCACCGTTGCCCGAGGCGCCCAGGGCAGGCTCGACCACCGCATCTCCAGAGACTCCGCTGGGCACCAGGCGGGCCTGTTCAATCTGGTTGCGCAGTTCTCGGTCTGCGGTGAGCACAAGAAAAGCGCCCGCCACAAAGGCCAGCACCGTAACAAAGCCTGACAAGAAAGTCAGCGTCCAGAGGTCGAACTGGTTGGTCTTGTCGCTGGTGCGCAGGTGGACGGCCTGCTGGTTGGCCAAGGCCGACTCGAGCCCCACGAGCCTGGCCAAGACTTCCTCGGCGACCGCATTGGCTGAGAAAATCGCGCTCTCCCACTCGGTGGCTCGCTTGAGCACGACAAGGTCGTCGATCTGGTCCCGAATACCGACCCGACGCGGTGTCATGGCCGACTTGAACTGGTCCTCATCGATGCGCTGCCGCCCGGCCTGTACGGCCTTCAGAGCCTGGCGAAGGCCGTCGGGCTTGTCGATGGCCTTGGTGGTCTTCATGGTGGCAAGAAGGGGCCGCATCTGGCCCAGGGCCTTGCTCACCTCGAGGAAGGGCGAGTAGGCGGGCACCTTGGAGGGCTCCAGAACCCGACCTGGTCCGGCCAAGGCCTCCACCTGGCTTAGCGCCCCCGGCACCGCCTGGCCAATGGTGAGCAGCTTGGGCGCCAAGTCTTGCAGACG
Organism: uncultured Burkholderiales bacterium; assembly: GCA_937864175.1. Classification (GTDB taxonomy): domain Bacteria; phylum Pseudomonadota; class Gammaproteobacteria; order Burkholderiales; family Burkholderiaceae_A; genus Hahnella. Next base: position 5,502 of record CALMJH010000055.1, read on the forward strand.
CTTGAGAGGTTCGATGACCAGCTTGGCCTCGGCCTGGGGCAGGCCCGAGAGTCCGGTAGCGGCAGCACTGATGCCCATCTGAAAGCCTTGGTCAAACCAATCGCGCTTTTGCAGCCGTGCACGCAGGTCGGCAATGAGCTGGTCCGAAGAGACCCGGGCGTCAGCTGGCTTGGCCGCTGTGGAGACCTCACGCTGAACGTTGGACGACTCAATGGACAGCAGCTGCAACAGGCCAGGCTGGCGAACCCCCAGTGCAAAGGTAAAGACCGAGCCCAGCAGGCTGATGGCAAACAAGACCAGAATCCAGATCTTGGCCCGAGAGAGTCGAGCCATCTCGGCCTGGAGTTCTGCGCGATTCATGAGGGGAGAGGACGTCTGGGTCATGGATTGAGAGGTGAAGTTGAACGAAGGACCAGCCACTCGCGGTCACGGTAGGTTGCCACGACCCCCTGCTCGGTGCGAGCGAGGCTGGCTCTGAAAGGCCCGTGGGTCTCATCGGCCCGAAAGGCGAGGCGAACTGGACTGGTCTGCTCGGCCAAGACCACCACCCAAGAGGGCTGGTCAAGACCGGGCTCGGGCTGCTGGCTCTTGGGCGCAAAGGCCTGGCCATCCATGGTCTGCAAGACATGGCCATGGGGCATCACCATGGTGGGCGTGCCGTCCCGCAAGAGCATGCCCAGGGCCTGGGATTTGGGCGGCCCTGCCACCAGTCCTGTGCTGCGAAAGGCTGCATGGACCGCCGAGAAATCCATGGCCAGGGCCTGGCCCTGCCAGACAAACCCGAAGAGCCGCTGGGTTGCATTCACGAGGCGGCCACCTCGGCCTCGCGAGCCGCCCGACGGAAATGAAACCAAAGCGAGAGGAAGAAGAAAATGAGCGCTGCCACCAGGCCCATCACCGCATCCCCCAGCATGCTCAGGACCTGGGCCTGGGAGACGGTGGCGGTCTGAAGGTCTGCCAGATAGTTGTCAATGGCCCGCTGAAACTGGTCGTGGTGCCACATGAGGAAGTTGGCAACGGAGACAAAGCCCGCATCGTCGGCCTTGAGTTCACGCTGCGAGAGGTTGTAGCGGCCTAGCTGGGCGGCTAGCCGGCCAAGGCTGTCAATGTAGACCCCCCGCCAGCTAGACGAGACACCTTGAATAAAGTCACGGTCGAATTTCTCGGCCAGCCGCAGAGCCTCGAGTCTAGAGACCACATTCAGGCCCCGGGGCGTTGCAAACATAAGGCCGTGGTTCTGGGCGGTAATGACCTGCTCGTCGGCCACCGACATGGTGGCATTGAAGAGCCGGCCCTGGCGGCGCAAGACAATGGCCACCGTTTTGTCGTTGGCATCGCCGATACGAAGCATGAAGTCATAGACCGAGCCAATGTCGGTTGCTCCGATAGCCGCAATCTCATCGCCAATGCGAACTCCAGCCCGGTAGGCGGGCGAGTCCATCTCGACGCCCGAGACCACGGGGCGGATGAGTTTGAGGCGCCCCTCTGAGCGGGTGTTCTCAAAGGCTGCAAAGCTTGCAAAGATGGCCCCCAAGGAGTCGCTGGCGGAGGTCCCCCGAATAGGCTCGGGCTCGGTGGTACCCCGCTCCAGCGGCGTGGGGGTGAGGCCCGTGAGCTTGGCCAGGCGCGCGTACTGCTCAAAGGCCGGCAGCTTGGGAGCTACCTCGGACAGGGCCGTGCTCTTGCTGGCAATCTGCGAGCCTACTGAGCCCATCCAGATCAGCGACAGCAGCAGCAAGACCCCGCTGGCCACCAAGAACCAAAAAGAGATGGGCCTGGGGGTAGGCATGGCCGGATCGGCCGAGTCCAGGCTGGGATCGGGCTTGAAGTCTGGGTTCTGGTCTGTGTCACTCATGGGGTCGGGGGGCTCGCCTGGATCTGAAAATTTTCTTTAAGTCGTTCGACATCGGCATGGGCTGCCAGAAGGTTGACCTCCTGGGCACGGACGTCCATCTTGGCCCGGCACGAGAGCATGGCCTGTATCCAGGGGCCTGACCGAATGGTGATGACCGCATCGGCCAGCAAGGAGCGGCCATCGGCATCCGGCCGGACACGAACGGTGCCCAGCTTGGAGTTGTCGCGGTCTACTAGGCTCAACTCTATGAATGAGGTGCGGCTGTAGCGGTGGTGACGGCCCACCAGCAGATAGGACTCGTCGTCCATGATGAAGAAGATCTCGTAGCCAGGAGGGTCGCCCACGGCGTCCACGACATCCACCTGGGTAATGCCGATGCGGTTGTGCCAGGCCATGTCAGCCTGTTGGGCCTCCTCGGTCTTGCGGTTGAAGTGCCGCAGGCCCTCGTAGATCTCGTAGAGGGTAAGCGGCAGGCGGTTGGTGCGGGCCAGAGACTTCAGTGTCTCGACCTTCATCTCCACCTCTTGGCGCTCGTCTTTGAGTTTGTTTTCAAGAGAGCGCAGGTTTTCTTTGAGCTGGTCCTGCAAGGACTCCATGCTGCGCATGGCGTCACTCCAGATGAACTCAATGTCACTGGTCTTCTCGAGGGGCAGGCCAGCCTGGGCTCGCTCGCGCAGGCGTTGGCGCTCGGCCGCTTTTTGCTCGGCACGACGCTTGGCCCGAATCTGATCAAACCAGAGGGCAACGCCCAGCAGGACCGCCAGTGCCAGCGCGATGAGTGTGAGCGTGAGCCCGGGGCGCATGGAGAAAACAAACTCAGCCACGGACTAGCTCCTGCTCGACACACCAGTTGACCGACTGGCCCACCAGCCGGCCGAGGTTGTCCGGGTTCCATTGGTCGGCTACGAAATGGAGCCGACCATTAAGAGACCGCAGCAGGGTCTCGAGCCGATCTACCCGGGTACCTACCCGCTGCTCAAACAAGATGGTGGTGGGCCGCTTGAGGCTGGGGACGATCTGAGAGAACGAGGCAAACGGCAGGCAGCGTGCCAGCTGCCACCAGGAGATGACACGGGGAGCCCAGCAGCCGTGGTCGCTGGCGTAGGCCACCGAGAGGCGCTTGAAGAGACCGGCCAGCCAGTTCTTGCGCGCCAGCTGCAAGACACGCTCGCGGAAGGCATCCCAGCCGCCCACCTCTAGGCTGCTGACCGAGAGGTCAAAGCCCAGAAAAGGCGAGACCGCCACGACACCGGTGAGCACGGGCTCTTCGGTCCGAGCCACATGCTCGAAGATGGTGCCGCGTTCGGTGTTGGTCCGTTTGGCGAACTGGCGCTTGCCATCGAGCAGGTCGGCCCAGAGGGCGAGGCTTGCCGACAGGCCCACGCCGCAGAGCACCACAGAGCTGGCCTGGCGATCACGGGTGAGTTGTCGAATGTCTTCCAGAATGGCTCTCACAGCCTGGTCGGACCCAAGCGAGCTGGTGGCCCTCTGCATGACCTGCACCGAAAACCCTTGATCCCGAAGGGATTGGGCAAGGCCCGAAATTAAGGGTGCATCCTGCGCGTCAGCGTCAAGCAAGAGGATAAATGGATGCACTGGCTCCATGGCGCCGAGTATATACTGAGCCCCATGGAGATCTTGGTGCTTTCGGTGGCGGTTGCAATGGCCATTCTGGCCCTGGTTCTCTATTTGGAACTCAAACGCACCCAAGACCGGATGGATTCCGTTAGGGCGGAAGTGGAGCTGCGGGTGAGGTCCACCATCAACCAGGCCATTCATGACACGGCCGAGAAGATTCCCGCCATTGAGCACAAGGTCGAAGAGATGGCCGAGAAGATCGCGCATGCAGAGGCGGAGTTGTCTGAAATTCGCAGCAGCAAGGCTAGAGAGGCCGGCCAGGCCAACCCGGCCAACCAGGCCTCGGCCACGCCCAACGACGGCCCGAAGCTCTAG
>CALMJH010000056.1 GCA_937864175.1 uncultured Burkholderiales bacterium
GGCAGGCTTGGGGCAGAGGCTTTCGGTGCGCTGGCGGCGGCCAGGACGTCGCCCTTGGTGACGCGACCATCCCGTCCGGTGCCTTGGCTTACGGTCACGCCAGACTCGGCCATGAGTTTGGCGGCCGATGGCATGGCGACGGTGCCAGTCGTCTTGGCGGCTGGGGTGGCTGGGGCGGCCGCAGCAGGGGCAGAAGCAGCAGCCTTGGCGGGGGCCTCGGGCGCTGCGGCGCCGGCCTTGGCCTCGGTGTCGATTTTTGCGATGAGCTCATCGGAGACCACCGTACTGCCATCGGCCTTGAGGATCTCGGTGAGGACACCCGCAGCAGGCGCTGGGACTTCCAGAACAACCTTATCGGTCTCGATCTCGATCAGGATTTCGTCGGCCGCGACCGCCTGGCCGGGCTGCTTTTTCCACTGCAACAGGGTGGCCTCGGCCACGGACTCAGAGAGCTGAGGAACTTTGACTTCTTTGACGGACATGGTGTGGACTTTCTATAAATGGTGTGAGCTATGGACGCTGGTTTAGACGACCTGGCCGTTTTTGAGCTTGGCAAAGGCGCTCTCTAGGAGTTCCTTCTGGCGGGCCAGAAACTTCTCGTAGTAGCCAGCAGCCGGTGAGGCCGAGGCGGGACGGCCGGCATAGCCCAGCTTCATGCCCTCGGACATGTGCTCACGCAGGTTGTGTTGAACCTGGAACCAGAAGCCCTGGTTCTGCGGTTCATCCTGGACCCAGACGATCTCGTTTACGTTGGCGTATTTCTTGACCTCTGCGCCAAAGACTTTGTGTGGGAAGGGATAGACCTGCTCGACGCGGACAATCGCGACGTCGTCTCGGCCACGCTCTTTTCGCTGGGCGACCAGGTCGTAATAGACCTTGCCCGAGCAGGCCAGCAGGCGCTTGACCTTCTTGGGATCGATGCTGGTGTCGGTCTCGCCAATCACCGTCTGAAACTTGCCCTTGGCCAGCACCTCGAGAGGCGAGGCTGCCTCTTTATTTCGAAGCAGAGACTTGGGCGTGAAGACCACCAGGGGCTTGCGGAACTGGCGAATCATCTGCCGACGCAAGACATGGAAAATCTGGCCCGCGGTGGTGGGCTGGACGAGCTGCATGTTCATGTCGGCACAGAGCTGCAGGAAGCGCTCGGGCCGGGCTGAGGAATGCTCTGGCCCCTGACCCTCGTGGCCGTGGGGCAGAAAGAGCGTCAGGCCGCACTGCCGGCCCCATTTCACCTCGCCGGAGGCAATGAACTGGTCAATCACCACCTGGGCGCCGTTGGCAAAGTCGCCAAACTGGGCCTCCCAGATGACCAAGGCATTGGGTTCCGCAGCCGAGTAGCCGTACTCAAAACCCAAGACGGCCTCTTCAGACAGGACCGAGTCAATGACCGTGAAGGGCGCCTGACCGGGTGCAATATGCTCAAGGGGCACATAGGTGCCCACGTCGGTTCGCTGACGCTTCTGGTCATGGAGCACGGCATGCCGGTGGGTGAAGGTGCCGCGGCCACAGTCTTGACCGGAGAGCCGCACCGAGTAGCCGCTAGAGACCAGAGAGGCATAGGCGAGGTGTTCGCCCATGCCCCAGTCCACGTTGAGCTCGCCCCGACCCATGGCTCGACGGTCGTTGACGACTTTCTCGACCAGGGGGTGCAGGCCAAAGCCATCCGGGATGCTGGTAATGCGCTCGGCTAGACGCTTCAATTCAGCGGCGGGTACTGCCGTGTCGGCATCGTCGGTCCACTTCTTGTCCAGGAAGGGGGCCCAGTCGACCGCAAACTTGCTCTTGTAGTTGGTGAGAACGGGTTCGCGGGTATGGCGGCCCTCGTCCATGGCTGCCCGGTAGGCCTTCACCATTTCATCGGGCTCGGCCTCTGTTAGCACGCCCTGGGCCACCAGACGATCGGCATAGAGCTTGCGCGTGCCTGGGTGAGCCCCCACAGCCCGGTACATCAGGGGCTGGGTCAGCGACGGGGTGTCCTGCTCGTTGTGGCCAAGCTTTCGGAAACAGACGATGTCGATCACGACGTCTTTCCCAAACTGCATGCGGTAGTCGACGGCCAGCTGGGTGACGAAAATGACGGCCTCTGGGTCGTCCCCGTTGACGTGGAAGACCGGGGCCTCAATGGACTTCACAACGTCTGTGCAATACAAGGTAGACCGGGTGTCACGGGGATCGGAGGTGGTAAAGCCAATCTGGTTGTTAATCACCACATGGACTGTGCCGCCGGTGCGGTAGCCGCGGGTCTGGGCCAGATTCAGGGTCTCCATAATGACGCCCTGCCCCGCAAAGGCCGCATCGCCGTGGACCAAAATGGGGAGAATCTTGTTGCCCTCGACGTCGCCTCGCCGATCTTGGCGGGCCCGCACGGAGCCCTCGACGACGGGATTCACGATCTCCAGGTGCGAAGGGTTAAAGGAGAGCGAAAGGTGGACCGGTCCGCCCGGTGTGGTGACATCGCTTGAGAAGCCCTGGTGGTATTTCACATCCCCAGCCGGCAGGTCGTCGCCGTGCTTGCCCTCGAATTCTGCAAAGAGGTCTGCCGGCATCTTGCCCAGGGTGTTGACCAGCACGTTCAATCGACCGCGGTGGGCCATGCCAATGACCACCTCCTCAACGCCCGCCATCCCTGCCTTTTGAATAATCTCGTCCATGGAGGCAATAAAAGACTCACCACCCTCGAGGGAGAAACGCTTCTGTCCCACATATTTGGTGTGCAGATAACGCTCCAACCCTTCGGCGGCGGTGAGGTTTTGCAGGATGGACTTCTTCTTCTCGGGCCCGTAGTCTGGGGTGGACCGGCTGGACTCCAGCCGCTCCTGGACCCAGCGCTTGGCGACGGGGTCGGAGATGTGCATAAATTCAGCACCAATTTTCCCGCAGTACGTCTGTCGAAGCGCAGCGACCATGTCGCGCAGGCTCATCTGCTCGGTGCCGAAATACGTGTTATCTGCCCGAAAAGAGGTGTCGAGATCGGCCTCTGAGAAGTCATAAAAATTGGGCTCGAGGTCTGGAATGGAGGGACGCTCGCGCAGACGCAGGGGGTCTAGGTCCGCCCATTTGTTGCCCAGGTTGCGATAGGCCGCAATGATGGACTGGACGTGGACCTGCTTTCTGGCCACCGAGAGGTCGCGCTCGGCGACTCTGGGAAGAAACTGGTTGTGCTTGGCCCTCTGGGCAAAGGACTCAACGACTGGGGCATGGGCCTGGTCGCGGGCATCGGGGTTGCCATCGGCCGCGGGAACGAGCTGCAGGCTATCGAAGTAGGCGCGCCACTTGTCGGGGACCGAACCGGGGTTGTCGAGGTAGGACTCGTAGAGTTCTTCGACGTAAGGAGCATTGCTACCAAACAAGTAGCTGTTGAGCGAATAGCTCTTCATCATGTTGCTTCACCTTTCATGGCCGATGGCCGAAAACGATGCAGGGAGACCCTTCTGATCGAGAGGCGACGCCGCTTAACCAGATTGCTACGTGCGACGACTCTACCACTCTGCCTGCGTTCATGGAACCCCCTTTGCTGCCCTGCCCTAAGAAAAAAGGGGGCCTGCTGCCCCCTTCGAGATGCTTGGCTTACTTCCGCTTGGCAATGGGCACCACGTCTCGCCCTGTGTTGCCTGTGTAGAGCTGCCGCGGCCGGCCAATCTTGTACTCGGGGTCGGTGATCATCTCTTTCCAATGTGTGACCCAGCCGATGGTGCGAGCCAAGGCAAAGATACAGGTGAACATCGCGACCGGAATTCCAAGGGCACGCTGGACAATACCGGAGTAGAAATCGACGTTGGGGTACAGCTTGCGCTGCACAAAGTAGTCGTCCTCAAGGGCAATCTTCTCCAAGGCCATGGCGAGCTTGAAGATGGGGTCATTCTCCAGTCCCAATTCCTGCAGCACCTCTTTGCAGGTCTCCTGCATGAGCTTGGCGCGCGGATCAAAGTTTTTATAGACCCGGTGTCCAAAGCCCATCAGGCGGGCACTGGAATGCTTATCCTTCACACGCTCCATGAACTCGCCCACCTTGGCGACACCGCCCTCGGCCTGAATCTGCTCTAGCATCTCTAGGCAGGCTTGGTTAGCACCCCCGTGGGCGGGACCCCAGAGACAGGCCACCCCTGCGGCCACGGCCGAGAAGGGGCTGGTGCCTGACGAGCCGCAGAGGCGCACCGTGGAGGTCGAGGCATTCTGCTCATGGTCGGCATGCAGGGTGAAGATGCGGTCCATCGCCCGAACTAGCACGGGGTTGGGCTCGTACTTCTCACAGGGCGTACCGAACATCATATGCATGAAGTTGGCCGCATAGGACATGTGGTTCTGGGGGTACATGTAGGGCTGACCAATGGAGTATTTGTAGGCCATGGCCGTCATGGTGGGCATCTTGGCAATCAGGCGCACAAACGAAATGTCCTGCTGCTCGGGCGAGTTGATGTCCAGGCTGTCCGGATAGAAGGCGGCCATACCACCGGTCAGACCGGTAAGGACAGCCATGGGGTGTGCATCGCGTCGGAAGCCACGGACTGCGAACTGCATGGCCTCGTGGACCATGGTGTGGTGCATCACCAGACTCTTGAACTCCTCGTACTGCGAGGCACTGGGCAGTTCACCGTAGTACAGCAGGTAACAGACCTCTAGAAACTCGCAGTGGGTGGCCAGCTGCTCAATGGGGTAGCCTCGGTACAGAAGCTGGCCCTTGTCCCCGTCGATGTAGGTTACGGTCGACTCGCAGGAGGCAGTCGACATAAACCCGGTGTCGTAGGTGAACTTTCCGGTCTGGGCGTAGAGCTTTCGAATGTCAATGACATCCGGGCCTACGGTGCCCGACAGAATTGGAAATTCAACCGACGGCGTACCGTCTGTGAACGACATCGTGGCTTTGTGTTCGGTCATCATGGTGAGAGCCCTTCCCTGGTTTTTTAAGAATGCGTGAATTGGTTAGGTCTGGCGAAGCTTGGCCAAGACCCCGTGTACGGCTGCGTTATCGAGTTGATCGGTCGGTTCGACCCTGGCGAGCAACAAGTCCATCAGGTCGTTGTCGGTCAGGTCAAGCAGACTGGCCAGCCCGTCATGGTCGGACTGGCTGAGGCTGTCCTGGTGGCGCTGGAAGAATCGATCGATGATGAGATCGTTTTCCAATAGCCCTCTCCGAGCCCTCCAACGAAGACGTCGAATGACGTCTTCGGGCGCAAGGTCTGCCGTGGCAAGGGCGGCAAACGGGTCGGGCTGCATGGTGGTTAGACGGTCCGGCGGACCATCAATTCCTTGATTTTGCCAATGGCCTTCGTGGGATTCAGGCCCTTGGGACAGACGTCCACGCAGTTCATGATGGTATGACAGCGGAAGAGCCGGTAGGGGTCTTCTAGGTTGTCTAGCCGCTCACTGGTGGCCTGGTCGCGGCTGTCCGCAATAAAACGATAGGCCTGCAGCAGACCTGCGGGACCCACAAACTTGTCGGGGTTCCACCAGAAAGACGGGCAACTGGTGGAGCAGCAGGCGCAGAGGATGCACTCATAGAGACCATCGAGTTCCTCACGGGCTTCTGGAGACTGCAGACGCTCCTTTTCGGGTGGCGGCGTCTCATTGATGAGAAAGGGCTTGACCGAGTGGTACTGCTTGAAGAACTGGGTCATGTCGACGATAAGGTCACGCACCACCGGCAGGCCTGGCAGTGGCTTGAGGACAATAGGCTCCTTCAGGTCGCGCAGGTTGGTGATGCAGGCCAGGCCATTCTTGCCATTGATGTTCATGGCATCCGAGCCGCAGACGCCCTCGCGACAAGAGCGGCGAAAGGCTACTGAATCGTCAAAGTCGGATTTGATCCGCATCAGCGCATCGAGCAGCATCTTGTCGGTGGCCTGAAGCTCCACCGTCAGGTCTTGCATGTAAGGCTTGGCGTCCTTGTCTGGGTCGTAGCGGTAGATCGAGAAGCGAACGGAACGTGTGGTCATGTCGGTGTCCTCTGAAGTTGGGCTTAGAAGGTCCGTTTTTTGGGCTGGAAGGACTCAACGGTGAGCGGCTTGAGGTTCACCGGCTTGTAGTCGAGTCGATTGCCATCGGAGTACCAGAGCGTGTGTTTCATCCAGTGGGCGTCGTCACGTTCTGGGAAATCCCGGTGCGCATGGGCGCCGCGGGACTCCTTGCGAGCCTGGGCTGAGACGATGGTGGCTTTGGCAGTCTCTACTAGGTTGGCCAACTCCAGTGCCTCGACGCGGGCCGTATTAAAGACCTGGGACTTGTCGGTGATGTAGATGTCCTCGGCCCGTGCGGCAAGCGCCATGATCTTGGCAACGCCCTGGCTTAGCAGCTCATCGGTCCTAAACACGCCGCAGTAGGTCTGCATGGTGTTGCGGATGTCGTTGGCCACATCCTGGACCCGCTCTCCCTTGCTCGAGGCGTCGATTTTGGCCAGACGGGCGAGCGAGACATCAGCGCCATTTTCGGGCAAGGCTCGATGCTCCTGGGCCTTGAGCTTGCTCTCGACAATGTGGTTGCCCGCCGCGCGGCCAAAGACGACCAAGTCCAGCAGCGAGTTGGTACCCAGCCGGTTGGCGCCATGGACCGAGACGCAGGCGCACTCGCCAATGGCGTAGAGACCGGGCACCACCTGGTTGTGACCGTTGGTAGTGCTCAGCACCTGTCCGTGAACATTGGTGGGGATGCCGCCCATCTGGTAATGGATGGTGGGCACAACGGGGATCGGCTCTTTAATGGGATCGACGTTGGCAAACTTCAGCGCGATCTCTCGAATGGACGGGAGTTTTTTAAGAATCTTGTCCGCACCGAGGTGGTCGAGCTTGAGCAGAACGTGGTCCTTGTTGGGCCCGCAGCCACGGCCTTCTTTAATTTCCTGGTCCATCGACCGCGAGACAAAGTCACGTGGGGCGAGGTCTTTCAGGGTTGGCGCATAGCGCTCCATAAACCGCTCGCCGTTGCAGTTCAGCAAAATGCCGCCCTCACCACGGACGCCTTCTGTGATCAGCACGCCCGCCCCGGCCACTCCTGTTGGATGGAACTGCCAGAACTCCATGTCCTCGAGGGGCAGACCTGCCCGGGCGGCCATGCCCATGCCGTCGCCCGTGTTGATAAAGGCGTTGGTGGAGGCGGCCCAGATGCGCCCTGCCCCGCCGGTAGCAAAGACGGTGGTCTTGGCCTCGAGAATCATGACCTCGCCGGTCTCCATCTCGAGCGCGACCACGCCCACGCAGGCGCCTTCGCTGTCACGAATGATGTCCAATGCCATCCACTCGACAAAGAACTGGGTGCGAGCCCGGACGTTGCGCTGATAAAGCGTGTGCAAGAGGGCGTGGCCGGTGCGGTCGGCTGCAGCACAGGCTCGCTGGACAGGTTTCTCGCCAAGGTTGGCGGTATGGCCGCCAAAGGGCCGCTGGTAAATGGTGCCATCGGGGTTGCGGTCAAACGGCATGCCGAAATGCTCGAGCTCGTAGACCACCTTGGGGGCCTCTCGACACATGAACTCAATGGCATCTTGGTCCCCTAGATAGTCGGAGCCCTTGATGGTGTCAAACATGTGCCAGTACCAGTTGTCCTCGCTCATATTGCCCAGCGAGGCGCCAATGCCGCCCTGGGCTGCCACGGTGTGGGAGCGGGTTGGGAAGACCTTGGAGAGGACCGCCACATTGAGGCCAGCCTCGGCGAGCTGAAGCGAGCAGCGCATGCCAGAGCCACCGGCACCCACGATGACCGCATCAAAACGGCGGCGAGGAAGGTTTTTGGTCTGATTTGAGTGAACGTTTGCCATTAGACCCTCCAGAGCACATCAATAAACCAGACTGCACAGCCCAGAAGCCACAGAATAGTGAAGATCTGCAGTCCCAGACGGATGCCCACGGGCTTGACGTAGTCCATCCAGAGGTCCCGAACGCCGACCCAGGCATGGTAGGTAAAGCTCAACAACGCCAGCAGGGTGAAGACCTTCATCCAGGTCTGGGCAAAGAGCCCCGACCATCCGTAATAGCCAGGCTCCTGGGCGAGCAGTGCGGCGAGCACCAGCACCAGGCTGTAGGCCGCCAACACAATGGCGGTGACCCGCTGACTGAGCCAGTCACGCAGGCCGTAATGAGCGCCCACGACCAGGCGCTTGCGTCCGATGTTTTCAGTCATTAGAGAGCTCCGAAGATTTTGAGGCAGGCCAAGGCTGTCACCAGGAGGCTTGCCGCCAAAAAGCCGGTCGCCATTTTGGGGCTGGCTTCTTTGGTGATGCCGATGTGCAGGTCATTGACCAGGTGTCGAATGCCGCCCATAAAGTGGTGGATAAAGGCCCAGGCCAGACCGCAGAGAATCAGTTTGACGATGACAAAGTCGGTGACCTCCGTGAGCTGGGCGTAGCTGAGCTCCGAGGTCAGGCTTAGGTCAAAGAGCCAGACCATGGCCGGAAGCATGACAAACATGGCTGCACCGCTGATGCGGTGCAATATGGACATGATGCCGGCGATGGGAAGGCGGTACTGAACAATCTGGGTGACGTGGATGTTACGGAACTGCGGACGACGTTTTTGGACGGTTTCGGCCATTCGTAACCTCTGATTTGAATTTGAGTGTGGCGATTATAAGCCCGCCTTTTTGACACCCGCTAGGGTCAACCCTAAACTCTCAAAACATCTCAAATTTACATCTATCCCTGCATTTCGCAATGCAATAAGGAGAAAGTCCCATGTCACACAAAGCACCCGTCCGCGTCGCCGTTACTGGAGCCGCTGGGCAAATCGGTTACGCCCTCTTGTTTCGTATTGCCTCTGGCGAAATGCTGGGCAAAGACCAGCCCGTCATCTTGCAACTCCTTGAAATTCCAGACGAAAAAGCCCAGAAAGCCCTTCGCGGCGTGATGATGGAGCTCGAAGACTGTGCCTTCCCCCTGCTGGCGGGTATGGAAGCCCACGGCGATGCCATGACGGCCTTCAAAGACACCGACTATGCCCTGCTGGTGGGCGCCCGCCCCCGTGGCCCCGGCATGGAGCGGGCCGACCTGTTGGCCGCTAATGCCCAGATCTTCACCGCCCAGGGCAAGGCACTCAATGCCGTGGCCTCCCGCAAGGTCAAGGTCTTGGTGGTCGGTAATCCCGCCAACACCAATGCCTACATCGCCATGAAGTCGGCCCCCGACCTGCCCGCCAAGAACTTCACCGCCATGCTGCGACTGGACCACAACCGTGCGGCCAGCCAGATTGCGGCCAAGACCGGCAAGCCCGTCTCGTCCATCAAGAAGCTGGCCGTCTGGGGCAACCATTCGCCCACCATGTATGCCGACTACCGTTTCGCCACCATCGACGGTGCCTCGGTCAAGGACATGATCAACGACCAGGTCTGGAATAAAGACACCTTCTTGCCCACCGTGGGCAAGCGCGGTGCGGCCATTATCGAGGCCCGCGGACTGTCATCGGCTGCCTCGGCCGCTAACGCCGCCATTGATCACATGCGCGACTGGGCCCTGGGCACCAACGGCGAGTGGGTCACCATGGGCATTGCCTCCAACGGGGAATACGGCATTCCCAAAGAAATCATCTTTGGCTATCCCGTCACCTGTGCCAACGGCGAGTACAAGATTGTCGAAGGCCTGGCCATCGATGCCTTCTCACAGGAATGCATTAATAAGACCCTGGCCGAACTCGAGGGCGAGCGCGACGGCGTCAAGCATCTGCTGGGCTAGTCTCTGGCATGCCAGCCCTCCACCCCGATGAGGTCCTTGCCACCACGGGTTTGGTGGCTGGGGCCTTGCCGGTCTGCGAGCACTACGCCGGCAATGAAAAAAAGCTGGCCAAGGCCCTGGCATTTCAACAAAGCCGCCTTGGCGACTTCGATGTCACCATCGACCTCGAGGACGGGGCGGTGGCAGGACAGGAGAAGCAGACTGTTGCCGCCCAGGTCGACCTCATCAACGGGTTCTTCTCGGACCCAGCCCACCATGCCCGTCGTCCTGATGGCAGCGCCTGTCGTTTCGGTTGTCGGGTGCACCCCTTCGACCACCCGTCTTTCGCCGACGATGTCCATGCCCTGGCCCATGGGCTGCGTTTCCCGCTGGCCTATCTCACCCTGCCAAAACCAGCCCACCTGGCCGAGGCCCAGCAGGCCATAGCCCATGCCGCCCAAATCTTCCAGTCAGCAGGCAAGCCACTGCCACCCGTGCAGGTCATGATCGAGACCCACGGCGGGCTGCGAGATGTCTTTGCCCTGGCGGCGTTGCCCGAGGTGGCGATGATTTCCTTTGGCCAGATGGACTTCACCAGCGCCCACAACGGGGCCATTCCTGCCAGCGCCATGCGCAGCCCGGGTCAGTTTGACCACGTGCTGATGCGTCGGGCCAAGGTGGAGCTCTCGGCCGCCTGCCATGCCGAGGGCATTACGCCCACCCATGGGCCCACGGTGGACTACAATGACGTCGAGCAGACCCGCAGCGACGCCCAACGTGCCAAGGACTTTGGCTTTCTGCGCATGTGGAGCATTCACCCCGCCCAGATTGAACCCATCGTCTCGGTCTTCGCCCCAGCGCAAGACGAAATCGAAGCGGCAGCAGCCCTCTTGCTCGCGGCCCAGGCCGCCGACTGGGGCCCCATTGGTTTTGGCGGCAAGCTGCACGACCGGGCCAGCTACCGATACTTCTGGTCGCTTCTCAAGAAAGCCCACAACATGAGCAGGCCCATTCCTGCGCCAGCCACCCATTCCTTCTTTAATCCTCTTTAAAACCTCTGGAGACAGCCATGTCAACCTTCTTGCAAACCTACGATGCACACGTCGCCGAGCGCGCAGCGCTTGGAATCCCTCCCCTTGCACTCAGCGCCCAACAGACTGGCGAGGTCATTGAGCTGCTGAAAAACCCGCCAGCCGGCAAAGGCGAGTTCCTGCTCGACCTGCTGACCCATCGGGTGCCCCCCGGTGTGGACGATGCCGCCAAGGTCAAGGCCAGCTTCCTGGCCGCTGTGGCGCACGGCGACTTTGCAGTTGGGCTGATCTCCAAGGCCAAGGCCACCGAACTGCTGGGCACGATGGTGGGCGGCTACAACGTCAAGCCCCTGATTGACCTGCTCGATGACAAAGACGTTGCTGGCATTGCGGCCGAGGGTCTCAAGCACACCCTGCTCATGTTTGATGCCTTCCACGACGTTGCGGAAAAAGCTTCCAAGGGCAACGCCCAGGCCAAGGCCGTCATGCAGAGCTGGGCCGACGGCGAGTGGTTCACCAAGAACCCCGAAGTGCCTCAGAGCATCACAGTCACCGTCTTCAAGGTGCCTGGCGAGACCAACACCGACGATTTGTCGCCGGCACCTGATGCCTGGAGCCGACCCGACATCCCCATGCATGCCCTGGCCATGCTGAAAAACACCCGACCTGATGCGGCCTTCAAGCCCGAAGAAGACGGCAAGCGTGGGCCGATTCAGTTCATCGAAGACCTCAAGAAAAAAGGCCATCTGGTGGCCTATGTGGGCGACGTGGTCGGTACCGGTTCCTCTCGTAAATCCGCCACCAACAGCGTGGTCTGGATGACTGGCCAGGACATTCCCTTTGTGCCCAACAAGCGCTTTGGCGGTGTGACCCTGGGCAACAAGATCGCGCCGATCTTCTTCAACACCCAGGAGGACTCCGGCTGTCTGCCCATTGAGGTTGATGTTGGCGGACTGGAGATGGGCGATGTCATCGAGGTCCGTCCCTACGAGGGCAAGATCGTCAAGGGCGGCAAGACCGTGGCCGAGTTTAAGCTCAAGAGCGACGTGCTGTTTGACGAAGTTCGCGCAGGTGGTCGTATCAACCTGATCATCGGCCGCTCGCTGACTGGCAAGGCCCGTGAGTTCCTGGGTCTGCCCGCCTCAACGCTCTTCCGTCTGCCCCAGTCGCCTGCGGACTCTGGCAAAGGCTTCACCCTGGCCCAGAAGATGGTCGGCCGCGCCTGTGGCCTGCCCGAGGGCAAAGGCGTTCGCCCCGGCACCTATTGCGAGCCCAAGATGACCACCGTGGGTTCTCAGGACACCACCGGTCCCATGACCCGTGATGAGCTGAAAGACCTTGCCTGCCTGGGCTTCTCAGCCGACATGGTCATGCAGTCCTTCTGTCACACCTCTGCCTATCCCAAGCCCGTGGACGTCAAGACCCACCGCGAATTGCCCCACTTTATGAGCGACCGTGGTGGCGTGGCCCTGCGCCCTGGTGACGGCGTCATCCACTCCTGGCTCAACCGTCTGCTGCTGCCCGACACCGTGGGCACCGGCGGCGACTCGCACACCCGTTTCCCCATCGGCATCTCCTTCCCGGCGGGCTCGGGACTGGTGGCCTTTGGTGCGGCCACCGGCGTAATGCCTCTGGACATGCCCGAGTCTGTGCTGGTGCGTTTTAAGGGCAAGATGCAGCCCGGTGTCACCCTGCGTGACCTGGTCCATGCCATCCCGCTCTATGCGATCAAAGCAGGTCTGTTGACTGTCGAGAAAAAAGGCAAGAAGAACATTTTCTCGGGCCGCATTCTGGAGATCGAGGGTCTTCCTGACCTGAAGGTGGAGCAAGCGTTTGAGCTCTCCGATGCCTCGGCCGAGCGTTCTGCCTCTGGCTGCACCATCAAGCTCAACAAGGAGCCCATCATGGAGTACCTGCGCAGCAATATCGTGCTGATGAAGAACATGATTGCCAACGGCTACCAAGACCGTCGCACGCTGGAGCGTCGGATCAAGAGTGTCGAGGCCTGGCTGGCCAAGCCCCATCTTCTCGAGGCCGACAAAGATGCCGAGTACGCTGCGGTCATCGAGATCGACCTAGCGGACATCAAAGAACCCATCGTCTGCTGCCCCAACGACCCCGACGATGCCAAGTTCATGTCCGAGGTCTCCGGCACCAAGATCGACGAGGCCTTTATTGGTTCTTGCATGACCAACATCGGCCACTTCCGGGCAGCAGCCAAGGTCCTCGAAGGTCAACGTGACATTCCGGTTCGTCTGTGGGTGGCTCCGCCCACCAAGATGGACCAGAACGAACTGACCAAAGAGGGCTACTACAACACCTTCGGTCAGGCCGGTGCTCGTACCGAGACCCCGGGATGCTCCCTCTGTATGGGCAACCAGGCGCAGGTTCGCGAGGGCGCCACGGTTATCTCGACTTCTACTCGTAACTTCCCCAACCGTCTGGGCAAGAACACCAACGTCTTCCTGGGTTCAGCTGAATTGGCCGCGGTCGCCTCAAAGCTGGGCCGCATTCCAACACTGGCCGAGTACCACGAAGCCACCGGCATCATCAACCAAGACGCCGCCAACATCTATCGCTACATGAACTTCGATCAGATCGAGGAATACGCCGAGACGGCCAAAGGTGTTACTGTCTAGCCCATGAAAACGTCTCCCTCTTCGCGACGCGGTCGTGCCTCACGCGAGGCCGACCGTCTGGTGGAACTGGCCGAAGGTCTGGCGCAGTCCGGCAGTCGGGCTGAAGACCAGTTCTGGGAGTCCCGCCTAGACGGGGAGATCGATGGCCTGCTGGCCAGCAACGACGAGGGCAGCCTCAATGCGGCGCTTGACCGGCTTGCCGATCGGGAGTCGCGGGCCTACGAGGAATTGGCCGATGCCATTGAGGGTCGCGTGGAACATGCCATGGTGCGCAGCTCCGATGGCCAACGCGATGTCTTGCTCTTTGCTGCGCCGGTCCTCGCCTGGTCTCGGATGCCCCTGCCCACCCGGGTCTTGGGCAACAAGATCACCGAAGATCTCCGCCAGGCCCTGAAAAACCACGTCTTCGCAGACGACACCGACATCGCCATCGCAGACTATTTCTTTTCGCCAGACCAACTCCCCGAGAGCTTTGGCGAGACGGCAGAGTTCCGAACCAGCCTCATGTCTCATCTGGCCACAGGCCGTCTGCCAGTGGACACCTCCTCCCTGAACGAGACTGCTCAGTTTCTGGCCGATCAGCGCTACCTGCTGGGTGTCGTGGCGGGTCCTGCAGGCCAGGCACTCTTTAAGTGGCAAGAGGGCATGATAACGAGAGAGGAGGTCCATGCCGCCTGGGTGGCCGCGGTCGAAAAAAGCCTTGGTGAGCTCCTGCCCGCCTGCGGCTTTGAGCCCATGCTTCCCAGGGCCTACTACGTCGCCTGTCGAGATGCCGACCGTGCGGCTCGGCCCTTTAGCATCTCGGCCTCCGTGGCTTTCTTGTGCACCACTCTGAGCATCTCGCCTAACAACCTCGTGGCCACAGTGGCGGGCTGTTACAACCGTCAGCTCGAGGAATACCGCATCGGATTCCAGGTGGTCGACGAGGAAGAAGTCATCCACGGAATCGTCTGGCCCTTGCTGGGTGCAGAGGACGAGATGAGCGACGTCATTGAGGAGGTCGAGGCCGTACTCAAGGAGTCGGGCATTGTGCGCATTGAGGTTCTTCGCCAGCGCATGCCGATGGAGTACTGCGACGACTGTGGAGCCCCCCTCTACCCCAACGTGGACGGTGAGATGGTTCACGCAGAGCTCCCCGAGACGGGTGAGCCGTCAGGCGCACACCTGCATTAATTCATGAGCCATCACCGCGGCCCGGTCTCCGTTCAGCTGCGGTGTTACCAGTTGCTGTTTGGCAAGGAGCCGGGCGACCGGGGCCGCTTCTATCTGGAGTTGCTCATCCTTTCCATGATTGTGGCCAGTATCGCAGCCATTATTCTGGAGTCGGTTCCCTCTCTACATGATCAATTCGCGGTCTATTTCCACAGTTTCGAAGTCCTCTCGGTAGCCTTTTTTTCCGTTGAGTACCTATTCAGGCTCTGGTGCGCGCCGGCTGGCCGCACTCACCTCACCCCGACTCGGGCGCGGCTGAAGTATGTCTTGAGCTTTCATGGCGTCATTGACCTGCTGGCCATTGCACCCTTCTACCTGCATGCTTTTGGCCTGGAATTAGACCTGCGATTTATGCGGGCGGTACGGATGCTTCGAATTCTGAAAATTAGCCATTACAACTCCGCCCTTGAAGACCTACTGGCTGCCATCTACGAGGAGCGACAATCTTTTTTCTCAGCGATCTACCTGCTGGCAATCGGCATTTTGATCTCCGCCTGTCTCATGTACTCAGTTGAACATGTTGCGCAGCCTAACCACTTCTCTTCGATTCCGGCCGCGATGTGGTGGTCCATTGTGACCCTCACGACTGTTGGCTACGGCGATGTCTATCCCATCACCGTTCTTGGGAAGATTCTTGGCGCTGGCACAGCGCTGCTGGGTGTCTGCACCGTGGCCTTGCTGACAGGTATTGTGGCAAACTCATTTGCCAACCAGATGACACGAAAGCGGGCGGTCTTCGAGGCTGAGGTTCACAAGGCCCTGGCCATGGATCAACACATCGACGAGACCGAGGCAGAGGCCCTGGAGCGCCTTCGGATTGAATTTAATTTGACCCACGAGCACGCTCGGGCCATTATCAAGCGCGTACAGGAGGAAATCCGTGCTCGTCACGCCCACGCCCGCAGTCCAGACGACCAGCAGCATTCGTAGATCCGACGCCCTTTGGTTCGGGGTCTTGGCCGGAATCTTGCTCTTTGTGGCCTGGCATGGGACCACCATGGTGCGAGAGGCGATCCAGTCTACGGCGGCCGTGGAGAACGCAGTCCGTATTCGAGACTGGTTCAAGCCCGCTGAGGGTCCAACACCTCAAAGCGAGTTCTGTCAGCCCGGCACCTCCAAGGTATCCAACTGCCTGCAACAGTTAGTCTCACCCGAGGGCCCCTTAAATCAACTCAGAAACACCTTTAATCCCAAAGACCCCGTCTTTACCGACCACTGCTCGATCAGCAAACCCGAGAGTCTTGGCGCCATGATTGTCTTGGTTGGAAGCCCCAAGTCGCCCACCGATGCCAACCTAGACTTCAAGCCATTGGCTGACCAAATGCTAGCGGCCGGCATAACGGTGCGTTTGGTGATCTGCGGCCGGCTGCACCGTCGTAGCACCCCAATTGATATTCAGATCTAGCCCATGACCACGGCCAGCCTCCCCATCGCCAAGCGTCTTCGCGCTGGCACCTATGCCTACTTGCTGGACACCACCAATCCGAACGGCATTGGTCAGCGGGTCGATAAATTCATAGCGGCGCTCATCGTCCTGAACCTGCTGGCGCTGGTGTTAGAACACAACACGCTGGTCTACGCGCCTTACTCTCACCTGTTTCATTACTTTGACGTGATCTCTGTGGCGATCTTCACCGTCGAGTACCTGGTGCGCCTCTATGCAGCCCCCGAGGACCCAGAGTTCGCCGATCGACGAATGGCTCGACTGGCCTACATTAAAAGCCCATTCGCGATCATTGACCTCTTGGCCATCTTGCCCTTCTACCTGGGGGCCTTCCTGAGCGTTGACCTGCGTGTTCTTCGGGCCCTTCGCCTGCTGCGAATATTTAAGCTGCTACGAATCTTAATTCCAGCCATCCGCGAATTTCGGGAGCTCAATCGGGGCCGGACCCTTCGAGAGAAGGTCTACTCCCTGATGTTTGTAACACCGACCAGCGGCAAACTGCAGCATTACGTCGACAACCTGATTGTGGTCTGGGTCTTGATCTCGGTAGCAGGGGTCATCTTGGAGTCTGTCGAGTCGATCAACGTGGTCTTTGAGGTCGAGTTCATTGTGCTCGACGTCATCGCGGTAGCGATCTTCTCAACGGAGTACGTCCTGCGACTCTACAGTTGCGTGGAGAATCCTTCGTATTCAAATCGTTTCACCGGGCGGCTGCAATACGCCAAGAAGCCCATCGCCATTGTCGATCTTTTAGCCATCCTGCCGTTCTTCTTGGAAATCTTCCTGCATCACCTGTTTGACCTTCGTTTCCTGCGGATTTTCCGACTGATGCGTCTGCTAAAGCTGACGCGCTACACGCAGGCCACCGGCACCCTGACAAAGGCCCTGTCCCGGGAATGGCCGGTCATCGCTGCTTCCATGTTCATCATGATGCTCATGGTGGTGCTGACGGCCAGCCTTGGTTATTTATTTGAGCATGCTGCGCAGCCCGACAAATTCGAAAATATTCCAATATCAATCTACTGGGCCGTCATTACGCTGGCCTCAGTAGGCTATGGCGACATTTCCCCGGTGACCCCAATTGGCCGCTTCATGACCATCGTCATGGCCCTGGTAGGCATTGGTATTTTTGCGGTTCCAGCCGCCATCTTATCCAGTGCCTTCAATGACCAGTTACACAAAGATCGCGAGAAGATGCATAACGAGTTGTATCGGTTCTTGGATGACGGCGTGCTAGATGACACCGAGCGCGAGAAGATCTTTGAAGAGGCCAAGCGCCTACACATTGCCGAAGAAGATGTGGAGCTAATGATTGAGAGAGTGCGACAGGAGCATGAAAATCGGCAGAGTCAGCCGCTTGCGCTTGTCGAGAAAAATCCCAGCGTAGCCCTAGAGGAGTTCCGGCGGGCGGTTAGTCACCTCAACCAGATCGTCGCCGTCGCAGACAAGCCGCAGGTCAGCGCTCTGATGGAGTCCGGGGGGCGGACCACGCCTCAGGAGCGCGAGATGTGGTCGTACCTCAATCAGAGTTCTCAACCTAAAAACTCTGCTTAAAGCGCAGCTCCATGCTGCGGCCGTCGGCGGGAGCTACGCCCCAGGTCTCCGCAAAATCAAAGTACTGGTGATCGGCCAGGTTGCGAATCCAAAAAGACAGCTCTTGGGTCTTGTTGGCAATCCCATAGCCTGCGTCCACGACGACCCGCTCAGGGATCTTGCTAGAGCTGTTGGCGTTGTCGCTGTTTTTAAACATCTTTCCCCTGTGATTGGCTAGCATCTGGAATTGCCCCGCGGTGGACTGATAGGTCAGCGCTGCCCTGGCCACCAGATTGGGGACCATGGGGACTAGATTGTCCTTGTTGGACCCAGAGTCAATCTTGGCCTGGACCCGATCCACCGAGGCCCGCCAAGCCCAGCCCTTGCTGATCTGTCCGCTTCCCTCTAGTGACAAGATCACGCGAGTGGTGTCATACAGGTTGGTGTTACACGACACGTTCGCGCCAGCGCAGTCGGTCAGCTCACCGATCTCGTCCGAGATCTTCAGGTAGCGAAGCCCGGCCCGCAGCCTTGCACGTGTGCCCTTGTAATCGAGCGAGGTCTGGGCCTCTTGAGAGCGCATGGCCTTTACGCCGGAATAGATGTCCAGAGGCGCGTAGGGCGATGTCGCCTGGTAGGTGAAGAGCTGATCCGCATGCGGAAAGGCGAACGATGACTGCAGGCTGTAACGCAGATCCATCCCACCGATGGGCGTTAGGCCACCCAGGGACCATCCATTGAGGTTCTCGCTGGATTGCTCGGCCGTGGCGCCGGTGGTGTTGTAGAAGCGGTTTTCCATCTGCTGCTGCCGAACACCCAGGTTCAGCAGACTGCTGCCAGCGGGGGCCTCTAGGTTTACAAAGCCTGCTGTGGAGGTCTGGGTGACGCTGGCCCTTTGAGAACGATTGGAGGCAGACTCCGCATCAAAGTACTCCAGTCCCGCGACGACTCGACTGGATCCCAGCTTAAGGAGCGATGACAGCTCAAAGGTATCGCGGTCATTGTTGTAGACGTTCCAGGCCTGGCTTCTGGAGCTCTCCTTGGACCACCTGGATTTGATCTCTGATCCGTTGGCCAGTGGGTAGGCCCAGCTCAGGTCGGTGTTCACGCCGCGCCGCTTCGACCGTGTCAGCCCGTTGCTGCTGGACTGTGGGTTGGCCTGAAACGTGGCCAGACTGATGGCAGACGGCTGGTTGACGTTCTCATAGGCGCTGCGAAGGTCTAGACCAAGGATGCCCAGCGGTGTCGGGTGACTGAGGCCCAGCTGCAGACTCTTGATGGTCTGGTCCGCATCCTCACGATAGCCGTCGGTCTTGGCCTGCTGGGCAGCGATCTGGAAAGAGGTCTCTCCCGCCTTCTGGCTGGTCTGAACTCCCACCACTCGAGTGCCAAAGCTACCCAGGGTTACCGTGGCCGCACTGGATCCCGGTGTGCGCTTGGTGATGATGTTGACCACGCCACCCAGGGCGCGGTCACCAAACAAGACACCACCGCCGGCCTTACGGACCTCGATGCGCTCAATAGCATCCAGGGGTACCTGTCCCCAGCGGATGGTGGCGCCATCTATGTCGTTCATCCGCACGCCGTCGACCAGCACCAGGGTGCGTTGGACACTGGCCCCGCCCAGGTAGCCCAGGTCAAAGCCCGCGTCTGCACCCAGCCGGCCGTACTGGCGGGTGAGCAAGCCCCCGGAGACCTGGTCTAGTAACTCGGTGATGTTGGCCGCACCGCTGGCCTCAATCTGCTGACGGTCAATGACATCAACGATGGCGGTGGCCTGGCCTTGGGGTTCTTCGAACTTGCTCGCCGTCACCACCACGGGGTCGAGTGTCTTCACAGACTGCGCATGTGCGCCGCCAAAAGCGGCCAGAATGGCAGCCGCCAATAGAGAATACCTAGTCTTCAAAATGGCCCTTCCAAGCCGCCCCAACCCCGAAGCGACAGATTGAAATCGCATCTGAGGCCGGTATCCAGGCTTGGTGGGCTGAGCAATGCTCGTTGACCTTGCACGCCTTCCCAGATTTCTCCAGTGGCGGGCCTCTGTTGGGCAGAGGCCTCTGCAGGGTCATCCCATCCTGACTGTTTCGGGGGAAGCGCTGGATTCGCACCAGCTTCCCGTTTACCTTGCGCTAAGCAAGCACCATCAGACGGTGTCTCTACTCAAGACCTTGTCAGTGTACACCCAGGCAGGCGTCTCTTAGACACTTCGGCGCTTAGGTCGCCGAGCTGCTGATCTCGCGCGAGGTGATCTTGTATCGGAAGCTGTCTGGGTCGAGGCTGTCAAAGCGACCCTCAGCATTCTCGCCCTGCGGGTACATAAGAAAAGGGACGACAGGCCCTTTGGAGCCAGGCAGCCTCAGGTCGTGACCGAAGTTGTAACCCAACCAGTTCATCTCCCAAGAACCAAACAGGGTCTGGCGGGCTGCCTGGACGATGTCGTCTTTCAGAGAGAGGCCGGGCTTCTCCTCAAGAACCACCTTACGAACGTCTGCGGGATCGACCGGCACCCAGCCAAAACCCGAGAGCCAGACCTCCGCTCGGCAGTGCTGGGCCTTGCTGATGTCGCCACTCTTGCCAAGGCTTTTGTATCCGAACTTTGAGTCCGCAACCCGAATGCCATAAACATCTCTCGCCGGTAGGCCCGCTGCGCGAGCCAAGCCAACGTAGAGCGCATTAAGGTCAGCGCACTTACCGGACAAGTTACCGGTCTCCAACATGCCCTTGATATCGCCTGTGCCGCAGCCCTTGGTCTTCGGATTGCGCTGGGTGTTTTCAACGATCCAGTCGTATATCGCTTTGGCCTTTTCGACGTCAGTCTTGCTGCCCTTGGTAATGTCTAGAGCCGTTTTCTTCACAATTCCATCTGTTGGCAACATCTCGGTCGCCATCGTGTAGAGCCTGGAACTCGCCTTGTCTAGCGCGGCCACCTGGCCTGGCCTCGAGAGGTCGATCGACCGATTTCGAGTTGCAAAAACGCTCTTCATCTCCAGGCGAGGTGACTCCTGCCCAGACCCCCAACTCGCCAAGAGCATTCCAGTCCCGTACCGGGCCTCCCGCTCAATACTTAAGCGCGTGGCATTGCCGGACCAAAGGCTGCCTCTTTGTTGAATCCAATCCGAGGCCTCGATAGACGGAAGGGGCAGCCAGACCCGGGTGGCACTGCTCGTCTTGGATAACTCGACCGAGGTTGTGACCTCGAAGACTCTCCAGCCATCTGCTGGGTTGGGCTGAAAGGGGTTGGCCGAAGCAAACAAGACTCTGGGACTTGAAGCGGCCGCAACAGCAGCAGCACCGGCGGTGTGAACGAATGTACGACGATCCATGGTCTTCCTCGTCAATTGAACGAACAATAGTCTTACCGGACAACGGCCTCGACTTGATGGTAAATAGCGGGGCTATCCCAGTCAATTGCTCCCAGGCCACGCAGGCGAACCTGGTGCCGTCGGTCAAGAACGAGCGTAGTCGGCAAGACCCTGGCCCGCCAGGTTCGACTGATGCCCTTGGCTTGATCGTCGAGGACCGGAAAGGTCACTCCGATTTCCCAAAAGAACTCCTCTACCCGTGTCTTGCGATCCGCTACGGCCACCGTCAGAACGGTCAGCCCCTGAGCCTCTAGGCGCTTTGAAAGCCGTTGCAGTGAGGGCATTTCTTCTCTGCAAGGCTCGCACCAGGTGGCCCAGAAATTAATAAGGACAGGACGGCCCTTTAGCCCACGCAGCTGCTCGTGAAGTCGGGTGTCACCCTGCCTGGGTGGAAGAGGTTCTTGAACAGCCTGAAGGGCCGATGCCGTCGCAGTGGACGACACCCAGAGGGCCAGCAACACCGGGAAAACCCACCGAGTGGCGGGCAGCAGGCTGCGGCCGTTCTTGGAGATCTTGGTCATCATTGGAGAAGAATTGGTCGGGGCGAGATGATTCGAACATCCGACCCCTTGCACCCCATGCAAGTGCGCTACCAGGCTGCGCTACGCCCCGACCGAAGCCTGAGATTATACCCAAAGGCAGGCATCGCTGCCGGCTGCCCACCCTCCAAGCGGCCTAGCGACCCTTCAGAAGACCCAAAATCGCCGACAGCTCTGAGCGAACTGCTGGACTCAGGCCCGACTCTCTTGTCTGCCCTGCTGTCTCTGTGGCCAAGCCCGGGGCTATTAGTCCGGTTGGGGCCAGGCCCATGCGACTTGCGTCAACCTGAATGGCTTGCACATCTGAGGGGCTCTGATCGACAGAGCTTGCAAGAATGCGGCCACCAGAGAGCTTGGTCTTGGCACCAGAGATGGTGAAGCCCTCTTCGTAGAGCAACTCTCGAATCCGACGAATCAGCAAGACCTCATGGTGCTGATAGTAGCGACGGTTGCCCCGGCGCTTGACGGGGTTGAGCTGATTGAACTCCTGCTCCCAATACCGAAGCACATGAGGCTTGACCGCGCAGAGGTCGCTGACCTCACCAATGGTGAAGTAGCGCTTTGCTGGGATAGCCGGCAAGGCCTGTTTAGTCAGCATCGGTGTAGGCCTCACCCTGGACCTGGGCCTTGAGCTTCTGGCTGGCGTGGAAAGTCACCACTCGCCGAGCCGAAATAGGAATGGGCTCGCCGGTCTTGGGATTGCGCCCTGGCCGCTGGGGCTTGTCGCGCAGCTGAAAATTGCCAAAGCCAGAGAGCTTGACCGAGTCGCCCTTGACCAAGGCGTCGCGAATCTCGTTGAAAAAGGCGTCGACCACATCTTTGGCCTCGCGCTTGTTCAGTCCCACCTGCTCATAGAGAACGTTTGCCAGCTCGGCCTTGGTCAGCGTATCGCCCTCGGCGGCTGACAGCAGGTCATCCTGCGGGGACAGTTCATCAGCAGTCAGAAGACTGTTATCGACATCGGTCAAAGTGAATTCTCCAAATCATCCGACAAGCACATGACTCGTCTGGACTAATTTTTGAGACTAGCGCCGCACGCGGGCGTTAAAACCTGACTGAACTGTATCAGAAAAACTGGCCATCAAGCCTTCAACTTCTGAATCTTCTAGTGTTTTTTCAGTATCTTGCAACACAAACCTAAAGGCTAGGCTCTTTTCTCCCTCCGAAAGCCCTGTTCCTCGGTACTCGTCGAAGACTTGAACGCACTGCAACAGCCCGCCCTGCGGAAGTTGTCCGGCCGCCTTCTGAATGGCCGCGATGATGGCTCCAGATGCAATGCTGCTGGGCATCACAAAGGCCAGGTCGCGAGTCACAGCCGGGAATTTTGAGAGCCCGGTGGGCCTGGCAATGGGACGCTCGAGGATGGCTGCGAGGTCGATCTCAAAGACCACCGGGGCCCGGGCCAGCTCGAGTGACTGGCAGAGCCTTGGATGCAGTTCGCCAATCGCCCCGATGACGGTCGTATCCAAGAGCACGCGAGCACTCCGACCGGGGTGAAGCTGCCCAAGCAGGGCGCTGTAGCCGGCCTGCCCTGCGCTGCCTGCGGCCTGCTGGCCTGTCTCCA
This sequence comes from uncultured Burkholderiales bacterium, assembly GCA_937864175.1. GTDB lineage: Bacteria > Pseudomonadota > Gammaproteobacteria > Burkholderiales > Burkholderiaceae_A > Hahnella. The sequence goes on from CALMJH010000056.1 coordinate 22,953, forward strand.
CCCGCTCAAAGCCAAGCGTCAATGGGCTGGCCAGACGCTCAAGGTCTGCCTTCACATCAAAGAAGTCGACCCAACGGCTTGGCTGCCCCCACTGCTCGCCCGCTGCGTCCCCGTAGGCCAGTGCAGCGATCTGCAGAGGCTGATCGATGCCAAGAACCTGCCAGTCACCTGCCTTCACGGCCGGGTTGCGCAGAAACTTGCGGCCAAGCTCAAAGACCCTGACCCTGGGCTCTTTTCGGGCCAGGTTGTCGGTGAGCACCTTGAGCAGGCCGGGAATGAGACTGGGCCGCATGGTGGACATCTGCACGGCGAGTGGATTTTGGAGAGTCAGCAGACTGGCCTCGTCTCCAAAACGAACCGCAGACTCACGATCGATAAAGCTGTAGGTGACGACCTCGTGGTAGTCCGAGCCCATGAGACGGTGTCGCATGTGGGACTTGGTTCTGAGGTTCTCGGGCTGCCGAGCCATGACCAAGGGGGCTTTGGGAGGACGGTGTTCAATGGTATCGAAGCCAACGATTCGGGCGACCTCCTCGATAAGGTCCTCCTCGATGGCGATGTCAAAGCGGTAGCTCGGCGCACGAACAGTGAAGTCGAGCTTGCTGGCATCGGACGAACTGGGAGAGGTCTTCACCTCAAACCCCAGCCCCTGAAAGACCGCGAGGATCTGCTCGGCGCTGTAGGAGCGACCCAGAATCTTCTCGCAACGGGCCTGGCGCATGGTAACGGTGGCCGGCTGAGGCAGTCCAACGGTCTGGTCTGAGACAGGTCCGGGCTGGCCCCCGCAGATCTCCACCACCAGGTGGGTTAGAACGGCTAACTGGTCGGCTGTGGCCTGGGGGTCCACGCCCCTCTCAAAACGGTGGCCCGCATCGGTGGAGAACTTGTAGCGATTGGCCCGGCCACGAATGGCATCGGGCCACCAGAAGGCGGCCTCCAAGACAACTTCAGTGGTCTGGTCCGAGACTGCGCACGCCTGTCCGCCCATGATGCCCGCCAGAGACACCGGCCCCGTTGCATCGGCCACCACTCCCACGTCCGTTGTGAGCGTGACCGTCTGGCCATTGAGAAGCTCCAGGGACTCGCCCGACTCTGCCCAACGCACCACGAGCCCACCCGACAGGCGTTGCCGATCGAAGATGTGGTTGGGCTGGCCAAGCTCGAGCATGATGTAGTTGGAGATGTCCACCAGCGCTGAGATGCTGCGCTGACCAGCCTGCTCAAGCCGCGCCTTCATCCAGGCGGGTGTCTGGGCTTTTGGATTGACGCCTTTGACCACACGGCTCACGAATCGTCCACAGAGGTCTTGGGCTGCCGCATCGACGGTGACACCAATGGACTCAGAAGACTGTGCCTGCGCCTTTAAGGGCTGCCGAACATAGCCGGGCTGTTGGATGGGCTGGCCAAGCAGTGCAGAGAGTTCTCGGGCCACACCTGCTACCGACAGACAGTCGGCCCGATTGGGCGTGAGTTTGATGACCAGGGTCTTTTCATCCAGGCCCAGGTGATCGCGAATGTTGGTCCCCAGGGCAGACTGGCCAAGGTCGAGCTCCAAGATGCCCTCGGAGTCTTCGGTCATGCCCAGTTCTTTGCCTGAACAGAGCATGCCTTGGCTTACGACCCCGCGCATTTTGGCCTGCTTGATCTTAAAGTTGCCCGGCAGCACAGCGCCATCACGGGCGCAGGCCACGTAAATCCCAGCACGGGCATTGGGTGCCCCACAGATGATCTGCAGACTGGGCGCATCGGGTCCAGCATCCACGGTGCAGACGCGCAGACGGTCTGCGTCGGGGTGTTTCTCGGCGGCCAGCACCTTGGCCAGCACCACCCCGGTGAAGTCGGGAGCCTTGGCCTCAATATCCTCGACCTCGAGACCCGCCATGGTTAACCGGTCGGCAATCTCTTCAATCCGGAGGTCGGTGGGAACCCAGGCGCGCAGCCAGCTTTCAGGAATTCGCATGGGCGGGCCTAGGCAAACTGCCGTAAAAAGCGCAGGTCATTGTCAAAAAAGAGCCGCAGATCGCCAATGCCATAGCGCAGCATGGTCAGGCGCTCCAGGCCACTGCCAAAGGCAAAGCCCACATAGCGCTCCGGGTCTAGACCGAAGTTGCGCACGACGTCGGGATGAACCTGTCCGGCACCCGAGATCTCTAGCCAGCGGCCTTTGAGCGGACCCGTTGCAAATCGCATGTCGACTTCGGCGGATGGCTCGGTAAAGGGAAAGAACGACGGTCGAAAACGAACATCGAGGTGGTCGTCTTCAAAAAACTGTCGAAGGAAGTCGTGGTAGACCCCTTTGAGGTCGGCAAAGCTGACGTCCTCGGCAATCCAGAGCCCCTCGACCTGATGGAACATGGGGGAGTGGGTGGCGTCGCTGTCAACGCGGTAGGTGCGACCCGGTGCAATGACCTTGATGGGTGGCTGGTGCGTCTTGGCATAACGAACCTGCATGGGGCTGGTGTGGGTGCGCAGGAGCAGCGGCAGCCCCGTCTCGTCTCGGTCTTCGAGATAGAAGGTGTCCTGCATGGAGCGCGCCGGATGGTTCAGGGGGTTGTTCAGTGCGGTGAAGTTGGTCCAGTCGGTCTCGATCTCGGGGCCATCGGCCACATCAAAACCAATGGAGCCAAAGATCTGCTCAATGCGCTGCCAAGACTGCATCACCGGATGGAGGCTGCCCAGGCCGTGGCCACGTCCGGGCAGCGTAATGTCAATGGCCTCGGCCGAGAGTCGGCTAATGAGTTCTGCGTCGGCCAGCGCCTGACGACGGGCCAACAAGAGCGACTCGATGGCCTGCTTGGCCTGGTTGACTGCGGCCCCAAGCGTCTTTTTTTCTTCGGGCGGCAGCGCAGCCAAGCCCTTGAGCTGCTCGGTGAGCAGACCAGACTTGCCCAGAAACTGGGCCTTGGCGTTTTCGAGACTGGGGGCGTCAGAGGCCGCCTCGAAGGCCTTTTGGGCCTGCGAGACGATCTGATCGAGTGCTGACATGTGGCTGGTGCCTGATTTAGGCAGCCAGCGCGGCCTTCACTTTGGACACCACGGCAGCAAACGCCACCTTGTCCATCACGGCCATGTCGGCCAGTACTTTGCGGTCCATGTCGATGCCTGCCTTCTTCAGACCGTTGATAAAACGGCTGTAGGTGAGGTCATTCATGCGGCAGGCTGCATTAATTCGCGTGATCCACAGAGCACGGAAGACACGCTTGCGGTTACGACGGTCGCGATAGGCATACTGGCCGGCACGCATGACGGCCTGCTTGGCGACACGGAAGACATTGTTGCGACGGCCACGGAATCCTTTGGCCAGGGCCAGGATTTTCTTGTGACGGGCACGAGCGGTAACACCACGTTTTACGCGAGGCATGGTTCAGTCTCCTTATGCGTAAGGCATCATGTCGCGAACATGTTTGACGTCCGATGGATGGACAGTCAGCGTGCCGCGGAGTTGACGCTTGTTTTTGGTGGTGCGCTTGGTCAGGATGTGACGCTTGGTGGCATGGGCTCTTTTGATCGAACCACTGCCTCGCGCCATGAACCGCTTTGCGGCGGCTTTCTTGGTCTTCATTTTGGGCATTTTCTGCTCCTTCATTTGCCATCAGCCGGTGGAGAGCACCCTGCCCTCACTTGTTAAAACCGACAGCTAGCTTGTTGACAACCACTACTGCACTGCTACTTCTTTTTCTTGGGGGCGACCACCATCACCATCTGTCGGCCCTCAAGCTTGGGCATCTGTTCAACCTGCCCCAGCTCGTCTAAATCTGTTTTTACCCGCTCCAGCATTCGCATGCCGAACTCCTGGTGCGCCATCTCCCGGCCTCGGAACCGAATGGTGACCTTGGCCTTGTCCCCTTCTTCGAGGAATCGCACCAGGTTGCGCATCTTGACCTGGTAGTCGTTTTCATCGGTTCCGGGGCGGAACTTCACTTCTTTGACCTGAATAATCTTCTGCTTGGAGCGGGCCTCTGCAGCCCGTTTCTGCTCCTGGTAACGAAACTTGCCGTAGTCCATCAGCCTGCAGACTACCGGCGAGGCCTGTGGTGCAATTTCAACCAGGTCGACGTCTGCCTCTTCTGCCATTCGCAGGGCCTCGACCGTGCGAACAATTCCCAAAGCCTCGTTCTCTATTCCGACCAGCCGCACTTCTGATGCGTTGATCTCACCGTTGATACGGTGCGTTTTCTCCGTAGCGATTATTTAGCCTCTTTTCTCAATCCAAAAAATGAATAGACGCCCTGCGCGCTACTGCTTGGCTTCAACCACCTGGCCAAGGTGCGCAACGAAGGCGTCTACCGACATGACACCGAGGTCCTGGCCTCCGTAGGCCCGAACCGCCACCTGATGGGCTGCCTTCTCTTTGTCACCAACGACCAGAATGAAAGGAAGCTTCTGCAGGCTTAACTCGCGGATTTTGAAGGAAATCTTGTCATTTCGCAAATCGGCTTCCGCCCTGAAACCATGGCGTTGCAACATTTTCGCAACAGATTGGGCGTAATCGGCCTGGGCCTCGGTGATGCAGGCCACCGCCACCTGGACCGGCGCAAGCCAGGCGGGCATGGCGCCAGCGTGGTTCTCGATAAGAATTCCAATGAACCGCTCCAGCGAGCCAACGATGGCCCTGTGCAGCATGACCGGATGCCGTCGGCTGTTGTCATCGGCGACGTACTCAGCCCCCAGACGCACGGGCATGTTGAAATCGACCTGGATGGTGCCGCACTGCCAGACGCGTCCCAGGGAGTCCTTCAGGCTGTATTCAATCTTGGGGCCGTAGAAGGCCCCCTCGCCCGGCAGCAACTCCCAGCTCACGCCGGTGCGGTCCAGGGCATCAGACAGGGCCTTTTCGGCCTTGTCCCAGCTCTCGTCTGACCCAACCCGGTTCTCGGGACGGGTTGAAAGCCGGTAGATGACATTGTCGAAGCCGAAATCTTTGTAGACCTCGAGCAGCTTTTGGGTGAATGCGAAGACCTCTTCTTGGATCTGGTCTTCGGTACAAAAAATGTGGCCGTCGTCCTGGGTAAAGCCGCGAACCCGCAGCAGGCCATGGAGGCTGCCCGAGGACTCGTTGCGGTGGCAGGAGCCAAACTCACCGTAGCGAAGTGGCAGATCGCGGTAACTGCGCAGGCCGGTGTTAAAGACCTGGACATGGCCTGGGCAGTTCATGGGCTTGACGGCGTACTCGCGGTTCTCGCTGGCCGTCGTGAACATGTTGTCTTTGTAGTGCTGCCAGTGGCCGGACTTCTCCCACAGGCTGCGATCCAGAATCTGCGGGCACTTAATCTCCAGATAGCCCGATTCCACATAGACGCGACGCAGATACTGCTCAACCTGCTGCCAGATGGCCCAGCCCTTGGGATGCCAGAAGACCAGACCCGGGGCATTGTCTTGCACGTGAAAGAGGTCGAGGGCCTTTCCAAGCTTTCGATGGTCGCGCTTTTCAGCCTCTTCTAGCTGGTGCAGGTACTGCTCCAGGTCTTCCTTTTTTGACCAGGCCGTCCCGTAGACCCGCTGCAGCATCTCGTTGCGGTGGTCACCGCGCCAATAGGCACCGGCCACCTTCATCAGCTTGAAGACCTTGAGCTTGCCCGTTGAAGGCACGTGGGGCCCACGGCAGAGGTCGACAAAGTCGCCCTCTCGGTAAAGCGAGATCTGCTCGCCGGCGGGGATCGACTCAATAATCTCGGCCTTGTACTTCTCGCCCATGCCCAGGAACATCTGAATGGCGGCATCTCGGTCCATGACCTCACGGACCACGGGTTCGTCTCTAGCGGCGAGCTCCCGCATCTTGGCCTCGATGGCCTCGAGATCCTCGGGGGTCAGGGCCCGGTCGTAGGCGAAGTCGTAGTAAAAGCCGTTGTCGATGACCGGCCCAATGGTGACCTGAAGCCCAGGAAAGAGCTTCTGAGCCGCGTAGGCCATGAGGTGGGCGGTGGAGTGCCGAATAATCTCCAGGCCGTCGGCATCCTTGTCTGTGACGATTGCCAGGTCGGTGTCGGACTCGATGCGAAAGCTGGTGTCGACCAGCCGCCCGCCAACCCGACCAGCGATCGCCGCCTTGGCTAGACCGGCCCCAATGCTTGCGGCCACCTGAGCCACGGTCACGGGCTGTTCGAAGGCCCTTTTGGACTGGTCTGGAAGAGTGATCTGGATCATGGAATTTGGGTGTTGGTAGGCGCGATTGGACTCGAACCAACGACCCCCACCATGTCAAGGTGGTGCTCTAACCAGCTGAGCTACGCGCCTGCCGCCACGAACCGTCTGTCCGTGGTTTCGAAGGTTCGCAGTGTACCGGCTTGAGGCGGGATTGGCAAAGCGTCACACAAATTTCACCGAATCGAAACGTTTTCGTCATGTCTTCCCAGCAGACTCCTCGCAACAGATCGAAACGAAGGAGCAACGACATGAATGCACCGCTTAACCCGAGGCTTCTCAGTCAGCACCATTACTTCTCCCGTAACGATCGGCCTCACCTGGCGGCCGTCGAAAAACCTGTTGAGCACTACTCAGTTAGCCTGGCCAGCGACCTTGACGAACTCCGTGAAGCCCAACGGCTTCGCTTCCAGGTCTTCTCCGATGAGTACCAGGCCCACATCCAGACCCGCATCCCCGGCGTCGACGAGGACCTCTACGACAATTTCTGCGATCACTTGTTGGTTCGCGACCTCAACACAGGCGACGTGGTCGGCACCTACCGCATCCTTCCGCCCGAGCAGGCCAAGCGATTGGGCTCTTACTACAGCGAGTCCGAATTCTTCATTAACCGGCTTGCAGCCCTTCGTCCACAGATGGTGGAGCTTGGTCGGTCCTGCGTCCATCCCGACCACCGCAATGGCGGCGTGATTATGCTGCTCTGGTCAGGCATTGCTCAGTACATGAGGCACTACCGCTACGAGCATCTCATCGGCTGCGCCAGCGTCTCTATGCGCGATGGTGGCCGGAATGCGGCAGCCATCTGGGACAGCCTGTCGACCAAGGCCATGGCCCCCACCGAATTCCAGGGCTTTCCCAAGCACGCCCTGCCCTTGGAGCGTATCGAGCGAGAGACCAACGTCCAGGAGCCACCGCTCATCAAGGGCTATGTCCGCGTTGGTGCAAAAGTCTGCAGCGCCCCCAGCTGGGACCCAGACTTCAACACGGCTGATTTCCTCATGTTGTTGACCCTTAGCCAGATGAACCCGCGTTACGCGCGCCACTTTGGACTCTAGACCATGCGACTGCTGCTCACCAGAATCAAGACCCTGATGGCCACCCGTAAACGCCGGCAGACCGCCAAGGACTTAGCGGCCGGACTGGACGACCTGGAGGTCAAACCCTACTTTGCTCCATTCTGAGCACTCCTGCTCCAGGGTGTAAGCAGTCAGTGGGTGGCGCTCGAGCCACTTGCCATCAAACGAAAGCCTGAACTTTTTGCCCTTGGCCTGAAAATGAAGGCTGGGAAGTCGGGTCTGGGCCCGGCTTCTGTAGAAGATGCTGGCGAGCCGAATACAGGCCAGTGCGGCCCAGTGGTCGTCTGATGACATCAGGGCGGCAAGTTTTCCCAACTTGCCCACGTGACCCAGCACCAGATTGCTCATTAGACGCTGCTCCCGCCGCGAAAAACCCGGCATGTCAGCCTGCGACACAATGTAGGCCGAGTGCTTGTGGTGGCTGTTGTGAGAGATAGAGAACCCAATTTCTAGCAAGCAAGCGACCCAACGCAGCAACTGAGCCGTCTCGGTCCGCTCCTCGGCGCTGCCCAGTGCGGCCTCTTCCCAGAGCGAAATCGCTAAGTCGCCGACTTGCTTGGCCTGGATGCGGTCCACAGCATAGCGGGCCATAAATTGTTCGACGGTGGTGAAACGCATGTCGTCCTGGCGCTGACGGCCCAAGACATCGTAGAGCACGCCGAGTCGCAGGGCCCCATCGGAATACTGCATCTCATCGATGCCCAACTCCTCAAAAATGGCCGTCATGATGGCCAAGCCACCAGGGAAAACAGGGATCCGATCGGGCTTTAGGCCCGGTAATTCCATGGGGTCTACGACTCCACGCCTAATCAGGCTGTTTTTGAGGGTCTCGAGTCCATCCGGGGTGATCGAATGGTGGGGGGCAAGGCCCATCAAGTCCAAGACCTCCACCAAGGCTTTGGCCGAGCCACTCGCTCCAACCGCCTGGTCCCATCCGGTGGCCTTGAAATTTGCGCTGATGACCTGAATCTCTCGTCGGGCCTCCAAAATAGCCTGCTTAAAGCCCGATCGAGTAATGTCCCCCCCGGGGAAGTAGTCCCTGCTAAATCGAATGCAGCCAATAAAGACGCTCTCCAGCAGCTCTGGCGTGTAGTCTGTCCCAATGATGAATTCGGTAGAACCGCCTCCAATGTCCACCACCAGTCGCTTGGTGCCATCGGCGGCCAGGGTATGGGCCACGCCGTTGTAGATGAGTCGGGCCTCCTCCTTGCCGGCAATGACCTCGATGGGGAACCCCAGGGCGGCCTCACAAGTCCGAAGCAAGTCGGCCCCGTTTTTAGCCACCCGGAAGGTATTGGTGGCTACGACTCGAACTTTCTGAGGATGAAATGCCCGCAGCCGCTCCCCAAACCGCGACAAGGCGGCCACGGCCCTGGCCTGCGAAGTTGCGTCCAGCCGCTTGTCGGGCGAGAGTCCCGAGGCCAGGCGAACCGCCTCTTTCAGGCTGTCAATGGGAACAATATTGGCCCCATGAGGGGTCTGGTCGACCCGCCCCACCAGCAGGTGGAAGGAATTGGACCCTAAATCAACGGCGGCCACGAGTTCTGGGCCATCGGGCAGAGCCGTTAATTGCTTTGTCATAAATGCAGATTATAGGGGTGGCTAAAATCCTGAAGATGACAAGCAAAAGACAGTCGGTGACATTTGTCACTCAGGCCCAGGCCAGCGACAGCCGTTACATGAACCGCGAGCTCAGCCTGCTGGCCTTTAACGAGCGGGTGCTGGCCATGTCCGAGCGTCCAGACGTGCCCGTGCTGGAGCGGCTCCGTTACCTCTGCATTGTCTCCAACAACCTAGACGAAATCTTTGAAATCCGCGTCAGTGGCTTGAAGGCCAAGATTCGCCAGGGGGCAGGCCAGCTTCTAGAAGGCGATGGCTACAGCCCCATGGCCAGTTACCAGGCCGTAAGTGAACGGGCCCATCGCCTGGTGGACCACCAATACCACCTGCTCAACGACCAGATTCTGCCGGCCTTGGCTCAGGCCGGCATTCGAGTCCACCTGGCGGTCAGCTTTAACGAAGTCCAGCGTCAATGGGCTCGGCGCTACTTCACCAAAGAGGTCCTGCCGGTTCTGACCCCCATTGGGCTTGACCCCTCCCACCCCTTCCCCCGCACCCTCAACAAGAGCCTGAACTTCATCGTCGAGCTCGATGGGCAGGATGCCTTTGGTCGGCGTGCAAAAGTCGCGGTCGTCCAAGCCCCTCGCATTCTTCCAAGACTCATTGCAGTGCCCAGCGAGGTCTCTGGCCATCCCCACGGCTTCATGATGCTGTCCTCGGTGGTCCAGGACAACGTCCATGAGCTCTTTCCCGGCATGAAAGTCTTGGGTGTGCATCAGTTCCGCGTCACCCGAAACAGCGACCTCTTTGTGGACGATGAGGAGATTACCGACCTGCGCGAGACGCTGCGAGGCGAACTCTCGCAACGCCAATTTGGCGATGCGGTCCGGCTAGAGGTCTCCGAGGCCACGCCCGATCACCTCCTGAATCTGCTCAAACGCGAGTACCAGTTGGAAGACTTGGACTGTTATCGGGTGCATGGGCCGGTCAACCTCGTTCGGCTGATGAGCCTTCCAGACCTGATCAACCGGCCCGACCTTAAATTCCCAAGCTTTATTCCCAGCTATCCAGATCGGCTGGCCCGTGGTGAGATCTTTGCCGAGATTACCAAGTCTGACGTCTTGCTCCACCACCCCTACGAGAACTTCTCTGCAGTGACCGACTTCTTGGCGGCAGCGGCCAAGGACCCAGCCGTGGTGGCCATCAAGATGACCATCTACCGAACGGGCCAGACCTCTGAGCTGATGGAGTCGCTCATTCTGGCGGCCAAGTCTGGCAAGTCAGTCACAGCTGTTGTGGAGCTGATGGCCCGCTTCGACGAAGAGACCAACATCAACTGGGCCTCCAAGCTCGAGCAGGTCGGTGCCCATGTGATCTTCGGCGTGGTGGGTAACAAGACGCATGCAAAGGCCTGCCTGGTTGTACGCCGCGAGAAATCAGGCCTGCGACGCTATGTCCACCTGGGTACGGGCAACTACCATCCCCGAACCGCCCGTCTCTACGAGGACTTCGGTCTGCTGACAGCCGACCCCCAGCTCTGTGCGGACGTCAACGAGATCTTTCATCAGCTCACCGGCCTGGGGGAGAACCGTCCGACCCGTCGCATCTGGCACTCACCCTTCACCCTCCACTCCAACGTGATGAAGGCCATTCGTCGCGAGACACGCCTGGCCAAGGCAGGCCAGAGGGGCCACATCATGGCCAAGATGAACTCGCTGGTGGAGCTCGACGTTATTGAGGCGCTCTACGCCGCCAGCCAGGCCGGGGTCAAGGTGGACCTCATTGTGCGTGGCATCTGCATTCTGCGACCTGGCGTGAAGGGGCTCTCCGACAACATTCGAGTGCGGTCCACCATTGGTCGGTTTCTGGAGCACAGCCGCATCTTTTATTTTCGAAATGGCGGCGACGACATGGTCTATCTCTCGAGTGCCGACTGGATGGACCGCAATTTCTTTAGACGCGTCGAACTTGCCTTCCCCATCCTGAACCCCCGCCTCAAAAAGCGGGTGATTCAAGAAGGCCTTCGAATGCACCTGACCGACACCGACAGCAGCTGGACCATGCTGGCCGACGGCAGTTATCGCCTTCGCCGCACCGGCCAGGGACGATCCGTCCAGGACCAGCTCTTGCAGCTAACGGCCTCTGGGTCCCAGGACTAAAACCGGTAGCAGGCCGACCAGGGCGATCGCGATCGACGGCCAGGCGGCATCGGCCAGACGCTCGTCGGCGGCGAACTGATGGGCGGCAACCGCCAGGGTCTCGACGTTAAAGGGCCGAAGCACCAGCGTCACAGGCAGCTCTTTCACCACATCGACAAAGACCAGCAGCCCCCCCACCAGGACCCCGCGCCGAAGCATCGGCAGGTGGACACGGCGCAAGACAGCGGCCTGCGAGAGTCCAAGACTGCGGGCCGACCAATCCAGGCTGGGTGTGATGCGAGCCATCGCAGTCTCGACGCTAGAAAAACCCACGGTAAAAAACCTTGTCAGGTAGCCACCCAGCACCAGAAGGCTGGTGACGGTCAGGGTGACTCGCCAGTCCAGCCACAGCACCATGAAATGGGTGAAGACCGCCGAACAAGCGAGCAGACCAACGGCCACCACCAGTCCAGGCACCGCATACCCCGAGCAGGCCAGTCGAGTCGCCTTGGCGAGCCATGAACGGTCGTCCGCCCGTTGGGCATAGGCCAACAGAATCGCAACGGGCAAAATGAGGGCGACTGCATACAAGCCATAGAGGGCCGTCTGCAGACCCTGGGCTACCAGCGTCTGCACCTCCAGTGCGACTCTCTGCGACAAGGCTGCTCTTAGCAAGAGTCCCAGAGGCAGCAGAAAACCCAAAAGGCCGCCCAGGCTGCAGACCACCGGCACCCAGACTCGAGCAGCGCCCCTCAGACGCTGGCGTCCCACCACCGGCCTGGCCCGGGTGGCATAGCTGGCCTTGCCGCGTGTCGAACGCTCCCAGGCCAAGAGACCAAAGGCCATGAGCAGCATGAGCAGTCCTATCAGGGCTGCTGCATTTCGATCGCCGTAGCTAAACCACGTCTTGAATAATCCGGTCGACAGGGTCTGGACCGAGAAAAAGGCCACCGTGCCATAGTCGGCCAGGCATTCCATAACCACCAGAGCACCTCCGGCGACCAAGGCGGGCCTGGCCAGCGGCAGGATGACGCGATAGAAGGTCTGGCGACTGCTGAGTCCCGACAGCCGCGCAGCCTCTGCAAGGTTGGCCTGTCGCTCGTCAAAGGCCACCCGCGCCAGCAAGGCCACATAGGGGCTTAAGGCCACACCCAGAATCAGAGCCGCACCCCAAAGCGACCGAATCTCAAACCATGGGTAGGCCCCAAGTCGGGGAGCCAGTAGGTCCCAGTCCATCATCCACTGCCGCAGCCCCACTGAGATCCAACCGCTGTAATCCAGGGCATCGGTGTAGGCATAGGCCACCACGTAGGCCGGCATGGCCATGGGCAGCACCATAGACCACTCCAGGACTCGGCCCAGGGGCATCTGGTACTGGGACAAAAACCAGGCATTGGAGACCCCCAGCGTCAGCGAGACCACCAGAGCCCCACAACACAAGAGCAGGCTATTGAGAACATAGCCAGGCAAGACGGTCTGGACCAGGCTGCTCAGTGCAGTCAAGTCCGCAAAGGTCGCCAGTCCAAAGCCTGCGGTTGCCAGCAGTGGCAGTGCAATCGCCAGCACGAAAAGCCCCGAGAGGCCTTGCATCCAAAGGGGCAGGAGTTGTGTGGTGCGGATGACGATCGAGGCGGTCATGAATAAGAACTATACTCAGTTCATGGCTCAGACCCTGCAAATCGACACCCTGAATGTCCACTATGCCGATGGGCCCTCCGCCGGCCCAGGCAGCCATGCTGTGCGCCACCTCAGCCTTGACTTGGCCGCAGGTGACATTGCCTGTCTGTTAGGACCCTCGGGCTGTGGAAAGAGCAGTCTGCTTCGAGCCATCGCAGGGTTCGTAGTGCCGAGCACCGGGCGGGTTTTGCTCAATCAGCGTGTCCTGAGCGATGCCAACCAGTTCTTGCCCCCAGAGTCTCGTGGCATTGGCATGGTCTTTCAGGACTACGCCTTGTTTCCGCACCTCACCGTCTACGAGAACGTCTTGTTTGGCCTGTCTGCAGGCAAGCCGAAACAGGCCGGCTCGGAGCAGCGATGCAGGGCCGAGGCCTTGCTGGCCCTGGTGGGCCTTGAGGCCTATCAGCAACGCTACCCCCAGGAGCTCTCGGGCGGCCAGGCCCAGCGGGTCGCCCTGGCCCGTGCCCTGGCGCCCTCTCCCGGTCTGATTTTGCTAGATGAACCCTTTTCCAACCTGGACCACAGCCTGCGTGTAAGGCTCGCCCGAGAGGTTCGCGAGATTTTGAAAAAGGCGGGCACCACGGCCATTGTCGTGACCCACGACCAGACCGAGGCCTTTGCCATGGCCGACCAGCTGGGGGTGATGTTCGATGGGCGGCTGGTTCAGTGGGACAAGCCCTATGTGGTCTACCACGAGCCCAGCGATGCGCAGGTGGCCAAGTTCATTGGGGATGGCGCCTTTGTCAGCGGTATCCAGCGCTTTCACAGCGTGGATACTCCCTTGGGCACCCTGGCTCTGGCCCCCTGCTGTTGCAACGAGAGCACACCCGAAAAGGCGGTCAATGTCCTGCTGCGCCCCGATGATGTGGTCCACGACGACCACAGTCCGCTGCAGGCCAAAGTGGTCGCCAAGACTTTTCGTGGGGCCGACTTTCTCTACACCCTTGAGCTCAGCAACGGCGAGCGCGTTCTCTCGCTCGTGCCAAGCCACCACGACCATCCCCTGGACCAGCCCATCGGAATCAGGCTTGAGGCAGACCACGTGGTGACCTTTGCGGCCACCGAGAAGCCCTCTGCCTTCGAAGGTGAAGCGCCGCGCGACCGGGCTGCATGACCATACGCCGCGAGGAATTCGAGCTCACGGTCACCACAGAGGACCCACCGCGCCGACTTATGGGCCAGGACTCTGGCAATGCGCTGTCGGCCGATGTGCTTATTTGCCTGCCGGGCCTCTTGGAGACTCAGAAGTCTTTTGACCCTATGGTAATGGCCTTGGGAGAGCGTTTTCGCATCATCACCGTCGACTTTGCCGGCCGCGGTCGCAGCAGCCCAATGGCCGACCGACAGCACTACAAAATGAGTGCCTACCTGGCCGATTTAGGCCTGCTCATGGCCCATGTCCAGGGCCGTCTGGCAATTAGTCAGCCGCATCGGCTGCATCTGGTGGGCACCAGTATGGGGGGCTTGTTGGCCATGTTCTTGGCCCGAATCAGGCCCGACTGGTTTCAGAGCCTGGTGCTCAATGATGTCTCGTGTCTGCTGCCGTGGACCGGCATCATGGGGCTCATGAGCGGGCTAGGCTCGGCCACCAAGGGCGTTAATTTTTTTGATGGCGTAAAGGACCTCGCCTCTACTCTAGAGGTGGATCCGGCCCTGATTCGTGCCGTGCAGAAACCCGGTCATCTGGACCTGCCGCACCAGACCACTGTCTTTGGGGTGGACTTTACGGAGGTCTTTCAGGCGCTGCCCCAGCCCATCTTGCTGCTCAAGGCTGGCCGCAGCGGGATTATCGACGACCAGGCCTACGAACGAATGCGCCAGTGCCACCAGAACCTTCAAGTCTTCGAGCAGCCCGAGGCTGAGCACCCAGTGCCCTACTCAGCCGAGGTCTGTGCGCGCATTAGCCAATTTTTGCGAGGGCCTGCTCCAAGTCAGCCATCAAGTCTTTGATGTGCTCGATGCCAATCGAGAGGCGCACCATGTCTTCGCTGACTCCTGCCGAGGCCAGTTCGTCTGGCGAGAGCTGACGGTGTGTCGTGCTGGCAGGATGGCAGGCCAGTGACTTGCAGTCCCCAATGTTGACCAGACGGGTAAAGAGTTGCAGGGCGTCTTGGAATTTGGTGCCCGCCTCGCGTCCTCCCTTGAGACCGAAGTTCAGAATGCCACTGGCTCGGCCGCCCATGTACTTCTGGACCAGGCCATGGTCTGGATGGTCGGGCAGGCCTGCATAGTTCACCCAATTCACCTTGGGATGCCGCTTCAGATAGGTGGCAATCGCTAGGCTGTTTTCACAGGTGCGGTCCATGCGCAGTGGCAGGGTCTCGAGACCCTGAAGAATCTGAAAGGCATTGAACGGACTGACAGCGGCGCCCATGTTTCGCAGCGGAACCACGCGGGCCCGGCCGATGAAGGCGGCTGGCCCAAAGGCCTGGGTGTAGACAACGCCGTGGTAGCTCACATCGGGCTGGTTGAGGCGTTTAAAACGGTCGGCATGATTGGCCCATGGGAAGGTGCCTCCGTCAACAATCACTCCCGCGACGGTGGTGCCATGCCCACCCATGTATTTCGTTGCGCTGTGTAAAACAATGTCGGCTCCATGCTCAATGGGGCGACAGAGATAGGGGCTTGGTACGGTGTTGTCAACGATGAGCGGCACGCCGTGGGCATGCGCGATCTCGGCTAGCCGGCCAATGTCTGTGATGTTGCCCAAGGGGTTGCCGATGGTCTCGCAGTAAATCGCCTTCGTCCTTGCATCGATGAGTTTGGCAAAGTCATCCGGCTTTCGGTAGTCCGCAAACCGAACCTGTATTCCAAACTGCGGCAGCGTGTGGGCAAAGAGGTTGTAGGTGCCGCCATAGAGGGTGGAGGCCGAGACAATGTTGTCCCCCGCCTCGGCGATGGTCTGGATGGTGTAGGTGATGGCAGCCTGACCCGAGGCAACCGCTAGGGCCGCCACGCCTCCCTCCAGGGCTGCGACTCGCTTTTCAAGCATGTCCTGGGTGGGGTTCATGATGCGGGTGTAGATGTTGCCCGCGACCTTCAGGTCAAAGAGGTCTGCCCCATGCTGGGTGTTGTCAAACGAGTAGGCCACCGTCTGGTAGATGGGGGGCGCCACGGCTCGGGTGGTTGGGTCGCCCTCGTAGCCGGCGTGCACCGCCTTGGTCTCGAATTGCCAGCTGGGATTGTTTTGGGCCATGCTCGTCTCCGAAGGGTTTCTTGTAGGACAATCTTCGCATGAGCGACTCGTTTATGCCGGTGATCCTGATCGAGGGCCTTCTGGGCCTTGGCGTGGTGCTCTGGCTCTATGTCTCGCACCAACGCGAGATGGCCAAGATTCGCCGCGAGCGGGCCCTCAAGGCTTCAGAAGGCTCAAAAGCTGATCCTCCAGAGGCCTAATGTCCCCCGCTAAACTCTGGGCATGATGAATCTACCGGTCTCCTTAGTCCTGCTGGCCGTGCTGGCTGTAGGGCTCCCCGTTCTGCTGCTCACGCTGCTCATCTGGCGCCGCCAGACAGCAGGCCAGGCCACCGACACACTCGACCGCATTGCGCTGGCCGTCGACCAGACTCAGCAGCGACTCGACTCCCTGGGCAAAGAGCTGGTCGCTATTCGGGCGGTCACCGACAACCAGACCAAGACCCAGGAGCTGCGGTTCCAATCACTGACTCAACAAATCCAAGACAGCCTCGAGACCAGTCGAAGGACGATTAACGAGCGGCTTGGCGAGATTCAGCAAGACAACGCTAAAAAGCTCGAAGACATGCGAAAGACCGTTGACGAGAAGCTCCAGTCAACTCTGGAAGAACGCCTGGGCGCCTCTTTCAAAATCGTCAGTGAGCGGCTGGAGCAGGTTCACCGGGGCCTGGGTGAAATGCAGAGCCTGGCCTCTGGCGTTGGTGACCTTAAAAGGGTCCTCACCAACGTCAAGACCCGCGGCACCTGGGGCGAAATCCAGCTCGAGGCCATGATTGAGCAGGTTCTCACGCCCAGTCAGTACGATAAGAACACGGCCACCCGCCCCGGTAGCAGCGAGCGGGTTGAATTTGCCATTCGTTTTCCGGGCCGCTCCCAGGACCAACCCGTCTGGCTGCCCATTGACGCCAAGTTCCCCATGGAGGATTACCAGCGTCTGGTCGAGGCCCAAGACCAGGCCGATCTGGGCACCATTGAGCAGGCCGCCAAGGCCCTCGAGTCGCGTATTCGGCTAGAGGCCAAGACCATCGCTGAGAAGTACCTTGAGCCCCCTCACACCACCGACTTTGCAGTCCTCTACCTGCCCACCGAGGGCCTCTACGCCGAAGTCATTCGACGACCGGGCTTGGCCGATAGCCTCCAAAGAGACCACCGCGTCACCCTGGCCGGCCCAACCAATCTCCTGGCCCTGCTCAACAGCCTCCAGATGGGCTTTCGCACACTGGCCATCGAGCAGCGGTCCTCCGAGGTCTGGCAGGTACTGGGTCAAGTCAAGACTGAATTTGCCAAGTTTGGGGCCGTTATCGAGGCCACCGAGAAAAAGCTCCAAGAAGCGAGCAACAAGTTCAGCGAGGTGGGTCGTCGCAAGCGGGCCATCGACCGTAGCCTCAAAGAGGTTGAGGCCTTGCCGGTTGCATCCGACCTGCTGGCCGACCTGGGCCCAGATCGGGCTGGCCTCTTAGACGCCACCGACGACGAGGCAGCAGAATAAAAAAAAGCCCCGGAACCAGTCCGGGGCTCTGAACCATTCCAACCGATCGAGGAGGAGATCGTGTTTGGTTTGGAAGGAGGAGACAACATGCTGACCGAAGCTCGATCAACCCGTGTATTGGACGCGCTGCAACAAGCCCCTTGGCAGTGAGACTTTGTCCAAGCCTTTCAAATTTTTTGAACTTACGTCTTTTCCCCGAAAAATCATTGTCTTGCAAAAACTTTTTAAAAAAGAGTTCGCTTTTTAGGCCCAGGTAAGATAGAGTGCGATTGGTCCCTCCACTTCTGCGGGCGTCGTTCAATGGCAGGACCTGAGCTTCCCAAGCTCAAGACGTGGGTTCGATTCCCATCGCCCGCTCCAAAACTTGTTGTTAAACCCTGCTGCCCCATGCGCTGATTGATTTCCTTGTTTTAGGGCGGCTCACTGAAAGCCACCGATGAAATCTTTCGCCGATCTCGGGCTCGCCGAGACCATTGTTCGTGCTGTTGCCGCAGAAGGCTACACCACGCCCACCCCCATCCAGGCCGGTGTCATTCCAGCCATGATCCGCGGCCAAGATGTCCTTGGCATCGCACAGACCGGCACGGGCAAGACCGCTGCCTTCGTCCTGCCGCTGCTCCAGAAGTTGGGTGCAGACCAGCAAAGCCGCATGGTCCCCCGTATGCCCAAAAGCTGCCGAGCCCTCATTCTGGCCCCCACCCGCGAGCTCGCCGGGCAGATCGTCCAGAGCATCCAGACCTACGGGAAGTTTGCAAAGCTCACGACCGCCCTGGTGGTCGGGGGTGCCCGGGCACTGCCCCAGATCAAGGCCCTGGCTCCTGGGGTCGACATCCTGGTGGCCACGCCGGGCCGGCTGCTAGACCACCTGCAGGCCAAACACGTCCGCCTCGACCAGGCCCATGCCGTGGTCCTCGACGAGGCTGACCAGATGATGGACCTTGGTTTTTTGCCTGCCATCAAAGACCTTCTGTCGCGGCTGCCCAAAGAGCGCCAGACCCTATTGCTGTCGGCCACCATGCCCAAGGAGATCCGGGGCCTGGCCGACCAGTTTCTGCGCAATCCACTCGAAGTCCGGGTCGCAACCGAAAGCAAGCCCATCGAGCGCATCGAACAGCGGCTGGTCATGGTCGACGGCGGGAAAAAGCCCGAGACCCTCATTGACCTGCTGGCCGATCAGGCCATCACGCAGGCCATCGTCTTTACCCGGACCAAACATGGGGCTGACCGCGTTGAAAAGCACGTCCGCAGCTTTGGTCACTACAGCATGGCGATCCACGGCAACAAGTCGCAGGCCCAGCGCGACAAGGCTCTGTTGGCCTTCCGGCAAGGCAAGGTCAAGATTCTGGTGGCCACCGATGTTGCCGCGCGCGGCATCGACGTCGACAACGTAAGCCACGTCTTTAACTACGACCTGCCCAACGTCCCAGAGGCTTACGTTCACCGCATTGGTCGAACCGGCCGAGCCGGCCGCAGCGGTATCGCGGTCTCACTCTGCGACAGTTCCGAAATTGGCCTGGCTCTGCAAATCGAGCGCCTCACGGGCTGCAAACTTATTCCGGACGCCCTGCGTGGCCAACAGCGTCGTGGCGGTCCGTCCAAACCCGGGGCTCGCTCCGGACCACGTGGTGGCTCCAAGCCCCGCAGCTTCGGTGACAAGCCCGCTGCCCGACCCTTCGGTGACAAGCCCGCTGCCCGTACCTTCGGTGACAAGCCCGCTGCCCGTACCTTCGGTGACAAGCCTGCAGGCAAGCCTCAGTCCCCTCGCGGTTTTGAGCCTCGCAAGGCTGGCCCTCAGGGACGCTCAGGCAAGCCAAAGCCAAACTTCAGCCGTGGCGATGCCAAGCGAGCAGCCTGACCGACCTCCCCACACGACCAAGCCCATCGCCCTGTTTCCCCTGGGCCATGGGCTCTTTCCTGATGGCCTGCTGGCCCTGCAGCTCTTTGAGGTTCGCTACCTCAGCATGATCAAAAAGGTCGTCAAAGGCGAGCTCGACTTTGGCGTGGTTCGACTGGTTCAAGGCAGTGAGGTGGCCAAGCCTGACCAAGAGGAAGTCTTTGAGAACCTGGGAACACTTGCCAGCCTGACTCATCACCACCAGCCACAGGCAGGTCTCGTCCAAATTCGTTGCGTCGGGGGGCCGAGGTTTCGAGTCCAGTCGGCAGAGCGCGACAAGACCGGACTCTGGCTGGCTGAAGTCAACCTGCTACCCGACGATCCCCCCGAGGGCATCCCCCTCCATCTCCAGCCTGCGGCCAACCACCTGGGAAGGGTCATTGCAGACCTTCAGAGACAAGGACTGGCCCCAGAGGACATGCCCATTGCGGCGCCCTTCAGACTCGACGAATGCGGCTGGGTTGCCAACCGTTGGGCAGAGATCCTGCCGCTGGCCCCGCAGCAAAAACAGTTTCTACTGGCCATGGAGAGCCCTCTGGCTCGACTCGCCACTCTCAAGGAGTGGGTGGGCGAGCTCTTTCAGGACTAGCCGGAACGAGAAGGCATGAGCAGGCACCAGTCGCGTAGAAGCTGCCTGGTTCCGTCCTAGGCAAACATCCGCAGCATCTCGTCGCGAAGGTCCAAAGCCTTCGATGGCACCCGCTCTACGTCATCCCAGCTGAGAGACTGCCCGGCCTTCACTGGTCGGGTGACCTTGATGCCATGGGCCAGGCCCAGGGGAAGGCCCTTCATCGTCCTCGAGGTTGCAGCAGGCAGCAGCTTGCCCCAGACGGTGTAACCACCCTCGCCGTCCAAGATCTCACCCACTTTTAGATCACGCTTGGCCGTGGCCACCACGTCGGCCTTCCAGAACTCCGCAGTCCCAGTCGGCTCCCCCCGAAGCGCAACGCTGGCCACGGACTGTCCAACCTCCAGGCCAATCAGGTGCCAACGCTTGTAGAGCGTGAAATAGCGGCCTGACGGGTCGGTGTGGGCCTTGTACTCCTCAAAGCAGTTCTTGATGTAGTCGGTCTCGGCCTCGACGGTAACCCAGACCCCCATGCGAATCTCGTAGGGGATCTGCCGCCCATCGGTCTCTAGAGAGGAGATCACCTCCACCATGCCTTTTTTCTCAAGCTGACCACCCTCGGACCGTGGTCGCGTCACAAAGGGAATGTCTTCAATACTGGCCGGGGGGTACAGCAGGCCATTGCTGGGTACGTCCAAATTGCAGGCATTGGCCACAGCGGTGGATTCAATTGAGGGCTTTGATCCGTCTAGAAAGCTGTTGAACATCTTGGGGTTCAAGCCTCCCCGAGCGGCCTGCTCGGGCGTAAGGCCCCAGTTATCCCAGACCGTATCGGGCGTGGACTCTGAGAAATGTGGCAGCCACTTGTGCCCACGGCCAGCGGCGACCACTGGAAAGCCGCAGGTTCGAGCCCAATCCACCAGATCACAGATCAGGGCTGGTTGATCCCCAAAGGCCAGCGAATAGAGGCGGCCAGCAGCCTGGGCCCGTCTGGCGAGCAGGGGGCCGCAGAAGGCATCGGCCTCCACCGTCACATTCACCACATGTTTGCCCTGCTCAAACGCACCAAGAATATGGTCCACCGCTGCAATCGGATGGCCTGTGCATTCGACGATGACATCAATCTTGGGGTGACGCACCAGGGTCTCCCAGTTGTCCGTGATGTGCGTAGTGCCCTTTTGAATCGCCTCGTCCAGACTGGCTGCGCCCACGCGCTCTGCGGCCCATCCCACCCTGGCCAGATTGCGTCGGGCCGCCTCGGGGGAGAGGTCTGCAATGCCCACCAGGTGGACACCAGGCGTGCGCGGAATCTGCGACAGATACATGGAGCCGAACTTGCCGGCACCGATCAGACCAACTCGAATGGGATTGCCCTGGGCGGCACGGCCCAGCAACTGACGATGAAGACTCATGGGAGGAAGACCTTTTTAATTTGAAGACTGCATCATGCCTTGCGCGGCCTGAACGATGCCATTGGCATCTACCCCGAAGCGTTGCCGAAGCGCAGCACGAGTGTCACTGCAGCCAAACCCATCGGTAGCCAGAACCGTCATCTCACGACCAGCGGGCAGATGGGCACGAATCTGGTCTGGAAGGGCCCTGACCCAGTCACTCACCGCAACGATGGGGCCCTGACTCTGGGCCAGAAGACCTGACAAAAATGCCTTGGAGGAATGAACTGCAGCATCCCGTGCCAACTCGGTGTAGCTGGTGATGCTGTAGAGGAAGACCTGATGTCCCGACTCGACCAAGCGGTCAAAAGCAGCCAGGGCCTCAGTCATCACGGCCCCAGAGGCCAAGAGCGTGACTGGACGGCCCTGCCCTCCAGACTTCAGCAAGTAGCCCCCCTTCACCACTCCATCGGCCTGCGAGGGCTCCAGACTGAGCTGCGGGTAATTGGCATTGGTCATGGTGATGTAGTAGAAGACATCCCGCTGATCAACCATCATGTCCACCAGCCCCTGCTGAATCAGCACGGCCAACTCGCCAGCAAAGGCCGGGTCATACGAGCGGCAGTTGGGCACGGTAGAGGCCCAGAGCAGGCTGGTGCCGTCTTGGTGCTGAAGGCCCTCGCCAGCGAGGGTCGTTCGGCCAGAGGTGGCACCCAACAGAAATCCTCTTGGGTTCTGGTCCGCTGCTGCCCAGATCAGGTCCCCGATTCGCTGAAAGCCAAACATCGAATAGAAGATGTAAAACGGCACCATGGGCTGACCATGCACCGCATAGCTCGTCGCTGCCGCAATCCAGCTCGAGATGGCCCCGGCCTCGCTGATGCCCTCCTCCAATATCTGTCCGTCCTTGGCCTCGCGGTAACTCAGCACCGAGCCAATGTCCTCGGGGGCATATCGCTGTCCCACGCTGGAATAAATGCCCACCTGCTTAAAGAGATTGGCCATGCCAAAAGTTCGGGCCTCGTCGGCCACAATTGGCACCACCCTGGGCCCCAGCACGGGGTCCTTTAGCAAGGCGCCCAGCTGCCGAACAAAGGCCATGGTGGTACTCATCTCCTTGCCATCGGCAGCCAGGGCAAAGCCTGCATGGGTCTCGATGGCGGGAACTGGCACTGTCGGTGCGTCGGTCTGACGCGACGGCAGGCTGCCACCCAGCGCAGACCTCCGATCCCGCAGGATTCTCATTTCAGGGCTGTCGGCGTCCGGGCGATAGAACTCGAGACCCAGCACCTGCTCATCGGTCAGAGGCAGACCAAACCGATCGCGGAAGGCCAGCAGGTCGTCGTCTTCCAACTTTTTGTTGCTGTGGGTGGTCATTCGGCCCTGGCCTGCCTGACCCATGCCATAGCCCTTCTTGGTGTGGGCCAGTATGACCGTGGGCTGGCCCACCGTCTTCATGGCTGCGGCGTAGGCCGCGTAGATCTTCACCATGTCGTGGCCACCCCGCTTGAGGCCATCGATCTGCTCATCGGTCATGCCCTGGACCAGGGCCGCCAAGGCCGGGTGCTGCCCAAAGAAATTCTCGCGGTTGAACCGCCCGTCTTTGGCGGCAAAGGTCTGCATCTGGCCGTCGACGGTCTGGCCCAAGGCCTGTGTCAGAACACCCGAACTGTCTCGGGCAAACAGGCCATCCCAGTCGCTGCCCCAGAGCAGCTTAATCACTCGCCAGCCCGCACCGACAAAGAGGGTCTCGAGCTCGTCAATGATGCGTCCGTTGCCGCGAACGGGACCGTCGAGCCGCTGTAGGTTGCAGTTCACCACCCAAGTCAGGTTGTCCAGTCCCTCGCGGGCGGCCATGGTGAGTGCACTCATGCTCTCGGGCTCGTCCATCTCTCCATCGCCAAAGATGCCCCAGACCCGACGGCCCGAGCAGTCGTGCTGCCCCCGGTCTGATAGGTAGCGCATAAACCGGGCCTGGTAGATGGACTGGACCGGACCAAGCCCCATGGAGGCGGTTGGAAACTGCCAGAAGTCGGGCATGGAGTATGGATGGGGATAGCTGGAGAGGCCTCGGGTCCCCGCAGGCGCCTCGCCGACCACGACTGCTTGTTGAGCGGCCAATTCGCGGCGATAAAAGCCAAGGTCATGGGCAGTCAGGCGACCCTCAAGAAAGGCGCGCGCATAGACGCCGGGCGCACTGTGGGCCTGCATAAAGACCAGGTCACCCTGCCGACCGGCCCGCCAGAAGTGGTTAAACCCCACCTCAAAGAGATCTGCCGCGCTGGCATAACTCGCAATGTGGCCGCCGAGTTCACCGGTGAGACGGTTGGCCCGCACCACCATGGCCAGCGCATTCCAGCGCATGAGGCTAGCCAGTCGCTGCTCCAGATCGAGGTCGCCAGGAAAGTCGGGCTGTTCCTCCACGCCAATTGTGTTGACGTAGGGAGTGATGGCCGAAGGGCGCCAGCCCAGACGCAGCGCATTGGCCTGCCCGGCGAGCTCGTCCAGGATGAACCGCGCCCGCTCAGGGCCAGCGTGGGTGACAAGGCTTGTAAAGGCCTCGCGCCATTCTTGGGTTTCTTGAAGATCGAGATCGTTTTTCATGACCAGAACAATAGCCAAGCCAAACCAACATTTGATACTGAAATTGATGTATAAATCTGCTTATCAAAGCATTTTATGCTTATATGAAAGGTATATTAAGCATGAAAATACACACTCCCAGCCTAGATCGAGTCGATCTAAAGATCCTCGATGCCTTGCAGACCGACGGCAGTCTCTCGAATGTCGCCCTGGCCAAACAGGTCAATCTCTCGCCCTCGCCCTGCCTGGCCAGGGTCAAACATCTCACCCAGCTGGGCGTCATACAGAAGACGGTCAGCCTGGTGCAGCCACAGGCCGTTGGCCTGCAGCTCAATGTCTTCATCAACATTAGTCTCAAGGCCCAGAGCCGCGAGGCTCTTGCAGACTTCGAAAAACGCATCCAACTGCACGACGAGGTCATGGAGTGTTACCTCATGACGGGCGACTCGGACTATCTCATCCGGGTGGTGGTGCCGGACATGCAAGCCCTGGAGAAATTCATCTTGGAGGAGCTCACGCCCATCGGGAGCGTTGAGAAAATTCGCTCAAGCTTTGCCCTCAAGCAGGTCAAGTACAAGACTGCCCTGCCCCTTCAGTGGGCCTGAGATAATCCGGCATGTCTTTGATTACCCTCTCCGAGGCACAACTTGCCTTCGGACATGTTGCCCTGCTCGATCGAACCGGCTTTGCCCTGGAGACTCAGGAGCGAATTGGCCTCATTGGTCGCAATGGCACCGGCAAATCCTCCTTGCTCAAAATCCTAGCAAGCCTGGAGCATCTGGACGATGGTCGCCTTCAAGTTGGCCAAGATCTGCGCATCACCTATGTCGCCCAGGAACCCCTGCTGGACGCCAGTCATAGCGTCTTTGAGTCGGTCAGCCTGGGCCTTTCAAGCATTCAGGCCCTGCGCGCCGAGTACGAATCCCTTGGCCATCAGGTCAGCCAGGCCAACGACCCCAAGGCTCACCAGCGACTCGATGAGCTGCAATCGGCCCTGGACGCCGCTGGCGGCTGGCAGTGGGAGCAGCGCGTGGAGCAGACCATGGCCAGACTGGGCCTTGATCCCGCCAGCCGCATCGGTGATCTCTCCGGTGGACTCAAAAAGCGAGTGGCCTTGGCCCAAGCTTTGGTGACCAATCCAGATGTGCTGCTGCTCGACGAGCCAACCAACCATCTAGATGTCCAATCCATCGAATGGCTTGAAGAACTCCTGCTGGCCTTCAAAGGCGCCATGGTCTTTATCACCCACGACCGTCGTTTCCTGGACCGGGTTGCGACCAGCATCCTCGCCCTGGACCGTGGGCACCTCAGGAAATATCCCGGCAACTTCGCAGACTACGAGCGTCAACGCGACGAGGAACTGGCCGCCGAGGCTCTGGCCAACGCACGTGCGGACAAGCTGCTGGCCCAAGAGGAGGTCTGGTCCCGCAAGGGCGTCGAGGCCCGCCGAACCAAGAGTGTCGCCCGACTCGAGCGCCTGAAGCAGCTTCGAGCAGAGCATGCGGCCCGTCGTGACCAGATGGGCCAAGTCAACCTCAATCTCTCTAAAGGTGAGCGAAGCGGCAAGTTGGTTGCTGAACTCAAGGACGTCTCCAAAGAGTTTGGTGACAAGGCCGTGGTGCGTGACTTCAGCCTGACTGTGCTTCGGGGAGACAAGATTGGCCTGATGGGTCCCAACGGGGCGGGCAAGTCCACGCTGCTCAAGCTCATCCTGGGGCAGTTGAGCCCAGACCAGGGACAGATTCGGCTGGGCACCAAGATTCAGGTGGCCTATTTTGATCAGATGCGTGAAGGCCTGAATTTAGAGGCGACCCTGGAGGACACGATCAGCCCGGGTAGCGAGTGGATTGAGATCGGCGAGGAGAAGAAGCACGTCAAGAGTTACCTGGGCGACTTTCTCTTTGCGCCTGAGCGCGCGGGCTCACCCGTCAAGAGTCTGTCAGGCGGCGAGCGCAATCGTCTGCTGCTGGCCAGGCTCTTTGCCCGTCCCGCCAATGTCCTGGTGCTCGACGAACCCACCAACGACCTGGATATCGAGACCCTGGAACTGCTCGAGCAGTTGCTGGTGGATTACACGGGCACGCTCTTTCTGGTGAGCCACGACCGGACCTTTGTCGACCGAGTGGTCACCAGCCGGCTCGCCCATGAGGGTGATGGACGCTGGCAGGAATACGAGGGCGGCTATGACGACTACCTGGTTCAACGCCAGCGGATGCTGGCATCCAGGGGGCTGCCTGAGACAAGACCTTCTGACACCAAGCCCGCTGCGTCCGGCGGCACCACCAGCGGCGCAGTGGCAACAAGCCCGGAAAAGCCCAAGACCAAGCTCAGCAACAAGGAGCGAGCCGCCCTGGAGAGCCTGCCCGGCCAGATCGAGGGGCTAGAGGCCATGCTTACCAAAATCCAGTCTCGTCTTGCAGATCCCATGCTTTACAAGCAAGATCCCGAGTCGGTACCCAAGCTTCAATCCCAACTAGAATCGCTAGAGGCCGACCTGCTCAAGGCGATGGACCAGTGGGACCAACTGCTGCAAAAGGAATCTGGCCTGACCACATGAACCGATCCACCAGCCTACTGCTCAACGCCGCCCACACCCTGGACCACCTGGTCTTGTTGATATTTGCCTCGGCTGTCAGCGTCATCGCCTTGGAGTTTGGCTTTGCCAACTGGGAAGACCTGATGCCCTATACCGCCGGCGCCTTTCTAATGTTTGGACTTGGGTCCATTCCGTCTGGCCGCCTAGGGGACCTCTGGGGCCGGCGCAAGATGATGGTCTTGTATTTTTTTGGATTGGCCGCCAGTTGTGGCCTGGTCGCCTTGACGCAAAACGCCTGGCAGATCGCAGCAGCCCTCACCCTGATGGGGTTGTTTGCCTCCATCTACCATCCGGTGGGCATTCCCATGCTGCTGCGTCATGCCGCTAAGCCCGGGCTGGTGATCGGCTGGAACAATCTGGCTGGCAACATGGGCATTGCCCTGGCGGCCCTCTTCACAGGATTGGCCATTAAATACTTTGGCTGGCGCGCTGCCTTCTGGATGGCTGCCCTGCTCTCTATTGCACTGGGTCTGTTTTTTATGAAGGTCTGCCCAACCGAGTCTGAGCCCGCCGGCAAACGAAAGGCCAGCGGGACCAGCCTGCCCCGAAGCCTCGTCATCCGGGCGCTGGTGGTCATGACAACGGCAGCCACCTCCGGGGCCATCTTGTTTAACTTCACCACCAACAGCAATGCCGAGTTGCTGAAAGTGAAATTCGACCAGGTCGTCACCGACCCAGCGCTGCTGGGCTTCTTACTGGCCGGCGTCTATGCGGTGGCCGCCTTTAGCCAGGTCGCTGCAGGCTGGCTGCTAGACCGAGTGGCCATTAAGAAATTGTTCATGACCATCGTCGCTTTTCAGATTGTCTTTCTGTTGGCGGCAAGCCAGACCTCCGGCTGGGTCTATCTGGTGTTTTCGCTGGGCTTCATGGCTGCCATCTTTGGGGCCATCCCATTCGTGGACGCGGTCATCGTGCGGTATGTGGACGACAGCATGCGCAGCCGGGCCACCGGGTTGCGCATTGCCATCACCTTTGGGGTCAGCAGCCTGGCCGTCTACCTCATTGGGCCAACGGTCAAGTCGTTTGGCTTCGACACCATGTTAGTGGTCATGGCGGCGCTGGCCTGCTTTACGATCGCAGCCATGTCCCGGCTGCCCAGCGACACAGTGACTGCGCAAACGAAATAATCTCGCCAGGCAGACCCAGTCGGGTCGAGGCCGTAAAGCCCACATGTCCCCCGTGCCAGGGCTGGCAGAGTTCGACGGCCTGACTCACCTGATCAGCCCTGGGAAGGCTTGTGGCGGGGACCAGGGGGTCGTTGTGGGCATTGATCAGAAGACTCGGTACCGCCAACTGCCCCAACCAGGCCTTGGCGGAGGCCCTACACCAGTAATCATCGACGCCCCGGTAGCCATGTAGCGGAGCAGTAAAGGCATCATCAAACTCTCGGAGTGTCCTGGCGCGAAGGACACGGTCAAGATCAAAGAGGCCAGGATATTGACCAGCCTTCAGCAGGGCCTTTTGTTTCATGGTCGAGAGAAACAGTTGCCCGTATATGAGGCGATTCACTCCATGGTCAATGGCCTGGCCAGATGCGGACAGGTCAAAGGGTGCTGAGACCGCTATAAGCGAATCGAGCCATGCACCAGCGTCGGGCCCGCGCTCACCGGCCCAGCGAGCCAGGGCATTTCCACCCAATGAGACCCCAATCGCCGTCAAGGGCCCGCGGCCCCCGTCAATCCGCCGCAGGTCCTGTCTAATCGACGTCAGGGCGAATTCAATGTCCTGAATGTCACCCGCAAAATAGGCCCTCGGTGCCAGGTTTATCTCTCCCGAACATCCGCGAAAGTGCACGACCACGCAGCGCCACCCTCGAAGGTCGCAGACGCTGGCTAAGGCCTGGGCATAGCCACTTCGGGAGGAGCCCTCAAGGCCATGAAACATGACCAGGGTCGGTGCATTTGGTGCGGTGGCATCCACCCAATCAAGGTCAAGGAAGTCTTGATCTGGTGTCTGGATTCGCTGTCGTCGAAAACGAAGAGAGGGATTGATTCGGCATCTGGCCAAGAGGGCTGGGTAGAGCGTCTCTAGATGGGAGCCCCTAAGCCAGGGGGCCAGCGTTGGGAGACAGTAAGACGGTTGCATAACCCTGCCAGACGGCCCTTCACTCAGAGGTGGGACCGGCCTGCCCAAGAAGTGGCAGCAGATCCCGTTCGATCCGAACCACAGAGTCGACGGAGCCATACCGCCTGACTACCCGGCCTCCTCGATCGACCAGAAACTTGGTGAAGTTCCATTTAATCGCCGAGCTGCCCATGAAACCCGGTGCCTCAGCCCTCAGAAAGCGGTACAACGGATGGGTGCCTGGTCCATTGACTGCGCACTTCTCAAAGAGCGGAAAACTCACCCCAAAATTCATCTCACAGAAAGACGCAATGTCAGTCGCCGTTCCGGGCTCCTGACCCCCAAACTGGTTACAGGGAAAGCCCATGACCGTAAGGCCCTGGTCTGCAAGCTTCTGATAGAGCGCTTGAAGTGGCTGGTACTGGGGCGTAAAACCGCACTGACTGGCCACGTTGACGATCAGCAAGACCCTACCCCTGTAATCGGTCAGATTTTCCACACGGCCATCAAGGCGAATCAACGGAATATTGGGCAGGCTCATATCATTCAAAGTGTGCCCCAAATTGCAATACAACTCCCGTCATGTTCTCAAAACCATCACGCCTGCTGTTACTGACCCTGACCTTGGGTCTAGTAAGCCCCTCTGTCCTAGCCTCTCTCTGGACGTCGTCACCGAAGGATCTACTAAAGCCCACTGACGCCAACATCATCAGTAAGGGTCAACAGGTCTATGACATGAGTTGTGCAGCCTGTCACGGCAGTAAGCTCCAAGGTCAGTTCAACTGGCAGAGCCGAGACGCAAGGGGTTATTTACCCGCCCCGCCACATGACCCCAGCGGCCACACCTGGCACCACCCAAGTGAGCAGTTGTTCAACATGGTGAAGTTCGGCATCCAGCATTACGCCGGAGCCAACTACAAAAGCCACATGCCCAAGTTCGAACGCGCTCTGAGCGACGAACAAATTATTGCAGTGCTGTCCTACATCAAAAGCACCTGGCCAAAAGATATTCAAGCCAAGCACGATCAGATCAACCAGCAGGCCCGCAGTCAGAAAAAATAGCGGCGGATTGATCCGCCCGAGAGCTAGACCGCCATTGCCCTTATGGCCCTGGCGATCTCGCTGGCCGGATTGGCCATGGCCTCCAACAGACTGAAGTGGTCATGGCCGGCGAGCAATTCATGATGAACTTCAGCCAGGCCCGCCTGCACCAGACAATCCCTATACCGCTGGCCCTGCTGCCACCAGAGTTCCGGCTCTCGAGCCCCAGCATAAAGTGAGGTTGGAATAGCCACGGGATTACAGTGGGCCAGTGGACAAGACTGCGCGGCATCATCCGGCGTTAGGCTAATGGTTTTGCTGATCTCGGCCGCCGCCCGAGCCTGGGGGTCATAAACGCCGCTGACCAGGATCAGGCCTTTGGGTAGCTGCGGCATTTTGTCGGTGTGTCTGCGTCCGGCATGCGAGTGAAAGGCCATGGCCAGAAGATGGGCACCGGCAGAGTGGCCAGCCATGACATGGATGCCTTTGCCATCGTGTTCTGTGAGTTGCCGGTCGATCTCGACCAGACCGGCTGCGGTCTGATCCACCAACTGGGTCAGGCTGAGACTCGGCATCAAGGGGTAGGTCATGGCCACAAAGCACCACCCGGCTTGCACATAGGCCTGGGCCATAAAGCTGAACTGGTCCTTGTGCCGAGAGAACCAGAAGCCACCGTGGAGGAACAGCACCGTCCCCTTGTGGGTCTGTCCGATTGCTGGTCGGAAGACGTCGTAGGTCTGCCGCTCGCCGGGTCCGTAGTGATGGTTCAGAGACTGATGCGGCCAGTCTTGTCGGAAGACCAGACTAGATCGCTCAAACCGATCCATCATCTGTTCGCTGTCGGGCACTGCCGCACGGGGATTAAACCAGTCGACCATGTCGCATCCACCTTCCTGAAAACCAACGCCAACCCAGAACGCCTGCTAGCAGCGCAATGTAGAGCAAGGCAGCGAACCAGCCTCCGGCCGCTCCCCATCCCAGTCCCGGCAGATCGAACCAGCCCTGACCGCGTTCAAAGGAGAACAAGTAACTAAGCGGGACAAACAAACCCCATGACATGGAGAGCAACAAAATCGCAGGCACGCGGGTGTCACCGGCCCCTCGCAGGCAGAAGACCGACCCAAGATGGACTCCATCAAAGACCTGATAGGCCCCCGCAATCCAAGCCAGGGTGACCCCAAGGGCAATCACCGCTGGTGCAGTCGGGTCGGTGGGGGCCACAAAAAGTCGCATCCAGAACTCGGCAAACAGGGCGAGCAAAATGCCGATGAGCAGCATGTAGGCGGTGGTGAGCGCGACCACCCGATTGCCCACCCGACGGGCCCAATCGGGACGCCCTGCCCCAATGGATTGGCCGACCAGGGTGGTGCCTGCCTTACCCAGGCCAACTGCCGGCATATAGGCCACTGAGGTCAGCATCATTACAATCTGAGTTGCGGCTCCCTGAACCTCTCCCAGTTTGGTCACCATCGCCTGAAAAGCGGCCAGACCCAGCACATCGAAGGCGATCGACAGCCCGATTGGAAATCCCATGGTGACGATGGCCGCTACGCGGCGCGGCTGGGGCCGCCAGAAACGACGCGAGCGGTACCGCCATCGCATGTTTCCGTTTAAGAAAATACCCATCGCCAGCAGCCATCCACAGGCCAATGAGGCGGTTGTCGCCCAGGCCACACCACTAACGCCCCAATCAAAACCCCAAATGAACCATGCATTGAAGACGGCATTGAGGACAGCGATGACGATATTGACGGTTAAGGCCAGCCGAACCTGTCCAATGGCCATAAAAAATGACAGCACCGCGGTCTGTGCCACCGCAATTGGTCCCCCGGCAAACCGTGGGCCCCAATAATCCAGCGCACTCTGTTCAATGCCCGACGGCAAGGCCAGAATGGGGATGAGACTGCCGCCTGCCCAGACCAGAAGACCAAAGACCGGAATGGTGAGTGCGGCTAGCCAGAGCCCGCTCCAGGCCGAGCGTGCTGCGCGCCCGTATTTGCGGGCCCCATAGGCCTGGGCGGCATAGGTCTGAACCGCCATGCCCATGCCGGTCACCAGCAGCAGCAGGCCCAGAATCAGCCAGTAGACGCCCCCAACCCCTGCGACCGCCTGAGAGGAAATTCGACTGACAAACCAGGTGTCGGTGAGATTAAGCACGGCCTGAAGCCCGGCATGCACAAAAAGCGGGAAGGCCATGGCCAAGATGGCCTGAAGACTGACCCTGGGCTGGCCGTTTTCGTCCAGACGGCTTGCAGGCAGGGTGTTTTTACGCATCCCCTAGTGTAACGGGCACGCGTATCCTCCCGGTTATGGCTGAGATCGTCTGTTACTGCAACGGCGTCTGGGACGAGGACCTGCAGGAATTTCTACGCGAGAACTGGATCGACACCCTGGAGGAGCTCACCTCTCGGGAGCGAATCTGCAACAACTGTCGTCAGTGTGAGCCACTGGTGCTCGCTGAGATCGAGAAGGCCAAGGCGGCCAGGAGTCGCCCAGACTGATCGGCCTTTGACCCTCATCAAGGTCTTCATCAGGAGTTCTTCCGACAATAGAGGCATCAAAGGGAGAACGCTATGAAACTCTTGCAAGACCTGTTCGGTACCGACTACGGCGCAATGAGCCTGGTCGTGATCGTCATTGCGATTGTGATGCCCATCTACATTGGTCGCTGGGTCCGCCGTCAGATCGCTGAGTCAGAGAAAAACGCCCAGAAATAAAGCTGGTCGGGGTGACAGCGCTTAAGACACTTCGAAGAATGCTGCAAACCACTTAAGACTTCTGGCTTGTGTAGGCGCTAAACTAATTGGCGTGACTAGGCTACTCGCCAAATGGCTGATTGTGTTGTCGGTCCTGCTATTGGCCTTTGGCCTGCAGGCCGCTGAGATTATTGGGAAAGTCATCGCGGTGTCCGACGGAGACACCATTACGGTCCTAGCCCCCGGTAATCGGCCCACCAAAGTGCGACTAGCCGGGATTGACGCGCCAGAGCGCAGCCAGCCTTTCGGACAGAAGAGTCGCCAACACCTCGCTGACTTGGTCTTTGGCAAAGAGGTTCGTGTGAGCGTCGTCGACAAAGACCGATATGGCCGAGTGGTGGGCATCGTCTATGTGCCCAAGGCCATCCCGAACGGGGAAATCATCATCGATGTCGATCTCGCTCAGATTGAATCGGGCCACGCCTGGGCCTACCGTGACTATCTCCGGGGGCTGCCCTCTGGCAAGGCTGGACGTTATTTATCAGCCGAGAGAGATGCAAAAGAAAAACGGCAGGGACTCTGGGTGGATAAGAACCCAGAACCACCCTGGGATTGGCGCAAG
Organism: uncultured Burkholderiales bacterium; assembly: GCA_937864175.1. Lineage (GTDB taxonomy): Bacteria > Pseudomonadota > Gammaproteobacteria > Burkholderiales > Burkholderiaceae_A > Hahnella. Next base: position 55,684 of record CALMJH010000056.1, read on the forward strand.
GAGCAGCGCAGGCGTTAATGACCCCAATTCGGGATAAGCACGCACCTTGTAAACAGGAACTTCATGAAAAATCGAGTCATCCTCTTCCTTCTTGCAATTTCCATGTTGTCCGGTGCAACCCGGGCTAGCGGCGTTATCGATGTGCCCTCCAGTCTTGGAGAGCCCACTCGAACCCTACTGGTCTCGGTTCCAGAACCAAGGGCTACAGTCTTGCTGTACATCGGCGGCGATGGTCGTCTTCGTCTCACTGAGGATGGTCGAACCAGCCACGGCCACACCTTTGTTCGGTCACTTCATCTCTGGTCAGCACACCACATCAACGCAGTACTCGTTGACACTCCTTTCGACCTAGGGAACGCTATGCGTGGCCATAAGCGGGGAACGCAGGAGCATCTCTCCAGAGTTGCAGAGGTCATCTCCCACTACTCCAAAAACTCCTCCACACCGGTCTGGATTTTCGGTCACAGCATGGGGACCTCCACCGTGGCAGCCTTTCTGAGCTCTGAAAAGCCTGAAATTAGCCGGTTGCGAGGCTACATTGTCGCGGGCACACACAAGGGCGAAACCATCCCAACATCGACTAAGATCCCCGTCATGGCAATCCACCACAAAAAAGAGGCCTGCGAGGCAACACCAATTGAGGCCTCTGAGGCGATCGTCAACACAAGGTCAAGCGACACGCCGAAGGCTTTGGTTTTGCTTGATGGTGGTCTAAATGAGGGCCACCGCTGCCAGGCCAGGGCCTATCACGGGTTTTATGGCATTGAAAACGAACTGATCAATACGGCCGCCTCGTTCGTTCTTAAGCATTAGGGAGTGAAAGAAATTTGGCGGAGGCGGTGAGATTCGAACTCACGGAGAGGTTGCCCCCTCGCCGGTTTTCAAGACCGGTGCATTCAACCGCTCTGCCACACCTCCGAGTGGGCAAAAGTATAGCAGGATCATGTGGTTAGACTGATTGAAAAGTGGTCGGTGCAACTGGCCGGTCTGACTTTGTAGTTGCCTAGGATGTTTTTTTTAAACCGCGAGAGGAGACAGTTGTGTCAGACGCCCCCGAAATTGATAACGATTTGATCAACGATCCCTTTAAAACTCGATGCGCTCTTCTCGTGTCCGTGTTGGCACTGGTTTTGGCTGTCGCGAGTTTAGGAGGGAGCAATGCAGCGAAGGAGGCCACCATGGAAAATATTCTGGCGGCAAATGCATACAATTTTTATCAAGCCAAAAATCAACGCCAGACCGCCTACAAAATCGCAGCAGATGACCTAGAGCTGCAACTCAAGGGAGGGCGAGTCCCAACTGAGGCGCGGCAAGCGGCTGAGAAAAAGTTGGCAGACTATCAAAAAAACATAGCCCGCTATGAGTCCGAGCCCGAGACCGGTGAGGGTAAAAAAGAATTAATGCAGAAGGCCAAAGCACATGAGAACAGGCGCGATGAGGCCCTCGATCGAGACCCTTGGTTTGACTATGCAGAGGCGCTGCTTCAGATCGGCATTGTGCTGACATCGGTGGCCATCATCACGGGCAGGCGAACGTTTTTTAATGTCTCCGCTGTCCTTGGCACAGTGGGAGTGCTCTCGACGCTAAACGGTTACCTACTTTTTGTGTGAGTCGAGAGTCGCAAGGAACCACCTCCTAGCATGTCGACTCCGGCCCAGCATCCCGCTCCATGCATTGCCCTGGCTGGCTCGACCGGCACCATCGGCCAGGCAGTCCACCGCGAACTCCTGCGACGGGGATACGCCGTACATGAACTAGGACGGGCCCCCTTTAAGCTGCCCTCCGGTTGCCAGACCGTCATCTCTTGTATGGCCTCACGCACCGGCCTTCCAGACGATGCCTGGGCAGTGGACTACCAGGCACAGCGTGACCTCCTGGCCTGCCTGCAACCGGGGCTATCCGCCAAGGCAGGCCAGGCCCATTTCATCTTGCTCTCGGCCATCTGTGTCCAACGCCCTGCACTTGCCTTCCAAGAAGCAAAGCTGGCCTTTGAGCGTGAACTGGTGAACAGTGGCCTTCGCTACACCATTGTTCGGCCCACTGCCTTTTTCAAGTCACTGTCCGGCCAGGTTGCACGGGTGCTATCGGGCAAGCCCTTCATGGTCTTTGGAAATGGGGAGCTGACCCGGTGCAAACCCATCTCGGATAACGACCTGGCGGTCTACCTGGTGGACTGCCTGAACGACTCATCACGATGGAGCCAGACCCTGGTTATCGGAGGCCCCGGACCTGCCATTAGCCCCCTGGGTCAGGCGCGACTGCTTGAGCATATCCTTGGTCGACCGGTGCCGGTGCGGCATGTTCCGCTGTGGTTCATGCGAGGACTCGTCCGCCTGCTCGATGGCCTGGGGCTGGTGGTGCCCGGAGCGTGCAAAAAAGCCATGTTGGCCCGTATCGGTCTTTACTACGCCACGGAGTCGATGTTGGTCTGGAATCCAACAGAGCAGCGCTACAGCGACCAGCAGACCCCCGAGTTCGGTCAAGACCGGCTGGAGGACCACTACAAAGACTTGATCAGCGGAGGAGCCCAGGCAGAGCTGGGCTCTCACGCAGTCTTCAAAAACTAACGAACGCCCAAGAGCTCGACATCAAACATCAGGGTGGCGTTGGGAGGAATCACCCCGCCGGCCCCGCGTGCACCGTAGCCCATGTCACTGGGAATAACCAGGGTGCGCTTGCCTCCCACCTTCATACCGGCAAAGCCCTTGTCCCAGCCGGCAATCACGCGGCCCGCTCCCAGTGGGAATGAAAACGGCTGACCACGGTCCACCGAGCTGTCAAACTTCTTGCCCTTTCCATCTGCCTTGCTGGGGTCAAACAGCCAGCCCGTGTAATGGACGCTGACCTGCTGGCCCGGCTTGGCCTCATCGCCCTTGCCGACCGAACGGTCAATGGTGACGAGCTGCGTGACCGGACCTGTAGGCAGGCCGCCAGCGGCCTCTGCCTGCTCACTCATCGCCAGGGTGACAACCGACCCCATGGCCAAGACGGACAGAAAACGACTCCAATTTCGCATGGTCCTTCTCCTTTTAAAAAGTGGTTTCTACGATGCGGGTCTCTTGGATGCGGCAGACCGTTTAAGCCAGGCTGCCTTTGCCAAGATCCAGACGGCTGGCAGACCAGGAATCACGATCATGGCCAAGGCAACCAACGAGAAATTCTGCTTCACCCACGGATGCTCCCCGACGAGGTAGCCAAGCGTGGTGAGACTTCCCACCCAGATGACGGCCCCAAGCACGTTGTAGGTCGCAAAACGTGGGTAGGACATCTGTGCGACACCCGCGACAAACGGGACAAATGTACGAACAAAGGGAAGGAAGCGCCCCAAGACGATGGCCATTGGGCCATGCCGCTCATAAAAAGCATGGGTCTTGTCGAAAGCCTCGCGGTTAAAAAACCGGGAACTCTCCCACGAAAAGACCTTCTCGCCGACTCGCCAGCCAATCGCGTAGTTCACCGCATCGCCAATCACTGCTGCTGCAATGAGTACCGCGATGAGAACGGGCAGGCTCATGCCACCGACAGCAGCAATGGCCCCCGCCACAAACAGCAGCGAGTCTCCTGGCAGAAAAGGCATCACCACTAGGCCGGTCTCGACAAAAATAATGGCAAACAAGAGTGCGTAGATCCACGGACCCCACATCTGCACCGCCACGGCCAGGTGCTTGTCTAGATGAAAAAAGAGGTCGAGAAGGTCAATGCCCATGCTCAAACCACTGGGGCTGCCACTGGCCAGCACGCCACTGCGACAGCCAGAAGGCCGCTGTCATGGTCTTGGCATCGGTGACTTGTCCCGCGTGAACAGCCTTAAAGAAATCGTCCTGCGAAAGCCGAACCAGATCCAGACACTCGCCCGCCTCTAGGGCTGCAACACCCTGCTGAAGGCCCCGGGCCAGAAAAAGGTGGATGACCTCGGTGGAGTACGAGATGACTGGATGCATCTGACCCGCCCTCGCCCACTGGTCCGCCACATAGCCTGTCTCTTCAGCCAACTCCCGAATGGCGCTGGCCAGGGGATCTTCTCCCGCATCCAGCTTGCCTGCGGGGAACTCAAGAAAGCTGCGGTTCAGGGGGTAGCGCCACTGACGCTCCAGGAGCAGATCACCATTGTCAAAGACTGGAACAATGGCCGAGGCTCCCGGGTGCAGTGTGTATTCGCGAACGCACTCGGTGCCGTCAGCGGCTCGAGCCAGGTCTCGCTGAATCTTGAGCAAGACCCCCTCAAAGACGGGGCCACCCTGCAGGCGCTGCTCTGCCAAATGGGGGGCCGACTCGTCACGACGCTGGATGGGTCTTGCATCCCCAGCCGCCGAGGGCTGCGCGGCCATCTTCTGGCTCATGAGACCCTGCGACGAAGGTAGCGCCAGACAAAACCTGGGTAGGCCATCACCAGAAACAGCAAGGCCACAATGGCGTAGAAGTTCCAGGTCTGGGAGGCCACCGCACCCATGTTGGTCTCTAGGCCAATGCCCACCAGGATCACCAGTCCATAGCCCACCAACAATTCCAGCAGACGAAAGCCAAAAGACTTCTCCCCTGCGGCCGGCTTTCGGACTAGAAACTGACGCTCAGTGAAAAACGGCCAGTTGGCCAGGGCGAACCCGATGACCAGCCAGACCATGGCTGAGGCCCAGACGCTCACGAGATCAAGCCCCCAAAGAGGTGCGAACTGCCACCACACACCAGGCCATCAAGGGTCCTGGCATGAGTCCCAACAGCAAGACGGCTAGACCGTTGGCCGAGAGGATGGAGTTCTGAATAGGACACTGCATCTGAGCCGGAGCCCGGACGACTGGGTCATCAAAGAACATAACCTTCACAATGCGAAGGTAGTAAAACGCCCCCACCAGGGAGGTCAGGACGGCAAAGACGGCAAGGCCCACGTAGCCGGCCGCGACGGCAGACTCCAGGACCGCAAGTTTCGCGTAGAAACCAACGGTTGGCGGAATGCCAGCCAAAGAGAAGACCAGTGCCAACATGACCCAGGCTAGCAGTGGTCGGGTCTTGGCCAGTCCTTTGAAGTCCTCCAGCGTGTCGAACTCGTATCCACGGCTTGAGGCCAGCAGCATGACGCCAAAGCTACCCAGGGTGGTGATGACATAAGTCAGGACGTAAAACATGCTGGCCGCAAATGCATTGACGGCCCCGTCGGACTTGTCTCCCAGGACGCCCGAGGCGATGGCCAGCAGCATAAAGCCCATGTGGGCAATGGTGGAGTAGGCCAAGATGCGTTTGAGGTTGGTCTGCATGATGGCCACCAGGTTGCCCACCAGCAGAGACAAGACACAGAGCACCAACAACATCTGCTGCCAGTCCACCGCAACGCCCACAAGGCCCGAGACCAGCAGCCGAATCACAATGGCGTAGGCGGCCAATTTCGGCGCAGCACCGATGAGCAAAGCCGTCGCGGTGGGCGCGCCCTGATAGACATCGGGGACCCACATGTGAAACGGGACCACGCCAAGCTTGAAGGCAAGGCCTGCCACCAAAAAGACCGTGCCGAAGACCATGACCAGTCGGTCTGCGTTGCCCGCCGCCAGCTTGTCTTGAATAACCGTGATCTCAAGGCTGCCCGTTGCGCCATAGATCATGCTCATGCCGTAGAGCAGAAAACCTGAAGCCAGCGCACCTAGAACAAAATATTTCATGGCGGCTTCAGTCGATACCGGGCTGTCGCGCCGCAGGGCCACTGCAGCATAGAGGGCAAGGGTCAGAAGCTCTACCCCAAGGTAGACCGTCAGCAGGTGATTGGCCGAGATCATCACAAACCCGCCCAACAACGAAAACAGTGCAAACAGGTGGTACGCGCCAAAGCCCATGTTCTGATCGGCCAGGGTTCGGCGGGCATAGACCAGGGTAATGGCCGTCGCGAAGGCGGCCCCCGCCTTGAGCAAGGCTCCCATTGGGTCTGTCACCACCAAGCCGTTCATGCCAACGGTGGGTCCCAGCGTCATGGCATCGAGCAACTGCCAGAGGCCAATGAAGATCAGGCCAGCCAGGCTGCCCATGTGGACCAGGACCTCGGCCCGCTGCTTGAGAAAGGCATCGACCAGCATAACCACTGACAGAAGGCCCAGAAGAGCGATCTCGGGCGCAATGGTAAAGAGTTTGAGTTGTTCGAGAGTCATGGTGGGCACTAGGGTTTGGGCAGCTTGGAGACCGACAGGTGCTGCAGCAGTCCGTCGACCGAGGTGGTCATGTAGTCGGTAAAGGCAGCCGGATGGATGCCCATGTAAAGAACCCAGAGGGCCAAGCCCATGAGCATGGCGAACTCTCGCGGAGTGACGTCTTGCAGGGCCGCGACATGGTCATTGGCAACCTCACCAAAGATCACCCGCTTGACCATCCAGAGCGTGTAGGCGGCTCCGAAAATAAGGGTCGTGGCCGCAAGCAGGCCAATCCAGAAATTAAATTTGACTGCCCCCAGGATGACCATGAACTCGCCCACAAAGCCGCTGGTGGCCGGCAGACCCGCGTTGGCCATGGCAAAAAAGACAAAGAGGGCCGCAAACTTTGGCATACGGTTGATCACCCCGCCATAGTCGGAGATCTCTCGGCTGTGCATCCGGTCATAGAGGACCCCAATGCAGAGGAACATGGCGCCGGAGACAAAGCCGTGGGAGACCATCTGGACAATGCCACCCTGCACGCCCAGGCTCGAGAAGATGAAAAAGCCCAGCGTCACAAAGCCCATGTGTGCAATGGACGAATAGGCCACCAGCTTTTTCATGTCCTGCTGAACCAGCGCCACCAGTCCAATGTAGACAACAGCTACCAGTGACAGCGTAATCATGAGCCAGGCGAGTTCGGCCGAGGCATCGGGCGCAATGGGCATGGAAAAGCGCAGAAACCCATAGGCACCAAGCTTGAGCATAATGGCCGCCAGCACTACAGAGCCTCCTGTCGGGGCCTCGACGTGTGCATCCGGCAGCCAGGTGTGAACAGGCCACATTGGAACCTTGACCGCAAAAGCCATGAGGAAGGCTAGGAAAATCAGAATCTGCGGCTCCATGGCAAGCGGCAGCTTGTGCCAGGCCAGGATGTCGAAAGTCCCGCTCTGGCTGTAGAGGTAGACGAGGGCCACCAGGGTTAGCAAAGACCCCATGAGCGTGTACAGGAAGAACTTAAACGCCGCATAGACCCGACGTGGGCCGCCCCAGATGCCGATGACGATGTACATCGGGATGAGCGTGGCCTCGAAAAAAACATAAAAGAGCAGACCGTCCAGTGCGCAGAAGACTCCGATCATCAGGCCAGAGAGCACCAAGAAGGCCCCCATATAGACCGCAGGCCGGTCCTCAATCACCTCCCAGCCCGCGACCACCACAAAGACCGTGATGAGCGCAGTCAGGGGCACGAACCAGATGGAGATGCCATCGACGCCCAGGAAGTAATGAACAGAGAACCGATCGATCCAGGCAAACTTTTCAACAAACTGAAATCCAGCATGGCTGGCATTGAAGTCCACGATGAGCGCGACCGTGGGCAGCAGCGAGAGCACCGCAGCGACCAGCGCCAATGGGCGTACCAGGGACCCCGAGCCCGCCGAGCCGCCAGCGGCGGCCTGACGGCCGAAGACCAACAGAGCCAGACCGCAGAGGATAGGCGTCCAAATGGAGAGCGACAGCCAGGGGACAGAAGACGAGATAAAGCTGGTCATGTGAGGCCTATTTGGTCAGCGGCAGGGTGGCGTGCATGAGCGGTGCAAACCACCAGAGCAAAAGAGCGACGCCCAGAATCATGGCAATGGCGTAGTGGTACAGGTAGCCGGTCTGACCCAGACGAAGGACGGCGGCCACTGCGGCCACCACCCGTGCGGATCCATTGACCAGCAGGCCATCGATGACCCCCTGATCAGCCCGCTGCCAGAGACCGGCACCGATCTGGCGGGCCCCGCCGGCAAAGAAGACCTCGTTGAAGCGGTCGAGGTAGTACTTCTGGTCCAGCAGACGGTGCAGGCCCGCGAAGGACGAACTGATTCTGGCCGGAATGCCCGGCGAGACCAGGTAGAACCAGTAGGCCGTGGCAACACCCGCCAGAGCGAGCCAGAAGGCGGGCGTGGCAAAGGCATGAAGGGCCAGCGCCAAGGACCCATGGAAGAGCTGGGCCAGCTGCGCCATGGCGGGATGCTTGACGGCATCCACAAAGATGACGCCTTTGAAGAAATCACCAAAGAGCGCTGGCTGAATCATGATCGCCCCGAGCACCACCGAGGGGATGGCCAGCAAGACCAGAGGCACTGTCACAACGGCCGGCGACTCGTGGGGCTCGTGAGACCCCGCGTGGCCATGGCCGTGGTCATCCCCATGGTCCCCATGGTGGGCATGGTCGCCGTGATCCGCCTGGTGCCAGCGAGGCTCGCCATGAAAGACCATAAAAAAGAGCCTAAAGCTGTAGAAGGCGGTCACAAAGACACCGGCCAGCAGCATGAGATGGATGAGTGGCGCAATGCTGAGCTGAGAAAAATGCACCGCCTCGATGATCATGTCCTTGGAATAAAAGCCCGAGAAGAGCGGCGCACCGATGAGCGCCAGAGAGCCCAGAAGGCTGACCGCATAGGTGATGGGCATCTTGCGCCAGAGGCCACCCATGCGTCGCATGTCCTGCTCATGGTGCATGCCAATGATGACCGAGCCCGCAGCCAAGAAGAGCAGCGCCTTGAAAAAGGCATGCGTGACCAGGTGAAAGACCGCAACGCTGTACGCCGAGGCCCCCAGGGCAACGGTCATGTAGCCCAGCTGCGAGAGCGTGGAATAGGCCACCACCCGCTTGATGTCGTTTTGGACAATGCCCAGAAAGCCCATGAACAAGGCCGTGATGCCGCCGATGGCCATGACAAAGGTCAGGGCTGCATCGGAGAGCTCAAAGAGCGGCGACATGCGAGCCACCATGAAGATACCGGCTGTGACCATGGTGGCTGCGTGGATCAGAGCCGAGATGGGGGTGGGACCCTCCATGGAATCTGGCAGCCAGACGTGCAGCGGAAACTGGGCCGACTTGCCCATGGCCCCAATGAACAGGCAGATACAGGCCACGGCCAGGAACTCAACGGGCTGGCCTGGTATGAGCTCTAGCTGCTGGCTGGCTAGGCCAGCGGACTGCGAGAAGACCTGCGCATAGTCAAGACTGCCGGTGCTGGCCAGCAACAGGCCAATGCCCAGAATGAAGCCAAAGTCGCCAACGCGGTTGACCAAAAAGGCCTTGAGGTTGGCGTAGATGGCAGTGGGCCGCTTGTACCAAAAGCCGATGAGCAGGTAGGAGACTAGGCCAACAGCCTCCCAGCCAAAAAAGAGCTGCAGGAAATTGTTGCTCATGACCAGCATGAGCATGCTGAAGGTAAAGAGGGAGATGTAGGAGAAGAAGCGGCTGTAGCCGGGGTCTTCTTTCATGTAACCAATGGTGTAGATGTGGACCATCAGCGAGACAAAGGTGACCACCACCATCATGGTTGCGGTCAGGCTGTCGATGAGAAAGCCCACCTCCATCTTGATGCCACCAATCGTGGCCCAGGTGTAGACCGACCCATTAAAGACATTGCCGCCCAGGACATCGACCAGAACCACAACAGAGGCCAGCAACGAGACCGCGACGCCGGCGATGGTGATGCGGTGGGAGTTGGCGCGGCCAATGGTCTGACCGAAAAAGCCCGCAGCAATCGCCCCCACCAGCGGGGCCAAGGCGGCCAGAAGAGTGACAGACTGCATGCCCTAGCCTTTCAGCTCGTCGAGGCGTTCGACCTCAACTGTACGAAGGTTTCTAAAGAGGATGACCAGAATCGCCAGGCCAATGGCCGACTCCGCGGCCGCCACGGTCAGAATGAAAAAGACAAAGACCTGGCCGTCGAGGTTGCCCAGGTAATGCGAGAAGGCCACGAAGTTCAGGTTGACCGCCAGCAGCATGAGTTCAATGGCCATGAGCAGGACGATCAGGTTGCGCCGGTTCATGAAGATGCCCACGATGCTGGTGGCGAAAAGAATGGCGCCCAGCACCAGATAGTGAGACAGGCTAATCATGCGCCCTCTCCTTTCTTGGGAAAGCGAACCATCTTGAGGCGGTCCTTGGCCTGGACCCGCACCTGCTGGCCCGGATCCTGGTGTTTAGCGTCCTTGCGGTGGCGCAGTGTCAGGGCAATGGCGGCAACCATGGCCAACAGCAAAATGACCGCAGCCACCTGGAAGGCAAAGAAGTAGTCGGTGTACAAGACCTGGCCCAAGGCCTTCGTGTTGCTAATCGGCTTGGCCAGCGGGACGGCCGTCTCGGGAACCTGAAAGCTGCGCAACAAGATGGCAGTCATCTCAAACACAATGAGTCCACCCACCGGCAGGGCCACCTTGGCGTTCTGCCAAAAACCCTTGCGAAGCTTGTCTAGGTCGAGGTCAACCATCATGACCACAAAGAGAAACAGCACCATGACCGCCCCAACGTAGACCAAGACCAGGGTGATGGCCAGGAACTCAGCCTTGAGCAGCAACCAGACCGCCGCTGCGGTGAAAAAACTGAGCACCAGGTAGAGGGCTGCATGAACTGGATGTCGAGCCGTGATAACCCGCAGGGCCGCAAAGACCAAGATGGCCGAGAAGATGTAAAAAAGTGTGAGGGTCTCGGTCATGGCTTATCGGTACTTGGCATCGGACTCGCGGGCCCTTGCAATGTCTTGTTCGTATCGGTCGCCCACTGCCAGCAGCATGTCCTTGGTGAAGTAGAGGTCGCCGCGCTTCTCGCCGTGGTACTCGTGGATATTGGTTTCAACAATGGAATCTACGGGGCAGCTCTCTTCGCAGAAACCACAGAAAATGCACTTGGTCAGGTCGATGTCATACCGAGTGGTTCGCCGCGTGCCGTCGGGACGCTCGGCCGACTCGATGGTAATGGCCTTGGCGGGGCAGACTGCCTCACAGAGCTTGCAGGCGATGCAACGCTCTTCGCCGTTGGGGTAGCGACGCAGGGCATGAAGCCCGCGGAAGCGTGGTGAAGCCGGCGTTTTCTCTTCGGGATACTGGATGGTGATCTTGCGCGCAAAGAGGTTGCGCAGGGTCACGCCCAGGCCCTGCAGCATCTCGAGCAGCAAGAACGACTTCAGGAACTGGGTGATGGGGGACATGAAAAGGGGATCCTGTGGGCTAAGGGGGAAGGTTTAGTGCCAGATGTTCCAGGGCGTCTGCATCCAAAGACCAACGACGACCAGCCAGACCAGGGTGACCGGAATGAAGATCTTCCAGCCCAGCCGCATGATCTGGTCGTAGCGGTAGCGGGGGAAAGACGCCCGCATCCAGATGAACATGCTCACGACCAAGAAGGTCTTCAGGCCAAGCCAGATCCAGCCGGGGATGAAGTCCAGACCCGCGACCGGCGCACTCCAGCCACCCAAGAACATGATGGAGGCCAGCGCCGACAGCAAAATCATGTTGGCGTATTCGGCCAAGAAGAAGATGGCAAAGGACATGCCGGAGTACTCCACCATATGGCCGGCCACGATCTCGCTCTCGCCCTCGACCACGTCAAAGGGGTGACGGTTGGTCTCGGCCACGCTGGAGACGAAATAGACCACGAAGACGGGCAGCAGAGGCAGCCAGTTCCAGGACAGAAAATTCAGACCCAGATCGGCAAACTGCCCCTTCTCCTGGGCCTGCACGATGTCCGTCAGGTTCAGGCTGCCACTGACCATGAGCACCACCACCAGGGCAAAGCCAATGGCCAACTCGTAGGAGACCATCTGGGCCGAGGCCCGCATGGCGGCCAAGAAGGCGTATTTCGAGTTGGAGGCCCAGCCGGCCAAGATGACGCCGTAGACCTCCAGTGAAGTAATGGCCAGCAAGAACAAGAGTCCGGCATTGATATCGGCCAGAACGGTCTCGGGCCCGAAAGGCATAACCGACCAGGCCGCCAGGGCCGGCATGATGGTCATGACCGGGGCCAGCAGATAAAGACCCTTGTTGGCGGCGCTGGGCAGGATGATTTCTTTGGTGAGCAGCTTGAGAGCGTCTGCAATGGGCTGCAAAAGGCCCAGAGGGCCCACACGGTTGGGTCCGATGCGAACGTGCATCCACCCAATGAGCTTGCGCTCCCAGAGTGTCAGGTAGGCCACGGCCCCCAAGAGCGGCAGCACCACCGCCAGAATCTTCATAAGGGTCCAAGCCACTGGCCAGGCCCCACCCAAGAGGTCGGCGCCGTAGGTCTGGAGTTGGAGAAGGAGATCGGTCATGGGATGAGGGGATCTTCTGGGCGGTGGGCTTCTGGCGGGTGAACTTCTAGGCGGCTGCCTGCTGGGTGACCACGGAGACCTGCAACTCGCCCCAACGCTGGTTGAGCTGGGCCGAGGCCGTATAGCCGGTGGTCAGGCTTAGAACCCCTGGCGCAAGGCGGGCATCCACCGCAGCCTCGAGCAGGAGTTCTTGTCGGTTTTGCTTCAGACGAACCATCATGCCGGGTGCCCCGCCGATGGCCGTGAGGTCGGCCGGATGAAAGACCGCCTTGGGGCTTGCCGACTGCCGCGTCTGCTGCAGGGAGGGTGCACGGCGAACCAACACGTCTGAGAGGTAGATGCCTGGCAGGCCCAGCCGCTCAAAGCTGCCGGCCGCGGAGTTGGGCGTGGCCGATGCGTCCGCCTTGGCCTGGTCTGCGGCAGCACCCAGACTAAAGCGCACGGATAGTCCGGGCAGACGCTCGCCTGGGGTCGCACCCGGCAGCAGGCTGTCGCGGACTTCTTCGCTCGACTCGAAGTCAAAGTCTGGCAGGTTCAGAAGGTTGCCCAGCACACGCAGCACTTTCCAGCCGGGTCGTGTCTGACCCTGCGGCGAGACCGCTGCCTGAAACGACTGCAGTCGGCCAGCCAGATTCACCAGGCTGCCGGAGGTCTCGGTAAAGGGCGAGATGGGCAGCATGACGTTGGCCACCTCGCTCACGGCGGACTTGTAGGCGGTTAGGGCCACTACACCCATGCCCTTCTGGGCTCCCTTTAGGGCCGAGACCGCACGGGGGCCGTCAGCACAGTCGAGCGCAGGCTCAAGGTGCACCAGAAGGTAGGCCGCCGATGGGTCCTCGAACATGTCGTGGGCATTGGCGCCGCCGGATTTGGGCATTGCTTGGGCCAGATAAGCCCCCACCGCATTGCCACCAGCGGGCAGGACTCCAAATCGAATGCCCAGCAAGTCGGCCAGCGCCTGGGCCCGCGCAGCAAGCTCGGTGGCCATTGGATGGGCCATGAGGTCGGCGCCAACCAGGATGGCGGCCTTCATAGGTCCGTTGGGTGCATTGCGCAGAGACTGCACGAGTCGGACAACCTGGGGGTCTTTGGCCTGGGCCTGCGGACTGGCCACAAAACCAGAGGGCAAGGCACCAGCGCCCGCCTCGTGGGCTGCCAGCAGAAGGCTGTCGAGACGCGCCTGCCACTGGCTGGGTGCCGCGACCAGGCTGGTATGAACCGGCATGAGGAGGTCGTGGGCCGTAGCGTGGAGTTGGTGGACCTGGGCTCCACGCTTGGTGGCCTGCCGCAGGCGCTGGGCGACCAGGGGCTGCTCAGACCGAAGGCTGCTGCCCACCAGGAGCACACGCTCGAGGCTGGAGAGATCTTCTAGAGGCATGCCCAGGTTGGGCACACCTGTGAGGTGTCGATCGAAGCCAGATTCGGTCAGGCCAGGGCGGGCATCGACAGAGTCGCTGCCCAGACCACGCGTGAGACGTGCCGCAAGACCGAGTTCTTCCAGAGTGGCCATGGGCGACGCCAGAGTGCGAATTTTGTTGGCCCCACGGCTTGCGGCCAGCCGCAGCAGGTCGGCTGCCTTGGCCAGGGCACTCTGCCAGCTCACCTCCACCCACTGTCCCTGCTCATTGCGAATCATGGGTACCGTCAGGCGGTCATCGCTGTTGAGGGCCTCGTAGGAGAATCGGTCGCGGTCGGAGATCCAGCACTCGTTGACCTGCTCGTTCTCGTAGGGCACTACCCGCTTGACCACACCGGCTTTGCTCTGGACGACCAGGTTGGCGCCCAGGCTGTCGTGTGGGCTGACCGAGCGGCGACGGGCCAGCTCCCAGGTCCGGGCTGAATAACGGAAGGGCTTGCTGGTGAGCGCCCCAACCGGGCAGATATCGATCATGTTGCCCGAGAGTTCGCTTTCGACGGCATTGCCGACAAACGACATGATTTCGGAGTGCTCGCCCCGACCGTGCATGCCCAACTCCATCACGCCGGCGATCTCCTGACCAAACCGAACACAACGCGTGCAGTGAATACAGCGAGACATTTCCTCTGCCGAAATCAGCGGCCCCATGGACTTGTGAAAGACCACCCGCTTTTCTTCGACGTACTGGGAAGCCGAGGGACCGTAGCCCACGGCCAGGTCTTGGAGCTGACACTCACCACCCTGGTCGCAGATGGGACAGTCGAGCGGATGGTTAATGAGCAAGAACTCCATCACGCTCTTCTGTGCGGCCTTGGCCTTGGGCGACTGAGTCATGACCTTCATGCCAGCCGCAACCGGGGTTGCACAGGCCGGCAGCGGCTTGGGAGCCTTCTCAACCTCGACCAGACACATGCGGCAGTTGGCCGCAATCGACAGCTTCTTGTGATAGCAGAAGTGTGGAACGTAGATGCCCAGTTGGTTGGCGGCGTCCATCACCATGCTGCCTGGCGCAACCTCTACCTTCTGACCATCGATTTCGAGTTCAATCATGCTGGTCGTCCTAGAGGTAGTCGGGGACTGCACAGGTCTTGTGGTGGACATGGTGCTCAAACTCATGCCGGAAGTGCTTTAGGAAGGCGCGCACCGGCATGGCGGCCGCATCGCCCAGGGCACAAATAGTGCGGCCCTGAATGTTGTCAGCCACGCGGTTGAGCTGGTCGAGGTCGGCCAAGGTGCCCTGGCCTTCTTCGATGCGCTTGACCAGACGCCAGAGCCAGCCAGTCCCCTCGCGGCAGGGCGTGCACTGACCGCAGGACTCTTCGTAATAGAAATAAGACAGCCGCAAGAGGCTGCGGACCATGCACCGGCTGTCGTCCATGACGATGACCGCGCCCGAGCCCAGCATGGAGCCCACCTTGCTAATGCTGTCGTAGTCCATGTCACAGGCCATCATGATGTCGGCCGGCAGAACCGGCATGGACGATCCACCTGGAATGACGGCCTTGAGCTTTCGGCCGTTGCGCACGCCACCGGCCAGTTCGAGCAGCGTGGCAAAGGGGGTGCCCAGCGGCACTTCGTAGTTGCCCGGCAGGTTGACATCGCCCGAGACGGAGAAGACTTTGGTGCCGCCGTTGTTGGGCTTGCCCACGGCCAAGAAGGCAGCGCCGCCGTTTCGGATGATCCAGGGCACGGCCGCAAAGGTCTCGGTGTTGTTGATGGTGGTGGGCTTGCCATAGAGGCCATAGCTGGCGGGAAATGGCGGCTTAAAGCGCGGCTGGCCCTTCTTACCCTCGATGGATTCGAGCAAGGCCGTCTCCTCGCCACAGATGTAGGCGCCGTAGCCATGGTGGGCATGGAGCTGAAACTCAAAACCCTTGCCCAGAATGTTTGCCCCTAGGTAGCCCGCTGCCCTTGCCTCTTCCAGGGCCTCTTCAAAACGCTCGTAGGTAGAGAAGATTTCACCGTGGATGTAGTTGTAGCCCACCGTGATGCCCATGGCATAGGCCGCGATGGCCATGCCCTCGATGACGATGTGGGGGTTGTAGCGCAGGATGTCCCGGTCTTTGAAGGTTCCGGGCTCGCCTTCGTCGGAGTTGCAGACCAGGTATTTCTGGATGGGCAGCTTGGCCGGCATGAAACTCCACTTCAGGCCTGTGGGAAAGCCTGCACCGCCTCGGCCGCGCAAAACGCTGGCCTTCACCTCGGCGACAACCTCTTCGGGGGTCATGCCTGGGCCGCCGTCGGCCCCAAGAATTTTCTTTAGGGCCTGATAGCCACCGCGGGACTCGTAGTCCTGGAGATGCCAGCCGCCTGGTGTGAGGTCGGCCAAAATTTGTGGCGAGAGGTGACGTCCATGAAAACAGGTCTCCATAACAGCAATGTCTGCGGCACCCATTTATGCGGCTCCTTTCTGACTCTGCTTGGCACCGGCCGGGCCGGCGGACTTGGCCTGCTCACGAAGCTCTTTGAGCAGGCTGTCGATCTTGTCGTTGGACATCCAACTGCACATGCGATGGTTGTTAACCAAGACCACCGGGGAGTCCCCACAGGCCCCCATGCACTCGCCCTCTTTCAGGGTGAAGAGGCCGTCGGCCGTGGTCTGGCCATAGTCGATGCCGAGCTGGGCCTTTAGATAATCAGCCGCCTGATTGCCGTTGCGCAGGGCACAGGGCAGATTGGTGCAGATGGTGATCTTGAAGCGGCCGGTGAGCCCGTTGTTGTACATGGTGTAGAAGCTGGCCACCTCGTGGACGGCAATCGGCGCCATGCCCAGGTAGTCGGCGATGTCGGCCTCGATGGCGGGCGTCAGAAAGCCGCACTCGGTCTGCGCAATGCGCAAGGCACTCATGACAGCCGACTGCTTCTGGTCAGCCGGATACTTCTGCAGCTCTTTGTCGATCAGAGCATAGGCAGCGTCAGAGAGCTGACGCAGCGGCTCTTCGCTCAGGGCCATCTGGGTCGACAACGGGCGATTGACTTGGGCGCTCATCGGTCGATCTCTCCAAAGACAATGTCCTGGGTGCCAATAATGGTGACAACATCGGCGAGCATGTGACCCCGTGACATCTCGTCGAGGGCCTGCAGGTGAGCAAAGCCAGGCGCCCGAATCTTGACGCGGTAAGGCATGTTGGCCCCGTCGCTAACCAGGTAAATACCGAACTCGCCCTTGGGATGCTCGACGGCCGCATAACACTCGCCCTCTGGCACATGAAAGCCCTCCGTAAAGAGCTTGAAGTGGTGGATCAACTCTTCCATGTTGGACTTCATCTCCACTCGGGCTGGCGGTGCCACCTTGTGGTTGCTGGTCATCACCGGACCTGGGTTTTCGCGCAGCCACTTTACACACTGGGCAATGATGCGGTTGCTTTCACGCATCTCGGCCATGCGGACCAGGTAACGGTCGTAGCTGTCGCCCTCGGTGCCGACTGGGATGTCGAAGTCGAGCTGGTCGTAGACCTCGTAGGGCTGGTGCTTTCGCAGGTCGAAGGCAATGCCCGAGCCCCGCAGCATGGGTCCGGTAAAGCCCAGGGCCTGTGCACGCTCGGGGCTGACCACGCCAATGCCCACCAGCCGCTGCTTCCAGATTCGGTTGTCGGTCAGCAGGGTCTCGTACTCGTCGACACACTTGGGGAAACGCTCGGTGAAGTCTTGGATGAAATCGAGTAAGGAACCAGAGCGATTGGCATTGAGTTTCTGGGCCGCACGCTTGCTGCGCAGGCCGTTGGTGGCGTACTGCGGCATGGTGTCGGGCAGGTCGCGGTAGACCCCACCAGGACGGTAGTAAGCCGCATGCATCCTGGCGCCCGAGACCGCCTCGTAGCAGTCCATCAGGTCTTCGCGCTCACGGAAGGCATACAAGAAGACCGCCATGGCCCCAACGTCCAGGCCGTGGGCCCCGATCCAGAGCAGGTGATTGAGAATACGGGTGATCTCGTCGAACATGACCCGGATGTACTGGGCCCTGATGGGTACGTCGACGCCCAGCAGCTTTTCGATGGCCATGACATAGCCGTGCTCGTTGCACATCATGGAGACATAATCGAGACGGTCCATGTAAGGCACCGACTGCAAGAAGGTCTTGGACTCGGCCAGCTTTTCGGTACCCCGATGGAGCAGACCAATGTGGGGGTCGGCCCGCTGGACAACCTCGCCATCGAGTTCCAGAACCAGCCGCAGGACCCCGTGGGCCGCCGGATGCTGAGGACCGAAGTTCAGGGTGTAGTTCTTAATCTCGGCCATAGCTCTCTTCTCGAATAACGCGCGGCGTAATGTCACGCGGCTCGATGGTGACGGGCTGGTAGATCACGCGGCCCTGCTCGGGGTCGTAACGCATCTCGACGTAGCCAGAAACCGGGAAGTCTTTGCGAAAGGGATGGCCAATAAAGCCATAGTCGGTCAGTAGACGACGCAGGTCTGGATGGCCGTTGAAGGCCACTCCAAAGAGGTCGAAGGCCTCGCGCTCATACCAGTTGGCAGCTGGCCAGACGTCGGTGAGGCTGTCGACCACCGGCAGGTCGTCATCGGGTGCGAAGACCCGCAGCCGCAGGCGACGGTTGTACTTGACCGACAGCAGGTGGGTGACCACCGCGAAACGGGGGCCCTGATAGCGCCCCTCTTTATAAGACTGGTAGTCCACGCCGCAGAGGTCGATGAGGGTGGCAAACCGCAGGTCTGCATGGTCGCGCAGCAATCGAGCCAGCGCCAGGTAGTTGGCAGCTGGTACCGTGACGGTGACCTCGCCATAGCTCTCGGTGACCGTGAGGTTGGGCGCCAGGCCATTGACCAGGGCCACCAGCGGATTGGTGGGAGCGGCCGTCTCGGTCGACCCAGCGGGGTTGGTGGTCTGGTCCATGGGGTTGCCGTTTGCCTAGTCGCGCGCGATGGTGTTGGTGCGCTTGATTTTCTGTTGCAGCTGAATAATGCCGTAGAGCAGGGCCTCGGCCGTCGGGGGGCAGCCCGGCACATAGATGTCCACCGGCACAATTCGGTCGCAGCCACGCACCACAGAATAGGAGTAGTGGTAGTAGCCCCCGCCGTTGGCACAGGAACCCATGCTGATGACCCAGCGAGGCTCTGGCATCTGGTCGTAGACCTTGCGCAGGGCTGGGGCCATCTTGTTGCACAAGGTTCCCGCCACGATCATGAGGTCGGACTGACGGGGGCTGGGTCGAAAGACCACGCCGAAGCGGTCGAGGTCGTAGCGCGAGGCGCCGGCATGCATCATCTCGACGGCGCAGCAGGCTAGGCCAAAGGTCATGGGCCAGAGCGAACCGGTGCGCGTCCAGTTGATGACCTGGTCGGCCGTGGTGGTGATGAAGCCTTCTTTAAGGATGCCGTCGATTGCCATGGTGTCTCGCTATAGAAGGGTGTATTGCTACTCCCAGTCCAGCGCCCCTTTCATCCACTCGTAGACAAAGCCCAGGACCAAGATGGCCAGAAAGACCATCATGGCCATAAAGCCAAAAAAGCCGATTTCTTTCAGGCTGACTGCCCAGGGAAACAGAAAGGCGATCTCGAGATCGAACAAAATGAAGAGAATGGCGACGAGGTAGTAGCGGACGTCGAACTGCATGCGGGCGTCTTCGAAGGCCTCAAAGCCGCACTCATAGGGGGAGAGCTTCTGGGCATCGGGCCGATGAGGACCAATGAGTGCCCCGAGCACCATGGGACCAACGCCGACGGCGATTCCCACCAGAATGAACAACAGAACCGGCAGATACGGCTCTAAGCTCATAAGTCTCCTTTCAAGACCCCCGGACCGCCACCCAAACCGACGGTTTGCGATAGCGCTTTCTTTACTGTCATTGGTGCCGACGGCGAGACTCGAACTCGCACAGCTTACGCCACTACCCCCTCAAGATAGCGTGTCTACCAATTCCACCACGTCGGCACAGCTTTTTTTACAACCTATGTAACTCCTGAGCTGGCTGCGAGGCTTGATGCAACCGGCTTACTGCGAATTCCACCAGTCAAAAATGCTACTGCTTGGGAATCTGATCGACTGCCGTTGCTGGCTTGGCTGGTGCAGCGGGCGCAGCCGCTGGCGCCGCCTGACCTTCAACGGCCGGTGTCGAAGTGGATCCCGGAATGGCCTCCATGATACCTGTTCCACCGGATGACCGACGGATGTCCTTGGCACCGAACTGGGCAAGTGCCAGCGTGCTGGCGAAGAACACCACCGCCATGATGGCCGTGAAACGTGACAGGAAGTTGGCAGAACCGGAGGCCCCGAAAACCGAGCCCGAAGAGCCTGAGCCGAAGGCTGCCCCCATGTCTGCACCCTTGCCCTGCTGGAGCAGCACCAAAACAATAATGGCCAAGGCCGCAACCACCTGCACCACCATTAGAAAACTGACTAACCAACCCATGTTGTCATCCTTCGACGAGGCAATGATTAAAGAAGACCCAGGCGCCCTGCCCTCTGGTGGGCCGCCTGCAAAATACCGCTCATATCCGCCATGTCGAGCGAGGCGCCTCCAACCAACCCCCCGTCGATGTCGGGCTGAGCAAAGAGCTCTTGGCTGTTCGAGGCCTTGACGCTACCGCCATAGAGAATTCGAACCTGGTTGGCCACCTGCGGGTGTAGACCCGCCAGGGCCCCACGAATCTGGGCATGCATGGCCTGGGCATCGTCGGCACTGGCGGTCTTGCCCGTGCCGATCGCCCAGATGGGCTCGTAGGCCACCGCCAGACGGGTGAGTTGGTCGGCCGAAAGCCCCTTCAGTGCAGCTTTTACCTGGCCACAGACCACCTCAGCAGCCTGGCCCGCCTCTCGCTGTGCGAGAGACTCGCCTACGCAGAGTACCGGCAGAATGTTCGCCGACAGCAGGGCCTGGAGTTTGGCTGCGATCTGGGCGTCGGTCTCCTGGTGACGAGCCCGCCGCTCAGAGTGACCCACCAGACAAAAATTCACCTCAAAGTCTTGCAGCATGGCTGTGCTGACCTCGCCGGTAAAGGCACCCTTGGGCTGGTCTGAGCAGTCCTGGGCACCCCAGAGAAAGCCAGTGCCCTTCAGGCGGACGGCCGCCTGAAAGAGATAGGGGGCCGGAACCGCAAATCCTGCCTGAAGTCCGCCTGCCGACAGCAGCCCAGCGGAGGACTCGAGCAGCCCACTCATGAGCTGCTCGTTGGCGACCATATCGCCGTTCATCTTCCAGTTGCCCAGGGCCAGCGGTTGACGAGCTGTCATAGCGATTGGCAAAGCGAAGCCGGGTTATTCAGCGGCTGCGACGGGCTGCTCGCCCTGTGGGGCCTCTAGCAGCGCCTTCATGGACAGACGCAGACGACCCTTCTCGTCGGCCTCTAGTACCTTGACCCGTACCACCTGACCTTCTTTGACGTAGTCGCTGACCTGGTTCACCCGCTCGTTGGCGATCTGCGAGATGTGCAGCAGGCCGTCTTTGCCCGGGAGAATCTGAACAATCGCACCGAACTCCAGCAGGCGCAGCACAGTGCCCTCGTAGGTCTTGCCCACCTCGACTTCTGCGGTGAGTTCGTGGATGCGGGCCATGGCCGCACGGGCTGCGTCACCCGAGGTGGCGGCGATGGTAATGGAGCCGTCTTCCTGGATGTCGATGGTGGTGCCCGTCTCTTCGGTGATGGCGCGGATGGTGGAACCGCCCTTGCCGATGACGTCACGAATGCGCTCGGGGTTGATCTTCATCTGGTAGAGACGGGGAGCGAACTCAGAGAGCTCGGACCTGGCGCCGCCCATGGCCGCCTTCATCTTGCCCAGAATGTGCAGCCGTGCCTCTTGGGCCTGGGCCAGAGCCACCTGCATGATTTCTTTGGTGATGCCCTGGATCTTGATGTCCATCTGAAGGGCCGTCACGCCGATCTCGGAGCCGGCTACTTTGAAGTCCATGTCACCCAGGTGGTCTTCGTCGCCCAGGATGTCGGTCAGCACGGCAAACCGGCCACCTTCTTTAATAAGGCCCATGGCAATGCCGGCCACGTGGGCCTTCATGGGCACGCCAGCGTCCATCAGAGCCAGGCAGCCGCCACAGACCGAGGCCATGGAGGACGAGCCGTTGGACTCGGTGATCTCGGAGACCACGCGCATGGCGTAGGCGAAGTCCTCGGGGTTTGGCAGGACTGCCGCCAGGGCCCGCTTGGCCAGTCGTCCATGGCCGATTTCGCGGCGCTTGGGCGTACCCACGCGACCACACTCACCGGTGGCATATGGGGGCATGTTGTAGTGGAGCATGAAGCGGTCACGGTACTCGCCAGACAGCGCGTCGATAATCTGCTCGTCACGGTTGGTGCCCAGAGTGGCCACCACCAGTGCCTGGGTCTCACCCCGGGTAAAGAGGGCAGAACCGTGGGTCCGGGGCAAGACGCCCGTGCGGATCTCGATGGGGCGAACCGTGCGGGTGTCGCGGCCGTCGATGCGGGGCTCACCGCTGAGGATCTGGCCACGCACCACGGCGGACTCCAGACCAAACAGGGTGTCGGCAATGAGGTTGCCATCGAGGGTCTTGCCTGCGGCGGCGGCCTCGGCTGTGACCGTCTCTTCGACCTTGGCGTAGATGTCTTTGATGCGCTGGGAGCGCTCTTGCTTGTTGCGCAGACCGTAGGCGGCCTTGAGGTCGGCTTCGGCCAGGGCCTTGATGCGCGAGACCGTGGTCTCGTCCTTGGGGGCTGGCTGCCAGTCCCACTCAGGCTTGCCGGCTTTCTCGACCAGGCGGTTAATGGCGCCAATGGCTGCACGCATCTGATCGTGGCCAAAGACCACAGCGCCCAGCATGACCTCTTCGGAGAGCTGATCAGCCTCGGACTCGACCATGAGCACGGCCGACTCGGTGCCAGCAACTACCAAGTCCATGCGGGACTCTTTGAGCTGGCTGAGTGTGGGGTTCAGGACATATTGGTTGTTGATGTAGCCAACGCGGGCTGCACCGATGGGGCCGTGGAAGGGCACGCCGGAGATGGCCAGCGCAGCCGAGGAGCCGATCATGGCGGCAATGTCAGGGTCGACCTCGGGGTTCAGGGACATGACCGTGGCCACGACCTGGACTTCGTTGTAAAAGCCCTCGGGGAAGAGCGGACGAATGGGCCGATCGATGAGACGGCTGGTCAGGGTCTCTTTTTCGCTGGGACGGCCCTCGCGCTTGAAAAAGCCACCGGGGATCTTGCCCGCAGCGTAGGTCTTTTCCATGTAATCGACGGTGAGGGGGAAGAAGTCTTGTCCGGGCTTGGCCGATTTGGCGGCCACAACGGTCGCCAGAACCACGGTGCCCTCGATGTCAACCATGACTGCACCGCCGGCCTGACGAGCAATCTCGCCGGTCTCGAGGGTGACGGTGTGTTGACCGTACTGGAAGGATTCTTTTGCAATGTTGAACACGTTTGTTCCTTTATCTCAATAAATTGCAAGCCACCAATCCGCATGCAGGACGGCCGACCGGAGGAGACCCGGAAGACCGCAACAAAAAAGCCAGCTCAGGGTCTTGGTCTGAACTGGCTCGCATGTTGTTACTTGCGCAGACCCAGGCGCTCAATCAGCGAGCGGTAGGTTGGCAGGTTGGTACGCTTGATGTAGTCCAGCAGCTTGCGACGGCGGCTAACCATTTTGAGCAGGCCGCGACGCGAGTGGTGGTCTTTGGCATGCGCTTTGAAGTGCTCGGTGAGTTCGTTGATTCGGTTGGTGAGCAGAGCAACCTGGACTTCCGGGGATCCGGTATCACCCTGGGCGCGGGCGAAGCTGGAGACGATCGTGGCCGTTTTGGCCGTTTTTTCAGGCGTCACAACTGACATGTGGCATTCCTTTATGAAAGGGTGGACTTGCGGTGCACCTGCCAGGGCACACCGTGCTTTTTCAACAACTTAGACGACGGAGTATAGGAGAAAACCCCGGGTCACGCAAGGTAGGGGGCGGGCCCCGGTCAGCCCCGGTCGACCGAGGTCGGCCGCGGCCGGCCGGCACCTCTAGGGCTGCTGGGGATTGGCCTTGGGGGCGGTCGCCAGCCGGTTGAGGGCGTTGAGGTAGGCCCTGGCCGAGGCCACGACGATGTCCGGGTCGGCCCCCATGCCATTGACGATCCGGCCGTCCTTGGAGAGTCGCATGGTGACCTCGCCCTGGGACTCGGTCCCGGTGGTGATGGCATTGACCGAAAAGAGCAGCAGCTCTGCTCCACTCTTGACCTGGTGCTCAATGGCCCGAACCGTGGCATCCACCGGTCCGTTGCCCTGAGACTCAGAGGCGACCTCCTTGCCATCAATCGAGAAGACCACCCTGCTCACGGGCTTCTCGCCCATCTCAGAGCGCTGGGCCAGCGAGACGAGTTTGAACTTGTCGTCTTTTTCCTCGACCTCGCCCATCACCAGGGCCTGGAGGTCTTCATCAAAGATTTCAGACTTGCGGTCGGCAAGTTCTTTGAAACGCGCAAAGGCCTCGTTCAAGGCCTGCTCGCTCTCGAGCTCGATGCCAATGGCCTGGAGCCGCTGGCGGAAGGCATTTCGGCCAGACAGCTTGCCCAAGACGATGCGGTTGGCCGTCCAGCCAACGTCTTCGGCCCGCATGATCTCGTAGGTCTCGCGGTGCTTGAGCACGCCGTCTTGGTGAATGCCAGACTCATGGGCAAAGGCATTGGCGCCAACGATGGCCTTGTTGGGCTGAACTGGGTAGCCGGTGATCTGAGAGACCAGGCGCGAGGCCGGAACAATCTGCGAGGCATCGATGTTGCTGTCGCAGCCAAAGACGTCGCGGCGGGTCTTCACGGCCATGACGATTTCCTCCAGGCTGGCGTTGCCAGCCCGCTCGCCCAGTCCGTTGATGGTGCACTCCACCTGCCGAGCCCCTGACAAGACGGCCTGGAGGGAGTTGGCCACGGCCATGCCCAGGTCGTTGTGGCAGTGGGTAGACCAGACCACGTTCTTGGCGCCGGGAGTCTTGGCAATGAGCTGGGCCATTCGGTCGCCCCACTGGCCCGGCACGCTGTAGCCCACGGTGTCGGGCACGTTGATCGTCTTGGCCCCGGCCTTGATGACCTCGCCAAAGACCCGGATCAGGAAGTCAATGTCAGAGCGGACCGCATCCTCAGCCGAGAACTCCACGTCGTCGGTGAACTGCCCTGCGAACTTGACCGCTGCCACGGCGGCCTCGACCACCTGGTCAGGGCTCATCCTCAGCTTTTTCTCCATGTGAATGGGGCTGGTGGCAATAAAGGTGTGGATGCGCTTGCGGGCGGCTGGGGCAACGGCCTCCCCTGCCGTCCGAATGTCTTTCTCGGTGGCCCTGGCCAGTGAGCAGACCGTGCTGTCTTTGATGGACTCGGCCACGGCTCGAACGGCCTCAAAGTCACCGGGACTGGCCGCGGCAAAGCCGGCCTCAATCACATCAACGCGCAGGCGCTCGAGCTGGCGAGCGATACGGACTTTCTCGTCCTTGGTCATGGAGGCGCCGGGGCTCTGCTCACCGTCTCGCAAGGTGGTGTCAAAAATGATCAACTGGTCCGACATGGCTGGTCCTTTATCCAAAAATCGCTGTCCGGCCTCTGTGGCCGACAGGCGAGGTCCCGAAGGGGCGGGTTTGTAGGGTGATTGTATGTCCGCGTGAGGCGAGGCTGGCGCGGACTGCCAGCAGCGGGGTCGTTAGGTGCGCGCGCGGCGCAGTCGACCCCGTTGAGCGGCTAGACCTAGCAGGCTCAGCAAGAAAACAGCAGACAGGGCGAAGAGTTCGAACGACATAGGAAAAGACTATAAATCTTTCTTTTCCGATTCGGCAAACAAAACCACGTCTCTGCCGTGGGATTTTTGCCACAGATAGACGGCATAGCCCGAGAGCCCATAGGCCGAAACCAGCAAAAAGAGCATCGAGGGCGGGTCTTGAGAGATGAGCACCAGCACCAGGGCGCCCAGGGCAATAAAAATGAACGGCACGCTGCGGCGCAGGTTCACGTCTTTGAAGCTGTAAAAAGGCACGCTGCTCACCATGGTGACGCCGGCATAGACCGTCAGGCCCCAGACCAGCCAGACCAGGTCGGTGACGGCATGCGTGATGAGCCGGGTCTCGCGCAGGTCGGTGACCAGCCAGATAAAGCCCGCCACCAGGGCTGCTGCTGCAGGACTGGGCAGGCCCTGAAAAAAGCGCTTGTCGACCACGCCGGCGTTGGTGTTGAACCGGGCCAGCCGAAGGGCCGCACCCGCCACATAGATAAAGGCAGCCAGCCAGCCCAGTTTGCCCATGCCCTGCAAGGCCCACTCGTAGGCGATAAGGGCCGGAGCCACACCAAAAGAGACCATATCGGCAAGGCTGTCGTAGTTGGCCCCGAAGTCACTGGTGGTGTTGGTAAGGCGGGCCACACGGCCGTCGAGGCTATCGAGCACCATGGCAACGAAGATGGCCACCGAGGCCTGGGCGAACTGGTTGTTCATCGCCATGACAATGGCGTAAAAGCCACTGAACAGGCAGGCGGTGGTGAAGAGGTTGGGCAGCAGGTAGATGCTCTGCCGCCGACGGGGATTACGCCTTTGCATGTCCTGCATCTTGGGCGTCGTCTGGCCAGAGCGCAAGGGCCGTGCTGTGGGCACTGACCTTGTCTTGTAGGGTCACCAGGGGACGACTGCCCACGGGCATGTAGATGTCTACCCGCGATCCAAATCGAATAAAGCCGTAGCGCATGCCCCGTTGCAGCAGGTCGCCCTCTTGGACGTAACAGAGAATGCGGCGGGCCACCAGGCCAGCAATCTGGATACAAGTGAGCTCTCGGCCCTTGGAATCCCGAATCACAATGGCGTTGCGCTCGTTTTCAGTGGAGGCCTTGTCCAGGTCTGCATTGAAAAACCTGCCCGGAAAATAGCTGACCTGTCGCACCTGACCGGCTACAGGCGCCCGGTTGGAGTGGACATTGAAGACATTCATAAACACGCTGATCTTCAGGCTGTCGTTTCCGGTGACCGGGTCTTTGGCGGCCCCAACAAAGACCACCCGGCCATCGGCCGGTGAGGCCACTGCCCGGGCATCGGCGGCCGGCACACGGGCGGGGTCTCTGAAGAACTGCAAGACAAAGACCGCAACGACCCAGAACGGAATGGACCAGCCCCCTGCCCCAAGGGCCGTGGCCAAGACTGCCGCACTGACCGAGATGGTCAGATAAAACCAGCCCTCGCGGGCAATCAGGGGATGGGGGTACTGGGTGACGTCGGTCATTTAGTTGCGGGACTGGTCAACCAGCTTGTTGGCCTTGATCCAAGGCATCATGGCGCGCAGCTTCTCGCCCACCTGCTCGATCTGGTGCTCGGCGGTCAGGCGACGGCGTGACTGCAGGGTGGGTGCACCGGCCTTGTTCTCCAGAATGAAGCTCTTGGCGTACTCGCCGGTCTGGATGTCCCGCAGGCACTGACGCATGGCGTTCTTGGTGGCCTCGGTGACCACGCGTGGTCCGGTCACGTACTCGCCGTACTCGGCGTTGTTGGAGATGGAGTAGTTCATGTTGGCAATGCCGCCCTCGTAGATGAGGTCGACGATGAGCTTGAGCTCGTGCAGGCACTCAAAATAGGCCATCTCGGGGGCGTAGCCTGCCTCGACCAGCGTCTCAAAGCCAGCCTTGATGAGTTCTACGGTTCCGCCGCAGAGAACAGCCTGCTCGCCAAAGAGGTCGGTCTCGGTCTCTTCACGGAAGTTGGTCTGGATGATGCCGGCCTTGCCGCCACCAATGGCGCTGGCATAGGCCAGAGCGACATTGCGGGCATTGCCTGTGGTGTCCTGATGGACTGCGACCAGACAGGGCACACCGCCACCCAGGGTATAGGTATGACGCACGGTATGGCCAGGCGCCTTGGGGGCAATCATGATGACGTCAAGGTCGCCACGGGGAACCACCTGACCATAATGAACGTTAAAGCCATGGGCAAAGGCCAGGGCAGCGTTTTGCTTGATGACAGGTGCGACATCCGCGTTGTAGACCGATGCAATGGTCTCGTCGGGCATGAGCAGCATGACCACGTCGGCGTCTTTGACCGCATCGCGGATCTCGGCGGCCTTCAGGCCAGCCTTCTCCACCTTGGCCCAAGAAGGACCACCCTTGCGAACGCCGACCACCACATTTACGCCGCTGTCGTTGAGGTTCTGGGCGTGGGCATGGCCCTGGGAGCCGTAGCCGATGATGGCGACTTTCTTGCCCTTGAGCAGCGAGAGGTCACAGTCTTTGTCATAGAACACGTTCATGTGTGTTTTCCTTTCAGTTAAGCGTTAGACCCGCAAAATCCGTTCGCCGCGGGAGATCCCCGAACTTCCGGTTCGGACGGTTTCTAAGATGGCCTCGGCTTCGAGCGCCTCGATAAAGGCATCGAGCTTGGTGCTGTCGCCGGTGAGTTCAATGGTGTAGGTCTTGTCGGTGACATCGATGATGCGGCCACGGAAGATGTCGGCCATGCGCTTCATCTCCTCGCGCTCCTTGCCGACTGCCCTCACCTTGATGAGCATGAGTTCACGCTCGATGTGGGGATGGTCGGAGAGGTCGATGACCTTCACCACCTCGATGAGACGGTTCAGGTGCTTGGTGATCTGCTCGATGATCTCCTCGGACCCACGGGTCACGATGGTCATCCGCGAGAGCGACTGGTCTTCGGTAGGGGCAACGGTCAGGGTCTCGATGTTGTAGCCGCGGGCTGAAAACAGGCCCACCACACGTGACAAGGCGCCCGGCTCGTTCTCGAGCAACAGCGAAATAATGTGTTTCATGGATTGGGCTCCTTAGAGGTCTTCTGAACCGAGCAGCATCTCGGTCAGGCCCTTGCCGGCCTGAACCATGGGCCAGACGTTTTCGGTCTGGTCGGTGATGAAGTCCAGAAAGACCAGCCGGTCTTTGAGTCCAAAGGCTTCTTTGAGGGCCGGCTCGACATCGGCAGGCTTGTCAATTCGCATGCCCACGTGGCCATACGACTCCGCCAGCTTGACGAAATCGGGCAAGGAATCCATGTAGGACTCGGAGTAGCGCGAGCCGTACTCAATTTCCTGCCACTGTCGAACCATGCCCAGATAACGGTTATTCAGATTCACCACCTTGACCGGAACGCGGTACTGCTGGCAGGTGGAGAGCTCTTGGATGTTCATCTGAATCGAGGCCTCGCCCGTAATACAGACGACCTCGGCATCGGGGTTGGCAAACTTCACCCCCATGGCATAGGGTAGTCCCACACCCATGGTGCCCAGGCCACCGGAGTTGATCCAGCGACGCGGCTTGTCAAAGCGGTAGTACTGGGCGGCCCACATCTGGTGCTGGCCAACATCGCTGGTGACAAAGGCATCACCCTTGGTCAGGCGCCAGACGGCCTCGACCACGGACTGCGGCTTGATGAGCTCGGTGCTGTCTTTGTAGGCCAGGCAGTCCAGCTTGCGCCAGTCTTCAATCTGCTTCCACCAGGCATCGAGGTGCTTGGCCTGGGGCTTTGCGCCTGCCGCCAGGGCGTCTTTCAGCTGAGCCAGGAGCTCTTGCAGCACCTCTTTGACATCGCCCACGATGGGGGTGTCCACCTTGACGCGTTTGGAGATGCTGGAGGGGTCGACATCGACGTGGATGATTTTGCGGGGGTTCTGGGCGAAGTGCTTGGGATTGCCAATGACTCGGTCGTCGAACCGTGCGCCAATGGCCACCAGGACATCGCAGTGCTGCATGGCCATGTTGCACTCGTAGGTGCCATGCATGCCGGGCATGCCCAGAAACTTCTTGTCGCTGGCCCGGTAGGCGCCCAGACCCATGAGGGTGTTGGTACAGGGATAGCCCAGCAGATCGACAAACTCGTTGAGCTCCTCGGAGGCGTTGGCCAGAATGACGCCGCCGCCCGTGTAGACCATGGGACGCTCGGCCGAGAGAATCATCTGGACGGCTTTTTTGATCTGGCCCGAGTGGCCTTTGACCACTGGGTTGTAGGAACGCATGCTGACCGAGGCTGGGTATTCAAACTTGCAGCGGTCGCGGGTGACGTCCTTGGGCACATCGATGAGGACCGGGCCGGGTCGGCCAGTCTGGGCGATGTGAAAAGCCTTTTTGACGGTGGTGGCCAGGTCTTTGACGTCCTTGACCAAGAAGTTGTGTTTGACGCAGGGCCGCGTAATGCCCACGGTGTCGCATTCTTGGAAGGCATCCAGACCAATGGCATGGGTGGGCACCTGGCCCGAGATGATGACCATGGGGATGGAGTCCATGTAGGCCGTGGCAATGCCGGTGACGGCATTGGTAAGGCCTGGCCCGCTGGTCACAATGCAGACACCGGTCTTTTTGCTCGAGCGCGAATAGGCGTCGGCCGCATGAACGGCCGCCTGCTCATGTCGCACCAGAATGTGCTTGACCTTGTCTTGCTTGAAGATTTCGTCGTAGATGTAGAGCACGGCCCCGCCGGGGTAGCCAAAGAGATGCTCAATCTTTTCTTCCTGGAGGCAACGCACCAGGATTTCTGCGCCTGTCATTTCCATGTTGGTCGGTCCTAAACAGTTCTAGTAATCCCCGACCGCCGGCGCCACTCGCATCGGGGTCTTGAACTGCACAGTCCCTCTGCCAGCGACACAGGCCTTGCGACGGGGCCTTTGAGCTGATGGATCGGCAGGGCGCGGGCCTTGTGGGCCCTGCCCTGACGGTTCAATCTGCAAGCCCGCGATTCTATCGAGAACGAGGCTGATAGACAAGCCGGGTGCCGGCCGCCCAGTCATGCAGGGTCTGGCGGTCGGGCCTGAGCAGGCCGACAACCAGCCAGAGGCCGGAGAAGACCGAGACCAGCCCCACCAGGGCCCGAATCAGGGCCTTGCCCCGGCTGACAGGCCCGCCTGTCGCGGCGTCCACCAGCCGCAGGCCCAGGGTCTGCATAGGCAGGGTGACCCGTCCGTCGGCCCAGCCCCAGACGAAATAAGCCAGGTAGGTGGCCAGCATGACCAGCTGCAGCCCAACCCGCTTGAGCTCCCCATGGTCGGGGTGGGCGATGTCGTGCTGGACCGTGACGGTGTAGAGAAAGCCCAGCACCAGGGTGGGTCCGAGCAGCAAAAAGGCCTCGTAGCCCATGCCGACAAAACGGCGCCAGAGGCCAGCCGGCTGCATCAGTGGACCACCCGCTCAAAGCTCAGAACGCCCTCGCGCAGGTCCACCGGGACGACATCGTTCGGTCCGAACCGGCCCTCCAGAATGAGCCGGGCCACCGGGTTTTCGATCTGGGCCTGAATAGCCCGTTTCAGTGGCCGTGCCCCAAAGAGCGGGTCAAAGCCCACCTTGGCAATCTCGTCCAGGGCCGCTGCCGAGACCTCCAGGCGCAGATCCCGCTCGGCCAGTCGGGCCGCCAGGCGCTGGAGCTGAATCTCGGCAATGCTGCGGACATGGGCTGCATCCAGGGCATGGAAGACCACGATCTCGTCGATGCGGTTGATAAACTCGGGCCGAAAGTGCTGTTTCACCTCGTTCATCACGGCCTCTTTAATCTGCTCGCCGGGCTGACCCGCCATGCGCTGAATCTCATGGGAGCCCAGGTTGCTGGTCATCACTACGACGGTGTTTCGAAAGTCCACGGTGCGGCCCTGGCCATCGGTCAGACGGCCATCGTCCAAGACCTGCAGCAGCACGTTAAAGACATCGGGGTGGGCCTTTTCCACCTCGTCCAAGAGAATCACGCTGTAGGGCTTGCGGCGGACGGCCTCGGTCAGCGTGCCGCCCTCTTCGTAGCCCACGTATCCCGGAGGCGCACCAATCAGCCGCGAGACCGAGTGCTTTTCCATGAACTCGCTCATGTCAATGCGCACCAGGTGCTCCTCGGAGTCAAAGAGGAACTGGGCCAGGGCCTTGCAGAGCTCGGTCTTGCCCACGCCCGTGGGGCCAAGAAACAGAAAGGAGCCATAGGGACGGTTGGGGTCCGACAGGCCGGCCCTAGACCGGCGAATGGCATCGCTCACCAGTCGGACAGCCTCGTCCTGGCCCACCAGGCGGCGGTGGAGTTGGGCTTCCATGCCCAAAAGCTTCTCGCGCTCGCCCTGCATCATCTTGGAGACCGGAATGCCCGTGGCCCGCGAGACGACCTCGGCAATCTCCTCGGCCCCCACCTGGGTGCGCAGCAGCTTGGGCCGGCCGCCCTGCCCTGTGGCTGTCCCATGGCCGGCGTCTGCCTTGGCGCTGGCTGCGTCGGCGTCTTTTAGGCGGGCCTCCAGCTCGGGCAGCCGTCCGTATTGCAGTTCGCTGACCTTCTGCCAGTCGCCCTTGCGGGTGAACTGCTCAATCTCCAGTCGAAGCCGCTCGATCTCTTCTTTGATGCTCTGGGAGCCCTGGACCGCGGCCTTCTCGGCCTTCCAGACCTCTTCAAGGTCTGCGAGTTCGCGCTCCAGGCGCTCGATTTCTTGTTCGATCAGCTCAAAGCGCTTTTTAGAGGCCTCGTCTTTTTCTTTGCGAACGGCCTCGCGCTCGATCTTGAGCTGGATGAGACGACGGTCGAGCTTGTCCATGACCTCGGGCTTGGAGTCGATCTCCATCTTGATGCGGCTGGCCGCCTCGTCGATGAGGTCAATGGCCTTGTCCGGCAGAAACCGGTCGGTGATGTAGCGGTGCGAGAGCTCGGCCGCGGCCACAATGGCGGGGTCGGTAATGTCCACGCCGTGGTGAAGCTCATAGCGCTCCTGTAGGCCACGCAGAATGGCAATGGTGGCCTCGACAGTGGGCTCGCCCACCAGCACCTTCTGGAACCTGCGCTCCAGGGCTGCGTCTTTTTCGATGTACTTGCGGTACTCGTCGAGCGTGGTGGCGCCGATGCAATGCAGCTCCCCGCGTGACAGGGCGGGCTTTAGCATGTTGCCGGCATCCATGGCGCCTTCGGCCTTGCCGGCGCCGACCATGGTGTGGATCTCGTCAATGAAGACAATGGGATGGGCATCCTGCTCGGCCATGGCTGCCACGTCTTTCAGAACGGCCTTGAGACGCTCCTCAAACTCTCCCCGAAACTTGGCACCTGCCAGCAAGGCCGCCATGTCCAGACTAAGGACCTTCTTGCCCTTGAGTCCCTCGGGCACCTCGCCGTTGACGATGCGCTGGGCCAGGCCCTCGACAATGGCGGTCTTGCCCACGCCAGGTTCGCCAATGAGCACAGGATTGTTCTTGGTTCGACGCTGAAGAATCTGGATGCAGCGGCGGATCTCATCGTCTCGTCCAATGACGGGATCGAGCTTGCCGGCCAAGGCCCGCTCGGTCAGGTCGATGGTGTATTTCTTCAGGGCCTCGCGCTGGCCCTCGGCGTCCGCGGAGTCCACGCCCGTTCCGCCGCGAACCGCATCGATGGCGAGTTCCAGGTTCTTGCGCGACAGGCCATGGTCCCGCAAGAGCTTGGCAACGTCGGACTTGTCATCGGCCAGGGCCAACAAAAAGAGTTCGCTGGCAATGAACTGGTCGCCGCGCTTGCTGGCCTCACGATCGGTGAGGTTGAGCAGCCGTTGCAGCTCCGAGCCAATGTGGATGTCACCGGAGGCCTGCTGGACCTTGGGCAGTCGCTCCAGACCAGTGCGGGCGGCAGCCGTCAATTTCTGGACGTTCACCCCGGCCCGCGACAGAAGCGAGCGGCTTGGTCCGTCGGCCTGCTCCAAGAGTGCGAGCAGCAGGTGAAGCGGCTCAATGGCGGGATTGTCCTGGCCGAGTGCCAGGCTCTGGGCATCGGCCAGGGCCTGCTGGAATCCTGTGGTGAGCTTGTCTAAACGCATCTGAGTGTCCTTTGATCAGGGTGTGGCCATGAGTGCCACGGGTTACTCAGATAGGTGGGGGCCGTTGGCCGAAATTCAAGACTTCCAGCGTTCGGCCGCCTGCTGGTCGGTCTCTCGGGCATCGACCCAACGGCTCGTCTGGCCCGGCAGGGCCTCTTTCTTCCAAAATGGCGCCAGCGTCTTGAGGTAGTCCATGACAAAGGCGCAGGCCGCCAGGGCCGCCTCGCGGTGGGCACTGGTGACGCCCACAAAGACGATTTGGTCCGAGGGCTGGAGTGGGCCGACGCGGTGAATCACCTTCAGGCCAAAGAGCGGCCAGCGGTCGGCGGCCTGGTCCAGAATGTCTTCGATGCTCTTTTCGGTCATGCCTGGGTAGTGCTCAAGGGTGAGCATCTGAACCGCATCGCCCTGGTTGAGGTCGCGCACCGTGCCCACAAAGCTGGCCACCGCACCCACCCGGGTGTCAGGCGCGCCCGAGGCCAGGGTGCGCAGAGCCCGCAGCTCAGTGCTGACGTCAAAGTCATGCTCGTAGATCTCGACCCGCGGCGAGGGCTGGGCTGCCATGTTAGCCGCCCGTCACCGGAGGGAAAAAGGCCACCTCGTCGCCGTTGGCCAGGGCCTGGGACTCCGGTGCAAGGGCCTGGTTTACAGCGCCGCGAATACGCCCCGAGTCCGCCAGGGCCTGCCAGGGGCCACCCCGGCCCACCAACTCCTGACGCAAGTCCCCCAGGGTCGCCGCTGCAGTCTGCAGCGACTGGCGGTCGACGCCGGTCTGCTCGCGCAGAAGGGCAAAGAGTCTGAGTTCAATAGCCGGCATGCGGAGTCCTTTAGAGACAGGGGCTTTTAGGTGAGCAGCCCAGGGTACCCAAAGTAGCGGACCTGATCACCCTTTTGAATTGGGGTTTTGGCGGGGATCTCCACCAGGCCGCGGGAGCCCGAGACCGACGACAGCAGCTGGGAGTTTTGCTTGGCATGAATGCCCACCCTGCCCTCGTCGTCAATCCAGGCCCGCAGAAACTCCTGTCGGGAGTCGGGCTTGGGCCAGTCAAATCCGGCCTGCAGCCAGACAGCCTCGGGCATGGGGTCGGCCAGGCCACTGGCCTTCAAGACAAAGGGCCGTACCAACAACACAAAGGTGACCCAGGCCGAGACCGGGTTGCCGGGCATGCCCATGAAGTGGGCCTGGCCAATGCGTCCGTGGGCAAAGGGCCTGCCTGGCTTGATGGCCACCTTCCAGAGGTCGAGCTCGCCTTGGTCTTGGACGGCTGCCTTGATGTGGTCTTCTTCGCCTACCGAGACACCACCGCAAGTCAGGATGATGTCGTGGTCTTGGGCGGCTGCGGCCAGAGCGTCGCGGGTCACCTCGAAGCGGTCTGGCAGGCAGCCCAGGTCAGAGACCTCGCAGCCCAGGCCTGCGACCAGACCCATGACCATGGGCCGGTTGCTGTCGTATATCTGGCCCGAGCCCAGGGCCTGTCCGGGCTGGCGCAGTTCGTTGCCGCTAGAAAAGACCGCAACCCGAAGAGGCTTGTAGACGCGCACTGCCGGATGGCCCACCGAGGCCAGCAGGCCCAGGTCGGCTGCCGAGAGCCGGATGCCCGCCGAGAGCACGGTCTGGCCGGTGGCCAGGTCCCCACCCCGAGGCCGAATGTTCTCGCCCAAGGGTGGTATTGCAGAGAAGACCACACGCCCGTCTGGCTGCAAGGCAGCCTGCTCTTGCATGATGACGGCATCGGCCCCTGCAGGAATGGGAGCACCCGTAAAGATGCGGGCCACGCTCTCGGGGGGAAGCGTGGTGAGCGGGTCTCCGGCTGCGATTCTTGCGCCGATGGGCAGTGGACTGGTGTTGCCAGAGGCATCGGCCTGCAGGTCGGCCAGGCGAACGGCATAGCCGTCCATCTGGCTGTTGTCGAAGGCGGGCACATCGAAGGGGGCGGCCACGGACTCGGCCAGCACACGGCCCAGCGCCTGGCCCAGTGCCACCGACTCCACGGCCGGCGGCGATGGCGCCCGCTCGATTAAAGCCCAGAGTGCGTCATCAAGGCTCTTCATCGTGGCCTGCCTAGACCAGGGCCTGGTCGGCGATGCGCGACTTCAAGGCGCCCACCTCTTGGGTAATGCTGACCACCCGCTGGGGAAGTGATTCCAGGTTCTCCAGGCCTGCCCGACGAGGCGCTGGCCGGCCAAGGGCCTCCTGAATCGTCTCGCCAAACTTGGCTGGCAGGGCCGTCTCCAGCACCAGCATGGGCTCACCGTCGCGCAGGAACTGACGGGCCACGTTCACGCCATCGGCGGTGTGGGGGTCGATGACCCGGCCGTACCGGGCATCGATGTCGGCAATGGCGGCTAGCCTCTGGGCGTGGCTGCTCTGACCCGAGACCAGGCCCGAGGCCTGAATTCTGGCGCGTGCAGTGGGATGGTCCGCCAGGCTGAACTGGCCCGTCGAGGCCAGCTGCTGCCAGAGTTGGGCAAGGGCCTTGGCATCGCCATCGAGCATCTGAAAGACATAGCGCTCGAAATTCGAGGCTTTGGAGATGTCCATGCTGGGACTGCTGGTGACGAAGGTCTCTGCCGAGCCACGGGGCCGGTAGACCAGCGTCTGGAAGAACTCATGCAAGACGTTGTTCTCGTTGGTGGCCACCACCAGGCGGGAGATGGGCAGGCCCATCGACTTGGCAACAAAGCCCGAGAGGACATTGCCAAAGTTGCCCGACGGCACACTAAAGGCCACTGCGTCGCCCAGCCTGCGGCCATAGTGGGAGATGGCCTGGAAGTAGCCTGCAAAGTAATAGACCACCTGGGCGGTGATGCGGGCCCAGTTAATGGAGTTGACCGTGCCGATTCGGTACTGGGCCTTGAAGGCCAGGTCGGCCGAGACGGCCTTGACCATGTCTTGGCAGTCATCAAAGCTGCCAGGCACCGACCAGTTCTGAATGTTGGCGTCTTGCAAGGAATACATCTGCGCCCGCTGGAACTCACTCATGCGCCCCTGCGGCGAGAGCATAAAGACCTTGACGGCGCTCTTGCCCCGCATGGCGTACTCGGCCGCACTGCCCGTGTCACCGCTGGTGGCGCCCAGGATGTTGAGCGTCTGGCCCCGACGAGTCAGGACCTCTTCAAAGAGCTGGCCCAGCATCTGCATGGCCATGTCTTTAAAGGCTAGCGTCGGACCATTGGAGAGCTCTAGCAAAGCCAGAGGCGCGCCCTGCTCGACTCCAAGTGGTGAGAGCGGCGCAATGGCCCGTGAATGGAAGGTCTGCTCGGTGTAGGCCGCGGCTGCAAGTCGCTCGATGTCTTGAAAAGACAGGTCATCGGCAAACCGATGAATGACCCGGGCCGCTAGCTGTGGGTAGCTCAGGCCAGACCAGTCGGCCAACTCCTGGGCCGAGACCTGGGGCATGCTGGCCGGCATCGCCAGGCCGCCATCGGGCGCAAGGCCCTCGAGCAGGATGTCTGTAAAGCCTCCTAGCACCGTCTCACTGCGAGTGGATCGGTACTGAAGACTCATGCAAAGGTCTCCACCCGCAGGACTGTGGCGGGGGCCAGCACAGTGGCCAGTTGTTCGATGTGAGAAATCGCCAGACGCATCTGCCGCTCCAGGCAGACGTGGCTCAGCAGAATGACGTCGGTCTGGTCCTCGCCCTCGGCGGGCTCGCGCTGAATAAAGGCATCGATGGAAATGCCGCTGTCGGCCAGGATGCGGGTGATGTCGGCCAGGACTCCGGGCTGATCAGCCACTCGCAGTCGCAGGTAATAGCCTGACTCGATCTCGGCAATGGGCAAGACCGCCAAGTCACTGAGCTGGTCGGGCTGAAAGGCCAGGTGGGGCACCCGGTCGGCCGCAGGGGCCTCTAGGCCACGGGCCAAATCCACCAAGTCGGCCACCACCGCACTGGCCGTGGGCTCGCTGCCTGCGCCCTTGCCGTAATACAGGGTGTGGCCCACCGCATCGCCTTTGACGAGCACGGCATTCATGGCGCCCTCGACATTGGCAATGAGGCGTTTTTCAGGAATAAGCGTGGGATGAACCCGCAGCTCCACGCCGTTGGCCCTGCGCTTGGTGATGCCCAGCAGCTTGATGCGATAGCCCAGCTGCTCAGCGTAGCGGATGTCTTGGGACTGCAGCTTGGTGATGCCCTCGATGTGGGCCTTCTCAAATTTCACCGGCATGCCAAAGGCCATGGCCGAGAGCAGCGTAATTTTGTGGGCTGCGTCCACGCCCTCGATGTCGAAGGTGGGATCGGCCTCGGCATAACCCAGCCGCTGGGCCTGGGCCAGGACATCGGCAAAGGACAGGCCTTTGTCTCGCATCTCCGACAGGATGAAATTGGTGGTGCCGTTGATGATGCCGGCCACCCACTCGATACGATTGGCGGTAAGTCCCTCTCTTAGGGCCTTGATAATGGGGATGCCACCGGCGACTGCCGCCTCAAACCCAATGCTGACCCCCTGGCCCTGGGCCTGGGTAAAGAGTTCGTTGCCATGGACCGCAAGCAGGGCCTTGTTGGCGGTGACCACATGCTTGCAGTTGGCCAGGGCCGCCTGAACCAGGGACTTGGCAAAGCCATAGCCGCCGATGAGTTCCACCACCACATCGATGTTGGGGTCTGCGGCCATGGCCAGTGCATCGGTGTAGACCTTTGGCGCGGGCTGTCCGGCCGCCACTACCGCCTGGGCCATTGAGTTGGCCTTGGCCTGGTCTAGATCGGCCAGTCCGGCTAGCTCAACCGCACGGCCTGCCCTGCGCCGAATCTCGCTGGCATTGCGAGTGAGGACAGCATGCGTGCCGCCGCCCACGGTGCCCAGTCCTGCAAGGCCCACCCGCAGGGGGCGTTGGGCAGTCTTTGAACCCGTCATTGGTCAGACCCTTCTTCTTGGGGCATCTTGATGAGCCCGTCTTTTTTGAACATGTCTTTGATGCCACGGACGGCCTGACGAATGCGGTGCTCGTTTTCAATCAGGGCAAAGCGGACGTGGGTGTCGCCATATTCGCCAAAGCCAATCCCAGGCGAGACGGCGACCTTGGCCTCGATGAGCAGCTTCTTGGCAAACTCCAGCGAACCCATGTGCATGTACGCCTCGGGAATCTTGGCCCAGATGTACATGGAGGCCTTGGGAATCTCGACCGGCCAGCCCGCCTCGATGAGGCCCTTGCCCAAGACATCGCGGCGGCGCTGGTAGCTCTGACGCACCTCCTCGACACACTCCTGGGGACCTTCCAGGGCGATGACCGAGGCCACCTGAATGGGCGTGAAGGTGCCGTAGTCGTGGTAGCTCTTGATGCGGGCCAGGGCACTGACCAGCTGCTTGTTGCCCACCATAAAGCCAATTCGCCAGCCCGCCATGTTGTAGGACTTAGACAGGGTAAAGAACTCAACGGCCACGTCTCGGGCCCCGGGCACCTGCATGATGGAGGGCGCCTTGTAGCCATCGAAGGTGATGTCAGCGTAGGCCAAGTCATGGACCACCAGAATGTCGTGCTCTTTGGCCAGGGCCACCACCCGCTCAAAAAACTCAAGCTCGACACACTGCGCAGTGGGGTTGCTGGGAAAGCCCAGGATCATCATCTTGGGCTTTGGAATCGACTCACGGATTGCCCGCTCGAGCTCGGCAAAGAAATCAACGTCGCTGGTCATGCGCACGCTGCGGATGTCGGCGCCGGCAATGATGGCCCCATAGATATGAATGGGGTAGGACGGGTTGGGCACCAGCACGGTGTCGCCCTTGTCCAGAGTAGCGAGCATGAGGTGGGCCAGGCCCTCTTTGGAGCCAATGGTGACGATGGCCTCGGACTCGGGGTCTAGGCTAATGCCGTAGCGGCTCTGGTACCAGTTGGTGATGGCCTTGCGCAGTCGCGGAATGCCCTTGGAGACGGAGTAGCCGTGGGTGTGCTCTTTTTGGGCCACCTCGACCAGTTTTTCGACAATATGCGGTGGCGTGGGCCCGTCGGGGTTGCCCATGCTCATATCAATAATGTCTTCGCCCCTGCGCCGGGCCGCCATTTTGAGCTCCCCGGTGATGTTAAACACGTAGGGAGGCAGGCGTTCAATGCGCGGAAAGGGCTTCATGGCGGTCGGAATCTCTGGAGGGAGGTGAAAAATTGGGTAAAACCAGTACTTTAGCCTAGAGCGGGCCCGTCAAAAAAGTCACAAAACTCTGCTAGTCTCATCGCCAATGGTGACGAAATTGCAGGCTGACACCCCCCCCAGCAGCGCTGGTGGTGCCTTCGTCACCCTTGTCACGGGCTACGACAACCAGTCCATCTCGCTCAACGGCCAGGCCTGGCACGAATCGGTGCTGCTTCTCCCTGATGCCGCCCCCCTGCCGGCACCCTGCCCTCAGTTCAAAGACCTGACCTCCAAAATCCTGCGTGGCATTCGCACCACCCAGCCTCAGCTACTGATCGTGGGGACCGGCCGTCGGGGAGCGCTGCTGCGCCCAGAACTGGCTGCTGCCCTGATGGGCCGCAGCCTCGAGGACGAGTTTGCCGATGAGGCCAGCGCATTGGCCCCGGTGGGAGTGGAATCCATGGACACCCAGGCGGCCTGTCGCACATACAACCTGTTGGTCACCGAGGGACGCCGTGTGGCGGCCCTTTTCTTCCTAGGAGAGTCAGAGCCCCATGAGCAACTTGCATAGACTGCCCTCGCTGCCCATCCAGACCACCCTGGGCTCCATTGACCTGTCGGCCTACATTGGCCGTCAGCTGGTGGTCTATTTCTATCCCAAAGACGACACGCCGGGCTGCACGGTCGAGGGCCAGGACTTCTCTGCTGCCCATGCAGACTTCCTGGCTGCCGGCACGCAGGTCATCGGGGTGTCTCGCGACAGCCTGGCCTCCCACCAGAAGTTCATCGCCAAGTACCAGCTGTCCATGGCACTGGTGGCCGACACCGACGAGACGCTTTGCCGCGCCTTCGATGTGATCAAGACCAAAAACCTCTACGGCAAGGCTGTCCAAGGCATCGAGCGTTCCACCTTTTTGTTTGATGCCAAGGGGGTTTTGGCCAAGGCGTGGCGAGGCGTCAAGGTGCCTGGCCATGTCGAGGAGGTTCTGGGTGCTGCCCGGGCCCTGAACCAATAGACCCACCTGTCCAACCCCAAACAACCCAACACCAGACACTTCTCCCACTCCACGACTCCCAGAGGATCCAGAGACCGATGCCCCTGCCCAAGGCCCCGACCAAACCCGCCACCAGCCTAAAACTCGACGAGGCCGTTCTGGCCAAGGCCGCCCGCCCCAAAAAAGCGGTCAAGGCCGTTGAGGAGGTTGCCGACACCCAGGGGCCTTCGGGACCCACCGGCCTGTCGGGTCGCCCTGCCCGCCCTGCCGCCCGAGTCGTCGCCCCGCCCGCGCCTGCAGCGCCTCTGTCCGGCAAGCGCCCCCCAGCGGCCACGACAAGCGCCCGGGAAGACCGGCCCGTGGCCACGCAGGGTGCGACCAAGCACAAGAAAAAAGGCCCCTCTGGTCCCAAGAAGATCTTTGTGCTGGACACCAATGTCCTCATGCACGACCCCATGAGCCTCTTTCGGTTCGAGGAGCATGACGTCTACCTGCCTATGACTACCCTTGAGGAGCTCGACGGTCACAAGAAGGGCATGAGCGAGGTGGCCCGCAACGTGCGAACCGTCTCCCGTAATCTTGATGCCCTCATCGAGGCCCAGTCAGGCGGCGAGCAGCATCTGGATCGCGGCATTGGATTGGATGGCATTGGCCACAGCGATGCCACCGGACGGCTCTATTTCCAGACCGAGCAGCTGGAGATGCCGGCCATTGCAGGACTGGCCACCTTCAAGGCCGACAATCTCATTCTGGGTGTGGTCCGTGCACTCAAGGCCAAGTATCCGCAGCGCGAGATTGTCTTGGTCTCCAAAGACATCAACATTCGCATCAAGGCCCATGCCATGGGCCTGGGGGCCGAGGACTACTTCAACGACCAGGTCATCGATGATGCAGACCTGCTCTATACCGGCAGCCTTCAGCTGCCCGCCGACTTCTGGGAGACCCACGGCAAGAACATGGAGTCTTGGCAGCAAGGTGGCACCACCTTCTACCGAGTGACGGGCCCCCTGTGCACCGGTTTCCATGTCAACCAATTCCTCTGGGACGAGAGTGCAACGCCCCTGCATGCCACAGTCACCGAGATCACCGGCCGGACCGCCGTCTTGCAGGTGCTGCGTGACTACAGCCACAGTAAAAATGCGGTCTGGGGCATTACGGCGCGCAACCGTGAGCAGGCTTTTGCACTGTCGCTGCTCATGAATCCCGAAATCGACTTTGTGACCCTGTTAGGACAAGCCGGCACCGGCAAGACCCTGCTGGCCCTGGCCGCTGGTCTCGCCCAGACGCTGGAGACCAAGGTCTACAGCGAGATCATCGTGACGCGGGCGACTGTCTCCATTGGAGAGGACATTGGCTTTCTGCCGGGTACCGAGGAAGAGAAGATGCAGCCCTGGATGGGTGCTTTGGAAGACAACCTTGAGGTGCTCAACAAAGGCAGCGGCGTGGGCGGCGAGTGGGGCCGATCGGCTGCCACCGACTTGATTAAGTCACGCATCAAGGTGAAGTCGATGAACTTCATGCGGGGCCGAACGTTTATCAGCAAGTTTCTAATTATTGATGAGGCCCAGAACCTGACGCCGAAACAGATGAAGGCGCTGATCACCCGTGCGGGACCGGGTACCAAGGTGGTCTGCATGGGCAACATTGCGCAGATTGATACGCCCTACCTGACAGAGGGTTCCTCGGGCCTGACCTACACGGTGGATCGCTTCAAGGGCTGGTCTCATGGTGGCCACGTCACGCTGCAGCGTGGTGAGCGCAGCCGACTTGCCGATTTCGCAGCCGATATTTTGTAGGGCGGTTCTTAATTGGGGATAGGTGTCCCAATTTGTTTCTGAATCGCCTCTCTTAGGGCTGCAAAAATCGCCGAGAGTTTGCTCATGGTTGGATTACCAGCCTGGGAGAGCATTCTATGAAGGCTTTTGGGGGGCGTGGAGATTGCCTGCGAGAGAGCCTCGAACCCAATCGTCGCATTCACGAGATCTCTAAGAATGTTCTTAGCCGCTTCGGGTTCGCCACTCAGGAATAATTCGATCGCCTCTTGGTAAAGGGCAATCGCAAATTCAGGCTCAGTTTGAATCC
Organism: uncultured Burkholderiales bacterium; assembly: GCA_937864175.1. Taxonomy (GTDB): domain Bacteria; phylum Pseudomonadota; class Gammaproteobacteria; order Burkholderiales; family Burkholderiaceae_A; genus Hahnella. The sequence goes on from CALMJH010000056.1 coordinate 98,105, forward strand.
TTGCCATCACGGTCTGTCGGAATTCGCGGGTTAATGCCATTTATTAGTCCTTGTTGTCTTGGGTCACTCTCTTTTTGTGGGCCTTCCAGACTGCAATTGCGGACTCGATGTCAACTTGCTGTCGCCTCTTGCTTCCGCCTCCCAGGAGCACGATGAGACATCGACTCTCTAGTGCGAAATAGATTCGGAGTCCCGGACCCCAATCGATTCGATATTCACCAATACCCCGTATCCAAGAGACATTTGAGAAGTTCCCTGCCTCGAGTCTTGCGATGGCAGATCTGACTTTCACCGCGTGCAATGTGTCCAGTCGGGCGAACCATTGTCCGAATGGGCTGCGCCTACCGTCGTTCAGTGCTTCAACGATTCGATATTCTATGGTCATGGCAACTTAAAAGATACCTTTTCGGATCTGGGA
>CALMJH010000057.1 GCA_937864175.1 uncultured Burkholderiales bacterium
CCCTTGCAGGCTGTGCTGACGTGATCAGCCTAAAATCTGGGCATGAACCCCGCTGAAGCCCAGATCCACTACCCAGTCTTAGACATTCCTCAGCCCGGCCAGCGGACGGCTATTGCACCGGGCGTCTGGTGGCTGCGCATGCCACTGCCCTTCGCCCTGGACCACATCAACCTCTGGCTCATTGAGGACCGCTTCGAGGGGGTTGAAGGCTTCACCGTGATCGACACGGGCGTCTCCACCGTCCAGACCAAGGCCCTCTGGCGACAAATCAAAGACCAGTTTTTCGACGGCAAGCCCATCGTTCGCGTGATTTGCACGCACATGCACCCTGACCACATGGGCCTGGCCTACTGGCTCACCGAAGGCATGTGGGAGGGTGAAGACAGCCCAGCAGCCAATACCGGGCCTCACCCAGAAGGCGCCTGGGAGGCTCCCCTGTGGATGACGCTGGGGGAGTACAGCACCGGTCGCATCTTTGCCTCCAGGGGCATGGTCAACGAGACCGAGGCCGCGCCCGATGGTCCGCGTGCCACCATGGCCGAGCACTTCAAGCGTCATGGCATGACCAGCGAAGAGGACTATCAGAAGACGCTTCAGCGCAAAGACTATTTCACGGGCCTAGTGCCACGGGTGCCGCAGCGCTATAAACGGCTGCTCGGTGGCCAGACCTTTCAGATGGGCGGCTGCGACTGGCGGGTGATTCCCGGCTATGGCCACTCCCCTGAGCATGCCTCGCTCTACTGCGCCGACAAAAGCCTACTCATCTCCGGAGACATGCTGCTGCCGCGCATCTCCACCAATATGTCGGTCTGGGCCCACGAGCCAGACGGCGACCCTCTGGGCAACTACCTGTCATCGATCAAACTCTTTCGAGACCTGCCCACCAAGACCCTGGTGCTGCCCAGCCACGGGCGTCCGTTCGGTGGGCCCAGCATGGCCGGTGACCTAGGCGGCATCCACACCCGTGTGCAACAGCTCATCGATCACCACGATGCCCGCATGGCCGACGCCCTGCAGGCCTGCCAGACGCCCAGGACCTGCGCCCAGGTGCTGCCGGTCTTGTTTCCTCGCGAGCTAGACTTTCACCAGTTCACCTTCGCCATGGGCGAGACCATTGCCCACATGAATTTCCTCTGGCACGCAGGCCGCGTTAGCCGCGCATCCGTCAATGGCCAGTGGCAGTTCCAGGCACAATAAAAAATAGATAGGGAGACTCCATGTCCATCGACATCAACCGGCTGCGCGACTACTTCATGGGTCTGCAAGACCGCGTCACCGGCGCCATCAGCCAGGAAGACGGCAAGCCTTTTGTCGAAGATGCCTGGACCAAAGAAGAGCACTCACCCCTGCGCGGCAACGGTCGTTCCCGCATTTTGGAAGAAGGCAAGCTGATGGAGCGTGCCGGCGTGGGCTTCTCGCATGTCCGCGGCGATCGTCTACCACCGTCGGCCACCGCCGCCCGGCCCGAGCTCTCTGGCCGAGGCTTTGAGGCCATTGGCGTCTCGTTAGTCTTCCACCCCCGCAACCCCTACGTGCCCACAGTGCATGCCAATGTGCGTGTACTGGTGGCCAAGGCCACAAAGGCTGGTGAAGAGGACATCTGGTGGTTTGGAGGCGGCATGGACCTCACGCCCTATTACCCGTTTGAGGAAGATGCGGTGCATTTCCATCAGACCTGCCAGCAGGCGCTCGCTCCCTTCGGCGATGGGCTCTACCCACGCTTTAAGAAGTGGTGTGACGAGTACTTCTACCTGAAGCATCGAGGCGAGGCCCGCGGTATCGGCGGCGTCTTCTTCGATGACTTCGCAGAACTGGGCTTTGAGCAGAGCTTTGCCATGACCCAGGCCGTCGGCGACTCGGTGGTAAAAGCCTACCTGCCCATTGCCCAGAGGCGTCGTGACACGCCCTACGGTGAGCGTGAGCGTGACTTCCAGGCCTATCGACGCGGCCGCTATGTGGAATTCAACCTGGTCTATGACCGTGGCACGCACTTTGGTCTGCAGAGTGGTGGGCGGGCCGAGAGCATCCTAATGAGCATGCCTCCCATCGTGAAGTGGCGCTACGACTGGCATCCCGAGCCCGGCAGCCCAGAGGCCCAGCTGTATCAGACCATTCAGCCCCAGGATTGGCTGAAATTGGGCGAGAGCGCGTACTCATGAAAAAATTCCTTGTCACCGGCGCGGCTGGCTTCATCGGCAACTTCGTCAGCGAACGGCTCCTGGCCCGCGGCGATGCCGTCGTTGGCCTAGACAACCTCAACGACTATTACGACCCCAGCCTCAAGGAGGCCCGACTCCATCGTCTCTCTGGGTGCAATGGCTTTGAGCACTTCGCCTTCGTCAAGGCCAGCCTTGAGGACCAGTCGGCCATGCAAAAGCTATTCGCTGACCACTCGTTTGACGGCGTGGTTCATCTCGCCGCCCAGGCCGGCGTGCGCTATTCACTGACCAACCCGCATGCTTACATCGACAGCAACATCACTGGCTTTCTGAACATACTGGAAGGCGTTCGACATCAGCGCAGTGCTCGCGGCCTGACCGAGCAGGACAACGGCACCGGACCTCACCTGGTCTACGCAAGTTCCTCCAGTGTCTATGGTGGCAACAAGACCCTGCCGTTTTCAGAAGAGCAGTCCGTCGACCATCCGGTCTCGCTCTATGCCGCGACTAAAAAGGCCAATGAGCTCATGGGTCACACCTACAGCCACCTGTTTGGTATCCCCATGACGTGCCTGCGCTTCTTCACGGTGTATGGGCCCTGGGGTCGGCCCGACATGGCGGCCTTCAAGTTCGTCAAGGCCATCTTGGCTGGCGAGACCATCGAGGTCTACAACCATGGCCAGATGCAGCGGGACTTCACCTTTGTTGATGACATTGTCGAGGGCGTGATTCGTTCGCTGGACAATCCACCCACCACAACCGACTCGGCCGGCCAAGACTTTGCCTTCGAGAAGATGGCCGCCCACCGGGTGCTGAACATTGGCAATCACCATCCGGAGCCACTCACCGAATTTATCGCAGCCATCGAGGACGCACTGGGCCTCAAGGCCAAACAGAAGCTCATGCCCATGCAGCCTGGCGACGTGCCCGCCACTTATGCCAATACGGACGCACTGAAATCGTTAACGGGCTTTGCGCCCTACACGCCGCTACGGGACGGCATTCAGAAGTTTGTGGATTGGTATCGGGGGTACTACAAGGTCTAAAAGACCCACGGCAAGACCAACCCTACCCGTGATACCCCGTCACCAAATCGATTTCTTCTTTGGCGCCCAGGAACACCGCCACCCGCTCATGGAGCTTGGTGGGCTGCAGACTCAAAATCCGCTCATGGCCGTTGGTCGAGGCCCCACCGGCCTGCTCCACCAGAAATGACATGGGGTTGGCCTCGTAGAGCAGTCGCAACTTGCCAGGCTTGTCCGGCTCCCGCAGATCCGCCGGGTACATGAAGACCCCACCGCGACAGAGAATGCGATGGACATCGGCCACCATGCTGCCCACCCACCGCATATTGAAGTCTTTGGCGCGAGGCCCGGTCTTGCCGGCCAACAACTCGCCGACATAGCGCTGGACAGGCGGCTGCCAATGCCGGCTGTTCGACGCGTTAATGGCATATTCCTTCGCGGCCGCGGGAATATTCATGCGCTCAACGGTCATCAGCCAGCGACCCGCGTGGTCCAGAGTAAAGGCCTGCACGCCGCTGCCCAGACTAAAGACCAGCTCGGTGCTAGGCCCGTAGACGACATAGCCTGCGGCCACTTGGCGTTCACCAGGCTGCAGAAAATCCTCATCCCCTGGGGTCTTGCCTTTGGGGGCCGGCAGCACCGAAAAGATGGTGCCAATCGAGACATTCACATCAATATTGGAGGAGCCATCGAGGGGGTCGAAGGCCACCAAATAAGGCGCACCGCCCGGCACCACAATGGCATGGTCCATCTCCTCAGACCCCAGCGCCACAGCAACTCTGGCTGAGGACAGCCCATCGACCAGCAGGTCATTGGCAATCACATCGAGCTTCTTCTGATGCTCGCCCTGCACGTTGTCAGAGCCAGCCTCGCCCAAGACGCCCGCCAGGGCACCAAGGCGCACCTTGGCGCCAATCTCGCCACAGGTCTTGGCCAGTACCAGCACAAGCTGTTGAAGATCGGCGGGTGCGCCGCTGCCAGACAGGAATTCCTCAAGCGACTTCATGGGGCTTATTTCTTGGTGGTGGGTTTTTTGGTGGCCGGCTTCTTCGCGGCGGGCTTTTTAGCGACGGGTTTCTTCGCCGGAGGCTTTTTGGTCGCAGCCGCTTTCTTTGCAGCGGGCTTTTTCTCGGCGGCAGCCTTCGGTGCTGCAGGCTTAGTACCGGCCTTGGTCGCAGCTGCCTTGGTCGCAGCTGCCTTCTTCGCAGCCGCTTTCTTCGCTGGCCCCTTGCGCCTAAAGCCCCGAATCACATCTTCCATTGACACAGGCTTCTCGCCCCAGATGTCCTCCAGCCGGTAGTACTCCCGAATAGCCGGCTGCTGGATGTGAACCACAATATCCCCGCAGTCCACCAGCACCCACTCGCCAGTCTCCTCGCCTTCCATGCCATAGACCTGACCGCCGTTTTCCTTCACCTTGTCGTGCACATTTTTCGCAAGCGACCGGGTCTGTCGATTCGAGGTACCACTGACAATAATCACTCGGTCAAAGAGGGCCGTCATGGGGGTGGCATCAAAAACGGTGATGTCCTGGCCCTTCATGTCTTCCAGGGCATCCACAATCACATACTGAAGTTTGGCGAGTTCCAGCTTGGTCTCCTTGGGGTTTCTTAGGCGGTGGGTCTAACGATAGAGCGCATGCTCAGCAATGTAGTCTGCCACCGACCGCGGCAGCATGCCGGGAATCACGGTCCCAGTCGAAATAGACTGTCGAATGTGGGTGGACGACAGGGCATCCAGAGGCATGTAAAACCGCACAATGCTGGCACCCTGCTCCCTCAGCTGCCGTTCGTCCCGGGTCTCTTCGCTGCCGGGACGGGCACAGACCGCCAGGGCCATGTTCTGAATCAGCCAGTCCCAATGCTGCCAGCCCGTGAAGTGGCTGAACTGGTCCTCACCCAAAATCCAAATCAGTGGCCGGTCTGGGTCGTCATGTAAAAACGTCTCGATGGTCTTGTAGGTGGCATTGGACTGGCCCAACTCATCAGCCCGAATCTCTCGGTCATCTAGACGCATGCGGGTGTCGCCCAGCTCCTCCAGGGCCAGGGCCGTCATGCGCAGCCGGTTCTGGGCGCCCGCCACCGCAGGCTTGTGAATGGGACTACCCGTCACAATCCAACGGATTTCTTCGAGCTGCAGCTGGTCCGCCGCAGCCTGGGCCATGGCCAGGTGGGCCCGGTGGACAGGGTCAAACCGTCCGCCAAAGAGGCCCAGTGGCTTCGGAATGGAGAGTGTGGTCACACAAGCACTTTACTGCAGGCCAAGGGCGATGGCGACCAGGCCCATGGCAATACTGGCCAGCATGGTGCGAATCATCCCCACCTTAAAGACCAGCATGAGCAGGATGGCCAGCGCAGAAATAATGGCCGCCACAATGTCCAGGCTTCGAATGCTCATCGGCGCATACCCGCTGGTGGGCCAGAGAATGTGCTGCGCAAAGATAAGGCCCAAGTCAACAATCACCGCCACCACCGCGGCACTCACCGCTGTCAGTGGGGCAATAAGCGACGGAATACGACGGCTGGCCTCTACCCAGGGGGCCCCAGCCAGAATAAAGACAAAAGACGGCAAGAAGGTGAAGAAGGTCACTACCACGGCCCCCAGGGCGCCCGCGGCCGGGATGCTGAGATAGGTGAGTTCCAGGTTTTCGGCAGCTGCCAAAAAGCCCACAAAGGCATTGACCATCACCAAGGGACCGGGGGTGGTCTCGCCCAAGGCCAGGCCATCCATCATCTGGGCCACGGTCAGCCATTGACGGTCTTCCACCACCACATCAAAGACGTAAGGCAGCACGGCATAGGCCCCACCAAAGGTTACCAGGGCCACCTTTGTAAAGAACCAAGCCAACTCCGAGAGCAGACTGGGCAGGTAACTCTGGATCACCCCAAAGACCACGGCCCAGATGGCTACGCCCGTCAGGATGGCAGTAAGCAGGTGCTTGGTGCCCGACTTGGCATGGGCCGGCGATGGCGTGTGGTCGTCAATGAGATACCCTGGCTCTTCGGGCTCGCGGGCAATCTCGTCTTCGGCCTCACCCGGGCTCTGGGTATAGGCAGCGTTGGCGGGGCTTGCCGTGCCCATGTTGTTGGGCATGCCTTTGATGGGCGTCTTCGAGAGCAAGTACGCCAGCCAGCCGGTCAGGGCCGCCAGCACAATCACCGCTACAAAGCTAAATTTCAGCAGCAACAGAACAAAGGCCCCGGCAGCAATACCCCACCAGAGCGGCCCATTTAAGACCTTCTGACCCAGCCGAAACGAGGCCGCCACCACAATGGCCAGCACCGCGGGCTTTAAGCCATAGAGCATGGCCTGGACCTCGGGCATCTGGCCATAGAGCACATAGAGCGAGCCCAGGGCAATCATGATCAGCAGCGAGGGCAGAATAAACAGCATGCCTGCCGCAATGCCTCCCATTGGCCCGTGGGTCAGCCAGCCCATGTAGGTGGCCAGCTGCTGGGCCTCTGGGCCGGGCAGCACCATGCAGTAGTTCAGGGCATGCAAAAACCGATGGGGCGAGATCCAGCGGCGCTTTTCCACCAACTCCTCTTGCATCATGGCGATCTGTGCGGCTGGCCCCCCAAACGAGGTCCAACCAATCACGCTCCAGAGCTTGAGCGAGGCCCAGAGAGTGAGCGGTGTAGCCTGAACGCTCACCTAGTTGGCCTGACTCAGAAGGGTGCGGACGTCGGCCTCGAGTTTTTCAATGGCCAGGTCATGGGGCACCACCAGTCGCAGTGCGCCTTTGGTGTCGTAAACATAGGTAAAGGTGGTGTGGTCAATGGTGTAGGCCATGGGGTCTTTTTTCGAGGCCGAGGTCTCGACCTTTTTGGCATAGACCCGAAAGTCTTTGCTAATGGCGTCGGTCTGCTCGCGGCTGCCACGCAAGCCTACAAAACTGGGATCAAAAGAGGCCAGGAATTTCTTCAGAGGCTCTGGCTTGTCCCGCTCGGGGTCCACCGTGATGAAGACCACCTGAAGGCGGTCGCCATCTGGACCCAGACGTTTCTTGAGTTCCTGCATCTTGGTCAGGTGGGTGGGGCAGGCATCTGGGCAATACAGAAATCCAAAAAAGACCGCAGTCACCTTGCCCGGGAAGCTGGCGTTGGTAACGGTCTTGCCATCCAGATCGGGCAGCGAGAAGGTCTGACCCCAGGGGGCGCCGGTGACATCCATGCTGCCAAAGGTCGCGGCCTTCTTGGAGGCGTTGTCGCTGCAGCCAGACAGGCTGCCCACCACCATCACCAGGCTAATGGTGCTCAAGATGGCCAGGACCAGTCGGGGCAGAAGACTTAGAAACGAGATTTGGTTTTTAGAGGACATGCGCTAGTGTTTGGTCGATGAATGCCCTATTTTGCCGGTCTTTTCCACGAATTGCGGTCATCGGTCTTGGACTGGCTGGCGCCTGCCTGGTTCGGGCCTTGGCCATCCAGAGACATTCAGCCCGGGGGCAAGACCAATCCGGGACTTTGCCCAACCCCACCAGCCTGCAGATCACTGCTTTTGAGGCGGTCGACCGGCCTGCCACCGGTGCCTCGGGCAATCCAGTGGGCATTGTTCACCCGTTTATCTCCAAGGACTGGAACCTGGCCAGCCAGTTCATGCAACGGGGGGTAGAGACCACCCTGCGTTGGATTGGGGAGTTGGGCGGCGAGGACTTGAATGACCCCAGCACAGCCTGGGCCGGGATCACCGGCGTGTTGCAGTTAGCAGAGGATGACGAGGAGGCCCGGGCCTGGCAAGCCCTTGCTGTGCGTCTGAAGGCAGGCGACAGTCCCGCCCCCCACCCTGCCGACCTGGAATGGCTCAGTCC